>MHAY01000011.1 GCA_001804705.1 Ignavibacteria bacterium RIFOXYC2_FULL_35_21
CGGACACCCTTGTCTTTAGCTAACGATTCCCACTATCAAGGCTCGTTCGGGACTTTCACCCTGTAGTTATAGTTCATGCCAGGCACACCAAAAAAAACCGCCTGACTTTCGCCAAGCGGTTTTTAATTATTCTGTCAATCAGATAATTATCTGACTATCGAGAGTGATTTCGTGCTTACTCCATTTTGTGTACGCAATACTATGAAATATGCCCCTGAAGGCAGATTGCTTACGTCCACTCCACGGATATAAGAGCCTTGCTCTATTATTGCATTGTCGAGCACCTTGAGGACTTCAGTGCCCTTCATATCAACGATGCTCAATTTTGCATTGCTTTCCGTTTCGTTCAAAGCGAATGAAATCGTAACGAAATTCTTCGCAGGATTCGGAGCTACGGGATTCAGTACTGTTCCGTAGTTTAAACCTCCATTGCCATCATCTACTGCTGAAATTGGATTCGACAGGGTAAGAGTTCCCTGGGAAATCTGCTGCATATTATTATCGAATGTAGTGAATTCGACATCAGCATTAGAGGCGTCAACTCCGGAAAGAGTGAGGAATATCGGTTTTGCTGTTTTCAACGGCTCAAGTCCGGCTGTGCCCTGGCTTGGAACGGTTATTATATAAGAACCATCCTCCTGCACCTGCGGGATTAAATAGGTCTTGCCATCATCAGAGCTTGGCGGTCCTACTGCCAGGAGCTTTAAGCTGCCAAGAGGCTTGATGCTGATTGAAGAAATACCTTCTTCATAACCGTTTGAATTGCTGATGTACAAAGCATACGAAGCAACATTAGCCGGCTTGGTTTCGTTATCAATTGCCATTTCATCCGGAGCGGCACCGGGAACTCTTGCATTATAGAGTACCGGTTCGGAGAAGAGAATCTCATCGAAACCATCCATCTTGTATGCAAACCGGACATAAACGGAGAATTTCATTAACTGGCTCGAATTATTGAAGAGCAGGCTGATTGGAACATTGTCTCCCTTCTTGATATCTGTTTCGACAAATCCAATCTCACCCTGAATAAATCCGTTCGTATTTCCGTTTTTGATTTCGGAAAGCTGAACCTGCTGGGAATTGACCTCGACACCGGTGATTGTAACATCATTATCCGGGTTGTCGGGACTTATTACCCAGAGACTGCCGTTGTTTACATCATCCATTAACAGACTGGTTGCTGCGGGTTGTTCGCTTTGTGGTTGGTTACCCTTCTCATTACCATCGGCACTACCCCTGATAATATGGATGTCTGTGGGGTCCCAAGGAATCCATTTCCATTTACGGACAATCGTATAGTAAACCACAGTATCGCATGTTAAGCAGTTGCAGTCGGTAAAGCTGTACCTTATGGCAAACCTTAGCGAATCCTTGTACAAAATGCCTCCGACAGGAGGGAATAACATCTTCAGAATAAGATTAGCACCCTGTCTCCAGTCAATACACTGTCCTTCACCCCATACAGCTTCGCGGCTGAACAGGCTAAGCAACTGAGGACCCGGTGCGGGAGCTACAATCAAACTGCCATTTAAAATATCTCCGAATATTCGCTGCCATGGACCGCTTTGTCTGCGGAGCTGGGCAGAAACTATCGTTGCAGTAAATTTCTTGATTGGAGCCGGTCCGGCAGACATGCCGACACCCAGTACGACTGCTCCGGCACTTGTCCAGGCAATTTGCGGCTTTTCAATTTTGTGAATGAATTTATCACAGCATTCTTCAGGTTCCTGCTGGTCGCAAGGAGGCAGATCCAGCATTAAACTGTCACGGCATACCAAACCATTGCAGAGAATAGCGTATTTAATCTTAATAGGATTATTTGCCGAAGTATGAGTGAAAGTCGGATTAATAGTCCATGGGCTTGATGCCAAGCTGAATGTTGCAGGTACAAAAGTACCATCAGGTGAATTCATCATCAATGTAGCAGGGAAACAACTCGAAGCTGTAACTTGTATCGCGTACTGATAATTTCCTGCTGCATCTTTACCAATGCACTTGATTTGTATTTTTACGCTGTCAATGCAATGAGTCGGCTGTTGAACTGTATCTATTGTAACACATACAGGACTCGATTCCGACTGGCCGGCAAGCTGGTAGTTTACAATATTACTTTGTATTAAATGCTTAGTCCAGCCGCTTGCGGCGAATGTGTTACAAAGGCTTCCCGATGGTGGTACAGGACCGTTTATGAGGTTACCTGAGAATTCAACAGAAGCACCGCCTACACCTATTGCAGAAGGACCGAAATGAGCTCCCAGGTTTTTATCCAATGAAACCCATGCCGAACTCCATGTTCCACCGGTTCCGCATCCATTAGTGAAAGCATTGCCAGGAGCACCCGGCGGGAATAAATTGTTCACATTAGCAAGACCTGCATTAAATGGATTTTTCCACTGCGTAATGACAGGATTTGCATTTATTAATGCATTGTATGCAACATCAAAGTTGCCTGTACTTCCTCTCGAGCCGCACAACTGCAGAATTTTCTGGTCGGCAGGAGATGCATCTCTCGGCAATAAATCGGCAAATGTTACATACCTGAGTTGTGCTGTTCCCGACGAATTCATTTTTAATTTGTAATCAACTGTGGAACCAGCAGAAGTCGTAACACTCGTTCCATAATTCGGGTCAGACGGCTTTTTCACTCCCTTATCGAGAGAGAATCCAACAGTACCGACAATTAACACATAATCAATATTTGATATATATGATGCAGTGCCGAGAGAGCCGCCGCTTAATTTAAATGAATTGGGAACGTTGCCTAAGGCTGATGAATCGCGGACTTTGACGTCAAATTCAATAAAGTAATAAGGCACTCCCGAAGTTCCGTACATACCGCAATTGACATAGAATATGTTCTGACATACCGCAGGAACAGTATCAATTGTAGCAGTTATAATATTTGTTCCGGAATTATACGCTAAGCCAATAACCCCTGTCCACGGCGTTGCCGGAGTGGTTGTGCATGGAGTATTCCATGTACTACTAACATAATATGAAGGATTACCGGCATATTCCAAATTCGGGTCAAGCTGGTCAGTCAAAGTAGCATTTGTTAATGGCATTCCCCCGATATTCTGGATTCTTAATCTGTAACGGAATGTAGAACCGGGAGTATAGCTCGTCTGCTTATTACATACCTCTTTCCATAA
Source organism: Ignavibacteria bacterium RIFOXYC2_FULL_35_21 (assembly GCA_001804705.1). Lineage (GTDB taxonomy): Bacteria > Bacteroidota > Ignavibacteria > Kapaibacteriales > UBA2268 > XYC2-FULL-35-21. The sequence goes on from MHAY01000011.1 coordinate 3,153, forward strand.
ACATGGAGTTGCAGCGGGTGCGTCAACAACGAACGATGCACAGGCGCTTTGCGAACCTCCTGTCGGAAGTACCAGCCAGGCACAATTTGTTATTGTAGAGCCAACAGTAGCAGTAGCGGGTATTGTAAAATTAACATAAACATATCCACATTGTCCCGGAGCTAATGTACCTGTTACAGTAACAATTCCGCTGCTCAGTGAGCCTGTTAAATTCCACTGCGGGCCAAGGCTGTAACCCGTCAGAGTAACCGGGAGAGTATCCAATACTGTTACCGGCAATGATGTCGTTCCGTTGTTACAGACATAAATCACATACTGTCCTGCACATCCGGGCTGACGATTTGTATAAACCCATTTATATAAAGTTCCCTTAGTAACAGATACAATTTGGACACATGTTTGCTGGCTTTGTGTAGTGAAATTTCCGCAGGGCTGATTCGGACTTCCTAATTGCCCTGATAACGTAGCTTGATTTAACAATGGAGTACCTGCAGGGAACAGACCACTGGGATAATAGACTTTAATCTGACAGCATGCCTGGTTATACATTTGATTTGCACTCATGTTCCCTACGAGCCAAGTAACGACATTGCCTGTTTGTGTGGCACCGCAATTAGAACTTACTAATACAGCACCTGTCGGCAGAGTATCTGTAACGACACCGTTAACTAAATTTAACTGGCAGGTTGTACCAACATCTTTATAGACACAGATTTGGTAAGTAATAGTATCGCTGGCTGAAGCATAGGGGCAATTCCCGCCCTGCCATGCAACTCCAAGAGGATATTTATTAACATGCCAGGGATTGTTAGCTATTGCTGTTACATTTACATACCCGGTACAAAATTCATATAATTTGTTGTCCAATGTGCCCATAAGACACACATTGTTTCTCAATGTTGTTCCCGGACAGGTAGTGCCATTGGGAAAAGCAATACTGATAGTAAATGAGCCTGTACAACTCGTCGGCACACTTGCCCAGCTTAAAGAATAAGTTCCTCCCATTTGATTAATTGTTGGAGCAACAACAGTCGGAGTTCCGCAGGCAATACTATAAGATGCGCCTAAGAACATGCCGCCGGGTGCCAAATTGTCAATAATAGTAACATTTGTAGCACCAGCCGGTATTGTGTAATATATTGTATAGCTGAACGGCTGACCTGTGCAGACAGCCGTATCGCTAACAACTTTTTTTATAATAAATCCGCCTTGAGTTGCTTCCTGCACCCAGGATTGAGCCTTAATATTCTGGCTAATCCCTAATAGTGAAAGAAAGACAACAAGACAGAAAAGTTTTGTCTTGAAAAAAATTGAGAACTTTTGCATAAACACACCCCAATGGAAATGTAAAAAAATACTTGTATTATTTTCTTGGAAAATTACAAGGTCATCCTAAAATATAATATAAAATTACATAATAAAATATTAAAATACAACTAATAAATTATTTTTCTTTAATTAACATTGGGAAATAAGACTCACATCTGAACATTATATTTGAAGGAATTAGAAAAAAAATTTAAATGTTTTTAAATTTTAAAATCATTTTAGCTTTATAATTTCATTAACTTAAATTGATATGAATTGTGAGATAATGAAAAAGACTAATTAATCTTGTAAAATAATTTTTTCAATTTCTGATACAAACTGGAGCATATCGGAGTAATTACTTTCAATTTCTTCTTTTGAATATTCTACAAAGTCAAGGTAATCACTTTCCTGTCTATTTTTATATGTCTTAGAATATATATCCCAATATTCTGATTTTACAATATTTATTTTTACAAATTCCTTATTAAACTATCCCATTAACTGTTTGTGTTTTGAAGTAGCAAAATTATGCTTTGCTGCAAGTGCAGATACAATATAAAATACAGCATAATAAATTCTGTTTAAGGTGCTCCGGAATTGATTGTTTGTAAAAGCAAGCTTGGCCTCATCAATTGTTTCTTTTGACTTTTGAATTCTTCTCTAAACGATAATTTTAATTAGTTCAGGCTCCATACAAAATACCTTTAGTATTTAGCTCATAAAAAAGTAATTCTTTAGGATTTATAATATCATAAGTATTAATAATAATAGAATCAATTAGTGATTCGTATTTTGTTTCTTTAACTGAAACTAAACTCCTAATTTTATCTTTGAATCTCCAGTCAATTTCCCTATCAAAAAGAATAGCCAGGTCAATATCAGAATCATCATTTGCTTCGCCACGGGCATGGGAGCCATATAAATAAATACCACGAAAATCAGGATAAATGGATTTCAATTCATCGCGAATTTCAGATATTATTATATTTACTTTTTCATCTATCATAGATAATCACATAATTAATCTTGTAAGATAATTTTTTCAATTTCTGATACAAACTGGAGCATATCGGAAAAATGAGATTCTACCTGATTTTTATCAAATTCAAGGACATCATCATAATCACTTTCCTGCCTTCTTTCATAAGCACGTTTGTATATATTTGAAAATTCGGGTTTTATAATTCCTGTTGATACATAATTTTTAACAAACCAACCCATTAATTGTTTGTGTTTCGAAGTTGAAAATCCATTCTTAAGAGAAAGTGCAGAAACCATATAAAAAATAGCATAATAAATTCTGTTTAAAGCATTTCTGAACCTCTCAGATTCAAGAGCTATTCTTGCATCTTCAATAGTCTCTTTCGCTTTAATTATTCTTATATTTATTATTGAATTTATATCATTGGTTTCCATAAAACATACCTTCTTTTAAAATATTTTCTCTGAATGGTGTTTTTGGATAATCAATTTCATTATAGTTCAGTGTAAAAGAATCAATTGGAATAACATTATTTACCATCTTGAGCCAGATATAATTACTAATTTCATCTTTGAATCTCCAGTCAATTTCCCTATCAAAAAGAATAGCCAGGTCAATGTCAGAATCATCATTTGCTACGCCACGGGCATGGGAGCCGAATAAATATATTCCACGAAAATCAGGATAAATGGATTTCAATTCATCGCGAATTTCAGATATTATTATATTTACTTTTTCATCAATCATAGATAATCACATAATTAATCTTGTAAGATAATTTTTTCAATTTCTGATACAAACTGGAGCATATCGGAAAAATGTTGTTCAGCTTCGCTTTTTTCATATTCAATAAAATCCTCATAATCGCTTTCCTGCCGTGTATCGAATGATTTTGAATATATTTTATATAATCCACTTTCAATTTTTCCGGTTGATATGAATTCCCTATTAAACCAACCCAAAAGTTGTTTATGTTTTGATGTCGAAAAATTATGCTTCAATGCCAATGCAGAAACAATGTAAAATGCTGAATAATATATCCTGTTAAGAGCATTATTTATTCTATCATTTTCTATAGCAACCTCTGCATCCTTAAGTGTTTCTTTCGACCTTTCAATCCTATATTTAATTAATTCCTTTAATTTTTCATTTTCCATGGAATATACCCTGTAATTTGATGTTTTCTCTTAAAGGAGTTGCCGGTTCAATAAAATCTTGAGTATTATAAAAATGAGAATCAATTATTAAACTATATTTAATTTCTTTTTCAATAATAACATCCCGAACAGAGTCTTTGAATCTCCAGTCAATTTCCCTATCAAAAAGAATAGCAAGGTCAATATCAGAATCATCATTTGCTTCGCCGCGGGCATGGGAGCCGAATAAATATATTCCACGAAAATCAGGATAAATGGATTTCAATTCATCGCAAATTTCAGATATTATTATATTTGCTTTTTCATCTATCATGGAAATAAAACATTATCAATTATTTATTATAACGATATTGATTGATTATTATTAATTACAATATCCAGCTCTAACTCCTTAATATCACAAGTTTGATATACAGCTCTGGTTCTTGGTATTAATAAACCTAAACCAAACTCAGTAAATTCTTATTCCTTTTTCTATTACTTCGGATTGAATAAAAAAACCATCTAAGCTTTCTTCATTGAGAGGAAGGACGGATATTCTTGAGTCAACTTTACGCGATATACCAAGAATTTTTTCTATATCAATTAGAATGTTTCCCTCGAATGAGTTTGAAACAATTGCCAAATCAATATCACTCAGTTCGTTATTGTCGTTTCTGGCAAATGAGCCATAAATGTAAGCCGAAATAATGTCAATATTCCTCTCTTTCACTTGCTCAAGGTATTCCAGAGCCTTTTCTAATATTTCAGGTTTGATTTCAGCCATAAATATAGATTATTTATTTCATTAAAATGCAATTCGGTATAATCTTTAGTGCAAATTTGATAGAATTTTAGTTTTTCGTCAGGATATCTTGCAGACATATTAAAATAATTTGCTCTCTCCAAAACCCGGAACTGTTCTTCAGTTAACTTCAGATTAACTTTTTCCGCCAACCGTACTAAATCGTGTATTTTGTGTGGGATATCATTATTATTACGAACGTAATATGGTTTTAAGATTTTTTCTAAAACAAGATGGGAAAGGAACAAGCACCAATCAAAATGTTCAATATTAAATAAGCCCTTAGCAGTATTTAAATCGTGCTCAGCCGTTTTGAGCCAATACTCAATTTTCTCTTCTTTTGTCATAATTTAAATTACGAAAATACCAATTAAAATAAAATCAAATTGAGCATAAATTTTGTTTATTTTTTCTATTCCAATTATGTTTTTCATTATTAATACCGACTAGAATAACAACACACTCAAGCTCCTCAAACTCACAGGTTCGATTGACATAAAGAAAATTTAATTAATCTCGATTCCGGTTCTAATAATTTCTTCGAGAAAGCCTGAAGGGTCTTTTCCCCGCTCGAACATTACCGGCTCTATTCTTGGGTCAATATCAACTCGTAATTTCCAAAGCAGAGGAGCGTACGTGAAAAAATCTTCTTTTATTTCTTTAACCACAAAGGCAACATCAATATCACTGTACTGTTGCTGAGTTTCACGGGCATATGAACCAAACAAGTACATTTTCTCAATATTAAAATGTTTTGATACTAGTTTTTTGTATTGAATCAATTTTGCTATAATTTCTTCTTTATCCAATTTACTAAATCCTTTGTTGAGTTAATAACTAGTACACATCTATCATAGTTGAGACTTTCAAATATCTTTTCTTTGTATGATGGATAACGGGATTCAATGTTTAATGGCTCAATCATTTGAATTATTTCTTTCTGCACATCATTAAATTGTTCATAAATACCTGTTTCCTTCGATAAAAAAGTTAGGTTATGAGTGTAGGGAGCTGTTGTTGATTTTAATTTTGTAAAATAGGCTTTCAAAATCTTTTCAACTGACTGATGACACATAAATCCAACATAAAGAAACCGATTGGTTTGCAACATGGCTTCGGCTGTATCCAAATCATACTCAGAAAGACTTAACCAATATTTTACTTTTTCATCCATATTGCAAAAATAATTAATTAAGGTTCAAATTTACTATAACAATTTATATTTTAAATTATCCCACTCAAGCTCTTCAATCCCACAGGTTCGATTGAAATGAAAGGTTCGGCATAGCGGCAGCCAATCAATGTACCGAAATATATGGCTCTCGCTTCAAGCTCCTCGAGGAACTCAGGCCTGGAGAGGCGTGTTACAGGTCCATTCGGGTCTGATATACCGGGAACATAGACCTGTGACGTGTATGCCTTAATTGCCTTCATCTTTGTTTCGAATGTGTCGCTGATGTCAACGATTAAATCGGGCTTGCGGGTGAAAGCATAAGCCTGCTGATAGCTGATAATCTTTCGTGTGCGGAATGGCTCTTGCAATCTTCCATTCTCTTTGGTTTCGATTCGTAACAAACCAGATTTGAACATAGCACTCCTTATGATTCTGTGTGCGGCTTCGTGGTCGGGATGACGCTCGTACTCTGGATTGAGCACAACAATTTTCGGGCGGTATTTTCTGATAACATGAATAGCTTTTTTAATGGTTTCATCATCTGATTTAAGGAATCCATCGGGCAAACCGAGGTTGATTCTTTCCTGAACGCCGAGTATTTGAGCGGCTTTCGAGGCTTCTTTCAATCTTCTTTCGCCCGAGCCGCGTGTACCAAGCTCACCGCGGGTGAAATCAACCATAACAACTTTCTTTCCTTCACGGGCCAGGTTTGCAACCGTTCCGCCGGCACCAAGCTCGACATCATCCGGATGAGCACCGACAAAGAGGGCATCTATTTCAGTAAATTCTGTTTTTTTCATCAGCAATCCGTCAGCAAGTGAATTTTCTCTACCCTGTTAGTATGCCTTCCTCCTTCAAACCCGGTGTTGAGGAAAGTCGTAATAATCTCTTGTGCCAGGCCTATGCTTATCAGCCTTGCTCCAAATGTGAGAACGTTTGCATTGTTGTGCAGTCTGGCTAAGCGAGCCATTTCAGGTGTCATGCAGTTAGCCGCTCTTATGCCCTGTACTTTGTTTGCAACCATACTCATACCTATTCCTGTGCCGCAAATAATAATTCCATAGTCCGTCGAATGATTGACAACTGCTTCTGCGGCTGGATAGGCATAATCAGGATAGTCACAGCTATCGGCACTGTTAGTACCGAAGTCTAATACATGGTGTCCTTGTGATTTAAGCCAATCAACAAGCTTAAATTTATAATCAAATCCTGCGTGGTCAGCGGCAATTGCTATTTTCATAATGTTGTCTCCAAAAAGACTTTAAGTCTGAGATAATTTCAATTATGTAATTGATTTAACATAAATCGTAAAAGTTATCAAATTGTTTTCCACAATTTTTCTATAATTATATTTAAAACATCTGTAAATTTTGTCTAATTAAAAAAAATTATTTTAAGTCTAAAATAATTTATAATAATAAACTAATATCCGGGGTTGATAAACTAAGACTTTTCCACAATATTTCATTCCGTTATTTTTCTATTATTTTATTATGATTCAATGAACTACCTTATATCGCCCTAAGTTATCAACAAATGAACATCCCTTATAATAATAACTAATAAGAAGTATATATAATTAATCTATATCTTATCAAATTTAAGAAATGGTTTTAAAGCATCAGGAATAATAATATTTCCGTTTTCATTGATATAATTTTCAAGCAGAGAAATCATAAGTCTTGGAGTTGCCAAGCCGCTTCCGTTGAGTGTGTGAACAAACTCAGGCTTTTCATTCGGTGCGGGTTTATATCTTATCCCTGCCCTGCGTGCCTGAAAGCTTTCGAAGTTTGAACAACTGGAAACTTCAAGCCATTTTTCATCTGCGGGTGACCATACTTCGATATCATAGGTTTTGGCTGACGAAAAGCTGGTGTCTCCTGTGCAAAGCAAAATTACACGGTAAGGAATGTCGAGTGCCTGCAATACTTCTTCGACATCAATGACAAGTGATTCAAGTTCATTATATGATTTTTCAGGCTCGACAATTTTAACAAGCTCGACTTTGTTGAATTGGTGAACTCTCTGCAAACCGCGTGTTTCCTTGCCGTAACTGCCTGCTTCACGGCGGAAGCATGGAGAATAACCGCAGAACTTAGAAGGCAATTGTTCAATACTAAGAATTTCATTTGCATAGTAATTTGTCAAAGGAACTTCTGCCGTAGGAATCAGGTAAAGCTCGTCTTTTTCGGCAAGGTACATATCTTCGGCAAGTTTGGGAATTTGACCTGTGCCCTGCATAGATGCTTTATTGACAATAAATGGTGAATAAATTTCAGTATAACCGTGCTTGCTGATATGAAAATCGAGCATGAAGTTGATTAAAGCACGTTCCAAAGCAGCGCCCTTGCCTGTGTAGAAATAAAAGCCGGAGCCGCTGACTTTGGCTCCACGCTCGAAATCTATTAATCCAAGTTCTTTTGCAATTTCCACATGGTCTTTTTTAATAGCTTGTTTTTTCGGTTCGCCCCATGTGCGGATGACGGCATTATCCTCGGCAGTTTTGCCGATGGGAACGCTTTCGTGTGCTATGTTGGGAACGTACAGAACAAGTTCATCAAGTTTTTCTTCGATTGTGCGGAGTTCATCGTCAAGCGATTTAATTTTATCCGAAACCTCTTTCATTGCAGAGATTTTTTCTTCGGCATCCTGTTTATCTTTTTTCAGCTTTGCGATTTCTGCTGAGACTGTATTGCGGAGATTTTTTAGTTTGTCAACTTCACCTATGACTGAGCGGCGTTTCTCATCGAGGCTTAATATTTCATCAATGTTAGTTTTTTCGTTCTTGTTTATTATGTTCTGCCTTACTTTGTCGGCATTTTCACGTATAAATTTCAGCATTATAATTCTTTCAATAGCATAAGATATAAAATACAAAATTAGGCAAATATTGGGAAAGAGAAGAAGAATCGGGATTATTGAACAATTCTTATGAAATAACAATCATTCTAAAACGTGTCAATTATCGTATAATAATATTCAGGGAAGAGGCACAAGTGAAGGATTTACAAACGAGGGACCGCAAAAGAAGAAATATTGAAATTTGAATAATCAAAAAATAATATAAATTATCGTCAAATATTTTTGGTGCCTTATGAAAAAGATTTTATTGATTGTATATTCAATTATAATTTCTGTTTTTCTATTCCAGGGATGCTCCCAGCCAAACGAACCAAGTGATGAATTTAACATGCAATCCTTTTTTCCCTTGAAAGTCGGCAACTGGTGGATTTATGAGTTTTATTATCTTGATGCAAATGGAAACAGGACTTATAAAATCCAGGCTGATTCAATAATAGTAACCGGTTTGGATACAATTAATGGAAAACCATGTTATGTTTTGGTGGAAAAATGTGTTGAAGGTTCGTGTTACCCGGATACTGAATATTATTTCAACGAAGGTGGGAGACTTTACCATTATACAGCCCCCGGCATGCACGGTAAAAATCCCCGGGATTGGTATATACTGGCAAATTTAAAATCATATAATTGGGATATGTTTAGTGTATATGATACTCTTCCGCACGGGAATAATCCAAGTTTTCTTCATGCTGTTGCTAATATAAATAATAATTTTGAAACAAAAATATTATTCAATGGCGACACAATTAATTGCAGGAATTTCTCGAGGAAATATAAATATACAAACAGATTTATGGGTCTAGATGGTGACACCATAGAGAATACGATAAGAAGGTATGAAACGCAATTCTATTATGCCAAGTATATTGGAATTATAAATCAAAAAAACATGTATTTTGAGGGTTATAATAGTTTAACAAACAAAGGTGTTGAAAAAGTGTTGATTGATTATGGACCGAAGTAATTACTAATTACGAATTACTAATGAAAAAATATAGTTGAGCAATTAATTAAGAGATACAACAATGAAAACGAAACAAATACTTATATTCTTAGCAAGTCTTTTTTTCACATTACTAAGTTATCCAACTTATATGGAAGCTCAGGATAATCCACCGGATAGCTGTCTGAAACATCCTTTTGGAACATTAGAATATCCTGTATTTAATCCTGATTCTGTAAAAATAGATTCTTGTCCCTTATCCAACACTTATGGAAAAATGTATGCTACTAAATATATTTTACAATTTAATAAATGGGTTTACATTTTCAAAACAAAACCTTTCTTAATGGATAGTTTATATTCATGGAACGATATTGATTCCAACTTTTATGAAATGAAATCAATTTTCAGAGATTTGGAATTTGCCTTTGGTAAATACTATTTCAAACGAGATCCTATATGGTTAGATGATAGTAGTTTTATAGAAGTTCCTACAGTACAATTAATATTTGATAAATATATTTGTGGGGAAAAAATAATAAACTATATATTATCACATTTACCTGCCAATTCGTTTATTTTTTTTGATATTAACCAAAAACCAGTTCTTATTTCAGTTATCGAACCAGAGAAACCTAATAAAGAATACACTATTACAATCACCGACAATGACAAATTAAATATTAAAAGAAAAGTAATTGAAGTTCAAGGTATAAATGTCTTTATTTATGATTTGATGGGTAATTTAATTGCTAAACACATAGAAAAAAATGATTACGAGACAATTCAAATTGATATATCAAATTTACTAAACGGCTTTTATTTTTTGATAATTAATAATAGGTATGTGTATAAGTTGATGAGATATTGAACCAACTCCATAGGAGTTGAACATTAGTAACAGAGTGAGGCAAGGTTAAGCGACAACTCCATAGGAGTTGAACATTAGTAACAGAGTGAGGTATGTATAAACGACAACTCGGTAGGAGTTGAACATTAGTAACAGAGTGAGGCATGTATAAACGACAACTCCATAGGAGTTGAACGTTAGTAACAAAAAAATAAGAAAGTATAATATGGCAAACACATATTCCCAAATCTACATCCATCTTATTATCGTTGTCAAGAGTCGCGAAAATATATTATCGAAATCCTTCAAACATGATGTGTATAAATATATCACAGGTATAATCCAAAAGAGAGGACATAAACTTTATACTATTAACGGAATGCCCGACCATGTACATATCTTTGTAAGTTTTAATCCTGATGATTCATTGTCAGAGTTAATGAAGGAAGTAAAAAGGTGTTCATCAAATTATATTAATGAAAATAAGTTTTTAAAAGGTCATTTCAGTTGGCAGAATGGTTATGCGGCTTTTTCTTATTCAAAATCACAAATTGATAAAGTTGTGCAATATATAGATAATCAGGAATTGCATCATAAAAAGAAGACTTTCAGAGAGGAGTATGTTGAATTGCTGAAAAAGTTTGAGATTATGTATGACAGCAAGTATCTTTTTGATGAAGTTGTCTATGATAAAGAATAGACGTTCAACTGCTACGCAGTTGTGATAGGAGGCAAGTAACAGAGTGTTACTGACTTTACTAACGTTCAACTCCTCTGGAGTTGTGATAGGAGACAAGTAACAGAGTGTTACTAACTTTACTAACGTTCAACTCCTCTGGAGTTGTGATAGGAGACAAGTAACAGAGTGTTACTGACTTTACTAACGTTCAACTGCTACGCAGTTGTATGAAAATTTAAGAAGAATTGTTGTAAATAAGATATGGTAGGTGAATGAAAATACAATTACATTATATTACTTATTTGTTTGTTTTATCATTATTACTTTTTTATCCATTGTTGAATATTCAGGCACAGCCAAATGATTCGACTATCGTATTTACAAGCGGATTTGAGGAAGGGAATAAGGATATTTGGGATGATTATGATGATAATGCCGATGAGACTAACCTGCAGATGCTAGACCCGGGACCGTTCGGTAAACAGGGGAACCATGTAATGCGGCTCAGAGTGCCGCCCGGCAGAGGTGGTGCCGATATTGTGAAGGTATTGCCTGGAACATACGACAAGCTCTATCTTCGCTGGTATCAAAAGTGGGAGACAGGCTACGACTTCAATGCAAAAAATCACGGAGGCGGTTTATATGCAGGACCTCGCTACCTGCTGGGCAGGTCTGATGTACGTCCAAACGGCACGGATTTATTTTGTGCATATCTTGAACCATTAGATAAAGTGAAAAGGTTGAATTTCTATGCTTATTACAGGGGCATGTACATGGACTGTGTTGACCCGAACGGAATGTGCTGGGGCGACCATTTCCCTTGCTGGTTCGACGAAGGTGAGCATATCTGCACTAAACCTGAACACCGAGAATCAATAATGCCACCGTTGATGGAAACGGGAAGATGGTACTGCCTTGAAATGACAATTGATGCAGGAACGCCTGTGCAAAACGATGCCGATGCAGACGGCTCGATGAACTTCTGGATTGACGGAGTTGAGTATGGTCCCTTCGAGCATCTGTGGCTGAGGTCAACAGCTGCATTGAAATTGAACATTCTCTGGCTTGAACTTTTTCACCACGAGGCTCACAGCGTAGAAGGAATTATGCTTGATGAGATAGTTGTAGCGACCGAAAGAATCGGATGCGGAATAACGGAAGTACCATCTTCTTATTCGGGAAGAGATTTAAAATTGAGTATTTCACCAAATCCCTTCTCCGAGTCGTCAGTCATTAGTTGGCAGTCGGCAGTCGGAGGAAGGGTGAGGATAGAAATATACAATTCAATCGGCAATAAAATTACAACACTTGTGGATGAATATATGGATGCAGGAAAACATAATTTCCTGTTATCAATTAACAATTATCAATTAGCAGATGGAGTTTATTACATTCAACTGATTAGTAATGGTGAAAGTATTGCAAAGCCAATATGTATATTAAAATGATTTAAAGTTATGTTATGAAATTTTATGTTTTGATTGTAAGTGTTTGTTTTGTGTTGTTCATTGATGCACAGGCACAAAACCACAAATATGATTTATGGAAAATCCCTTCATATTTTCGTGGATTTAATGTGCTGCCATCGTCAACGCATCAATTAAAAGATTACCAGGATTTAAAGGCAACAGGAGCAAATCTTGCCCAGCTCGGCATTGACGGACTCTATTTTGTTGACCCTCCTTATGAAGTGAACACCGACGCAATAGTAGCAGCTGACATAATGGTAAGATATTGCGATTCAGTAGGAATATATTATACAATTACTGTTCGTAGTGGTCCCGGCAGGAGAGATGTTTGGCGGGAAAATGACCTTAAAGAACCTAAATCAACAATCTGGAAAAATAAAAATGAGCAAAATAAATATGCACAAATGCTTAAGGAAATTGTTAATAGGTACAAGAATGATTCACTGTTCGTTGGTATAGGGCTTATGGTTGAACCAAATCCTTTGTTCGACCAACTTAACATCAATGCAAAGGCTCTGAAAACGAAACTTGAAAAAGATTCTATAGATTTAAAAGCGATAAATCAGTTATTCATAGAAGAGGTGAGGGAAGCGGATAAGGATATACCGATAATTGTACAAAATTTTCAGTATTCATGTCCTGAGTTTTTTGCGATTACCGATACATACGATGATGAATACATAGTATATGAATTTCACAGCTACCGTCCGATAGGCTATGCTTCGAACAATGAACCGAAGACTGTCACATATCCTGGTAATTTTCTTAGTGTTAATGATTTGGCTATGATTGATTTTGATAAAAATGTTTTGAAGACAAATGTTTTTAAATTTGTGGATTCAGTTCAAAAAGTTACAGACAAGCCTTTCTTCTTAGGTGAATTTGGAATTATGTATGAGCAAGGCGGCGGCACACTTTTTCTGAAGGACATGTATGAAATATGTATGGAAGAAGGCTGGCACTTTGCTTTATGGGATTTCAGAACAGACCGTGGACCAACAGGACCCTGGGATTACGAAAAGAAAAGTCCGGAGTATTGGACTACGGTTCTGAATATGTTTAAATATTCCGGCATCGGGGATGAGCCAAATTCAGAAGAAGATTTAATGATGATTTATCCGAATCCTGCAGATGACTACCTGTATTTAAAGATTGCTGAATATAAAATTACTGATAGGATTGAAATATATTCTATAATTGGTGAAAGATTAAAATCAATTGAATTTGAAAACAGTGAAAATCAGAAAATATTTGTCGGGGATTTGCAATGCGGAATATATTTATTTAAATTGGGGAAAGCAAGTGAAATATTCTTTCTGATTCATTAACATAGCAAATAATTTAATAAAGTGTATCACTTTTATTTTATCTGATTCAAGATTATCTTTGCAAAATAAACAAGAAGTTTAATTAAGATTATTATTGAATATTTTCAATAATTATATTTTTGTTATCTCAAAGACAATAATATTTAAATGTTAAAAATAATACTATTGTGTTTATGTTCTTGTCTTCTTTTCTCAAAAAGCACAACTGACAGCTTGATTGAAGAATATAAGAAAAGCGAAACAAAAAACCATAAATATAAAATACTGATTGAAATAATCGGGAAAAAGCTACTTCATCTCGATGAAGATAGTAATTATTATATCAACAAAGCATATCAAATAGCAAAACAAGTAAATGACAAAGAAAGGATTGCCGATTTAGATGTTATATATGCAAAATACCTGAAGATTTTTGGCAATTATTCAAAATCTTATGAATATCTTCACAAAGCAAAAAGCTATTATGAAAAAACCAATAATAAACGAAAGATTGCAGTTACATATCTTGGATTCGGGGAAACTTACAGAGTTTCAGGAGATTTAAGGCAATCACTTAATGTATTGGCAAAAGCAGAAAGAGTTTTTTCAGAATTAAAAGACACTCTGGAACTTGCGAAAGTGTACAATCAGGTAGCTTCGGTGAATTATGAATACAGCAATACAGAAGGAATGGAAAAAGCAAAGAAATTTGCTGAGTTATCATTAGAGTTAATCAAAAACAAAAAGAATACAATAGAGCTTATTGTTAGTAATCTGAATGTACTTGGTGCTGCTATTGCCGGTTTGGGTGATTTTGAAAAAGCTGAACGATATTTGCGGGAGTCTTATAGTAACTTGACACCTGAATTAGAAAATACATACAAACCTCTTATTCTTATTCATATTTCACAAACATATTTAGAAAGGAAGAATTATAAATCTGCTTTAAGATATGGGCTTGAGAGCTATTACTTCACAAAAAAAACCGGTTTGAAATTATATTTGTTCTGGATTGAATCCATTTTATCAGATTTATATGCTGATATTGGAGATTATAAAAATGCGTATTTTTTCAGAAATGAATCGAATAATCATTATGGCTCGATATACAGCGAAAAACAAAGACATAATATGATGAAAATTAAATATGATTATGAAAAAAGAATTAAAGAAAATGAAATTCAGAAAAATAATACAATTCATACATACCAGTTACTTGCATGTCTGGTTTCAATAATATTTCTTATAGTTCTTGTATGGGTTTTCTATTCAAAGCAGCAAGTTCTAAAAAAGAAAAATAATCAAATATCAGAAGCCAATGAAAAACTTAATGAGATGAATGTAACTAAGGACAAATTCTTTTCGATAATAGCACATGATTTGAAAGGACCTTTATATACCTTTTCAAGTTCTATGAATATGTTGAATGAAGATTACGATAATTTAAGTGATAATGACAGGAAAGAGTTTATCTCTTCTATTTTTGAATCATCCAAAACACTAAACAGGCTGCTGGAAAATCTTTTGACCTGGTCAATGTCTCAAAGAGGAACAATTAGTTATGAACCTTCTGTGTATAATCTATCAAAGCTGACTGAAACAGCAATTGCTTTTGTGAATCAACGTTCGGAACAGAAAAATATAAAAATAATAAAAGATATAAATCCTGATATAAGTGTATTTGTAGATGAAAACATGATACTCACGACTATCCGGAATTTATTATCCAATGCAATTAAGTTTTCCTATCCCGAAACTAACGTCAGAATAAAGGCGATGGTTGAGGAAAATAGCAATATCAATGAAAAACCGGAATTTGTTGTAATCTCTGTGGAAGACAATGGTACTGGTATGGATAATGATAAATTAAATAAAATTTTCAGCCTGAAATCAACTGAATCGAGCAAGGGAACTGCCGGTGAAGCAGGAACAGGACTCGGATTAGTGCTATGTAAAGAATTTATTGAAAAACATGGAGGAACAATCAGAGCTGAAAGCAAAATTAACTCAGGAACAAGTTTTATTTTTAAACTTCCCTTAGGAAGTTCATAACTCTAAATTAATTACAGGGAAGTAAAATATGGAGTGAAAGGTTTAAAAAGTGTGTGTGTTTAAATTTGTCGTTTTTATTTCATACACTGACTAATATTTTTGCAGATTAAATTTATTAAGTTTTACGATATTGAATAATGGACATTAGCGGAATTTTCGATGAATCGTCGGGTAGATTCACAGAAGAATGTATTGAGTTATTATTGAAATCGGCGAGAAACCTTGTGGAGCCTGATGATGTGCGGGAGATAGTGTTGTTAAAGACAATGCCTTTTTCTGCGGAGAATTTTCTTGAAACGAAAGAAAGCATCATCAATGGCGGTTTTGTGTTTAATAAGATTGATTATAAATCCACAAATGATATACTGTTTTTCTACCAGGTGTTCACATCAGGCGGTAAGTACTACGTAATCGCTCACCGGGACCCGTTTGAACTTTACTTTAACGAAGCAATAATATGGTACAATGTACTGCCTGATAAAATCACTGTAAACGGTCAGGGCCTTATGATTTATTCGGGAAATAATAAGTGAGAATTAGCACCCCTTAAAGGTTTTCCCTTTTTAATTAAGGAGGTGAAGAAAAGGGGAGGTTTAATTTAACCCAGATTATTCAATAGAAATTGATATGGTATAATTTAATGTCATGCTGAGCGAAGTCGAAGCATCTTTCCCCCTTTTTCAAAGGGGGATTAAGGGGGTTTCAGAATCTTCGTCGTTACACTTCTCAGAATGTCAGTCAGGCACTTGCTTTTAGGATAATAATAAACTTCTAATGAATAATTTGGGTTTAATGAGAATATACATTGATTCTTGAGTGTCAGAAGAATAATTTTGTAAAAATATGGCACAAAAAAATTTGTTTTGGAAATAATAATTTTTATTTATCTTTGTAGCGGTAACTGGATTATAGACTATTAAATTTATTGGACTTGCCAAAATTTATATTTTACAACCCATCAAATTTATTAGATTTGGTTCATCGCTGATGAAATAATCCGGAGTTTTTATTATTTATTTCATTTTGGAGTAATTATGAATATTTATGTTGGCAACCTGCCTGCAAGTGCCACAGAAGACAGTCTCAAAGACATGTTCACCGAATTCGGTGAAGTTCATTCGGTAAAGATAATTATGGACCGCGACACTAATTTATCACGAGGTTTCGGGTTCATCGAGATGAGCGAAAACGCTGCCCGTAATGCAATGGCAGGATTAAACGGGAAAGAAGTCGAAGGCAAGGAATTAATCGTAAACGAAGCACGCCAGAAGAAGAGAGGCTACGGCGGCGGCGGTGACCGCAGAGACAGTCGCGGCGGCGGCGGATACTGGGGGGGCAGCAATCGCAGGTCCGGCGGGAATTATTAATAGATTTTCTATTTTTATTTAGCAAACAATCATTTATTGAATTAGATTTTATTGAACAACCTACGGGCATCAGCCTGCGGGTTGTTCTTCGTGTCTATAAGTTAAAAGTTCGTAAAAGTCGTAAAGTTCGTAAAGGTCGTAAAGTTTGTAAAGGTCGTAAAGTTTGTAAAGTTTGTAAAGTTTGTAAAGTTTGTAAAGTTTGTAAAGTTTGTAAAGTTTGTAAAGTTCGTGAAGTTTGTAAAGTTTGTAAAGTTTAACTATTCAATAATTTAAAATTTTCAATTTAAAAATTTAAAATTTAATAAAAATTTGAAATTCATAGCTCAAATATATAATTCCTTTTTTCTCTATATCAATCATAATGATACCTGCAAGCATAAATCAGCAATTCATTTTTGGTGGCCTGATAGACGAGGCGATGCTCCCTGTCAATCCGCCTCGACCAAAAACCCGCCAAATCGAATTTCAACGGTTCGGGCTTTCCTAATCCTTCAAAGGGATGTCTCTGAATGTCCCGGATTAGCTCATTAATTTTTTTCAGAATTTTCCTGTCTTCGCTGAGCCACGAAATATAATCCTCCCAGGCATTTTCTGAAAAAACTATTCTCATTCGGCTTCTATTAATTTCTTGCGAACTACTTTGCCTTTTTTCATCTGTGCGATGGATTCGTATAGCCTGTCGGCGTTTCGCTTAGACTTCAGGAGGTGCATAGTTTCCATTATTGAATTGAATTCATAAAGAGAAATCAGTACAGCACCTTTGCCTGAACTTCTTTTGATGATTAATGTCTCGTTATTATTCTCGACGGTGTCAAGAAACTTCCTGAGACCGGTTCTGAATTCCGTAAAATTAGCCGCTAACATAATAAACACCTGTTTAAGTACATAATTAAGTACAAATATAGGGAGATTACATAAAATTTTCAATTTTTAATTTTATAATTTTCAATAAATTTTCAATTCTTAAATTTTAAAAATTAATGAATAGCCACGACTTTTAAGTCGTGGACATATTGAATCGCCACGATTAGGGATTTATCCGCTTAAAATAAGTGACTAAAGTCAGCGGTTGGGTTTGTGATACATCCCACTATTTAAAAATAGTGTCTATTCATAAAGATATTTGTTCTACATATATAATTCCTTTGACAAAGCAAAGCAAGTATTATTGAGGAAAGGTGTGAACAGAACAAGAGCCAAGAGAATGTTAGAAAAGTGGGTAAATTGATTTTATTCAAGATTTAAATGTATACTACGCATTCTCAAAGGCTTTTGCTTTGATATACTTTTTTGGTTTTCCGTAGATAATGCTTTGAATATGGGCTAATGTATCACGTGAAAAACTCTCATCGCCGCATTTTTTACAAATCTTTGCAGGGACATTGTCAACGACAATTACTTCGCCGTCAATATTAAATACCTTGTTGACTTTACCTTCAGTAAATTCAGACGAGCCGCAATTTGTACATTGTTCCATAATATCTAAATTGAAATTTATACTTTCTTGTTTCTTTTAGCATAAATTTTAGCGGCAAGTTCCTCAACAGTTTTTTCTTTTAAGATTTTATGCCTGTCCTTTGTATAATCGCCGGAACCGGAATCATAAATTTCAAGGAATCTCAGCATTCCTGAAACTCCTAATTTTTCACGTAATGCTTCTAAACCTAATTTATAAATTTCATGGAGTGTTTGCGTTTGTGTATTCATTTTATTTCTCCTCTTACAAAATTAAAAGGATTAATTATTTTAATATGAAATAAATTGGGATTTTTATTATATTTTCTTAAGATATTATCATCAACAGTTAAAAAAACATCAGCATTTCCATATTCTGCAGATGCTATGTGTAATGAATCATGTGGTTTTAATTTAAACATTTCTAATTCTTTACCTCTAATAATAATTTCATTATTCAATTTAATAAATATGGTTACTTTTTTTAATAATTCAAATAATTTTATTCTTTTTTTGGTAACAGGTGTCTGTTCAATTTCATCATCTAAAACATCACTACCTATTACTTCTATTTCGCCATTGTCTATACGTCTTAAAATTATTAAAATTGCATTTGTTTCAAAGATTACCCTGTCTGACCTTTGTTCGTCAAAAGGGCGATTGAAACAACATGCATCTAAATAAATCTTCACAACTATCTCGAATTTTTAGGAAATTAATATGCAAATATAATTCCTTTGGCGAAGTGAAGCAAGAGGGGAAAATTAGTCTATAGGTGTTTAGTCTTTTAGTCTGATAGGAAAAAAAGTATTGTTTTGATACCCTTTAGAAATGGGAGAAAAGTAATCTGTCTGATTTGCTCTTGTATAGACCTATGAATAATCCGGCATCTTTTAAGTGAACGGTATAATTCATTTGATAAAGCAAAGCGAGTGTTGGTGGTGGGAAGTAATGCTGAATTATGAATGTTGAATTTTTTTTCTGTTTTTAGTTTTAAGTGTTGAGTTGTGGTTATATATTTTAATGCAAATTGTCGGAACAGGATTTACTTGATTAAATGATGGACATGATTTAATTAATACCTTATTTTTTCAATTTAACCTTAGTAGAAAAAAGTACCAAAAAGTTAAACCTTATTAGGATTTGGATAAGGTAATAAGGTTGGGTGGAGCTGGGATGTGTTTGTTACTAAGGTTGTAGGTTTAATTTGTTTTATATAAAGTCTAATTGAATATCTGTCATACTGAGCGAAGTCGAAGTATGACTACATTGTTCTACACAGTCTTCGACTACGCTCAGACTGACAAAATGTGTAATTAACTAATAGACTCTATATAAGGTAAAAAAACCACACCCTGAATCCCTTTACGAAGGAGAGAGATATTTTTATACCCTCACCCTGAATCCCTCTCTCTGAAGGCGAGGGACTTTTATGGAAATTTGGAAATTCATAGCTCAAAATACCTGTTATGCTCAAACGTAAATGACTATAACGAAAAATTTAACGGATTTAAATATTTTGCATTGAGTTTTTAATTGCATTATTTTTGCATCATAAATTGGAGTTATGAGATGATTACAAAAGAAATAGCTAAGCAGACAATTGATAAACTTCCGAATGAAGCGGCTTATGATGATATAATTCATGCATTATACATTAATGCAAAATTTGAACATGGATTGAATGAAATTCGGGAAGGAAAAGGAGTTACTCACGAAGAAGCCAAAAAAAGGTTAGAAAAGTGGGTAAAGTAATTTGGTCTCCGACTGCGTTAAAAGATGTTGACTCGATTGCAGAATTTATTGCAAGGGATTCTGTTGACAGAGCATCACTCTTTGTCCTAAGGTTGATTGAATCTACAGACCGTCTTCAGGAATATCCACTCTCAGGCAGAATTATTCCTGAATTTGATGACCCGGACAAACGGGAAATTATTTATGGTGCTTACAGAATTATGTATCAAATCGAAAAGGATGAAGTTTGGATTACAGGAATATTACACGGTTCCCGCCTTTTGTAATATTATTCCTTAGGCGAGGGGAAGGAAAATTAAATTATTATTTTTAATTATTCTATACTAAATGGATAATTAATACCAATCTTGCCAACAACAAATTCTCTGACTTCGTTTGCAATTTGTAATGCATGATTAATATCTTCGTCAGACAATTCAATTTGCTGGTCAGGGTATCTGATTTCTACTGAGTATTCCTGAAGCATTGCTAATTTATTGAACCATGAACTTTCGATAGATTCTTTTTTATTGATTATCTCAAATAAGTAAACAAGGTCATGAGTTTTTATTATTTCGGTTCCTAACTTAAGCAAATAAGTTTTGAGATATTTTTCTACTGCCTGCTGACAATGAAAAGCAATTGTATCGCGGTATTTTGGTATATGCTTATAAGTAATAATTGCCGTACCGAGGTCATGGTCTGCTTTTTCCAACCACTTTAGTATTTGTTCAGTTTGTTCGCTCATACAACAATTTTGAATTTTTTACTACTGAGTTTAAAAATGAATACTTATATTTCAATTCACTGTCAAATTCCAAGGGAGTATATACTTTCAAATCCATTGGAACGAGTGACCCGAACAGAAGACGCCTAAGCTCGACTCCCCTTTTGTGTTTTGGGAGGTCGGTATTCTTAACGATGATGAAATCGAGGTCGCTGTTTTCATCGGGTGTACCATGGGCGTAGGAGCCGAATAAAATGACTTTCTCCGGAGCGTAAAGAGTCGCAATCTTATTTACAATTTCATTTATTTTTTCTTGTGTTATCATAATGCAAATATAAGAGATTTTCCAATAATTCATAATTCACAATTCACAATTATACTGTTAGCTGTTTAGACTGAAGACTGTTAGACTGTTATGAACGGGGAAAAAATTTTAAGTGTTGGGTGTTGGGTGTTATGTTGTGGTTATATATTTATTACGAAAAATTGTCAGAACTTTGATTTGTTTGATTTATGTGATTGGGATGATTTTTATTTTGTACACCTACTCCCGATGAATCGGGATTTCCGTTGCACTTCAACCTTGCCCTTCCTCGAGGAAGGAAATTTTTTTTTGGTATCAGACAGAGACAGAAGGGACGGAAAGGACACAAATTGACATTTGAATAATCCGGTATCTTTTAAGTGAACAATATAATTCCTTTGACAAAGCAAAGCGAGTGGTGGAGGGGAATTTAAGAAAGTTTATTTTTCTATTCACCGCTTTGTAGTAAAATGTTATTGATTTCTTCCTTTAACAGAACCAAATGCTTTTTAACAATACCCCAAATTATTACATCATCAATTTTATCATACTCATGGATTAGTTTGTTTCGCAAATCAACAATTTGCCTGGCATTGGTAATTTGAATATTAGATTCTAATTTGAGAATAGTATTCAGGGATTCACCGATAATTTCAAGATTTCTTTCGACGGCTTTTTTCAGCATTATATTTTGCTGGAATTCAAAAAAGTTGTTTACTTTTCCAAGAAAAGTTTCAATTTGCGAAATACTTTCCTGTATATCTGCAAGGTGTTTGTTAATTCGCTGATTCATAGAGCAGGACTTTCGTTCTATCAATTTCTTTCTTGAAATATTTATTGCTTACATTGGTTTCCGAAACCAGGTCAACTTCTCTTTTCAATAAATCCCTGAGAGAGTATAGAAAATTGAAATATAAATCGGCATATTCTTCGATTGGCAGAGCATACAAGTCAAATGTATAGAGGAAATCAATATCACTCTGGGCGTTAAAATCATCAGTTGCGGCAGAGCCAAACAAAGACAGCCGTTTAATATAATGCTTTTGTGCAAGCATTTTAATATTTTCAATATTTTGTTTTATTAAAGTATTCATTTTTTTTAGTATTTCAACTGAAATATATATTAAATCTACGCATACTCAAACGATTTTGCTTTGATATACTTTTTTGGTTTTCCATAGATAATGCTTTGAATGTGTGCTAATGTATCGCGCGAAAAACTCTCATCGCCGCATTTTTTACAAATCTTTGCAGGGACGCTGTCAACGACAATAACTTCGCCGTCAATATTAAATACCTTATTGACTTTACCTTCAGTAAATTCAGACGAGCCGCAATTTGTACATTGTTCCATATTATCTCCTAATTTCAAAACCATTAAATAAATCTTCGTCAGGTTCATAGACGGTAATTATTTTTACATAGTCTATTTCTGCACGGGAAACTACCAAATGTATTACTTTTCCTTGTGTGGTATAACCAAGCAACAAACAACTTGGCGAGTACTTGTCATCGGGATAGTCCTCGATTATTTTAACATTATTGCCTGCTTCTTCAATCTCGAAAAACAGTATCTTTTTTTCAACGGCTCTTTTTAAGGCATGAGCAGATAATTCATACTTGCCTGTTGAAAGATGTTCTCTTATTTTCTCAATTGATTTCAAATCTATCTATATTAATTTTCAGTTGAAAAAACCACAAAGCAATGCAATTTCTCATCAGTAAGTATTGATATGCAAAAATAGATAATTCCTTTGACAAAGCAAAGCGAGGGGTGTTGGTTGATGAAATGCTGAATGCTGAGTTGTGATTATATATTTTACTGCAAATTGACTGAACTTTGATTTGTTTGATTTATGTGATTGGGATGATTTTTTGTTTTGTACACCCACTCCCGATGAATCGGGATTTCCGTTGCACTTCAACCTAACCCTTCCTCGTAGGAAGGGAATTTTTTTGGTGAACGATATAATTCCTTTGAGAAAGCAAAGCGAGAGGTGTTGGTTGATGAAATGCTGAATGCTGAATTGTGGTTATATATTTTACTGCAAATTGTCTGAACAGGATTTACTTGATTAAATGATGGACATGATTTAATTAATACCTTATTTTTTCAATTTAACCTTAGTAGAAAAAAGTACCAAAAAGTTAAACCTTATTAAAATTTGGATAAGGTAATAAGGTTGGGTGGAGCGTGGAATTTGTTTGTTACTAAGGTTGATGGTTAAATTTGTTATAAGGTTAAAACCCTCACCCTGAATCCCTCTCCCGGAGGGCGAGGGAATTTTTTTGGTAACTCAGAGACAGAAAGGACAGGAAGGACACAAATTGACATTTGAATAATCCGGCATCTTTTAAGTGAAGAAATATAATTCCTTTGACAAAGGGAAGGATATTATAATGTGGAAAGAATGTTTAGATAAATCATAAATAATTATATTATATAATCGTAATAATTATTGATATTATTTATTTATTGAAAGGATAAAAATGGAAAATAATTTTATAAATAATTTTACAAGTATAGGTTCATCAATTATCGTGTCAGTAACAGGACTTTTTGAGGCAACAGAAATAGATGAATATAATGAAAACAAAATTATTGGGTATAATGACAAACCTGGTTTTTTTGTAATAACTAATAACGGACATACACATACAGAAAACAATAATACTGACCCACTAACCGAAATAGCAAATGCCTTAACTTCGCCCATGTTTTTTAGTGGATATAATCCAAATTATTATTGGAAAGATAATTATAGATTAGAAGAATAAGGCAAAGACTTAATATAATTTTCCATGAATTGCCAATCGGGGGAATCATCTGATTTAACTGGAAGTTTAATTTTAAAATGTTTTAATCTAGATACTTTCGCAGTCATACCATAACTAAATCTATATTTTTCTAAATTTAATAATGTGATGATAAATAAACCAATATATTTATTTAACTTATTATTTTTTAATGTTAAAACATTAACATTATCTGATGCCCAAATATCATAATCATGATAAAAAACTTCACCTATACTACCATAACAAGCTATAGTAATACAGCCTTTTTTATTTGTTGTATCATTACAAATATAAGCAATGATACCATTATTTGAACTACCCGATGCTATATATGGGATATCACCGTCTTCCATTTCATATATTGTTAATCTTCTTCCTTTTTTTATATTGAATATTTTATCATAACTAAACCACTTCCAGTTATAAGATTTTAATTTTAATTTCTTATTAATTATCGGATTAATTTTAAATGTGTTAGACCATTTTTCTCTGGCATTTTTAGGTAATTTAGGTATTAGTTCTTTTTTTACATAATTTTCAATCCATTTCCAGTCAGGTGTGTCATTTGATAAAGAAGGTAATTTTATAATAGTTTCTTTCATTCTTTTCGTTCCAAATTTTCTACCATATGCATAATGAAATTTTTCTTTTTCTATTATAGTAGTAAGAAATATGCCAATATATTTATTAATTTTAAATTTTGGTCTTAATACTCTTACATCATCAGGAGAAGCACAAAAATCATATTCATGATAAAAAGCTGAGCCAACTGAACCATTTCTAGCAATAGTAATAGAAAATTTTTCTTGAGTAGGTCTATCACTGATAAATCTATTAACACCGTTATTAGACATTGTTGATGAAATATATGGTGTTTTACCTTCAGAGGATTCTACCAAATTATGGTCTTTTGAAGTATAAATATCAAAGAGTTCATTTAATTTATATCCTTTCCAATTATTAGTTTTCATTTTGATCTAATCCACTTTTAATTAAAAAAGCCGCATAATCTCTCATTTTAATTAAGAAATCATGTTCAGATAAATTAAAATAATCTGTTTCTAAATATGCTTCTGCACACCATTCATCTGACGATGTGACTTCATGTTTTACAGAAAATCCAGCAATCTCATCCAAGTTATTATAAGCTTTAATCCAACTTTTTTTTATATCTAACCACTTTTTTCGTGCATCAATTCTGCCTTTATATTTGCGTTTTTCAAAACCATCATCTTTAAAATAACCAAACCAAGTTTTACCTTCATTTTTTTTATTCGCCTCAAATACCATTATGCAGGTTACAACACCAATGGGATAAAATAAATCATCGGGCATAGATAATACTGCTTTCAATTTATGTTTTGATAAAATTCTTTCTTTAATAGCAATTAATTCTTTTTGATTTTTAATAGCACAACTCATTTGTACAATTGCAACTACCATTCCATTTTGAGGTGAAACAACATCCAATGCATGTTCAATAAATTCCATTTGACCTACAGGTTTAACATCATAAGGGGGATTTAAAAATGCAATAGTTGGTTTATGATTTTTAATAATTTCATCTTTTAAAATAAAACAATTACCACAATAAATATTTGACTTACCATCTCCCCTCATCATCATATTAGTGCAAGCATAAGTAAACATTGATGGTCTTAACTCAACACCAATTATCTGATCATTTTTAATTTTTTTTATTTTTGTTGTATTAGAACCTGCTAATGAAAATAAATTCTTCATTCCTGCAATAAGAAATCCACCAGTACCACAACATGGGTCATATATTACACTATCTTCATTAATATTTGCAAGTTCACAAAACAATTCTGTGATATGAGAAGGTGTTAAAACTAGTCCTTGTCTTTGTTCGCTTCCAGCATACCTAATAAATTCAGTATAAAACCGTCCCAAAATATCAAAACCATTACCTTCATTTTTAATATATGGAAAAATTTTCTGCTCAAGAAAGAATATCATTTCCTTAATTACCATTATAGATTTTTCTCTCTTTTGTTTATTTTTGTGTTTGATTTCATCGTATCTGAAAATTGGCTCATTTAGAATCTTTCTAAATTCTTCTAACATTACCGTTTTGTTTCTAACCTTATGCTTAGTCAAAACACCTTTAATTGCTTGAATCATAGCTTCAGCTAATTCTTTTACGGTTTCATATTCTTTATAGCCTTTATTAAATGCTTTATATTGTAATGATAATAACATTGCACTTACAATAGTACATCTAGTTAATTCTACAATTGAATAAGCATGGTACTCTTCATTTAATTCAACAGCAATTTTAATAATATCTTCAATTTTAATATCACTAAATTCTTGCTCGTCTTCAAATATTTTCAAATATGATTCAATAGTTAATAATTTCTTATCATGTTTTTTTTCAATATAATTTTCACTTCCTTTTTTAAATAAAAATTGGGATACCAAAAGTTCTTTTTTATTTTGTCCACTTACAGCAATTGCAATTACATCGAATTCTTTTGATAAATATTTACCATAATGAATTACTCCATCAACAGCATATTCATTAGGTTTATTTAATAATTTGCTTAGATGTTTTTCAATTGATGCTTTGCATTCAATTATTATTAAATAATCAATATTTGATTTAGGAAAAGTAATTATAAATTCTGGTTTACCTATACCTGCTCCAGATTTTGATGCATTTTTTAAAAGTTCATTAACTCTTTTATGTGAAGATTTTTGTTCTTCAAATTTAATAATATGATAAATTGGATCAGCTTTTAAATGATTTCTAACTATTTCTTCTGTTATTCTTTCATTAGCCATATATACTCCAAAATCAAGAATAGTTTTATTAATTCAAAAATATTAAATAAATTGGTAATAAACAGAAATAATAATGGACCTTTATACATCATGGTTTATATACTTTTCGATTTTTACAAATTTTAGAAAATATATTAATATTCTCCCTCAATATTTGCATACTCGCACAATGTTAAATAATTTTGAATAAAATTCTTTCACTCTAATTCCAAAGGATAAAAAAATGGCAGAGAAAAAACATTATCTGAATCCGAAAAGGATTGTCGAACACATAGATATTAAGAGATATAATTCTATTCCGCTCGTTGACGCAATGGGTAAGATGGCTTTCCAGGCGAGGAACCTGAACCGTGCCGCACAGATTTACGTGAAGATGCTGAGCGAAAGTAAATGCACGGTGTTCCTTACTCTGGCAGGCTCGCTGTTCAGTGCGGGACTGAAGAACGTGGTGGTGGATATGCTCCGTTCGAACATGGTGGATGCCATCGTTTCCACGGGTGCGGTAATGGTTGACCAGGACTTCCTCGAGGCATTAGGTTACAAGCATTACCAGGGGACTCAGTGGGTGGACGACAACGAACTACGCAATTTGATGATTGACAGGATTTACGATACATACATTGACGAGGAAGACCTTCGTGCCTGCGATATGACTGTTGCAGAGATTGCAAATTCATTAGAGCATCGTCCCTACAGCTCGCGTGAGTTCATACGAGAGATGGGCAGATGGCTTGTGCTGAACAGGAAAGGCAAAGACTCTGTGATTCGCACTGCTTATGAAAAGGGAGTGCCGATTTTTGTTCCGGCATTTTCGGACTGCTCTGCGGGATTCGGATTTATTCATCACCAGTATAATGCAAAGGGTGGAACGGTCTCGATTGATTCTGCGAAGGATTTCTTAGAGCTTACCAAAATAAAAATCAAATCAAAACAAAGCGGACTCTTCATGGTCGGCGGCGGCGTTCCGAAGAACTTCACACAGGATGTTGTGGTTGCATGCGATGTGCTGGGTGTGGAAAAGGACATGCATAAATATGCAATCCAGATTACGGTTGCTGACGAGAGGGACGGCGGCTTGTCGGGTTCCACTCTGAAGGAAGCAAGCTCCTGGGGTAAAGTGGAAACTACTTATGAGCAGATGGTTTTCAGCGAAGCGACGATAGCACTGCCACTCATATCATCCTACGCATGGCACAGCGGAGTGTGGAAGAAGAGAAAAGAGATGAGATACAATGACTTCTTAGATAATTAACAATTAAGAAATAGGCTATTAGGCTGTTAGACTGTAGGCTGTTAGGTGTTTAGGTAATTGGAAAATAATAACAATTTTATCTCGTAGAGATTATATATTAGTAGTATTTGAATAAATGCAACAATACTTATCCCGTAGGGATTATATATTCAATTACGAATTGCGAATTACGAATTACGAATTGTGGTTATATATTTAATAAAAATTCTGAATGATGAATTGAGGTTATATATAAATAGATAATGCAAAATGTAGAATGCAGAATGCAAAATTGAATTAATATAACAAATTTATCACATAGCGATTAAATATTAGTAGAACTCGAATTCCCGCTACCACGCTTATCTCGTAGAGATTATATATTAGTAGAAAATGACCTATACCACCCATTTGTTATCCCGTAGGGATTATATATTCAATTACGAATTGCGAATTACGAATTACGAATTGTGGTTATATATTTAATAAAAATTCTGAATGATGAATAATGAATTAAAATTTGAATTATTGTATAATAAATCATTTAACAAATTTATCGCGTAGCGATTAAATATCAGTAACAAACGAATTATCGCCACCAC
>MHAY01000012.1 GCA_001804705.1 Ignavibacteria bacterium RIFOXYC2_FULL_35_21
GGGACTTTCACCCTGTAGTTATAGTTCATGCCAGGCACACAAAAAGAACCTGCGAATAAAGACGCAGGTTCTTTATAAATTTAAAATTTATTAGGAAATTCTTTATAAGTTAATGTTAAATCTTAACTTAGTTTGGTGTTCGTGAATATTTGTTATTTATTTCTCATTCGATGGCAAAAAGCCATCGGATGAGTTTTAATAAAGATAATTAAAAATATTTTTTAAAAACTGTAACATTTTTCAATTTTTTTGGTTATTACTGAGTAATTAAATACAAAATTTCATATTATATTGGGGATTTTATGAAGAAATTTATTTATATCTTCTTGATTATTGTTTTTCTAAGACAAATATGTTTATCACAGCAATTTGAATTTACTCCTATAAATATTGATTTTAAAGGAATTGAAACAAAAGGGGACACAATAGCTGTTTATGGAGACTTAGGTTCTATGTTTATTAGTTATAACAATGCTGAAAGCTGGCAACAGAAAAGAGTTTTTGAT
This sequence comes from Ignavibacteria bacterium RIFOXYC2_FULL_35_21, assembly GCA_001804705.1. Lineage (GTDB taxonomy): Bacteria > Bacteroidota > Ignavibacteria > Kapaibacteriales > UBA2268 > XYC2-FULL-35-21. Next base: position 507 of record MHAY01000012.1, read on the forward strand.
AAAGGTATAATAATAAAAATGTTTTTGGATGATAACCAAATGTTGGTATTTAACGATTTAGGACAGATTTGTGAATCAAAAGATAATGGTCATTTCTGGGAATTGATGGCAGATTTCAATGATTCTGTTTTTGCTGTCATAAGATATCCAGATGGATATTTTATGAGGTCAAATAGTAAATTGATGCTTATTTCAAATGATTTTAAACTAATAAAAATATTTCCTTTATATTCTCCATCCTTAGATGAAAATTATTGGGAATACTTGAAAATTGATAAATATAATTGGCAGGGATACAGGAAATCTCTTGCTTATTTCAAAGGTTATCTTTTTACTGCAGCAGACTCAAATAAAATGATCAAATTTGATCTGAATTTACAACCCTTGGATACTATATATTTTGAGGAACTAAGTTTATGCAATGACTGTTACGGAAATTTTCAAATTGAATATGATTCAAGTTATTGCTATATAAATATTGGCAGTGTTGTTTATAGAACAAATGATTTTAATACAGTTGAAATGGTTTATGATAGTGTAGATTATTTTAAACTTATAAATAATAAAATTTATTTAATAAAATTTCCATTATCTAATTATAATGGAGGACCAATCTTTACTCTTTCTTTATATCAGGTTGTTTCTCAAGATTCAGCGATAAAATTATCTGAGTATAATAATACTTATGTAACTGCAAGTATTAGGCCAAAAGATTTTATAATTAAAAATGATAAATTAATTTTAATCGGACTTGGGAAATTAATAATGACAATTAATATTAAAGATAATACATTTAATTTAATTTCTGAATTCTCAAGTGGCATTGGATTCGCAACACCTGATAGAGTTAATGATTCTACATATATTTATTATAGTGGTTTTTATTTCGATATGCATTATGATAATTATTTTTATATAACAGAGAATAAAGGATTGACATTTAAACCTGCTGTTGATTCAGTAATAAATCCCGAATATAAAAAATTTAAATATATAGTATTCAAATATTATGACGAGAAGGAACAAACCCTTTACTTTGGTGGTATTTATTTAACCTTATATGCAGGTTTATATTGGGATACATTAAGAGTTATAACAACAAGGGATTTAGGTAAAAGCTTTACTTATGATTCAATTCCGGATTTTGATATTTATCGTAGGATTATTGGTTATCCTTTATTTCCAGCTTCTCAAAATTTATTTAAAAGAGGTAATAATTTTATATTGCCAAGCAATACATATAGATATGATATGTATAATAAAAAGTATAAAGATGCAAAGACTAAAATTCTGACTTATGATAAGAATTTTAATTTGATTAGTGAATATATTGATTCAAACTATGTAATAAATTATTTATATTCAAAAGACACAAATTCTTTTATTATCCACGCAATAAATTTCATTGAACATACAAGAGAATTCAGATACACTTCAGATAAAGGATTAACTTGGGAACTTATTAAAAAATATACATATTTAGACACAATGATGTATTATAAAGAAATAAAAATAAATAAAAAGTCCGCATTGGCAATGTTCTTATTAAATTATTTAGATTCTAATATAACACTTGAGGTCTTAGACTTCGAAACCAGAACTATCAGCAAAGTATATTCATATAATTTAACAAATTTTTATCTCGACGTGTATATTAATAATGGTATATGCACGGACAATGATACTATTTACATAGCAATCGAGGATACTCTATTTTATACAACTGATATTTATGACAGAAACAAATGGGAATATATAAATTTTCCAAATAACGGTAGAATTATTAAAGCTTTTATGAAATTTGGTGATATGTTTTATGCGAGATACCTTGATGACAATTATAGTGTCTATGATCGGAATATTTACTGGATTAAAATTACAGACTTGAGCATAAAGAAACCAGTGATTTCATCATCAGATTATGATTTCGGAAGACAATATATAGAAAAGAGTGATACTTTTTCAACTACATTAAGAATAGAAAATACATCACAAATCTCAGAATTAATAATTACCAGATATTCTATTCTAAATAACAATGGTTTTTTAATTGATTTGCCATTGATTGATTCACTCAATCCATTAGTAATAAAACCAGGTAAATATTTTGATTACAATGTTTTCTTTAAACCTACAGAATTAAAAGAATATAGAGCCAGCATTGTTTTTTATTCAAATGCGAATGGTAATGATAATATATCATATTTGAGAGGCGAAGGTATTGATTCAACAACAGATGTTATTGATGTTAGTGTTGAAGTACGAAACTATCTTTATGCTTATCCTCCTTTCCCGATTCCTGCAAAAAATTATGTCAAAACACTTATTTACTGGGATTTGAGTCTCGATATTGATAAAGATGAAATCGCTATATATAATATTTATGGTGAAAAGATTGAAGGAAGAGAAAGAATTAGAATTGACAAAAAAAATATAAATGGCGGTTATTTGGTTTGGGATTGTTCCGATGTAGAATCAGGTATATATTTTATAAAAATTTCGCATGGCACAAAAACCTTGTATTTGAAAGTGATGGTGGATAGATAATCCTTTCATTGCAAGGGTCAGAGCATTCACCAAGAGAGTGGTATATTTTAAAATAAAATTAAAAACCACTGTAACATTTTTCAATTTTTTTGGTTATTACATAAATAAATCTATTTAATTAAAATTTATTTATAAAAAATTGAGGTAAATATGAAAAAGTTTAATTTCTTCTACTTTGTTTTACTGTCTTTTTGTCAAATGGGATTTTCTAATGACTTTGAGATAACTCCAATCAATATCAATTTCAAAGGAATTGAAGTCAAACAAGACACGATAGTTACATATGGTGAGTTCGGTTCGATGCTTATTAGTTATGATAATGCTCAAAACTGGCAACAAATAAGAGTATTTGAAAAAGGTAGTATCGTAAAAATGTTTCTCGATAGTTCTAAAATGCTGGCATTTTCTAATTATGGTCAGATAAATTCTTCTTATGATAATGGTAAATCCTGGGTAAAAATTGCAAATCTATATGATTCAGTATTGGCTGTAATTAGATACCCAAATGGGTACTTCCTTAGAATGAAAAATAGATTAATTACAATATCGAATGATTTCCAAATAAATAATGAATTTCAATTGTATTCACGTAAATTAGTTACAAATGAAATTGGGTATAAAGATACATGTTTACAAATTGGATATCTTTATTCAATTACGAATTTCAAACAACATCTAATTGCTGAAATTGATTCAGGAAAATACATAAGATTTGATTATAACTTAATACCTGTTGATACACTTTCAATCGGTGATTTAGGTTTATGTACATCATGCTTTGGAACTTACCAAATATATTCAGATTCAGATTATTTTTATTGCAAAGTTGATTCAATCATATTTAGAACAAGTGATTTTAAAACAGTAGAAGAATTTCATAATTGTGAAAGTACGAATCATTTTCTTTTATATAAATTAATTGAAAACAAAATATATTATATTAAATTTTCCAGATTAGATTTACCCCCAAATTTTGATCATTTGAATCCTAATTATCCTTCCGATTATTGGCTTAATCCTTATAATTTTTATTTCTATGAAGTTATAAATATAGATACAGCAAAAGAAATAAGCGAATTTCATTATAAGGAAGTAACTTTTAATGTAAGACCAAAAGAATTTTTCATTGATGATAATAAAATAATATTGGCTGGAGATAGCAAATTTATAGCAATCATTAATAGGATTGAAGATACTCAAAGTATAATTTCAGATTTTTCAGGTGGCAAAGTTCACTCTATGCCGGATAAAATTAATGATTCAACATATTTGTTCTATAGTGGTTATTTTAATGGAAGGTATACAAATACTATTTATATAACAGATAATTACGGATTAACTTTTAAACCTACTGTTGATACATTACTAAGTCCTAATTATAAAAAATATTATAATATGATGTTCAAATATTTTGATGAAAGTGAGAAAACACTCTATATGGGAGGTCCCTATCTTGATTCAATTAATAGAATAGGCGGTGTTCAAATCTCAAAAGATTTTGGCAAAAGTTTTCAATTTAAATCAATGCCAAATTTTCAGTTTAATACTTCCTTATCTTCGAAGCCAACTAAAATTTATCCTGGTCTTCAAAAATACAATGATAATTTTATTACTGTATATCATGTATATTTACCACCTGGTATTTTAAAAGCATATTTTTGTACTTATGATAAAAATTTTAATTTAATTAGTAAATCCTTTATATATAATTATGTAGTTGATTATGTCTATTCAACAGATACAAATAGTTTCCTGATACATGCTAATAATTGGTCTTATGATAAAGGAAGTTCAGGAACTAATAAATTTTTATATACAACTGACCAGGGTAAATTTTGGGGCGGTTTTCCCGATTCACTTAATAGTGAAATACATTTTAAAGAGATAAGATTTAAGGATAAAATTTATTTTATAATATTTGATTATAATAGTATTGATTCTGTTATTAAAATTGTAGTTGTTGATGTTGTAAACAAAACAATGAATACAATCTACAAGTATAAAATTAAAGAATTAGGTTATGAAAAATTGTATCATAATGGTATTTGCAGTGATAAAAATTACATATACATAGCAATACAAGACACTTTATTCTATACAAATGATTTGTATGATTTTAGTAAATGGAAAAAGTATATCTTTCCAAACGGTGGGAATGTAATTAGAACATTCAGTAAATACGGTGATACATTCTTTGCCCGCTATGTAGATTCGCTTCATGATGATAATATTTACTGGCTTAAAATTTCTTCATTGGATACAACATCAGTTGAGGAAAATGAAATTGAAGAACTAAACTATCTTTATGCTTTTCCTCCTTTTCCCATTCCTGCAAAAAATTATATAAAAACCCTCATTTATTGGGATTTGAGTCTCGATATTGACAAGGATGAAATCGCGGTTTACAATATATACGGAGAACAAATATGCGGAAGAGAAAGAATTCGTATTGACAAAAAAAATTCTTATAGCGGATGGTTAGTTTGGGATTGTTCTGATGTAGAATCAGGTATTTATTTTATAAAAATCAATCATGGGACAAGAACCTTGTATTTGAAAGTGCTGGTGGATAGATAGAGGATTTCATTAATTCTCTTATACTTTGCACTCATCAGCTATGAATTGTATGAGTGAGATGGAAATTTTTAATATCACTTTTGGAAAATAGTTTATATTTTTGATATACAGTCCACAGTGGTATTAAAAAAATATTTATTGATTATAATTAATGTCAAATAAAATATACGCACTCGGCGAAACCGTTTACGATATAATATTTAAAAATGGGAAGCCTGTCTCGGCTTGTGCAGGCGGTTCTGTTTTGAACACCTCTGTTTCGCTTGGCAGATGTGGATTGCCCGTTTATTTTATAAGCGAATTTGGAAATGACAAAACAGGTAGAATAACCGATGTTTTGCTCAAATCAAATAATGTCAACACCGACTATGTTTACAGGTATGATGACGGAAAAACCAAACTGGCTCTTGCATTTCTTGATGGCAATAATAAAGCAAATTATGATTTTTACAAACAATATCCTTCATCGAGAATGAATATCAACATACCTGATTTCAGCAAAGATGATATTTTACTTTTTGGCTCTTATTTCGGAGTGGATTCAGAAATCAGAAAAACTGTAAAACAATTCTTGGTTCAGGCAAAATCAGCTAACAGTCTAATAGTCTATGACCCTAACTTCAGGAAAGCACATCTCGATGAATTGAACAAACTGAAACCATCAATGATTGAAAACATTGAATATGCAGATATAATCAGGGCTTCGGAAGAAGATATGAAATTAATATTTGATGTTGATTCACCTGATGAAGCTTTTAATGTTTTGAATAATAAGAATAAAATTCTAATCTATACAAAGGGAAAAAATGGTGTTCATTTAATTAACAATAGAATAAATAAATTTTTCCCTGTACCTGTAATTCAGACTGTAAGCACAATAGCGGCAGGTGATAGTTTTAATGCAGGAATTATTTATTCGATTTATAAGAAGGGAATGACAAAGCAAATCATAAACCAAATCTATGAGGATGACTGGAATGTTATTATTCAATCAGGTATTAACTTTGCAACAAATGTATGCATGAGTTATGATAATTATGTGAGTGAGGGATTTGTTGAAAAATGAATACAAAAAATCCCCCTTAATCCCCCTTTTACAAAGGAGGAAAGAGAAAAAAAATCCTGAATCACAAGGCTGTTGTGCCAATATAATTCAGGATGTCCGAATATGATGAACTCCTATTTCTTTACTTCATACCTTAATCAATTAACCACCTTCAACAAAATATACTACCTTTTCTAATCCTAGCATCATATCCAGATTTTCTATATAAATATCTTCATTTAATTGCAATCGAACCGGAGTGAAATTCACAATACCCCTGACACCAGAGTCAACAATTTCCGAAGCAATTTTCTGAGCTTCGGATGCTGGAACTGTTATAATAACAACTTTAATATCATTTTCTTTTATGAAATTTTTTATACTGTCAATGTGAAAAGTGTAAATTCCATGGTAAATTTTATTGACCTTATTCTTGTCGCTGTCGAATGCCGCAATGATTGAAATCTTCGGGTTCTGCTGCTGGCAGTAATCGAGAATGGCTCTGCCAAGATTACCTACACCGATTAATATAACACGTACAGATTCGGGAGTACAGAGGAAATCTGATATACACTTTTCGAGTTCAACTACGTCATAGCCATGTGCCGGAGAGCCAAAGTAACCGACATTCATAAGGTCACGCCTTACGAGATGGGAAGGAAAACCCGAAAGAATCGCGAGCTTATGGGAAAAGACATTCTTAACATCTTCCCTGCGGAGCCTCTCTAATTCCTTCTTATATACTATAAGCCTGTTAATTGTATTTTCAGCTATTCTTTTCATAAAAAAAATGATATTACTCGTATTGTGAATTTTTTCACAACTCAAAATTAAGAAAGATTTACTAATGAGCAAAATTAAATAAAATAATAATGGCCTTATTTTAGGGATTTAATTACTAAGAATCCTAGTTGAATTATATAAGATAATGATAACAAGCAGTTTGCAAATGATTACATTAAATAGTTTAAAACTGTGATTTGATAGTTGTATTTGTTAATTTTGCTTAGAATTATGGAAAACAAAGAATATATAAAGCCTGTAGAACTGATAAAGGAATATCTTGCTGAACAGGGAATAAATGTTTCTGGATTATTCCTTTTTGGTTCGAGAGCCCGGGGGGATAATAATCCGGATAGTGATTACGATTTGATGATAGTCGTTGATAAAGATTTTCAACAAGGTGAAAAAAGAAAATTAGTAAGTAAAATATATAAACATTTAATCGAAAATGACTCTGTCCTAAATATTGACCTGGTAATTAAGCCAATCGAATATTATAATTGGGAGTCCCAGAATATTGGTTTCTTATCATATTCTGTTAAGAAGGAGGGTATATTGGTATGAAAAAGCTTTTTGCTTATGAAATATTAATGAAAAAAGCTAATGCCGACCTCAGGACTTCAAAGAAATTATTGAACGATAATGATATGGATTATGATATTGTTTGTTTCCACCTTCAGCAGTTTATTGAAAAATATTTGAAATCATTTTTGATATACAATAACATTGAACCTAAAAGGGTTCACAGTCTTGAGATTTTATTAAATGATTGTGTAACTGTGGATAATAGTTTTCAGAAATATTATATAAATGAATTCCTTGCTCTAACTGATTGTAGTGTATTAATTTGATACGATGAATTGGAGGATGTGGATAGAAAGTTTCTTGAAGATGCGCTTATAGTTATCGAGGAACTAAAGCAATTCATCGAATCAAAAATTCATATACCTAACTCAATATTTTAAATTTTTCATCAATTATTTAAACAAATAAAATAATCCGAAACAAATTTCGTTAACGCAATCTGTTAAGTTATTATTAATAATTTTTTTTGGAGTACTAAAATGTTGCTTTACCTATTCCGTGCGGCTGACGCTCCTTTGGAGCTTGATTCACCTGCTCTCGGCTTTGATGCCGTCAATAATACATTTACAAATTCTATAGACTCTCCCATAAAATCCCTCAGGAAAAATTCCAAACACCAGCATTGTTACATGCATAGGCAGATGCCTAAATAAACCGGCAAATTTCAATTTAAAATAATCAAATTAATCTAAAATAATTTTCATTCCGAATTTTTTTTCGGAAAAAATTCATGCGTTTTTTATGCTCAAGCGAATATTGCTTTGGTATAAATTGGCATAACAAATATCAGATTATCTGAAATACTAAAGCGTTTAAATTTTGAAAGAGGAAAATAAAATGTATAGAACTATAGAAATCACAGATTCGGAGGAAGTTTCAATCAAACTTCCCAAGGAATATGTAAACAAGCTTTTAGAAATATATGTTGTTACTGTTGATGATAACAAAGATGAATCTGCCGGCAGAGAAAGGGATTTTATTGATGAATATTATGGTTAATGTAAAATGTAAAATGTAAAATGCAATATGTAGGCTTTGAATATTTTCAAACCCATGTAAACTATTATAGTGATTATAAATTGAACAATTCATTTTGTAAAATGTTCATTCGTAATTCATAATTCGTAATTCGTAATTGTTTTATGGTTGTGGCATAAAATTTGCCAATATTTGTGGAAAGTAAAAATTTCAAAAAAACAGGAATATTTGATGGCAGTTAAGAATGAATTTACGATTATAGGAATTGACGGCGGCGGGACAAGGACACGCGGCATTTTACAGAGAGAAGGAAAAGTTGCAGGGAAGACATTTGCAGGAACTACACGCGTCGGAACAGTAGGCGTGGGTGAATCCTGCGAAAGGCTTCTGAACATAGTTGCGGATTTATGCGAGCAGGCAGAGATTGAATCCAGCGAACTGGATGCTATTGTCATAGGTCTTGCAGGTGTCTGGCTTGAGGAGGAAAAGAGGAGGTCTGCACAGTTGCTCAAAACATTAGCACGAAGCCAGAAGCTGACACTCAACGACTTGCTCGTTACGAGCGATGCAGAGCTTGCCCTCGAAGGTGCTTTCGGAGGTTCCGAAGGAATAGTAATGATTGTCGGCACAGGTTCAATATCGATAGGCAAAGTAGGCAAAGAAAATCTTGTCAGGTGCGGCGGCTGGGGAATCGAGATTGACGACGAAGGAAGCGGTGCCTGGATTGGCAGGGAAGGTTTGACTGCCGTGGTACGTGCTATTGACGGGAGAGGCAAAGCCACAAAGCTCACAAACCAGCTTACGGGCTTATTCCCCACTATAGACATAAAACAGCCGAGGACAATCGTCAAAGCTTATGCAGACCGTTCGTTTGAATACCAAATGCTGACACCGGTTGTGATGCAATGTGCTGAAAAAGGCGATGATGTATGCATCAATATTTTACAAAGAGCTTCATTGCATCTGATGGAACTTTTGCAAGCTCTAAAGAAAAACTATAAATCGAAAGTGATTAATGTGGCATTGATGGGGGGTATTATCGAAAATAATACAATGCTCGAAAAAATGCTCGATAAAGAAATAAAAAAACTTAAAATATTCAAAAGGGTTCAGCCCAAGGGAACTGCATTAGATGGTGCAATGTCGCTGGGATTGAAACTGATTAAAGAGATGGAATAAAATGTCCGCCAGGAGTAACTCCTGTCGGGGTTTTAAGTAATTGAATGGCTACTACTTTTTAAGTAGTGGAAATTTCAAGAAAACCTTAACACAGGGATTTATCTTCGTAGAGACAGGCCTGAGACCTGTCACTACTATGGAATCTTTCGAAAGCTTTTACTCATCCATACTTTTCCAAAATCATTTTTTTATAATGATTTTTTTATTAAATGATTCGTTTCCTGCTTTGATATTTACAATATAAATACCATCCGAAAGCAGGTGTGTATTTATTTTTTCTATCCTGTTTCCATCAATTCCCTCGATTACTTTTGATATGATTTTTTCACCAAGCAAATTGTTAATTGAAATATTCAATTGTGAAATAAAATCAGAATTAATCTGAATAAAAATTTCTTCATCGGCAGGGTTTGGATAAATCGAAATAATATCAGCCAAATTAAAATCATCAACGCCAAGTGAATGGAAAACAAATTCGTCGGACATTTCGGAAAAACATCCGTTATCACCCGTAACCTGAACTGTGTATCTGGCTGATGCCTTAGGGTGGAGAATTTTTGATGTATCATTAGACATTATTATACCGTTCAGATACCATTGATTACCACTTTCTGCACTGGAACTAAGAGTGCGATAATCAATTTGAGTTACAACAGGCTTAGGTGGAATTGGCCTTACCTTGATTGTGTTAGTAGCACTATCCGTACAACCTTTTTCATCGGTATATGTATATTGTATAACATGAGTACCAACTCCGGCAACGGAAGGGTCAAATCCATTATTGGCCACACCTGTACCTGTATAGTCTCCTCCGGCGGGTGTTCCTTCGGTAAGTTGAAATGGTATCGTATTCAGGCACACATCATTAAAAGTTGCAAGTGCAACTAATGGTAACGGATTGACATTAATATCAGCCCCATCGGAATTTGTACATCCGTTTTGATCAGTATAAGAATAAGTAATAGTATGTGTTCCGGCACCTGCAGTTTTTGGATTGAAAGTCGTACCCGATACTCCGTTTCCTGAATAAGTTCCACCTGAAGGTGTACCCCCGGTAAGGTCAATCGCTTGAGCATCAATACAAATATCTGGTTGTATTTGTATTGTAACAACAGGTAATGGGTTGACTTTTATTGTGGCTGTTGCTATGTTTGAACAGCCGAAACCATCGCTATAAGTGTAAGTAATTGTATGAGAACCAACACCCGCAACAGATGCATCGAATTGATTGTTTGTAACCCCAATCCCCGAATATGTCCCGCCTACGGGAGTACCACCTGCCAGGTCCATGGCAGGAAAGTCAATACATACATCAGGGAATTCACTAAGTAACACATCAGGCAATTCGTTTATTTGAATATCGGTACCATTATCCCTGAGGGTAGATGATGGCTGTGTTGCAACCACCCTGAACCTGTAATTTATCCCAAAAGGACTACTAAGAGGGATTCGTATATGAATCTCACCTGATTCCTTGCTATTTATCGAATCCAGTACAATAGGATTAGCAAAGCTTCCAAGATGGCCAGAAAGCTGTGCAATGAAATAGTTTGCATCTTCAAAGCCCGGAGTTGCCTCGAAAGGTACCACAACACTATCACCTGCGCAAAATAGTCTCGAAGATATCGTACCTGTGTAAACAGCAGGATGAGTGTAAAATGATATTTCATTTCCATAAGCTGTACCGATAGCATTCGTCGCATACGCCCTGACGCGATAATTCGTATAAATGCTTAAACCCGTCATTGTACTTGTGAAACTTCCAATTCCCGGACCATTAACAGTTGTATCGTCATCAATCGTCGGATTAGGATATAAGCTCCAGCAAACGCCGCGCCTGATTACCGAAGGCCCTCCGTCCGCAGTGATATTTCCACCACTCACAGCACTGGTTATTGTTATATTTGATACAAAATTTGTCGTCAAAGTCGGAAGTACAGGCTGAAACATTGCAAAATGGGGTCTCGCAAGTCCGTTAACAGTTGAAAAATTTCCCCCTATGTATAAAATCGAATCCTGAATATTAATTTTTTCTATAAAAGCATCCAGAATTGGATTCCATGAAGTTGCATTATTTCTATTGATTGATGCATCTATCGAAGCTATAAAATTCCTCGTTTGGCTGCTAACTATCGAAAAAGTTCCCCCAATATAAACTCGGCCATCATAGGCTTTCAATGAATTAATCGTACCGTTTACTTCAGGATTCCACAGTGTAGCATTATTAGTATTAATCAACATATTTAATGCTGCAATTCTCACTCGTTGCTGCCCGCCTATGCTCGAAAAACTACCTGCCGCATAAAGTGTGTTGCCCAAGTTTGAAATAGCCATCACTGTATTATTTGCATTAGGATTCCAGTCTGTGGCAATACTATCAGATGTATTTACGGCAGCAATATTATTCCTGTTTTTCCCTCCGATAGAAATAAAAGAACCTGCAACATACAAGGTATTGCCGATAAGCAGTATGTCATTTACCGTTCCATTTGGAGCTGGATTCCATGCGGTAGCATTGTTGGCATCCATCATAGTAGTTAAAGCAGCAAGTCCATTCCTGCTGCTTCCTCCAATACTTGAAAAATTACCTGCACAATATACATTCGTTCCCGACACAATAATTTTTGATACGGCAAAATTAGCGCCCGGATTCCAGTCATTAGCAATAGAATAATCTGTGTCGGTTTTCAATGCAGCAATATGATATCTTACTTTCCCGCCAATTTCCCAAAAAGTGCCGCCAACATAAAGAATAATTCCCGACAAAGCCATAGTCAGCACCGCACCGTCGGAATTAGGATTCCATGACATTGCGTATCCCGTCGTTGCATCAATCGCCGCTATATTATTCCTCAGGGCTATGCTGTTATCAGGATTTCTTAACATATTAAAAACACCACCGATGTAAATTATATTACCCGACCTCACCACAGAATGCACTACCCCGTCTGTTGTTGCCATTGGTGTAACAGGTGTTGAAGGCGGCTGTCCTACCAGGTCATAAGTCCCGATTAACAACACAATACAAAAGCAGGCTAACCAGAGTTTCATATCAATTCTTTTCATATTCTTTAAAAGTTAAATTAGACAATGAAATAAAACATTCAAAGTAAGTAAAAAAAAACGATTTGAGCAAATTGATATAATAATAATGAATTTTTTATATGGATTTAATTTTGTGAGTTGTAAAAAATGATAATATTCTTAATTCAGATAATTAACTCATGTTACGCAAAATTGAAAACTTTATTACTACCCATTACCTTTGTAATTTTAAAAACCTTATTAGTACATTTAACCTTAGTAAAAAGTAAAGTAACCGGCTATATTAACCTTATTAGCTTATTCAACAAAAAATCAAAATCAAAATAAGGTAATAAGGTTTGATTTGTAGAATAATAAGTTTTGTTACTAAGGTAAAAAGTGTGAAATAAGGTTTTGACTAAGGTTTGTAAAATTTATTCGTATGGTGAGTAATGAGAGTGTTATCTAAAGATAGATAAAAAGATCTCTCTATAATATTCAAAACTATTGTTCTCATTTAT
>MHAY01000013.1 GCA_001804705.1 Ignavibacteria bacterium RIFOXYC2_FULL_35_21
TCGAGGATAATATAGGTGTTTACTCTTTTTCTTACTGCTGTCCATAGTTTTTCCTCCTTTTTGTTGATTCAAAAGTCAACGCTATTTAGGACAGCACAATATTTTAATTATTAATTATGAATTGTTAATTGTTAATTACCTCTCATCTTCCCCATCATATCCACTACCGCCTGAATAACCGCATCCGGTCTTGTCTGATGAATAGAATGACTGCTGTTCGATACCAAAAATAATTCACTGTTTGTTGACAAATTTAGAAGGCTTTTGCTATGCTTCAGCCATAGTTCTTCAATAACTCTGGCTTCTTCTTCGGGTATTCCGATTTGCTTAGATATGTCAATCATTACCTTGTAATCCCTGCACAGAACTTTCAAAGGAAAGTTCGGAAGCATTTTGATATCTTTCAACTGTTTGTATGTTTCGAAAGAAGCGTCATACTCATTTATCAGTGCCTGATAAAACCCTTGCTCCGATTGGTATGTGATTAATTGTTTCTTAATATCTTCCTGGATACCATTATAAAGATTTTGTAGGATGGGAATAATTTGAGCAGAAAATTTTTCTTTTTCTAATTCAAGCATCTTGCGAATGTTCCCCATCCTTGCTGGTAAAGAAACTGTTGATTGATATATTGGTACATCAAGCTTATCAAACTCTTCATTTTCAGTGGTAATTGAATCAACTAGTACAATACCTGCCACATCCATCGGGAACATTTTAGCATATAGTTGTACATATAGTCCGCCTGCCGAATGTCCGGCAAAGATGTATGGTTCACGTATATTTGAATTTGCAAGCATTGTGTATAGTTCAGTTGTAATATGCTTACCGTCCCGTGGCAGTTCACCTCTGGGACTTTCCCCATAACCGGCACGGTCATAAGTAATAACAGTCGTGTATTTTGATAGTTCATATTGTAAATCCTGCCACTCTGAAGATAAACCTCCCCAGTCAGTCTCAATAACTACAGCAGGAGTACCTTCACCAAGAATTTTAACATATAAATTCTTCTTCCCTGCACTAATGTAACGGCCTTCGATAATGTTCATTTTTTATTTCGTATTGTTATATTTTTATTAATAATCCCTCTTAGTCTCCCTTTAGTAAAGGGAGAAAGCTTGTTGTAATCCCTCTTAGTCTCCCTTTAACAAAAAGGGAAAGATTTTGATACAAACTAATCAGAAAACAAAGAATAAAAAAAATTTGCAGGGTTACAGAAATTTATTAATTTTGAATTTAACTAAATGGTTAAATGTTTTGGTTAAATTATACGGTTAAACTTTTTATTGTAAAAAAATGGGTCCAACTGAACATCATTCGGAGGAAGCAATACTCAATGCGGCTCAGATTGTTTTCCTAAGACGTGGCTTTTATGGTACGCGTATGCAGGAAATTGCCGATGAAGCAGGTATTAACAAAGCTCTTCTTCATTATTACTTTCGAAGCAAGGACAAGATTTTTGAGGCTATCTTTCTTGGCTCATTGAAGAATTTCTTACCTCAAATACTCGAAATACTCGATTCGGATGAACCATTTGAGAAGAAGATTAATACTTTTTTCTCGAATTATATCGGCTTGCTTTTAAAGAATCCGCATATACCAAATTTTATAATGCACGAAGTAGCTCACAATCCCGAGCGTTTACAATCATTTTTCAAAAAGAGCTTTGAAGCTATTCCAAAGAAATTTCTCAAACAGATTAAAGATGAAATTGATGCCGGGAGGATTGAAAAACAAGACCCAAGGCATATTCTTGTAAGTTTATTATCCCTTGCAATTTTCCCTTTTGCCGCAAAACCTATTTTACAATTTGGCTTGAATTTAACTGATGAAGAATTTAAGCAATTTATTATCGAAAGAAAAAAATATCTGCCTGAATTTGTTATGAAATCATTAAGGAAAAAATAACGGAGTTGAATGTGAGACTTATTATATCAATATATGTTTTATTAGCATTTACATTACAATTATTTTCAGCTAATAAAGTAACACTGAATGAATGCTATGAATCAGCTATCAAGAACTATCCGATAGTAAAGCAGATTGAATATCAGAAAAATATATCTGAGTTGAAAATAGAAAATCTTAATTCAAAATATCTGCCTGAATTAAATTTATTCGGGCAAGCCACATATCAATCGGACGTTACAAGAATAGAAATACCATTTCCCGGGATTGTTATACCACAACAGGATAAAGACCAGTACAAGGCCGGAATTAACGTTGACCAGCTAATCTGGGATGGTGGGATTATCTCTAACTCAAAGAATGTTGAAATAGCTCAAAGCTCTGCTACACAAAAGAGTATTGAAACCGATTTATACAATCTGAAACAAAAAATCAATGATATTTACTTTAGCATAATAATACTGAAAATTAAAATTAGCCAGTTGGAAATTACAAAAAGTGATTTATTTGAAAAACTGAATACTATTAAAGTAAGAATCAGCAATGGTGTCCTCCTCCAAAGTAATGCGGATATTCTCGAAGCAGAAATTTTAAAGATTCAGCAGGCTCAGGATGATTTGATGACAAATGTTGCTTCATTAGTAAAATCATTAATCATACTAACAAAAAATCCTTACGACCCTACCGATGAATTTGAAATTCCTACTATTGGTTATTACCCATATCCCGATACATCCAGATTCAGAAAAGAATATGAACTATTCGCATTGAACAAAGTATCTCTCGATGCAGTTCAGGGATTAAATAACGCAAAATATTATCCTAAAATCTCATTATTCGGACAAGGGATGTACGGTCGTCCGGGTTTCAATTTGTTTGACCCGGATTTTCAGACCTTTTACATTGTCGGTATAAAAGCGACATGGAACTTATGGAACTGGAACATCACAAGCCGCGATAATGAGGTCTTAAAAATTCAGAAGGATATTTTGACATCGCAGGAAGAATTATTTTCTATGAATCTATCAATTGCATTACAAAATCAAATTAATGAAATTGACAAGCTGGAAAGAATGATAGAAAAAGACAAACAAATCATCGAATTGAGGAAAAAAATTGTTGCTCAGGCATCTAATCAGCTTGACAATGGAGTCATTACAGCAACCGAATACCTTACAGAGGTCAATGCAAAATCAATTGCCGAACAATCGTTGGAAATTCATAAAATCGAATTGGTAAAAGCGAAGGTGAATTACCTAACCTTGATTGGAAAAATGTAAAAATTAGAATTGAAAATTGATTGAAAATTGAAAATTATAAATTGAAAATTGATTGAAAATTGAAAATTATAAATTGAAAATTATAATGAAGGGTATATATATGAAATTAATTATGATATTATTCTTAATTGGTCTGGTATTTTCCGCCTGTTCGGGTGGAAATGATTTATCCGATGCCTATGGCAATTTCGAAGCAACAGAAATCACAATATCGGCTGAGACAACCGGCAAACTTATTGTATTCAATATCGAAGAGGGACAAACAATAAAAGAAGGTGAGATTGTTGGTGTAATTGACACAACACAACTTTATTTGAAGATGGAACAGCTTGAAGCAAGTAAAAAAGCGATTAGCACGAAATTCGGCTCTGTCATTGCTCAAATCAATGTGCTGAAAGAACAAAAAGTCAATGCTGAAAAAGACCAAAAAAGAATCGAAGCGATGTTCAATAGCAAAGCCGCAACACAGAAACAACTTGACGATATAAACGGGAACATTACTGTCATTAACAAGCAAATCAACCAGATTGAAACTCAGAACGGAACGATTATTAATGAACTGAAATCTCTGGATGCACAAATTGCACAAGTTGATGACTTTCTCAAAAAGAGTATTATCGTTAATCCGGTCGAAGGTACTGTGTTGAACAAATATGCAGAACCTTACGAAATAGCAGTTGCAGGAAAACCGCTTTATAAAATTGCAGACATCAGTATAATGTACCTGAAGGCTTATGTCAGCGGCGACCAGCTTCCTAAAATAAAAATCGGACAGCAAGTTAAAATACTGATTGATAAAAATAAGAAAGAACTGAATTCACTTACTGGTACAATTAGCTGGATATCTTCACAATCGGAATTTACTCCGAAAATCATCCAGACAAAGGACGAGAGAGTCAATATGGTATATGCAATCAAGGTTAAAGTGAAGAACGACGGACAACTGAAAATCGGTATGCCCGGAGAGGTTAGGTTTTAATTAATTAAAGGAAATCCCATAAATCCCCAATTGAAAATGGGGGTAGAAAAAAATTATTTTTCTATTTTTTGAGACTTTTCTCCTTCTCATGTGTCATTAAATAAAAAGGAGGACACAAAAATGAAAAAGATTATTCTATTATTGTTATTATCTATTCCTGCTTATTCGCAAACAAGCTGGTTCTGGCAAAATCCAATTACACAAGAAAATTTCTTTCATAAAGTACAATTTCAAAACGCTAACTTAGAACAGATAATCGAGACACCTCGTATTTTTGTGTATGATATTGATTTTAGAGATAGATATATACCTACAGATACAGTTATACCTGTAAAGATTATCAATATTGGTACATCGGATTTATATATTACCAAAATGCAGGGTCCAAAATTATCAAATATTTTTACTCCTTATATAAAAAATTTTGATAGTTCAAATCCTATTATTATCTCACCGTATGAAGTATTTCAGTTTAATGTAAAATTTCATCCCCATGATGATTTAATTTATTATGACACAATTTATTTCACTAGCAATTCTATTAAATCAGGTTTCTTTGATAGCGTAGCTGTTCTTAGTGGTATTGGGAAAAAACACATAGGTGCTATAATAGATGTATCTGATGCTGATTTTGGTAGTGTTTGTAGATATACAAAAAAATATTTGCCAGTTACCATTAGAAATGATGGCGATACAAACCTCTTCATTATTGATTATCAATTACCTGTGTATTATCTTTTTGAGCCGGTGATAAAACATACGATAAACAAAAATAATCCTTTTATAATTCAGCCTAATGACTCATGGACTTTTAATGTTTTATTTTCTGCACCTGATATAACTTGTATTGGTTTTACCGATAAAATTACATTTACTTCAAATGCCGTCTCTGGCGACAGCACTGCAGTCCTTACTGTTGATTCTGTAGTTATTACAGGTATAGATGATTTTTCATATTATCAAGATGAATTAAAAATCACACCAAATCCTTTTTCAAACCAAATCACATTAGATATGACAGGAAATAACAAACCTGAAACAATTATCATCAATGATATTTTTGGAAGAACAGTTCTGACAAAACATACAGAATTTCTTGAATCGGGCAAAACTTACAACTTAAGACTAACGACTGATGACTTACCTCCAGGTGTGTATTTTGTGAGAATGTCTGGTTCGCATTCTTCAAGGATGATGGTAAAAACTGAGTGACGATTTTCTTAGCGAACTTTGCTTTTCTTTGCGACTTTGCGTGAAATGAAAAACACTTCGACTACGCTCAAGGTAACATTCTTTGTTTACTTTGAGTAATACTTCGTGGACTTTGTGGTAAAAAATAGAATTGATGCGGGTTTCAGGCTATAGATTCCGCATCAAGTGCGGAATGACAGGTTAATAATTAGTAATTATTTTAAAATTTCTCCTGTTTCATAGCTCCAGAAAAGCAGGTCTAATTCATCGAGTGGAATTTTTATATAATTAGAAAATTCAATAAATTTCTTTTCTACTTGATGATACTGGGCTATACTACTGACCTTTGGAATTTCCTTATAAACATTACATGCAGCGAGATGCTTCAGTATGTGCCTGTCGAGAATAGCGAGATTACGCTCACCGATATTTCTAAGAAAATGTGAGCTTTCCTTCATACCCAAACCTTTCACATTTTCAGCCAGCCATAATCTCTTTTCTATTGGATTCATTACTGATTTCAAAACTGAAAGAATATCAGGAAAAATTGATTTCATATTAATCAGATTTTTTGATTTCTGATTATGGAAACGAATGTAATGCGCTTTGTCATTTAAAATTTTCATTGGATTTATTTTTCTATTCTGGAAATCCAATTGTTTTAACTTCTCAACTACAATCAAAGCATTTGCCGCTTTGGATTGAGGAGTACATAGACAAAAGCACAATTCATAAAAATATTCAGATTCAGGAACACGCTTGAAATCAAGCAGTCTTTCACGGATTTGCTCTTTCGATTTTTTATAATGTTGTAAAATATTTGCCGGCAGATGCATAACTCTAAGACGAATTAATTTCCAATTACAACAAAGCCGCCCCAGAAATAAGGATGAGGGTATAATGTCTTTATTGACTTCTGAGCTAATTTCAAGGATTCTCTCACCGATTTACCCTCTAACCGGTTTTTGTAAAACTGAGTCATCAGTTCCTGTGTGGTCAGGTCATTGACACGCCAGAGGCTCATTATAACAGATTTTGCTCCTGCAATCATAAATGCTCTCTGCAATCCATAAA
Source organism: Ignavibacteria bacterium RIFOXYC2_FULL_35_21 (assembly GCA_001804705.1). GTDB lineage: Bacteria > Bacteroidota > Ignavibacteria > Kapaibacteriales > UBA2268 > XYC2-FULL-35-21. The sequence continues at coordinate 6,433 of MHAY01000013.1, forward strand.
CACCTTCACCATTCTTTATGTCGCCAAGCCCTGTTTCGCAGGCACTGAGAACCACAAGGTCCGTATGCGACAGGTCGAGATTCATTACTTCATAAGCAGTTAAAATACCATTATCTTCAATATCAGAAATTTTTTGGTTGATTGTATATTCAGCACCCGTAAAAAGCAAGCCGGACCTGAGGAGCGGGTCATTAATCGCCTTATCGAGTGCTATACCGAATAAATTATCTTTTTTTGAAGTAACATCTGATAAAAAGTAACCGTGGGTTGCTATATGGAGAAGTGTAGGAGATTCAACTGATTTCAAATTATTCTTGCTTGAGCTTTCTCCTAAATATTTTTCGGACTTCCAATCATTACTTGTAAGTTGGTTGTAAACTTTTTCGATTTCAGTAGCAGTACCGGGAAGCTCAGTAATAATAATTTTTTTCAAATCAAAATTTAAAGGTTTTATATCTTTATCATCGGTTTTTTGCGGAATAGATGAATCAGGCACTTTTTTAAAATCAGGTTCACCAAAAAGCATTGCTGTATGAGACAAGGATGATTCAATAGATTGTTTAATTAATTCTGCTGTATTAGACAGTAAATTAATATCATAACTATCTATTATATAAGATTTATCAGGCTTTCGGAGGGTATTGATGTTAATTTTGTTATACACGCCATCAGATGACAGATATATTTTCTTTTTAGATTTTACCTTCTGCTCGATTTTTTCCCAGAAATATTTATATGACTCATCATCCTGAATCTGGTGATTAATTGAGTTCAGATAATTAGAGATATATGAAGTTTCAAGTTCATCACCATAGTCAAGCACGACAATATCGGGATTTGATTTTGTCTCGCTTGTCAACACCAAAGCCACATAGTATGATTTACCAGGACTCCCCTTACTAAACAAGTTGAACCTGATGATTTCGACAGCGGCTTCATCGGAATTTAATTTCTGTTGAATATCATACCAGCTTATGTTTTTTCTTTCATATTCTTTCGCAAAAGTCAATGATTGTTCGGATAACTCTTTTTCAATCTGATTGACGAGAGCCTCTATTGAATCAATGTTTTTACCTGTTCTTGCTTGTTCTTCCTTCGATAAATTGTATAACTTAATCAATTCATTTTTATATTCTTTCCATAATTCATAATTCTTTATTAAATCAGAATTGCCGCTTTCTGCAATCTCTTTTCTGACTTTTAAAGCAGTATTGAGTAGTATTGCTTTTGTAGCTACCTGAAAATCATACATCAGTGAAATAAGAGACGGGTTCTCATTTTTTCTCACCAGCACATAATTATTAAACATATCGAATCGAATTTTCAAATTCTCATAGAACCTTGCTTTTTCTATATCGCTGAGGAAAGGGAAATATATATTAATTAGGTTAAGATTGATTGTCATTGCTTTATTGAAATACTTGTCGGCAAGGTCATTATTTTTCATATCACTCAGTAATCCGGCGAGATTGAGCAATGAGTTTGCATACTCAGGATGATTTTCACCATAAAATAGTTCCCTCAGAATTACAACCTGCGAAAGATATTTGTAGGATTCGTCATACTTGCTTTGTATCCAGTTAATCAGACCAAGCATATTCAGGCAGGATGCGTAAATCGAACTCGTTTTGCCGAATTGCTGTTCGATTGGAATTTTCGCCCTGTTAAGCAAATCACTTGCTTCACTATAATTTTTTAATGACCATTGTACAAGAGCGAGGTCATAAAGCGATGCTGCATAATCAGGACTCTTCTCGAGCTGTGTGCTTCTAATATCTTTCAATAGTGAATCTGCAAAAGCCTTTTTGCCCTGAGCCAGGCTAATCATAGCCAATTGGAGGCTTGTTGATTGTGTGTAATGATTTTCATCTCCGAGTTTGTTTTTATAAATTTTAAGAGCCTGCTCAAAATTCTTTTCTGCCCGGTTGTTATTACCAAGTGCTTTGTAAACCAAACCAAGATTGAATAGTGAATTTGCATACGATTCATCATTAACGCCAAGATGTTTTTTCTTAATATCGAGAGCCTGATGGTAAAGATTTTCCGATTCAGAATATTTACCCTGTGTCTGCAACGTTTTTGCAAGATTATGCAAAACATTTGAATAAAGTATTTCATCGGAGCCTTTAAATTCTATGGCTATATATTTTGCCTCCTGCAAGAGCTGTTCAGCTTCGACATACCTTCCGAGATACTGGTAGCAGGCACTGAGATTGTTCATTGTAAGGACATAACTCGGAGTGTTCATCTCCAATATGCTCGATTTAATATTTTTCTCTGTAAGGAAATATTCTACGGCTTTGTCGTACTTGCCCCATACATAATAAATTTGGCCTATTTTGCCAAGTGTTACGGCGTGTTTGAATTTTGAACCTCTTTTCTCATCAACGGCAATTTTTAATGCCTTTTCGGCTTTATTAAGGGATTCATTAAATTTCTTTTCTATCAAATCACTTTGTGATTGCTCAATCAACACATTCCACGATTGAGCATTAATTGTGAATAATGAACAATGAGCAGTTAATAATATCAACAATATTTTAATTGTGTTTTTTATCATTTTATTTCATTTAAGTTATCCGAATTTCCAATAAAAATATATCCGAAATTCGTAATTAATAATTCGTAATTCGTAATTAAAAATGGTTTACCATTTTATAGGTGTTTCCACTTCCACATCAACAGTTCTGCTATAGAACCTGCCTTCGGGCAGTTTATTATCGAACATATCTTCAGTTTCTCCAATTCCCCTAACGAAGGCTTTTTTATCTCCTATTAATTCCGAAAGATTTTTTGCCCTATCCTCCGACAACTTTCTGTTATATTCTTCATCACCAAAAGCATCGGTATATCCTGTAATCAGCACACGTGAATTACTTTCAATCCTGTTTTTTATAAAATCGGCTATCCTGATATTCTGCGAAGAAAATTCTGCTGAATTATAATCGAATAATATCAGGCTGTAATGGTCAATCTTTTTATCTCCGAGACGGTTTTCACGCTTTTTCTTTATTGTCAAATGCTCGACCGGAAAGTTTTTCTGCTCAGTCTGATAATTACTACCTTTAATATTTGCAATTTCTAAATTGTAATTAATCGGTTCAGTTGATAAAGCATCAATGAACCACCTCAGATTCCAATCCAGAACTTTAGGAATAGAACTCTGTCCCAGGAAATTTGTTATTTCTTTACTATCCTGATTAATACTCAATTTCCAGGATTCAATTTCATTTAAGGAAAAAACTTCAGGATAAAATCTTATGCTTTGCGGAGAGGCTTTGAGCAAAGTATCCTCGACTATAACCGGTTCAAGAATTTCCCAGTTGTTAGATGTAATCTCGACTCTCCTGTTTTCTACGATTCCATCTTCTCGAGTCTTATTTGAAAAATTATTTGGCAAATTTTGATATTTCATTTCAATGCGCGATGGATTTATGTTCCATACATTTTTGAAATAATCAGCAATTGCTTCTGCTCTTTGTTTAGATAATGCTTTATTTCCTTTTTCTTTGCCAATATCAGAATTGCATCCCATAATTGTAATTCTTGCATTAGGATAATTAGACAATCTCATTCCGATTATATTCAAAATATTATAATATAAATCAAGTGTAGAGCCTTGGTATAATTTTGGTTTTGTTAAATTTTTTATTTCTTCTTTAGAATGTAATCTATACCTTTTAGGAATCTGTGCAGAATTATCATCGAAGAAAATGTAATTCAGCAAAGGTGTCATATTTGTTGACATGAATTCTTCGATTTGCAGATATAATTCAGGATTTTCCTCTTTATCGGTTACACCGACTGCCCTTACCTGTGCTGTGATGCCTGCATCAATTGATTCTTTCTCTTTATCATTAATTTCAAATGTACCGTATATTAAATCATACGAATCCCCGATTGCTTCAAGTGCCTGCTCATAAGCCAAAATTTCCTGAATGTTTTCTTCAGGAATAATCGTTGTATCAATATATGGCACGGTGCTGTAAGCAAACGATAATCCTGCCCTGATTGAATGAGCACTCCATTTATAATTTTTTACAATCGGAGAAAAGCTATAATAACCTTTAATTTCGGGAATAAGAAAAAATGTTCTCTTAGAATTCAGCGGCAGGTCGTAACTTAATCCGATACCAATGCCTACCTGAATCGGCACATAGTCGGGAATCTCACGTTGAAACTCGTGACGTATCCTGCTTTTTGAGTCTTGCCCGTTAGAATCCATGAATGTTCCCACATCAGTTGGTTTCGTAATTTCTTCTCTCTGATAAAAATCTTTTTTTAACATATATCCTAAATTAACATTTGCATTAAGTTTGAATTTTTGTGTTATTGATAATGAAAAACCGGGTTGAATTTCTATTTGGGAAAGACTGGCATCAAGTATATAAGAAAATTCTCCCGGGGTAGATATACCGCTTACCATTATGTCAACAGGTTCAGTACTTGTCAGTTTTGCACTTATTTCAGAATATCCTGCTTTGAGATTTACGTCGAGGTAATCAAGAAGATATATGCCATACCCAAGTCCAGGAGAAAAACCTGAGCCGAATCCTTTTTCAAACTTGGGACAGCAATTCGGAATACCCGGCAGATTGCCAAAATCAGCAAGGTGAATGTTATAGTTATAATTACCAAAGACACTGAATCGGGAATCCATATTTCCCGATTGGGCAAATGAGTTTTTTTGTAAAAGAAACAATATTAATATTAAAAAGTAAAAATTTCGCATTAAAATTCCAATTTCTGCTATTTTACAACTTCAACCTTCATTGCTTTACATCCGGTCTGTGTTTGAAGTATGATAAAATAGGTGCCGGATGGTAAATTATCCGTTGAAATTGTACTTGAAAATCTACCGGTATTATGTAATCCGTCATAAATTGTCGTAACTTTTTCTCCGAATGTGTTTATTAAATAAAGTTTTGTATTTCCTTTTTCTATTAATTCATAAATCAAATCGAAAGATTCTGAAGATGGATTCGGCGATGCAACCACAAGGCTCAACTGCCCTTCGGTACTAATCAATCTCGGATAACCGCCCTGCATACATACTCCTTTTAATCGGAACCTTCCAATAATATCATCAATTTTGACTTTTCCTCCAATACCTGTAATGTTAGTCAATTTCAGAACTGTTGATGTATCATTCCCAAGATGAGCCCTGAAATGTATATCATCAAGGAAATTTCCGCTCTCAGGAATAATAGTCTGAATCTGTATTGTTCGGATATTGCCGGTGTCAATAGTACCTTGTGCCGTTTCGTCAATCGGTTCAAGCAGTGTTGCATTAAAACTGAAATTTGCACGTAATCCGGTTATTCCGGCACGTATCAAATTGTCAGGTTTCATCAGGTAGAGTTCGATATGTATTGTATCGCCGGGTTTAGCTTCCAATATGGTATCACCCTGCATGCTGAATTGAATTTCGGATGATGGTTTTTGAAATACCGAATCAGCGTTGAATGGCTGGGACATATCTGATGTACAGCCGTTTCTGTCGGTAACATTTACCTTGTACAATCCGCTTGAATCAACAAGCTGATATGCCTGTCCGGTTTCACCCTGTAATATTTCATCGTTGTGATACCATTGATTGTCGCTCAAAGAACTGGATATCAGGAAGTTCCCGCTAAGAATAATTGATGGAGTTGCAGGTAAAGGATTTATTGTTGTTTGATTTTCAAGCGAATCTGTTATTTGTGATTGTGTGTTTGTCTGTACTAGTTTTAATGAACCTGTACCCGGATTACCCCATAAAACAGCGACAGAGCTTTGGGTATTATCACCCTGAATGTTACCGCCAACCACATTCCATTCTCTTTGAAGCTCGGGATTATTCGATGAATTATAATTCTCGATTCGGTTCTCACAAACTAATGTCGAACCGGAAATATATGGTTCAGAAGCTTCATAAATGGTAACATCTATCACAGTAGAATCGGTGCAATTTGTCAATGTATCAACCTGTGTAACCTGAATTATACCATTACCGCTATCGCCCCAGGTAACTAATATAGTATCCACTTCTTTATCACCGTTAATTGTTCCCCCCGTCAACTCCCAATGGCTTTTCATATTTGTTGGGGATGATGTTGTATAAATTTCATCGGTATTTGAAACAACGGCATTATCTCCAAGAATATGAGAATTTGGCAATGAGTGAATAATTACCTCCTGTTCAGTTGAATCAAGATAACCTACTTTTGAATTAGTCTGTACAAGCTTGATTGTACCTTTATCAATTCCATCCCATTTTACATTTATTATGTGATTTGTATCGATACCTTCAATAATTCCACCCGTAACATACCATTTGTTTTGAAGCTGATATTCGATTTCAGCCGAATATTCTTCAATGCTATTTTCACATACCTCAAAGTTGCCTCTGATACTGGGTTTTGGTACGTTCGATACCTCGACATCAATTACTTTAATATTATAACATTTTGTTTGCTTATGTTGCTGGAAAAGTCGGATTGTATCCCATCCTATGCCTGTCCATAGAACTTCAATTTCAGGTGCAATGCTGTCACCAAGTATTTCACCACCGGTTACTCTCCATAAATTGTCGTAATCGGGAGATGTTGTGTATTTAGTTTTCAGGTTGACTGCTGCTACTTTTGGCCCGGTAATTTCCGGGGATGGAAGTTCATTAATGGTTATGGTTTTTATTAATGAATCTATGAAACCTTTAGACATAATTCTTTGTACAAGCTTTAATTTCCCTTCTCCGGCATGGTTCCATTTAACATCAACAATATTTCCATCATCGGCTCCAACCACCTCACCTCCCTGCACAGTCCATTTATTTGATATATTTGGATTGGATGTTGTAGTATATTGTGAAGTAGTCTTTTCACAGACTGAAGTATCACCTACAAAATTAGGAGTTGGAAATTCACTTATATTGACACTTTTTGATGCAGTATCCATACAAAGTGAGCTTGTGTCTCTTTGTGTAAGTTTAATTTTGCCTATACCTTCGGGTCCCCAATTTACCATAATAGAACTACCTATTGATGTCCCTTTAATAGTACCTCCTGTAACTTCCCAATTAAAAGACATACCTTCAGGATTTTTAGCCATAAAAATATCTGTACAATTAACACAAGCATTATTTGCACCTAAAATATTAACCTTGGGTAGCGGATTAATATCAACATCATGAATTACCGAATCTTCAAGGGTTGTGATTTTGTTGCGCTGATGAAGTTCAATCATTCCTGTTCCAATATCAGCCCATAAAACTTCGATTATACTCTCGTCATTACTTCCAAATATAGCACCTCCAATAACTTCCCATTCAAGTTCAAGGTCCGGATTTGATGATGTAGAATAAACTTCCCTGTTTTTTTCACACACCGAAAAAGAACCGGTTATTGATGGTTTTGGAAGCTCACTAATGGTTACTTCCAATGATGAAGTGTCATTACAGCCTGTTGTTGCTATCGTTTCCAGTACTTTTACATTACCAATGCTTTCTTGATTTGTCCAGGTTACTTCGGCAATATTTGTATTCAATGGGCCATCAATTGTCCCGCCAGAAACAAACCACTGGTAATTGTTCCCATCCACATATTGAGTCATATACATTTCTTTACTGCCGGTTCCGACCGATTTGTTTCCGATTAGGTTAGGCTGGGGTACAGGTTTAATATCTATATCCTTCTCGGTTGAATCAATACAACCTGTAATCGAATTTCTAAGAATAATCTTCAGGCTTCCCGTACCGGCAACATCCCACAGTACATCAATACTGCCGCCATTATTAGCACCTTGTATAGTGCCCCCGGCACAAAACCATGTGGGTTCAATATTAGCAGATAGAGTGAAATAATAATTTTCGATTGAGCCTTCGCAGGCCTGGAACAATCCAATTATTGATGGTATTTGCGGAAGAGGATTTATTATGTAATTTTTTTGAGTTGAATCTTTACAGCCTTCTTCAATAGTAGTTTGAATCAGTTTTATTGTTCCCCCGCCTGCACCATCCCACAAAACATCGAGAACAGAATCTGTCAACGAACCCACGGGGTTTCCCCCTGTAACATACCACCGGCAATTTACACCTGAAGTCTGCAATGCCCGAAAGTGAGCTACGCTCCCCTGGCAAAATTCGTTAGCTTCATCAATTATGCTAACAACAGGAAGTGGAACTATTAGTATTGTTTTAACAGCAGAATCTTTGCACCCTGTTGAATTAATTGTTTCAATCAACACTAATCTGCCTGTCCCGCCTTGTCCCCATATCACATCAACCGATGTACCTGATGCAGCTCCGTTGATTGAACCGCCGTATGCAATCCAGTAATAACTCAACGAAGTCTTGATTGATGAAGGTGGAATTGTGTATGTTTCGATGCTTGATTGGCAAACTGTATCCTTACCCGAAATCATGGGTGTAGGCAATCCATTGATTGTTACATTCATTGCTGCCGAATCTTTACATCCGCCTTTATTTGTCAAAACAAGTTTCAGTATGCCTGTTCCTTCATCTTTCCATTTAACTTCAACTTCAGGTTTAAAATCAGCATCAATGATTTCACCATTTGTAGCAGACCATTTGAAAGTAAAATCGTCATCATTACCTGTGGAACAGGTATAATGTTCAATATTATTTGAACAGGTACTTTTATTACCTTCTATATCAACTTTTGGCAACGGATTCACAGTAATAGTGCTTCCATATGGCTGTCCGACAATCATTGGAACAGTAGATATGATTCGGATTTTATAATTATTTCCTTCACTGGCGTTTGCCGGGATGAAAGCATTAATCGTTCCGCCATTAGCACCCGAAATTTGCCCGATAAAATACGTATTAAAAAAGTTACCCTGTGAATTTGAAAGTTCGGCATAAAAAATATTTGAAGAACCGAAAGAACCTGTAACAGAAAAATTTATTTGAATTGCATCGCCGGGACACAATGAGGTACTCGAAATTGAATTTATTGTTACAGACATCGGTGTTCCATTTACTTCATAAGCACCCATATCGGTTTGCCCGTTACGCTGGTACATCCTCTGGTCGTATGCAGGCCCATCCGAACTTTTTGCTGCATTGATTGCAGGACTTGTATTATCGAGAGAATGAGTCATTGTAGGGCCACCGTTGTCATTTAAACTATTAATCTTTGGATTAGTATTTTCTAAATTATTCGAACCAATGATAGTAGCACCAAGTTTTTTTTCTATTAAGCTATAATTCATATTCACAGTGCCTGAAATATCAGTCCCCATTGCTGCGGCATTATTCCCGGCTATTATAGAATTTTTTATATTAACATTCAGAATACCTGTCGGACAAAATATTCCACCTCCCGTTAAATTTGCCTGGTTATTACATATAGTAGAATTGACAAGGTTGAAAGTACCTGTAAAATCAGCAGCAAAACAAATTCCTCCTCCGTTTGAACTTGCCTCGTTACCGCTTATAGTTGAATTAATAATCGTTCTGCTTCCCGAAGAACCTAAATATAAACCTCCTCCCGATGAACTGGAAGTATTATCATAAATACTGCTGCAGGAAATATATAAATATCCAATTGAATATATTGCAGCGCCATTAGTTGTTCCGCAGGAATTATCGGAAAAAGTGCAATTAACTATCGTTGTCGATGCCGCATTTGCTGAATAAATTCCTCCTCCACCTTTTCCCGCATAACTTTTCACCACATTACATTGGGCAAGTGTTAAATTCGCATTAAAATTATAAATTCCTCCTCCGAAATTGCTTGCATTAACTCTTCCTTCAGTAATTGTTAAACCAAAAATACTTACCTCGGCATAGTTGTATAAGTATAATACCCTTACTACCGAATTACCGCTTATTGTGAGATTGTTAGCTCCAGGACCTGTTATAGTCAACTTTTTATTGATAATTAACATACTGGATAGTTTGATTGTGCCGGTCACGGCAAAATTAATCTGGTCGCCTGCAACCGCATCGCTGATTGCCTGGCGTAATGAGCCTGCACCTGAGTTACTGAGGTTTACTACCGTGATTGTCCTTGAGAAACAAAAATTGCTAATAATTGCAAAACATAATATTTGCAATAAAAAGAACTTTATTTTATGTACCTTCAACAAAGTAAATATATTAATCATTACAATCCATAGCAATTGTAAGAAATCAAATATAATTAACAATTATTAAAGTTAAATCAAAATTTTCAGATAAGCAAGTGTAAAATTTAGTATTTGATTTGAATAAATAAGAATGATTGCCTATATCACATTAATTCCATGTCGTAAAATTTCACGGACAAAAGGATTGGATTCATTGAATTCTTCAGGACGATAGGTCAGAGGTTCAAGTTCATAGCTGACAGCGAATTTAGCTTTTCTGATTTTCTCATTATCATAATATCTGTTTCCCACGAAATTATCTGACACAATTGCTAAATCAATATCACTCCACTTATCATTTGTTCCTCTTGCATAAGAACCGAACAGCACAGCTTTTTGAACATGTATGTTTGTTGCTTCAAGTTCGTCAATAAATTTATGTATTAACTCTTTTATTTCAGAAGAGATTTCAGCCATAATAATTTCTCCCTAATTCTTTTAAACATTTCTTCACTAAATTCTTTTGTGCAAATTTTTTCTAAATCAGATTTATATTCCGGATATCTCGCTTCTATATGGAACATATTCAATCTATCAAAGAAATCAGATGACTCTTCATTCAATTCAATATTTGAAAGTTTGGATAGCCTGATTAAATTATAAATTTTTGGAGGTGTTTCATTATGCAAATTAACATAATGGGCTTTCAATGCTTTTTCAATCACAAGGTGGCCAATAAACAAAGACCACAAAAACTTTCCAGATAAAAGAAGAATTTCAGCAGATTCCAGATCAGAATTGGCTGAAGTTATCCAATGCTTTATTTGTTCTTCCTTTGTCATTTATTTTTTGTTTTTGGAACTAAAATCTTTCAAATTTATAGGAAATTTTAATAATAATACTCTTTTTATTTTTCCTACATCTTCACAGTCAAATACTTCGCTACCTTCTTATCGAAATAAATTGTTCGTTTTTTTGTATAATAAGCATCCAATACAACTTCAATATTTATCGAATCCTTTATTAAATAGTCACCAAGGTTAAATCCCGCTTCACCATACTTCCTGAATCTCCTTCCAATCCACGGCAAATCGCCGGGCTGTATAACAACTAAACCATTAGTTTGAGTTTGATATACTTTTATTGGCACGCCTTTATTTATTTCGGTACTTAAATAATTAAACTTTAACAGAAACATTTCGTAATTCGTTACCGAATCACCTAATATGATTCTTAAAGTATAAAATCCATTATCATATTGTTCTGTCAATGAGTCAGGAATACCCCATAGAATATTAAATCTTCCTTCTTTAAAAATCTGATTAATAATTGTATCCATCACTATATTTTTTTCTTGATTAATAAGAATGATGATTACATTTTGAGGAGTATTTAATGTAAATCCAAAATCAGTTTGATTGTAAAATGGATTCGGTGTATTAATGCATTTATAATTCGGATCCATCTCGACTTGCCCGACTGTATAATAAACTCTTACTATTGCACTATCCAACGGCTTCCCACTCGTACTATCAACCACAGTTATATATACACCGTGTCCATCCTCTCCGCCCCCAGTCGGCTCATTGCAGGATAAGAGAATTATACTAGTTAAAATTACGAGAAATAAAATTGATTTCATATTTTCAACCAACATTATTACCAATTACAATTTTAATAATATTATCCGGTTCTATTTTTTTATCATTTTCACAGAATAATCTGCCCTTTTATCAACACTTAAATTTAATGCAAGTATTACAGGATTATAATCATCACTTAATATTTCCATGTACACTTCTTCCTTTAATAGAAATTTTCCTAAATTCACACCGGATTCATGCACACGATTGAACTTTTTCCCGGTATATGGCATGTCTTCCTTCTTTAGTATGAATTTGCCGTCAATCGGATTTTTAATTACTTTAGAAGGTAACGGCTTATAAATCATATCATAAAAGTAATTATTTTTAAAATACATTATCTCGTAATTCATAACCGTATCGGGAGTCTTAATTCTTACATTATAGAAACCTTCTTTTATATTCTGACTTGATGAATAATCCGGAAACCAATCAAATTCGTGAAAACCCGCTTCTAATATTTCATTAATTACAGTGTCAATAACGTTATTTGTTTGTTCATCAATAATAGTAATCTCAGTCTGTTCGGTCTCGTTTTTAGAAATCCATAAATGGGTAAATTCTCTGAATGGATTTGGTGCATTAATTGATTTTATGCTGGTATCCTTTGTTGGCAGTTCTGTTATTAGATAATAAATACTAATAGTAACATTATTAACCGGTGCCCCGGTTTTACTATCAGTCAATGTAAAGTAATAACCCGGTTCATCATCCTCTTTCACTTCACTTGTCTGTTCATCGCAGGACGAAAGAAGAGTTAAAATTAAAATAACAAATGATAGAATTGTTTTCATAGTATCAATCCTCAAAATTTTGATAATATTTTTTAAGGTTTTCCTCCGGTTGTCGTATGCAGAATCACCCCCTTAGAACCGGAAATAAATCCTTCGTTTTTATCAAAAAAGAATAAATCATGGAAATGTACAATGCCATTCGGCTCACTTAAACTTACCCAATAGTTTAATGGTAACCAGTTAATTCCACCATCTTCTGTAAATGAAATCAAATGGTATTTTGTTCCACCATATAAATAGTTTGGTAAACTAGAAATACCCCAACCATGGTTTTCATCAACAAATGTAAAATTACTTATATATCTTTCACTATTATAATTTTGATAAAACCAGTTAAAACCACCATCAGAAGTTCTTAGGAATTTATATTCATCGGTTTTTATCCAAGCATTATTTTCATCTAGGAAAAATGATTGATAAAGTGCTATAGTAGTATCTTTAAATACCTCAAACCAGGTTTTACCTTCATCAGTGGTCTTATAAATACGAGAATTTGTTTTTTGACTTATTCTATGAAAGGTTTGAAAAAATGCAGTTGTTTTATTCGTAAAATGCAAATCATCAATACCATCCTCAAAATCAGTTAAATTTATTTCCCAATTGTTCCCTCCATCGGTTGTCTTAATTATTGCATCATCACTGCTTCCATTCTTTATTGTTGCCCAACCGGTCATTTCATCAGTAAATTGAATATCATATATTCCTCTATCCATTTGTTCAGTGAACAGAACTTTTTTTGTCCAACTTTTACCCCCATCAGTCGTTTTGTATAGTCCATTATTTGCATCTCCTACCCAACCGTTTAAAGTATCTTTAAAATATAAAGTATTAAAATGACCTTTGAATGTATAGCCTGAAGTTTCTGAATGTTCAATAAAATATTTTTCCCAACTTTTACCTCCATCCGTTGTTCTTAAAATACTATCATTTTCATTTAAAATCCATCCATGTTTTTTATCAATAAAAAAAATATTATAAAGACAATATAGATTACAATCGTGAGCCCAGATTTTAGGATTACTCCCTGGATAACAAATATATTCGGAAAAACCTACAGGTATCGGCTCTTCAATAAATGTATTATCTTTACATGCCGATAAAATTATTAAAATAAAAACACAGAATAACAAAATTGACTTCATAAAATCACCTTATATTTTCATTATTAATTGGTCATTAGTCATTAGTAATTAAATTCACTCTTCCTCAAACGGATACTTCTTATACGGGCTTCCTCCTAAATAGTAGAAATCCAGCACCTCGGCGAAGCCGTAGTCTTTGATTACATCTGATATAACAACCGTCTTGCTTCCGTAGTTCCTGATATACTCCAGCATACCTTGCTGCTGCCAGATAAAGTTCTGCGGAAAATCCTTGAACCTTCGTTTGAGTATTCCATAGCTGTGCAGTGCAGGTGTTGACCAATACCACAAAAACAAATTTATGCGGCTTTCCTCGTTAGCAAGGCAAAGAGCAAGAGGTAGGACGGAATTAAATACAAGCTCTCTCCTCAGGTGCGACCCCTCGTCAGTGATTTTCGTTTTGATTAACTGTTGCATCATATCGGGTATGTGCAGTTCTGCACCTTCCGATAATTCCTTGAGCAATTTAAAAACATGTGATGATGGAAGAATTTGCAGAAGCTGTTCGAGTCTTTCGGAAGTGTAAACAGGCCTCTTTCTTCTGTTAAAATACTTATTCAAAAACTCACCTGAAAGCATTTGAAAACCTGAATCAAGCCCGTGCTGATTAACATATTTTTTTGCATCCGATGTCTTTCTCAACAGCCTGATTAATGCAAACTGCTGAAGCTCTTCTATTGAAAAAACATCCGGTATGTTTATTTCAAACGAAGTATCTTCTGATGCTTTTCGGACTTCATCATGATTCATAATTAAAGTTTCAAAAGGTAGTGAAAGTTTTACATCATTATCGAAAACAATATGAAGTACGACAGATTTGTAATTCTCATCAACCGAATGATTATGTACGTTCCATTCCGAGCTTTTCACATGAAACTCTGCATCAGCAACTATCACATTTCCCTGCAATAGCAAAGCAATATCGAGGAAATCGGGTCCCTCGTGAACATTAAGCCTGCCGGGTGAAAGTACCTGAAGCCTTTTACCGCTTGCTGTTGTATATATCTTTGACGGTTCGGACAGAAGCCTGTGAACACCGGTTTGCAGTTTCTTTTCACTAATTGATGATGTAGATGAATTTTTCATAAGATGTTATTAAATAATTTATTACAATTTTATAACAATAATCATTTTTGTTCCCCCTTATCAAAGGGGGTTAGGGGGTTGTTAATAATTCAACCTCCATTTCTGTTCCCCCTTATCAAAGGGGGTTAGGGATTGTCATGATAAAAACCTCCATTATTTTCTCCCCTTTTTCAAGGGGGAGATTCAGAGGTGGTTCCTTGCTACCACCACATACGATGCTTCGACATAGTTTATCCCGAACTTGATTCGGGGCTCAGCATGACAACCCAAATTCAACCATGTCAGGAGTTACTCCTGACAGGAATAATCTACATAAAAGATAATTTATATTTTATCGCTTTCTCTCTCGCTTTTTCGGCAAAATCTTTCTCTTTGGAAGCATAAATCACTGCTCTCGACACATTGATAATGGCAGGCCCATTTGCATTTGCCTTAACTACGGCTTCCACACTGCCTCCCTGAGCTCCGATACCGGGAATTAAGAAAAAGTTGTTGGGAGCTAATGCTCTTAATTTGTCAATATCATCGGGTTGAGTTGCACCAATTACATAAGCAAGATTAGTTTTATCAGCCCAGCTCAGTGATTGCTTAATTATATGTTTATACAATGGAATACCGCCGGATTCCAGTCTTTGGAAATTTGCTGAACCTGGATTGGAAGTCAAAGTCAGTAGAAAAACCATTTTCTTCTTATAACTAAAAAACGGGTCTAATGAATCTTTACCGAGATAAGGATTAATTGTAACTGCATCGGCATTGAAATAATCAAAAATTGATTTTGCATAACCTGTCATTGTGTTTCCAATGTCGCATCGTTTGGCATCGGCAATCGAAACAATGTTTTCAGGAATTAGTTCAAATGTTTTTTTCAGAAGTTCATACCCTTCGATGCCATATTGCTCATAGAAAGCAAAATTGAGTTTGTAGGCACAAACAAAATCTTTTGTAGCATGAATTATTGATTTGTTGAATTCAAATAATCCGTCCGGAACAGATTTGAATTGCTGTGGCACTTTATTCAAATCAACATCGAGGCCGACACATAAAATAGAAGAATTTTTTGCTTGTGAACGCTTTAACTTTTCAAAAGTATCCATAATTTTAAGTTAAAATGATAATTATTCTATATTTATTTTTACTCTTTGATTTCTCCTTAATATATAAAATCTAATTTAAGATTATTGTTTATAGGTTATTTTTAAATAGAAGATATTTTCTATATTGAGTGTTTTTTTCGTTGGGCGGTGGTGTGTTTGATTTCTTCAGCATTTCAATTACCTTATCATACCTGTCCTGAGGAAGCGGGTGAGTAGAAAGCACTACCTTGAGGTCATTATCCTGAACTGAATTTTTAATTTTATCGAAAAAGAATTTGATAGAACCCGGATACCATTTAGTTGATTGCAAATATTTGAATGATAATTCATCGGCTTCATACTCGTTTTCACGGCTATTATTTAGCAGGGACAATCCTTTGAACATATTCGAACCGAGTTCTTCATATTTATTTTTTTTCTCTCCGAAGGCAGCATCAGAGAGTAGTTGCATTCCATAAGCCTTAGAGATTCGCTGGGTAGCATGTCTTTTCTCGGCATGAGCAATTTCATGTGCAAGAATGCCCGCAAGTGTTGCTTCATTGTCAATAAATTTCAGCAAGCCTGTGTAAACGTAAATATAACCTCCGGGGGCACAAAAAGCATTTACAATATCATCCCTCTTAATAATTTCAACGGTATAAGCAAATTGACCTCGATACTCCATCTTCGGAGAACGGATAATCTCATTTACAATCCCCTGGACATAGCTCTTAACTTCAGGCTTATTATAAATCGGATATTCGTTTTTATTTTTCCTAATCTCTGAGTCGAGATTCTTACCTAACTTAATATCTTCGCTGGGTGGATATATGTTGAAATCAACACAGCTATTCATCATCCTTACGACAAAAATTACCGCCGTAAGAAAAATTAGCTTTCTATATATGTTATATAATTTTTCCATTTTAATTATAATGAATTTAAGTAATATAAATTTACAAAAAAGTATTCAATTATGGCAGTGTATTTTTAAATTGTATATACCTCTGCGAAAAAAGGTTATTTTCATTTGGTTGAGCCAGTTGAGCATTAGCAATTAACTGCTCATATATGGCTATCCTGTTTTCATTCAATGGATGAGTTGAAAGCAATTCTTCGAGAAAACTTCCACTTGAATTATCGCTTACCTTTTGAAAGAAATATTTCATTGCTCCAGGATACCAAATTGTGGATTGAAGGTATTTGAATGAAAATTCGTCAGCTTCATATTCATCGTCCCTGCTGTTCTTCAGCAATGCAAGTCCTGCAAACAAATTAGCGGCAAGTTCGGCATATTGGTCCGGATTATTCCCGAGAATCAAATCCAACAAAAATTGTACTCCATAAGCTTTTGTCATACGTTTTGTACTGTGCCGCTTTTCTGCATGTGCTACTTCATGAGCAAGTATTCCTGCGAGTGTTGCCTCATTATCTACAAATTTGAGCAAACCTGTATAAACATATACATATCCCCCGGGTGTAGCAAATGCGTTTACTACATTATCTTTCCTGATTATTTTAATTTGATATACAAACACACCTCTATATTCAATTTTGGGTGATTGGATAATCTGATTAACAATATTCTGTACATAATCATTTGCAGATTGCTGATTTAATAAAGGATATTCCTGTTGATTTGATTTAATTTGCAAATCAAGCTGTCTCCCAAGCTCTTTGTCATCATTAACAGAAAATACATTGAAATCAAGTGAATTAAAATCATCACAACCATAAAATGACAGCGAAATAAATCCTAAAAGGAATAATATTAATGATTTTTTTATATGTAAGTAAAGGTTTACCATTAATTTTAATTATGGATATTATGATTGAAATTTAAAAACCTTATTAATTCCTTGAAACCTTAGTAACAAATCTTTACAGGAAGACAAAAAACCTATTACCTTATTTTGATGTATTTAATTCTATTTTATTGTAATTAGAAAATATGAAGTTTCTTCGGATAAAATATTTTTTCAAGGACCAAACCTTTTGCAGGAGCTAACGAGCTTACTTTTGAACGGTCGCAATCTTTTAATGCTCGTTTAACTTCTTTGATAGTTCTTTTCCCTCGTGCAATATCTATCATCGCTCCGACTATACTTCTCACCATTCCATAAACAAATCTGTCGGAACGAATTTGCAGTCTCCATGTTTGCTTTGATATTTGCTTCCATTTACATTTTTTAACATCACAGATATAGTTTTTAGTATCCGGGTTATGCTTTGAAAATGTCGTGAAATCATGCTTCCCGACAAAAATATCAGCCGATTTTTTCAACTTAGCATAATCAATTTTATATTTGATTAATGTCGAAAATAATCTGTCGAACACTGAATTATTAGAATTAATTGTATAAGAGTATTCTCTTGCGATAGCATCAAATCTCGCATGAAAATCAAAATTCACAATTTGGGCTTCAACAATTCTAATATCATCCGGTAATTTTGAATTAAGTACATAAGGAATTTTTTTTTCAGGAACAGGGAATTTTGTTCCAAGTTTTGCATGTGCTACCTGTCCCCTTGCATGAACACCTGCATCCGTCCTTCCTGCTCCGACAATACCAATATGACTGCCATTCAACTTATGCAGAACTTTTTCAATCTCTTCCTGAATAGAAGGAGCATTTGGCTGAATCTGCCATCCCCCATAGTTCGTCCCATCATATTCTATTTTAAGTATTAGTATGTTCATTTTTATTTGATAATATTATTTATCAATATTTAATACCAATAGTTTCCATAATAATAAAAATAATTAATTACAAATTCATATTTTATATATTCATTAATGGTATAACCAACAAAGTAATTATTATAATTAACTCCAAAAGAAAATTTCAAATAATCATTATAACAATTTTCACATCGTTTATTTGGGATAAAATAATTTCCAACACAAACTAGTCCAATATTGATTTTATGTATCATAATTTCTGCAATTAATAAAGTGTAATCTAGTTCAGTTTTAATTGATATATTTCTTTTATAAGACATATCAAGTAAAAAATTTAATCCTGTTTCTAATCTAAAAAAATGATTCTTATCATAATTAATATCTTCAAAATTATATTCTCCTAAATCAATTGAAGTTAAACCTAATTTTGTTGTCAAAAAGCCTTCGTAGTTAAATTTATTTTTTAAATTTAACTTGTAAGTGCTAAACCCATATCCTGCTCGAAATTGTGCCCATTGCATTAATTGATTTTCAATTTGTGTTTTATCATAATTTATAATTGTTAAACCAAATAAATAATTCCAAAAAGAACGCTCTTGGTAACCGGGTCTTAATGCTCTTGAAGTATCTTTTTCAGTAATAGGTATCAATTCATTTAAATTAAAAATTGAGAGTCTATAAATAAAATCAGGTATTTTATCCTGATAATTTCTTAATCCTATAGATACATTTAATTCAGAATTATATTCAGAATTCCTAAATAATCCACTATAAATAAATCCATCAGTTATAAAAAAGGAAGCAATTAATTGATTTTGTTTATTAAAATAATCATATTCCAAACTTGAGCCAAAATCTACAAACGCTTTGGAAGGAAGTGGATTTAATAATAAACAAATATTAAATAATAAGAATAGAAATAATTTTTTCATTTTTGAGCTATGAAAAATTATAAGTAAAATATTGAATTATTTCATTTGTAATTCATAATTCGTAATTCGTAATTGAATATATCAGTTTCGCTCATATACAGTTTTTCCCGTTTTGAATACTTCATTGACAAAACTGTATTTAGTATTAATTGATTCTTCGATTTCAGAAGGTGTATATACTAATAAATCCATAGGCACTTTCATACCATAGAGAAGTTTTCTTAATTCCTTAGCTCTTTCAGGTCTTGTTAATTCAGAATTTTTTATAATAAGAAAATCCAGGTCACTGTTTTCAGTAGGTTTACCGGTAGCATAAGAGCCAAATAATATTATTTTATCAGGATTAAATCCTAGAACAATCCTGTTTATTACTTCCGTTATTTTTTCCTGATTGATTATATTATCATTCATTTTTCAAAATTAGTCATAAATAATATATTTCCAACAGTATTATAAGAATTTCAAATTAATAATTTACTTCATTCGTAATTCATAATTCGTAATTCGTAATTAACTACGCTTGTGTCCCAGCCGCAACCGGAGGCACAAATACCCTCGTTTTCAATTCACTATCAAGCATAAACAAACTGCTCTTTGACTCTCCTGCAAGTTTCATCCTCTCTACTATTTCTGTTACAGTTGCTTCCTCTTCGACTTGCTCTGTGATGAACCATTGAAGAAGTATATTGGTAGCATAATCATTTTCCTTTATCGCAAGA
Source organism: Ignavibacteria bacterium RIFOXYC2_FULL_35_21 (assembly GCA_001804705.1). GTDB lineage: Bacteria > Bacteroidota > Ignavibacteria > Kapaibacteriales > UBA2268 > XYC2-FULL-35-21. The sequence continues at coordinate 26,579 of MHAY01000013.1, forward strand.
GTTGCGAGTTTATTTATATATTCAGTAACTGATTCTTCATGTTTTTGAGCGGCTTCAAATACATCCAAAGGAGATTTCCATTTTGTCGGAGGAGCATCAATAACACCAATTTTTGCTTCCCCTCCACGCTCAAGCAGGTAATCAAAGAATTTCATTGCATGAAACATCTCCTCCTGAACCTGAACTCTCATCCAATTTGCAAATCCGTTTAAATTAATTAGCCTGTAGTATGCCGCCATCGAGAGATATAAATTTGATGAATATAATTCCCTTACTATCTGCTCGTTAATCTCATCCTGAACCACTTTTTTTATCATATCAATACCCTTAATTATTTAATTGAGACAATTTTTCCCTTAAAATCAATAATTGTAAAACGCTTAAAATAAAACAAATATTTTATCATCAAAGCAGAATATGTCATATCTAAACTTTAATTTAGAATTTTCAATTTTCAATAAATTTAGCAATTTTCAATTTAAAATTACTCTAATTTAAATATAACTCAGCAACTCATTTAATATAAAAGAAAAATTATAGTGAAATTTTGAAAATTATATTATTTTTCCATTGAAAATTCATTGAAAATTATAAATTAGAAATTGAAAATTTTGTATCATAAAGCAGAATAAATTTTTGGAAGTCGAATTATGAACCTTGTCCCGGGTTTATTTGATTCTGTGGCAAGGTAGCAGGGTGACTCCACTAAAATTTCACCATGAAGTTTATGTATAACCTGCAAAACTATTGACATCCCCAAACCCGTACCTTCAATTCCCATCTTTTTAGAAATACTTGTCCTGTAAAAATCCTGGAAGATTTTCTCTTTTTCCTCTTCGGGAATACCTATTCCATTATCGGCAACTGAAATCAAATACATTTCTTTCAGGTCGTTAACAACAACTTCTATGACACCGTCCTGCTCAGTATATTTAATAGAATTTGAAACGAGATTAGACATTGCAAGCTGTAATAATTTAGGCTCTGCCTGTATTATAGCTTCGTCTGTTGCATCGCATTTGAAAGAATATTTGATATTTTTTGAATTAAGTAAAATCCGGTAATCTAAATAAACTTCGTCAAAAAGGCTGATTAGACTTACATCTGTGATATTTTCGATGCCTGATTCCGATTTTAACTTTGAGAAAAATAAAATGTCATTGATGGTTTTCACAGCACCCGAAAGCCTGTATTTGATTCTTTCGAGGGGCCTGAGGTGTTCGCTTTTAACCTCGCCGAGTGTGCCATCAAGCATCATGTCCAAATAAGTCATCGAAGCGGCAATCGGTGTTTTCAGGTCATGGACAACTGAAAATACATATCTCGATTTCGATTTTTCTGCGTTTTCCAAATCATTGTAAGCTTGTGTCAGAGAGCGTTCCCTAAGATAAAGTTGCTTTGCTATTGAATTAGTCAGGTAAATACTTAAATATAGAGTCAAGCCAAAAAATATAAAATGGCCTATCATATAAGATGGATTATTATACAAAGGTAGAGTATATATCGCTGATATACCATGATGCGGTATAATTCCATGATATTCTAACAGTGAACCTGCTATTGATGTCAGCATAACCCAGGTTACCACAACTCCCATTATCCTGTCAGTTAAAAACAGGCTACCGATAATAACATGAAATATATAGAAAAAGAAAATCGGTGATTCGACACCACCGGTAAAATATATAAAAAGCATAAGTGCTATAATATCTAAAATGATTTGGAGCATGGAAAGATGCAAACTGTGAAATTTCTTTTGGCTTTGGTAAAGCTCTGGCATTGATACAGAAATTCGATGAAATATTATGTTATAAGCAAGAATAACTGCCGTGATTATACATAATGGTAATGAATCAAATTCAAAACGGGGTAATATTTTTCCAAGAACGGTAAGGAAAATAATCAGGGAGATTTGCATTACAACCGCACCGTAACGCAGCATAATCAGCCATCGGTTACGCTTTTTCAATTCTATCCAAAACTGGTCGTATTGGATTCTTTCAGGTATTAATGTGAAAAAAGAATCAACCATTTGTATTGGATTACTATCAATTTGTTTTAAAATAAAAAACAATTTATAATATATAATTTAAATTCGGCAGTCTGCCTTTAAAGCAAACTGCCGAAAATAATCAATTATCCAATGTACTTCCCACGCTTTACATAATGCGTATGCAAAAGCTTATGGGATAGATGCCCGCAGGGACCTTCAGTCAAAAACTTCTCATATATATAAGTAATATGAGGATTTTCATGAGATTTTCTCACAGGCAATCCTGCATCTTCCTGGTAAATGGCTTCTGCCCTCTTCTTCCTGATTTCAGGAGATGTCGGTATAGGTTGACCGCCCCCGCCAAGACATCCACCCGGACAAGCCATCACCTCGATAAAGTGAATATTACTTAATTCTCCTCTGACGAGTGCTTCCATTACTTTCTTTGCATTTGCAGTTCCATGAGCTATCATGAAATTCAAGTCAACACCTTCGAGAAAACTCCACTCAGGCTTAACGTTTTCAAGCTTAACAGATGCCTGTTTGACTCCATCAAAGCCTCGGCATGGTAATATATCAAGGTTCTCGAATGGAACTACCCTTCCTGTAACAAGCTCATAAGCAGTTCGTAAAGCCGCTTCCATAACGCCACCAGTCGCTCCGAATATCAATCCTGCACCCGAGGCTTCACCAAACGGTTCATCGAATGTATCAGGTGGCAAGTCAGGTAAGAATAATCCCGCTTCGCGAATCATCTGGGCAAGTTCACGGGTTGTCAATCCATAGTCAACATCTTTAAATCCGGAAGCATTCATCTCGGGCCTGTTGCACTCAAATTTCTTTGCCGAGCATGGCATTAATGCCACAGTAACGATGTTTGCAGGGTCAATTTTATTTTCATTGGCATAAAATGTCTTAATAACCGCACCAAACATCTGCTGTGGTGACTTGCATGTCGAAAGATAATCCAAATACTCGGGATAAAAATGTTCTATGTATTTAATCCAGCCTGGCGAACAAGATGTAAATTGCGGTAACCTGACATTATTATCGCCTTCAACAAGTTTCTTTTTTAATCTCAAAAGAAGCTCAGTGCCTTCTTCCATGATTGTCAGGTCCGCTGAAAAATTAGTGTCGAACACTTTATCAAACCCAATCATTTTCAATGCCCTGTTCATTTGTTTTGTCATCGAAATCCCGGCAGGAAGCCCGAACTCCTCACCTATAGCCGCTCTCGGAGATGGGGCTGTCTGAATTACCACATGCTTCGACGGGTCATCAATTACATTCCATATTTCATCCGACGGGTCATTTGCTTTCAATGCTCCTGTCGGGCACCTGTTAATACATTGTCCGCAACTAATACAAACAACCTCAGCAAGAGGCTTATCCATAAATGTTGTGATTTTTGTTTTATCTCCGCGGTTTATTGCTTCAAGCACACCCACTTCCTGCAGGTCAATGCAAGTCCTGACGCATCTCTTGCATAAAATACATTTATCCATGTCTCTGACGACAGCATAGCTTGACCTGTCAATCTTGTAGCGGCGTTCCTGGATATGTCCGAACTTGTATGAATCAACACCATATTCCTTTGCTAATTTTTGAAGTTCGCAGTTGCCGTTGCGGTGGCAGGAATAACACTCCCCGTAATGTTCGCTTAACATTAAATCAAGTACATGCCTCCTGGCTTTTCTTACTTTTTCAGAAGTTGTGCGAACCTTGACTTTATTAATGATTGGAAAAGTGCATGCGGCTTGCAAAGTATTCATTCCTTCTACTTCCACAACGCAGACTCTGCAAACTCCGGCAAGGCACAAGTCCTCGTGGTAGCAGAGAGTAGGAACATGGATGTTATTCTCACGGCATGCTTCGAGTATGGTTGTACCCAGCATTACTTTGTATGGATTGCCGTTTATTTCGATACCAACAGTTGCACCAATTGCATCCTTATCAACTTTCGCCATCACAAGCGGCTTTTGGGATACAGGAGCCCGATTATCTTTTACTATCTTATCCATTTTTCATTCCATCTATCGTTGTGAAAATATTTCTTGTTCAAAATTGGTCATTATCGAAATAAACGGTGTCGGGCTTGACTGTCCTAATCCGCATTTCGACGCTATTTTCATGGTCTTTCCAAGCTCGATAAGCTCTCTCAGGTATGACAATGAACAGTCTCCCTGCTCGATTTTCTCGACTCCCTCGAGAAGCTTCTTGTTGCCTATTCTGCAGGGTGTGCATTGTCCGCAGGACTCTTCGACAAAAAATTCCATGAAGTTTCTCAACACATGAAGCATGTCTCTCGATTGATTGAAAATCATTATCGAACCGCCGGTTGATAAGTCTTCAAAAGATATTTGCCTTTCAAATTCCCCTTCACATGCACAGTATCCCGAAGCACCTCCAACCTGAACTGCCTTGGCGTTCTTTGCCTTCACCATTTTCAGAAGCTCGTTGATTGAAATACCGAATGGCACTTCATATACACCGGGCTCTTCACAGTCACCCGAAACAGACACCAACTTATGTCCTTTCGATTTACCTGTCCCAAGTTTTGTGAACCACTCACCCCCGCGAGACATAATTATTGCCGCGGTTACGAATGTCTCCACATTGTTGACAATTGTCGGATTGCCCATGAATCCTGTGTTCACAGGATATGGTGGTCGGTTTCGTGCTTCGCCCCTATGGCCTTCTAATGATTCAATCAATGCGGTTTCTTCGCCGCAAACATAAGCACCGGCACCAAGCCGTATTTCAATTTCAAAATCATACCCCTTGCCAAGGATATTTTTCCCAAGGCGTTTCTCTTTGAGCATCTTCTCGAGCTGGTCATTCAGTTGCTTCAGCAGATAGCTGTATTCGCCCCTGAGGTACATAAATCCTTTTTGTGCTCCTATTGCATATCCCGAAATAACCATTCCTTCAAATACCAGGTCGGGAAAATCAGACAGTAATACCCTGTCCTTAAATGTTCCCGGCTCACCTTCATCTGCATTGCATACCACATACTTTTTATTTGCTAATGATGCGGCGGCAAGCATCCACTTTGTCCCCGTCGGAAAACCCGCTCCGCCTCTGCCTTTCAGGTTCGATTCACGGATTTCCATTAAAATATCCTGAGGGTTTTTATTTAATGCTATTGCGAGGCAGTCCCCAAGATTTTCCCTGTTGAATAATATTGATTTATTTTTTATCATAGTAACACTCCTACTTAAATCTGTTTAATATATCAACAACGGTATGCGGTGTCAGCTTCGTGAAGACAAGGTCATTCACAAGCATGGACGGTCCCTGGTCGCACATACCCATACAGTTAATATATTCGAGTGAAAACTTGTTGTCCCGCGTCGTTTCACCAAACTTAACACCAAGCTCCCTCTCAACCGCCCTGGCAACAGCTTCTTTGCCTGCCATGTCGCAGGAGATAGTTTTGCAGAGCCTTACAATATACCTGCCCTTAGGCGTTTCACTCAAAAATGAATAGAATGTTACCACTCCATATACTTCCACAGGATGTACATCTAACATTCTTGCAACTTCCTGTTGGGCAAAATCAGTAACCATCCCGTGGTTTACCTGGATATTTTGAATGATAGGCATCAGAGCATCCCTTGTTCTGCCGTACTTTCCGACAAGCATCTCGATTTCTTCCGTCATCGCATTTTGTTTCGTGTCAATCATACTCTTACTCCTATGAAGTCCTAAGGCATTTTGAAATTTTTTCAATCAGAACGGATGGAGTTACAGGCTTCTCGATGAAATCATCAATAGGTACTACCTCACCCTTCCCGAATTCATATCCTACCGCCTTCGAAACCGAAGTAAGCATTATGATTGGTATTGTTACTCCTTTTTGTTTGAATTTGTTGGCAAGATAAAATCCGTCATCAGGTTCGTCCATCATCACATCAAGTAAAATCAAATCAGGTTTCTCTCCGTCAACGACTTTGATTGCTTCCGGAATATTTGCGGCTGAAACCACCGAATAGCCCTTGGCACTCAGAAGCATTGTCAGTGCTTCTACAATATCAGAGTCGTCGTCAATAATAGCTATTTTGGGCATAACTCACCAAAATTTTTATTTTCCAAAAACGTTAATTACTTATTTCTAAATATAATAAAATAAATGAAGTTTATAAACTTTTTTTGTAACCAAAACGTTTTTATTTTTTTAACGATAGGCTCGAATTTTGATTATGAACACAAAAGGCATCATACTCGCTGGCGGTAGCGGCACAAGGCTTTATCCGATGACGGCAGTATTCAGCAAGCAATTGCAGGCTGTTTACGACAAACCCATGATTTACTATCCCCTTGCTATACTTATGCTTGCGGGTATCCGCGAGATTCTTGTAATATCTACCCCCGAGGATACACCTAACTACAAAAAGCTGCTTGGTGATGGTTCCAACTGGGGTATCAGTCTCAGTTACAAAAAACAGGATAAACCCGGCGGTATAGCCGAAGCATTCATCTACGGTGAAGATTTTATTGAAAAATCTCAGGTTTGCCTCATTCTCGGCGACAACATTTTTTACGGCAAGCTGGATTTCCTCCGCAATGCACTCGAGCAAAACAAGGGCGGCACTATCTTCGGCTACCCAGTCAACGAGCCCGGAGCCTATGGTGTCGTCGAATTTGATAAAGATGGAAATGTCCTTAGCATAGAAGAAAAACCAAAAGCACCGAAATCTAAATATGCAATTCCCGGCTTGTACGTATTCTCAAAAGACGTTGTCAAAATAGCAAAGAACATAGACCGAAGCCCGCGCGGCGAACTCGAAATCACAGACGTGCAGTTGGAATACAACCGTCGTGGCAAGTTGAGGGTAGAGCTTATCGGACGCGGCATCGCCTGGTTAGACACAGGCACACCCGAAAGCCTCATGGAAGCATCCACATTCATCCACGCAATCGAAAAGCGACAGGGGCACAAAATCGCCTGTCTCGAAGAAATTGCACTCGAAATGAATTTCATCTCCCTAAGGCAATACCTCGACACAGTCAACAATCTCCCCAACTGCTCGTATAAGGATTATTGTCTGGCTGTGGTTAAGTGAGGGAATATTTTTTATGAATTCTTATTTTTTTTAAGATATTTACAGAATAATACTCAAAAAAAATATTTGTTTTTAAATTGATTTTAATAAATTTTCATCATATATTTGTTAAGTAATATCTTAAGTAACATTTATAAAAATATATGGTGAAAAATGCAAACCCTATTTAAAAAAGTAGATTACACCTTAAACATATTAATTGAAAATATTGAACTTGGAATCATTGGCTTACCTGATATTCAAAGACCTTTTATATGGAAACCTACAAGAGTACGTGACCTTTTTGATTCAATGTTTAAAGGATTTCCTGTTGGATACTTGCTTTTTTGGGAGAGTGGAACAGGGGATGGAACAAAACAGATTGGTTTAAATGATAAACAAAAAGTTCCAAGGTTATTGATCGTTGATGGACAACAAAGACTAACCTCTCTTTACTCAGTATTAAAAGGGAAACCAGTTTTAAGAGATGATTTCACTGAACAAAAAATTAGGATTGCTTTTCGTCCGAAGGATTCATATTTTGAAGTTGCTGATGCAGCAATCAAGCGTGATCCTGAATATATCCCTGATATTTCATCCTTATGGACAAGTGGTGTAGGTCATGTAAGATTTATTACTCAATTCATGAAATCTTTGAAAGATTACAGAGCAGTATCTGATGAGGAAGAGGATATAATAAATACTGCAATAGATAGATTATTTGACCTACAGAGTTATCCTTTTACTGCTGTTGAATTATCCCCATCTGTCGATGAGGAAAATGTAGCAAATGTCTTTGTTAGAATAAATAGTCAAGGAATGACCCTAAATCAATCTGACTTTATTCTTACATTAATGTCAGTCTTTTGGGATGAAGGTAGAACAGAACTAGAAAAATTTTCTCGTTCTTCAAAAAAACCATCTACCCACGGTTCTTCCCCATTTAATTATTACATGCAACCTGATCCTGACGATATGCTTAGAGTATCAGTAGGTCTTGGTTTTAGAAGAGCAAGACTCAAATATGCTTACTCATTATTAAGAGGTAAAGATTTACAGACAGAATTGTTTTCTGATGAAATGCGTATAAAACAATTTGCTATACTCAAAGAAGCACAATCATATACTCTTGATAATCAAAATTGGCATGAATTTCTCAAAAGCCTTCTTATGTCAGGGTATAAAAGTTCATCAATGATAAGTTCAAAAGTCGGTATTATTTATTCTTATGTTTTTTATCTTATTGGTAAAAGAGATTTTCAAATTGAATCTAAATCTTTGAGGAAAATTATTGCAAAATGGTTTTTTATGCAAGCCATTACAAGAAGATATACGGGCTCACCTGAAACTGTTATGGAACAAGATTTCTCCCGTCTCAGAGATTGTCATAGTCAAGCTGATTTTATTATTGTTCTTAATAAAATAATTGAAGAAAAATTAACTGATGATTTTTGGAAAATAACACTTCCGAATGAATTAGCTGTTTCATCTGCTACTGCACCTGCCCTTTTTGCTTACTATGCATCTTTAGTACTACTCGATGCTAATGTTCTTTTTTCTAACTTAAAAGTATCTTCTTTACTTGATCCATCAATCAAATCAAACAAGTCAGCAACAGAAAGGCATCATTTGTTCCCAAGAAATTATCTAAAATCTGTAAATATTTCTGATATTAAAGAAACCAACCAAATTGCGAACTTTGCTTTAGTAGAATGGAAGGACAATATTGATATTTCTGATGAGCCTCCATCATCATATTTACCTGAATATTTATCTATATTAAGTACGGATTTATTAAACAAAATGTATTATTGGCATGCTTTACCTGAAAATTGGGAATCAATGGATTATAAAATTTTCTTAGAACAACGTAGAAAACTAATTGCTAATGTTATTAAAAATGGATTTGATAAGTTAAACAGTATGTAATCATATCCTTTATATTTTGAAATTATTTTTTGATTTTAACATAAAAGTAACAATTTCCTCACCGTCCTTTGCGGCTTCTTCTCCTCCGCGTAAAAAAAATCGTGTATTCATTAAATCGAGTGAATCCTGTTCAGACAATTGGGAAGTTAAACAAAAACAAAATCCTACAATCCTCAAATCCTACAAATCCTAATTCAGACAATTTTCGGCTTCTACGCCTCTTTCTATGCAAAAAAAACAAAATCCTACAATCCTCAAATCCTACAAATCCTAATTCAGACAATTTGCGGCTTCTTCGCCTCTTTCCATGCAAAAAAAACAAAATCCTACAATCCTCAAATCATACAAATCCTAATTCAGACAATTTTCGGCTTCTACGCCTCTTTCCATGCAAAAAAAACAAAATCCTACAATCCTCAAATCCTACAAATCCTAATTCAGACAATTTGCGGCTCTGCGGCTCTGCGTGAAACAAAAAAAAATCGTGTCTATCATTAAATCAAGTGAATCCTGTTCAGACAATTTGCGGAAAATATACAACTACAATTCAACATTCGGTATTGAAATCAAAGACATCACATTAATCACACAAATCATAGTTCCGACGACAACTCTGTGAAACTCAGTGCATAACTCTGCGAAACTCGGTGGAAAAAACCTTAAGGTTGATCATGCTAAGAAGAAATAATTTTCAGATTCTTTAATTTATATTTCTTGATAATCTCTTTTGCGTTTTCATTAATCTTAGAAGGATTCAAAATCTCTTTTGCCATCTTATGCCTAATCTCATGCAGTTCCCAAAGAGCATAATCCTCTTTCGGCGAATAATCATTCTTATAAGTTTGCATATACATTCCCTCCTAAATTTTCCGGTGTCATTATTTCCACTATTTTGTAATTATGAAGTAAATTAATCGAATGTATTGTATTTATTGTTTTCAAATTTACTATATGCTTGAAATTCCATGAAACGACTGCATCTAACGAGTTTATTGTTGCAATAGCTATGTGAATAGAATCATTTATTTCTTTTTTTATAACTTCCTTTCTATAATTTTCTGCCAGTGAAAGTGATTCATTATCAATATCAAGAACAGAAAAATTATGTTCAATTATCATGTCAAACATGTTTTCTTTTAATTCTATATCTTTATTATTATTGATTTCCTGAATTACAAGTGATGAAATAAAAGATTCAAAATTTTTTATATCGTTCTGGAACCACTTCTGTGTAATCAACTGCCGTACAGGTTTCCTGTAATCAAAATATGCCGAAATAATAGATGTATCCAGGTATATCCTCATCTTTTTCATACTTTTCCTCTAATATATCATAAATCGAAAAAACATTAATATCTAATTTATTTTTTTATGATATTAAATTACGAAAAACTATATTGATTTTAAATATCTTCATATAGGACTTTCCTCCCCGTCCTTTTCGGCTTCTACGCCTCTTTCCATGCAAAAAAAACAAAATTCTACAATCCTCAAATCCTACAAATCCTAATTCAGACAATTTTCGGCTTCTTCGCCTCTTTCCATGCAAAAAAAACAAAATCCTACAATCCTCAAATCATACAAATCCTAATTCAGACAATTTTCGGCTTCTTCGCCTCTTTCCATGCAAAAAAAACAAAATCCTGCAATCCTCAAATCATACAAATCCAAATTCAGACAATTTGCGGCTCTGCGGCTCTGCGTGAAACTTTAAACTTATAAAAAAATTAACCTACAACCTTAGTAACAAACCATAATCGCTTCTATCAAACATGATTACCTTATAAAATCCCAAATAGAGTTCGCCACTTTACTTTTATACTTTTCACTAAGGTCATTTGAATAAAATAAGGTTTAATTAAATCATCAGAAAATCACAAAAATCACAAAAATCATAGTTCCGACATTCTCAGTGAAACTCCTCGCAATGCTCGGTGTTACTCTTTGTTATAAATAGCTCTGATGTAGATTTAACATTATATATATTTAAATGAGTTCAGCATAACAATGTAATCTTAAACAAACCTTGTGGATTTCAATTAATTTTTATAAATTGGATTTTGTTTTAAAAAGCTAGTAATAATATGCCAAAACTTTATGAATATTTAGGTATTGTGTTTTTTTCTGGCCAGATGAACACGAACCAATTCATGTTCATGGCCGTTATGCTGGTGCTGAAATAAAAGCAGAGTTTATTGTAGAGGGTGGGAATATCACTGAAATTAAATTCAAAAATGTTCAGGGGAAAAAGAGATTTGATTCTTCAAAAAGAAAGGATTTCGAAGAATTTATTAAATATTATGCCCGTGAAATCGTTGATAAATGGGTCAATTATTTTGTCTGGAAAAAGTCAATTGAGCCAAAGATAATTACCAGGAGAATAAAATGAGAGCAGTAAAAATAATAGATGCTAAGTATTTGAAAGATTATAAAATTCAGTTGGTTTTTAATGATAAAGTTAAAAAAATTATTGATTTTTATAATTTACTAATCAATTCCAACTATCCAAACGAGAAGAAATACCTGGACAAAAACAATTTTATACAATTCAGGATTGACCTCGGTGATTTGATTTGGAACGATTTTGATATGTGCTTTCAGGCAAAAAATTTGTATGAAGGAATATTGCGAAAATAGTTACTAAGTCAATAAACAGACACAAATTACAGGCAATAAAAAAACCATTTCACAGTTAACTACTTCGTAATTAATTAAAGAAAAAAATTATGCCCGGCATTTACATACATTTTCCTTTTTGCATCAAGAAGTGCTGTTATTGCGATTTCTTCTCAATCACGGACATGAAGAATACCGGCAAATTCAACAAGAGCCTCATCAATGAAATCGGGTTATACACCGATAAGCTAGATTCAAAGCCGTATGTCAGCACCTTATTCTTTGGCGGCGGCACTCCCTCTCTAATGAAACCCGAAGAACTTGAACTCATTATCAATGAACTTAAAAAGCACTTCAATTTCACAGATGCTCTTGAATTTACTGTAGAGTGCAATCCCGGCACAATAGAAAAATCCAAACTTGAAGGCTACGAGCAATTGGGTGTAAACAGGCTCAGCATAGGCATTCAGTCGCTCATACCAAAAGAACTTGAATTTCTCGACAGGATTCACTCCCCCGAAGAAGCATTGAAAGCTATTGAAACAGGAAGGGAAGCAGGTTTTGACAACATCAGCACAGATATTATATTTTCAATCCCCGGTCAGAAAGTAAAAGATATTCAATATACTTTGGAAAATCTCTTGAAATATAAACCAAACCATATATCTGCTTACAACCTCACCTTCGAGAAGGGAACACCGCTCTACAACTCAATGCAGTCCGGAAAAGTTAGAAAGAACGATGATGAAGTAGATGCTGAAATCTTCGAATATGTCTCCGATACATTGACAGACGCAGCTTATGAGCAATATGAAGTTTCCAATTTTACACTCGATGGAATGAAATGCAGGCACAACCTCAATTACTGGAACGGAGGTGAATATTTTGCTTTCGGTCCATCCGCACATGGCTATATCAATGGTACAAGGTACTGGAATCACCGGAACCTGAAAAAATATTTCGACCTGGTTGAGAAAGACTCTCTGCCTGTTGAGGGAAGTGAAGTATTAACCAAAAGACAGCTCCTTGAAGAAAAAATAATGCTCGGCCTGAGATGTGAAGGTTTAAATATCGAAGAAATTAATAAAGAATTTCAGATTGACTTAATAGCCGTAAATCAAGAGCTAATCAGCCTTCTCACAAAAGATAAGCTAATGGAGAATGGTAATCAAAAACTAAGGTTGACAAGAAAAGGTTACCTGCTCAGTGATGAAATAATTACGAAGATGTGTGCGGGATTGGGTTCCGTTGAGTGATTATTTATTATCCCCCTTAGTCCCCCTTTAGTAAAGGGGAAAAATAATATATTAAACCTTTTTCAAATTAAGTATTTCTACCACTTGCAAATATCAATTCTTTTCATTATTATTGTTGTTGGAATGAATCGGCTATAAATAGCCGTAATCAATATTTTAAAAGAAAGAGTTGGATAAACTTGAAAATAAAATCATTACATACTCTGGTATATTATAATTTTAATATAAATATATTTTTGCAACTATTTTTAATTTTTTGGGTTAATAGGTATATAGGCAGAACACTCAAAAAATAATATAGCCCAATAACATTACGGTTGTTGGTTGAAAAGGTTAAGAAAATACCTTTATAAATATATATTAGGGGGATGTGATGAAAAATCTTTACTCAGTCAAGATTTTCAAAAACCTTGTCTTTGATTCTTTTTTAATTTTATTTCTTTTAATAGCCTCGCTTGAAGTCAACGCAAAAGGCACAATTATTCCTACAGATGCAAGTCAGCAGGATTTCATCAAGGCTTACAAAATGGTTATGACCCAATCGGGTTCTGATTACCGTTTTACAAGCACAACAATTGATACAAATTTATTTCCCGATTATGGTGAATACTCTGTTTATTGGGTAAAGAACGGACCAAACCGCGGCTCCTTCATATATCCCGATGAAGTTCCTTCGTCTTTTGCAGGTGTTACGGGTAATAATTATAGTATCTACGACTGGCAGTCAGCCGAGCATTACTCGATTCAGTTTAAACCATCGACATATAGAATAGCTCTGTTCAACAGTATAATTCAGCAAAACAACAAGACAGTAACATGGCAGTATTTATACTTCAAAAACATGTTCGATTCTTACTTGTCGAATAATTTTTATTATTTGATTGATGAAAGGTTTCTCGATACAAATTCAATATCCGGATCAACCCAGTTGCTGATTATTCCTTCTTTCAATGCCGAAGGTACAAATCAAAAGTATTACATTGACAGTGTCTTTGCAATATGTCCACAGATTAAGGTAAAGTTGGATGCTTTCCTAAGTAACGGCGGAACAATTTATGTAGAAGGGAATGCTGTTTATTTTATCGAGAAACTTGGTTATTTAATGCCAGGTTCAGTTAATTTCGATAATTTCATCGAGCCAAATCCAACAACAGGAATGCTTCAAGTTGACTATGAAAATTCAAATAATCCGATTGCATACACACAAATTGTTACTGATGAACTGTATTGTACATCAATTCCGACAGTTGATGCAGGAAGTGCAGAAATCATTGCAAGAATAGCGGGATTTTCACCGGTTGCATTTGTATTGAACGGGCCTAATGCTAATAACGGAAGAATTATTTGTAATACAGGATTGCCCTCGACAGGCGGAATAAATGAACTAAAGAACGGTTCAAGGCAGTTGCAATGGACATTAAACGCACTCCTTTATGCTTTTACAAATAACATTGACGTTACAAGGTCTGTTTATAATGATTTACCAAGCGGTATCACAGCCGGAAAGAATGCAGTGTCATTCGACAGGCTCGATACATTTGAAGTGAGAATAAAAGTCAGGAATTTAACATCAACAGATATTTCTAATATTTCAATTAATGAGTATTTAAGAACAGAAAATATTAATAATGTTAATAAAACATTTTTCCAGTATGTTGATGTAATTGACCAGGATGTTAACGCAACAATAAGCGGAAATGCCCTGACAATTTCAGGTTTGACAATTCCTGCGATGACAGAGAAGGTAATTACATACAGATTGAGAACACCTGAGCCCGATGATAAAATCCACGAATCGGTAAACAGATTTATTTCGTGGAGCAGTTATGTTTATAGCTCTTATAATGTATCTCAATACAATGATGGCGAAGGGAAGCGTTATTTCTGGAAATGGAATGATTATGCTTACCTGATGTTCAGTGCAAGGCTGGTTGCGGATGCAGACTTGAACTGGAAAAACTTTCTCGGATTATATTATCAGCCTTTCAAGGTTTTCATGATAATGGAAAACAAGGAAAGAACAGATGCATTGCAGACAAAATATGTCCAATATATTCCAAAGGATGTCCCGTTCTATTGGGTTGACCATGCAATGGATATACCAATTCTGAAAACTCCGGGTGGAAAGTTCGTTACAGTTCTGAAAGGAAGCAACGACGAGAGCAATCCCGAATTTGATATGGACGGCGACGGACATCCCGATGCATGGCTCGATACTGCTTCGATTTATCCAAAGGGATATACACTCACAGAAGATGATGTTTACTGGTTAAACCCCTGGGAGCATCTTAGAACGGGCGATTCTTCATATTATGAGGACATTGACCACGATGGCAAACGGGCTATGGATATAAACGGTGATGGCATTGTTGATGTAGAAGAAGTAGGAGATAAAATCAGGGTTTGGAAAGTAACATGGGATATTGGCACAGTCAGGGGATATCAGTATTTCGACCCCTATTGTTATTATGAAATATGGGTTGACCCGCCCGACCTTGTCAATATGTCGGCAGGCGTTTCACACGCATATAATAGGTTGGATATTGATGTTAACGGTATGTTTTATCCGTATTCCAGAGATATTAACAATCCTAATCTTACCGACACAAGCTGGACACATTGGATGGACAGAGATGATAATGGAAATATAGTTTGGAAACAATTAATATATCAAAGAATCAACAACTATGAAGGTTATACTTTTATAGACACTGCAAAATCAAATTATCATTTGCTACCGACAGATTTTTGTGCAGGCACAGTGCCACAGCCTCATAATGAATTCATCGCTGCACTTTCGCTCGGTGGCGAAGAAATTGATATGACTCATCCAACTCCAAAGAATTCGCAGTATTCAAAGCTTGAATATAAAACGATTTTTAATGAAGACAGGATGACACCAATAAGAACAACATACACTTATTATGCTCCTTTGCCGAATCCATTACAGTTTGAATATCTGTCGAATAATTTCTTAATTACTGAACCTTCAACAGGAAATACTTTACAGTATCTGCCGAAGTACGGGAAAGCTAATCTGACATTTGACATAGATGCTTCAACAGAATATACCTACTATTGGATTAGAAATGCAGGACATGATGTGGATTACAATGACCCTTCGGAAATAATGGAAGGGAATGAAAAGCTTGGCGACGGTGTATTTGGTTATATGATTTACGACCTACCTAAAGGTATGGGAGGTTATTCTTTAACTCTGCCAAAATTAGCTGACGGGACCTATGATATTAACAATATCGTCTCAATTGATGGACAGCCTTTTGCTAAATGGCTTGACAATAAGAACACTAAAAATGCTATCGAAATTTGGGAAGACCCCTTCCAATATCACATTTATATTCCTCAGTTATTGATTCCACCGGCGATAGATGATGACAATCATGATGGTATTGATGACTGGATTGATGACAGAGGCGATAGATTCTCGTCAAAGACAGGATTTCTGCATGACAATTTCATGCTGGATAATGGTGAACAGTGGTTGAATTATCCCGAAACACCTTTCCAGGATGACATATACGGAATGGTTGATTCAGGCTGGTATCATGGTGCGGACAACACTTACGGGGATGATTTCTTTGAGAATCTTGGAAAGACACATATAAAACTTCATGCAATATATGAAGGCAAAGGAAAAGAAGGACCTGTTGACATAAGCAAAGGCGGATGGCTTGTTGTCGAGGAAATTTTCGGCGGCTCACCCTGGGTGATTTTCTCACACGTACTTTCCGGATTTGCTAAGGGAAGTGATTTGAGATTAACCTCATCAGTTACTCCCTCTGTTGTTAAATACGGCATTGACACTACATACATCAAACATTTTATTCAGGACATAGATGAGCCTCACCAGTTCAACTCTGACTTTGACCCATTCCATGTTTCCTTCGGATATGGAGAGTCAACAATAACAACGATGGCTGGAGGGAAAGACCCATGCAGTCTCATCAGTCCTCCGATTGATATATCGTCAATCATTGACCCTGATTACAGCCATAAGACGATTACTCTGGTTCCAAATGCAGATAAAAATAATCCTGATTTGGCGGATTATCCAAAAGTTGTTTCCGGTAGTTTCTTGCAGGTTAAAATTGAAGTGATGAACGGAACTGATGATAACTGGTTCAACACAACTATTACTCCAATTCTTGGAAATGAGCTTGGGACAACAAATCTTGTGATGTCTTATGTGGCATATCCAAGGCCCCTCGTTCCGGCACAGGTTGACCCTGTTACAGGTAAAGTAACCAGAGCAGGAGATGACCTTGGGACATTCAGAGCAGGATGGAGATTCAATCAGCCCGAAGGGGAAGTTTTGATTAAAATGGGGAATACACTTCCTCTGCTGCAACCTTCGAGAAGAGCATATTTTGTAATGTTGTTCACCATTGATGAAACCTTGAATAAAGGGATATATAATATTGATTTCACGATTAGCGGTGACAGGAAACATTATACAGAAACAACTGCAAAACAGATTTCCTACACCGTTCCTTCTGTACAATTCAGTATGTCGGATAGAGCTCCTAACGGGAACATTCTTGAATATCAGAAGATTGTTATTGGCAAATCTAATTTGACTGATATTATGGTACAGATGACTGAGAATATGCTCCCAACGGGAAATGTCAAATGGTCAACACAGGATGTTAACTATCTAAGTTTTGATACATTGAGCAATAATCTTGGTTCTTCGTTTGATCCTTCAAGCTCTGAGGCAACGATTGGCTTAAGCCAATTCAGCAATTTCCCCAATGTCAATAATGCAAAAATGTATATACTGGAACAGGGAATTGTCAACAGCGAGAATGAGAGAGATTTGGTAAGAGTTACAGACGGGAATGAGTTGAATTATACGACAGAATTAAATAATCCGCTAAAATTAACTGCAAGAGAATTATCTGTAAGAACATCAGGACCGAAAGTAAAGGATTATAAACGAATTGTTAGCCTTAATGGTAAACCAGTAAAAGAGAACCAGCCTTTCATCTGGGACAACTATGATGACAAAGATATTGAAGTTCTTATCGAGGCATTTAATTCGGGAAGCAACATAGCCGAAAATACACAGTTGGATATTTATCCCGGAATATCGTTTGTACCCGTACAGAGTAATCTGCCAGCGAATTGTACTGTTGTAGGAAATAACATCAAAGCACAGCTTGGTTCTCTCATACCCGGTGAATCAAGGAAATTGAGGCTCCACTTCGGTGCATCGGATGATGCCTGTCTTACATTCTTTGATGAGTCGGCTGTGATTCCAAAAATTAATATCAATTACAAAGGCAATACAATTACTTCCGGTGCCACAAAATATAACTTCTCGATTGATGATATGAAATCACTCGACTGCCCGACTTATGATTTCATCGTTGATGATATTAGTGCTGATATAAGTAATTTGTCATTCGGCTCGATTTCTCAAGCTCGAATCAGATACAAAAACGGATTAGTACCATCAAATAATCTTTCATTGAATTTATATGCTGTGATAGATTGGAAGGATACTGTACAGGTTGGACAGAGAACTATTCCTTCATTGGATTCACTTGAAACCGGGCAGTTAACAATGGATTTCATTGTTCCTTACAAAGCAAACTTCCTTGAATTGTTTGCAAAGATTGATGCAGACGATAACATAATTGAATTTTGCGAAAACAATAATACAAAATCAACGATGGTACCTATTAATGGTCCCAAATGGATACAGGATGTACAGGCATTTCCGAATCCTTTCAGGAGCAAAATTGAATTCAGCTACACTCTTGCAAGAGATGAGAGAAGTATTTCGATTTCATTCTATACTATTGATGGCAAGGAAGTGGGAAGAATTGATAATTGCCCGACAATATCAGGAACTCATAATGTTAGTTCCCTGCAGTTATCAACACTGCCTGTCGGTGCATATATTTATAAGATTTCCGGAATAAATGCTGATGGAGAGAATGAATTATTCGTGGGTATTATTGAAAAGTATTAAAATTAATAAATTGATTTTATAATTAAACAAGAGGGTTTAAATTGTATAATAATTTAAATCCTCTTCATTTTATTTTAGATGAATAGCCACTATTTTTAAATAGTGGGATTAAATGACCGCATCATATCGGGATTTATCCCCTAATAAATTTAAGTGACTTAAGTCGTAATCAGGCGACAAACCCCCACTATCTAAAGATAGTGGCTATTCAAAATAAGTTATAAAATCCGATTCTAATTTATTTTATCTTTGTTTAAACATTGCTTCTGCAGTGGCCTTGGACTCTGAATTAAAAATAAACTTTCTCTTGTAATCTTAAAGGAATTATTGTAATAATGAGATGGGAAAAAAATTATTAATAGAAATTATTGTTATATCAATTATAGGAACAATTGTCTTATCCGCACAAGAAACTAAGGATAGTTCTGAGTTCTTGAGGCACAGATTCGGTTTATTTGGAAATTATAATTACTATTTGCACTCTGCTGATTTCCACCAACTGCCTGATGTTGTGAATTGTTGTCCTACATTTACCGAAGGAGAAGGAAACGGTTTTTCTTTTGGCATGCTTTATGAATATATTTATTCAAATTCAATTTCTGCAATCGGAAGATTAAAATATTCAAATATTAGTGGAATATTAACCGATAATGAAACAAAATCCGCATTGGTTAACAATACTCCGACAAATGCCCAGGTTGAGCATTATCTTTCAACAAAAATTTCTATAATTGGAATAGAATCGCTTGTAAAAATAAAACTGATTGATGAACTATCCTTTTTAGGTGGATTTGATTTTAATATAATAGTTAATAGTGATTATATTCAATATGAGAAATTGCTTCAACCCGCAACAGGCAATTTTGACAACAACAAGAGGATTAGATTTGAAACAAGCGGAAAAATCAAGGATATTTCAATATTAAATTCAAGTTTCATTGGAGGATTATGCTATGACATTTCTTTTGATGAGAAAAATACTTTTATCATCTCGCCTGAAATTTCATTAGCTTATAATTTTACTCCTACAATCCCTAATCTTATTTGGAATATTCATTCTGCAAAAGTAGGTTTGTCAATTAAATATACACCCATACCTAAAGAAGTAAAAATTATACCAGAACCTATTAAACCTCCTGGACCCAGAATGCCGGAGCCTCCAATAGAAGAAAAGAAAGTTGATTTTACAATTAAATCTGTGATTGACAACAAAGAGACAGACAAGTCAGAAATAGACATCGAGGAGTTTCTTTCAACAAGAATGAATCCATTGTTGAATTATGTTTTCTATGATAGTGCTTCTCCCGAAATTCCCGAAAGATATAAATTGATTAACAAAGAAGAAACTTTGAATTATAGTATTGATACATTGAAGGATAAATCAGAGTTAGAAACATACTATGAATTATTAAATATAATCGGGAAAAGGCTTCAGGATAATCCTGATGCCATAATTACTCTTATTGGATGCAATAGTAACGATGGTATTGAACAGAATAACATTGAATTATCTAAAAATAGAGCTAAAAAAATTGGAGATTATTTTACAAAGATTTGGAATATCAAGAATGATAGAATAAAAATCGAAGCAAGAAACATACCCGTATTTTTCTCAAATCCTTCTGTAGCAGAAGGCTCAGCCGAGAACCGCAGAGTCGAAATATATTCTGATAATCAAGCAATACTCACCCCTATTGAAATAAATGATACAATTAATGAAATAAATCAATCTGAAATTAGATATTTGCCTGAATCAAATATCAATAAATTTCTTGATGGAAAAATTGAAATTGAAGTCAATGGAAAAAAGATAAAAGAATTTATTTTCTCAGATAGGATTCCTGAACAAATTGCATGGGATTTGAAAAACGATGCAAACATTGATTTGCTTAAATATGCAAATCAACTCGAATGTAAAATGTTCATCAGGGACCTCGATATGAAGACCTATACAAGTGAAAAGGTGATTAAAATTAATAAAATAAGAATCATAGATAAAAGAACATCTAAGCTTAGCGATAAACAAATAAATCTCTTTTCACTAATTCTCTATGATTTCGACAGCTATTCTCTCAATGATAAAAATATGGAAATTCTGAATCAAATAAAAAATACACTCGGCAAAAATTCATCAATCACAATAGAAGGATATACTGATAGACTCGGTGAGGATGAGTATAATATGCTTCTCTCAGTCAGACGGGCAAAGGCGGCATCAGATGCACTCCAATTTGAAAATTCAAAGTATGCAGGATATGGTGAAACAAAACTTTTATTTGATAATGAATACCCCGAAGGACGCTTTTACAGCAGAACTGTTAAAGTTAGAGTAGAGACACCGATAAAATGAATCAGAATTGTTAATCATAAAATTTATGTTTCAGAAAATATATGATTCACTGAATTATCGAGATTCAACTCTCCTTCAATTCGAGCCATAACTGTTGAAGCAAGGCAGTTCCCTATAAGATTTGTGCTTGTTCTTGCCATATCCATAATTTCGTCAACTCCGAGCAAGATAGCAACTCCTTCGAGAGGCAAACCAAAAGTAATGAGTGTTCCGGATAGGATAACTATTGATGCTCTTGGCACAGCCGCTATTCCTTTTGAAGTCAGCATCAATGCAAACATAATTGATAATTGATGCCAGAGGTCGAGGTGAACTCCTGCCGCTTGTGCAACGAATATTGCAGCAATGGATAAATAAAGTGTGGAACCATCGAGATTGAATGAATATCCGGTCGGAAGTACAAATGATACAATTCTCCTCGGTACACCGAATTTAACCATATTCTCCAATGCTACAGGCAATGCCGCATCAGATGAGGTAGTTGAAAATGCAATCAGGGCAGGCTCTTCCACTGCTTTTGCGAATCTCTTAATTGGTATTTTGAATAATAACATTATAGGAATGAAAACAAGGAAGATTAAAACAAAGAGAGAGCCATAAAGTGTTAAAATTATTTTGCCAAGATTCATCAGGACGCCTATACCGCTATGTCCCACAGTATAGCACATGGCTGCACCAATACCGAATGGTGCAAATTTCATTACAATGCCGGTGAATTTGAACATCACTTCGGATAAGCCTTCGCAAAAATTCAGTATGGCTTCTTTAGGTTTTCCCTTAACCTGTGTGAGTGCAATTCCAAATAGTATAGCAAAGAACACAATCTGTAAGACATCATTGTTTGCCGCAGATTCAAAGAAGCTTTTAGGGACTAAATGCTCTAATGTTTCTTTCCAGGACATTTGTGCAGGAGTTACCTGAGATGTGGGTGATATTGATGATGGAAGTGTAATCCCGGCACCCGGCTGGGTAAGATTAACGGCTGCAAGCCCGATAAAAAGTGCTATTGTTGTTACAATTTCAAAATAAATAATTGACTTAAAAGCCAACCTCCCAACAGCCTTCAAATCGTCGCTATGACCTGCTATACCAACTACCAAAGTGCTGAAAAGAAGCGGGACAATTATAACTTTAATCATTTTCAGAAAAATATTAGATATGATTCTGATATGCTGTGATAACTCAGGGAAGAGCCACCCTGCTATAGCACCAATGACCATAGATATTAATATCCATTGAGTCAGGCTGATTCTTTTAATAAAAGTCCACATTAATTCTCACAATAATTTTTTAATAAATATAGCAGGTTAAAATAATAATTCGGCAATTATACAAAAATTCCAAAGATTTTCATAGATAAGAATTGCAAGAATATAAAAAAGAGAAATAATCTTTTTAGATTTGCATAATTAATTTAATAAATACAAGTACAGCATCATTAAATGAATAATAAAATTAATGGATGAAGAGAATAATATAGAACAAATTGAACAGGAATTTCAAAATTCAAAGAAGCGATTATATAAATTCTGGTTAGTGCTTTTATTTATTAGTATCGGGTTCATTGCTGTTATCGTAAGATTATTTATAGTACAAATTATTGATTCCGAAAAATACCGGCAGCAGGCAAAACGCCAGCATGAAGCAAAAGTCCCGCTCAGAGCCGAAAGAGGAAATATATATGACAGAAACGGTAATTTGATTGCAGGAACTGTAATGGGTATATCTCTTGCAGCAGACCCAACCGTTCTCACAGAAAAAGAAAAGTTGTGCTTTGAACTCGAAAAATCCGCAGGTTTAAATTCCAGGGAATTACTCGGCAAAATCAAATCAACAGAAGGTGCATTTGTTTGGCTTGCAAGAGGTTTGATACCCGGTGATTTGATTGGTATTGATTCAATTAAATATAAGGGATTTATAAAATACATCGAGCCCAGAAGAAATTATTTATACTCACCTGTTGCCTCGCAGATAATCGGATGTACCGACGTTGACAACAAAGGCCTATCCGGTATTGAACTGAGTTTTGATACCCTACTCAGCGGAAAAAGCGGCTATATGATTATGCAAAGAGATGCAACCAGTCATATTCACCCGACTGCAAATCTTCCGACCATTGAGGCTATTCACGGGAAATCTGTCGTATTAACAATTGATATTGAATTGCAAAGGATAATTGAGTATGAACTGAAGAAAGGGATTGAAAAAACAAATGCTGCAGTCGGCACTGTCATAGCAATTGAACCTTCAACAGGTGAAATATTAGCAATGGCATCTTACCCGAGTTATGACCCAAATGATTTGAAAAACACACAAGTATCAGCGATGAAAAACAGGGCTATAACCGATTTGTACGAACCCGGCTCAACTTTCAAAACCATAACGGCTTCTGCAGCAATTGACAAAAACCTAATCACACCAGAAAAGCTTGTCAACGGGCACATGGGATTACTTGATTTCGGGAAATATCAAATCAAGGACGACCATCCGATAGGAACTGTAACTTTTGCCGATGCACTTGCCTATTCAAGCAATGTTGTTTTTTCACAAGTTGGGAATAGCATTCCTGATGATGATTTTGCAAATTATGTAATGAATTTCGGTTTCGGAAAACGATGGGGTGTAGAATTATCGGGAGAGCCTTCAGGTAGAATCAGAAAAGCAAATGAACTTACTACAGCTTCAAAAAGATTCATGAGCTTCGGTTATGGCATTTCGGTAACACCTCTGCAAATGATTGCAGCATATTCTGCTATTGCTAACAAAGGGGTCCTGATGAAACCTCATATTGTCAAAGCTACCATTGATAATATCGGAGATACTACACATTTCAATCCTCGAACCATCCGAAGAGTCATATCAGAATTATCAGCAGAAACAATAACTGATATGTTAGTTGGTGTTGTTGAAAAAGGAACCGGGAGGGAAGCAAAAATTGAAGGATACAAAACAGCAGGTAAGACAGGAACATCGCAAAAACTTGTAAATGGCTCATATACAACACAAAATTATTATGCATCCTTTATAGGATTTTTCCCTGCAGATAAGCCTAAAATAGCTTTGCTTGTCTTACTCGACAGCCCGAAAGGTTCTTACTATGGAGGTGCAACGGCAGCACCAATTTTTAAGAACATTTTAATGGATTGGCTTTCAATTAATCCAATTATTCAATCTGAAAAGGCAAAAGAAGATTCACTAAAACATGATTCAGTTTATGTCCCGGACTTTCGAGGATTATACGTCAAGGATGCAATTAGAATGGCTCAGAATATTAAATTGAAACTGAGTAATACATCAGATACAAACTCAATCATAATTTCACAAAATCCAAAACCAAATCAAAAAGTTCATAATTGGAAAATAATCGAATTACAAACATTCAACAAAACAAAACAAGTAGAACTACCCGATGTACGTGGATTAACGCTTCGCAGAGCTATTACAATTCTTCATCATGCAGGTTATAAAACCAAAGTAATTGGTTCAGGAAAAGTAAGTGAGCAACAATGGGCAAGAGATGGAAAATTCCGCACTTGTACTTTGTTTTGTAATTAATTATTTTTCTATTAAAATCCTTGCATCAGCGACAACTATTTCATAATCTTTTATGAGTAGCGGATTAAGGTCCAATTCCTTAATTTCGGGTGCTATTTCGAGTAAGGCAGATAGACGAACAATAATATCTGCATATTTATGCTCATCAACTTTTTGTTTTCCTCTAACACCCTGAAATATTTGATATGATTTCAAGTTACGAATCATATATAATGCCTCATCTGAATTGATGGGGCATAATCCATAAGTAAAGTCTTTTAGAACCTCGATGAAAATACCACCCACACCGCATAAAATTATAAATCCAAAATCCTTTTCATATTTAGCACCAATGAATAACTCGAAATCAGAATGCAGCATCGGTTGAATTAGCACTCCACTTGCCCCCTGAATTTTCATTAATCTTTTATAAGATTGGACTGCTTCATAATCACTACTTATATTTAGTATAACACCTCCAACATCGGTTTTATGAATGGGTCCTATAACCTTCATCACTAATGGAAAACCTACCTTAGAACAAGCCTGTAATACTTGTTCTTCATACGTTGCGATATATTCTTTTGCTCTTTTAATACCTGCAATATCTAATAATTCCTTTACTAATTCAGGTTTTAAAAAACCATTTTCGTTTTCATTAATTAATTTACTTATTCTGTTACTATCGAATTTATATTTTGAAACTTCTTCAAAAGGTTTTGGGATATTATATACTTTTGACATTGCATTTGCAAGTACGACCTCATCTTTAAAAAATACTCTTCCAAGTGAAATAAATGTGTCAATAGCATCTGATGCCTGTACGATTGAAGGGAGAACAGGCAAAATTGGTTTCCTGCAAATTTTCATTTTTTCATTTATCAACTCATAAACAGGGGTTACATCTGTCAATCCCGGTGTTCCGAAAATAACTACAGAGCCATCAATATTATCGAATTTATTATCAATATAATCGAGAATAATTCCCAACTGTTCGGCTGTTCCTGTTGCAATGAAATCAATAGGATTTGCCACAGAAGAACCATAATTCAAATTTGATAACAATTCATTTGCATCTTCACCTTTGATATGAGGAATATCAAATCCACCTTTTGACAATGAGTCTGTTAACATTACACCGGGTCCTCCAGCATGAGTTACAATTGCAATTCTTTTTCCTCGGAACTCAGGATAATTGAATATTCCTGCAACATAAGCAAGTTCTACCCTTCCAGAACATCGAACCACTCCCGCCTTTCTGAATAATGCATCAACAGCTAAATCAGAACCGGCGAGTGCTCCCGTATGTGAAGATACAGCTCTTGAACCGGCATCTGTTGTTCCTGCCTTAATTGCAGCAATTCTGCATCCTTTCTTGATTAATGAACGACAATGTTTTAGAAATTTCTGAGGTTCATTTATTTGTTCAACATATATAAGTTTTATTCTTGAACTTGTTTTTTCATCAAAAGTTTCATCCCAATATTGAATAATATCTTCGACACCTATTAATGCACTGTTTCCGACAGTAAACACACTTGAGAATTTTATTCCCATTGGTATTGCAGTCTCGAGAATAAAAACAGCAGTTGCTCCTGAACCTGAAACGAAATCACATCCTTTAGTGTCAAGCACTGGCATCGGACCGCCAAATAATCCTTTGTATGAAGTTGTCATAACACCCATACAGTTAGGACCAATCAGGCAACCATCGGCTTTTTTTACCATATCGGTAATTTTTTCCTCGAGAATTTTACCTTCTTCTCCCATTTCACTGAAACCTGCGGAGAGAACAATAAAAGATTTGCAACCAACTTGGTTAATAAGGATCTCTAATGTTTCCGGAATAAATTTTGAAGAAATGGCTATTATTGCGAGGTCAACTTCCTTTAACTCCGAAACACTTTTTAAGCAAGCTAATCCCTGTACTTGGGTTTCCTTAGGATTCACAACAAATAGTTCACCTTTATATCCACCATCAACGATATTCTTAATTACTCTCCCGCCGGGTTTGGATAAATCATTTGACCCGCCGACAACAACGATGCTTTTAGGTTCTATCAGCTCTTTAGGTATCATAAATCAAATTATTAAAAATGAAAATAAATATAATTAACAAAATTATAATATATGGATTAAAAAATATGTTCGGAATTGAAATAAATTGAATTACCATAGATTTTAAACAAGAAAAATAAATAATTATTTCATATATTAGTCATTATTGTATCCAATAAATTTATGTAGTTTGTCATGACAATAAGGGAACAGGCTCAATACTGGTTTGAATGTTCGCAAAGCGATTTAAAAGCGGCTGAGAATAATTTTAAATCAGGTAATTATGACTGGTGCTTATTTATTAGCCACTTAGCACTTGAAAAAGCACTTAAAAGTATTTATGTTCTGCTTATACAAGATACACCTCCAAGAACTCACGATTTAGTCAAATTGGCTCAGGCATCTGATTTGGATTTATCAGCAACATTAAAAAAATTATATTCTACGGTGAATACCTTTAATATTGAAGCAAGATATTCCGAATATAAAAGTGATTTTCATAAAATCTGTACTAAAGATTTTGCACAAAATTATTTAACACAAATTAAGGAAAATTTGAATGGCTGAAATCCCTGATAATGTCAAAAATATAATTGAAAAATTAATATCAAAGTTGGAGATTAATCAAATCAGAATTGATAAAGCAATTCTGTTCGGCTCATATGCTGAAGGGAAATATGATGAATGGAGTGATATTGACCTTGCCCTGGTATCAAAAGATTTTTCAGGTTCACGTTTTTATGATAACCTGAAAGTACTGGACGCTGCATTAGATATTGATAGCGGTATTTCGCCTATGACGTATTTACCAGATGATTTTACTCCTGATAATTTATTTGTACGGGATATACTTAGAAAAGGAATACAGATAAGATGATAATTTTACATTTTTATATTTAATTGCGAGTTATACGATAGAATAAATACGAAACAATCTTTGATGGCAAGAGTAATAAAAGCAATTCTCCAAATAATCTTAAATAATCTCCAAAACCGAATTTTAATTTCTTACGATATTGTTGTTTTAATTTAATTGTGTTTCTCAATTGCAGTTTGGTGTTTCTGCTTTTTATATTTGTTTTGTTTTGATAATATTTATACAATGGTTGCTCAATATTATGAAACTTCACACCCTGTAAATACCACCTTAACCATAACTCATAATCTTCAACATATTTGAATTGTTCATCTTCGCTATAAAACCAATATCTCGAAAATATCTCTCTTCTAATCAAAAGAGTAGGGTGTCCTAAAGAATTATATTTTCTAATAAACTTCAGGGGTTGTGGAGGATAAATCCTAACGAATATTAATTTACCATTCTCATCAACATAATCCAGTGCTGTACCGAGAACATCAATATCATTATTTGAATTTATAAAATTAATTTGAATTTCAAATCTATCGGGAAGTGACTCATCATCAGCATCCTGCCTTGCGATAAATTCTCCGGATGCAGATTTTATTCCGATGTTCAGCGTTGGTGCAACACCGAGATTTTTATCGTTTATTATTAATTGAATTCTATTATCAGTTTTTGCAATTTCCTGAATTAAGGAGACTGCATCATGGTTTTGAGGATTATCAAGAACAATAATGAATTCATAATCCTGAAAGGTTTGGTTTAGTACTGAGTCAATTGCCCGTTTCAAAACTGTTGGTTCTTCCTTATAAACAGGCATTACTATCGAAATTTTTGGACTTATACCCAATTATTTTCTCCGAGTAAATTCAAATACAAATTCTCATATTCATTTGCAATTTTCTCCCATGTAAATCTTTTTTTCCATGCCTCGAATCCGGATTCTGCCATAGCTGTTCTTTTTTCTTTATCATTATATAATTGTTCAAGCATCACGACACTATCCTTAATCTTAGTCCTGCTCAATCCTTTAAAAAATGTCGTCGGCAACATTTCGCCTGAACCAGACCATTCAATTATTTCTGATGAATTCCCAACATCAGTTACTATAAATGGTGTTTTTGATGCCATACATTCAAAAAGGACAAGTGGCGAACATTCAACATTTGATGGAAAAATAAAAAGGTCTGACTCCTTAAATGCCTGTACTGTTTCTATACGTGGGACATCCAATACAATTACTTTTTTATTTAGTTTTTTTTGCCTTGAGCTTTGATTGAATATGAAAAGTTTGGCATCGAATATTTTCATAATTGGTTTGTAAAGGCCACTTCCTTCATTGCCAATCATAACAAGAATCGAATTCTTGATATTAGCTTTACTAAAAATACTCAAAGCCTCGGAGTGTCCTTTGAACCCGGTTCTTGAACCAACATG
Source organism: Ignavibacteria bacterium RIFOXYC2_FULL_35_21 (assembly GCA_001804705.1). Taxonomy (GTDB): domain Bacteria; phylum Bacteroidota; class Ignavibacteria; order Kapaibacteriales; family UBA2268; genus XYC2-FULL-35-21. The sequence goes on from MHAY01000013.1 coordinate 55,657, forward strand.
TAAAATCATAAAATCATCATTCTCGATTCCATATTTATTTCTGAATTCAATTCCTGTTTCTCTTAGAAATTCATCCTCGTCAGCACCATTTGGAATTACTTTTATATTTTTTATTCCATGTTCCCTTGCAAAATCAATATCTCTATATTTGTCTGAAAGAAAAATATTCATATCATAAAGATTCATCCATTCAGCCATTTTTGAATAGTAGTTCTTATATGCACTTAAATACAAGCCTGAAAAACCAGTCGGAACAAATACTTTTTTTGATTTTAACCGGGATAATAATGGCAATGTCAAATCGGTAGCCCACTGTTGTGCAGCGAAGTTGCAAATTATATCAAAATCATTATTAAGTAAAAATTCAATGTATTTATCTACTTCACCTTTAATTCCGCGTACATTATTTCCTTTAATCGAAAATTCTACAATCTTTACACCGTTGATGATTATATCTTTTCTATCATTCAATTTTGATGTTGCAACAGTTACTTCATGACCTTTCGATACAAGTCTTTCAGATATTTGTCTCGTAACCTCAGCCATTCCTGTGTGTGTAGGAAGATAAGATTCAACAGTATGTAGAATTTTCATTTTTCTCATTTATTTCAGATATTTATTAATAATGGCTATTATACCCCAAAACAATGTTCTGAATATTCCAAATATATCATACTTTATCGTTTTTAAAATGTTAATTATCATTGTTGGTGAGTACAATTTTGTTACGGCTATAAGAAGAATACGTCTTGCTGTATCATGATGAATCATGGTAATTTCTTTTTCTGATAATTTATTTTCATCTAAGAATTTTTCATTTGCTTTAATTATAGCTCCAATCATTTTTTTTGCATTTGCGATAGTTGCAAATTTCCATGTCCAAAATCCTTTTATTATTACCTCATCAATATCAGAATCAATATAATACGATAAATTTCTCCTGCAAATATTAATTGCACTTTGCAATTGTTCTGAATAAAGTGATATAGATACTTTATTTCCACTTATTCTTAATAGTAAAAGAAAATCCTGAATATTATGAAATTTAACATTGTTTACAATTCTGCTCCAATAATCGTATTCCTCAGACCTTATAATATTATCATCAAAATAACCATAGTTTTTAACGATTGACTTCCTTATCATAACGGAAGGATGGCATATTGGATTTGAAAAAATCAAAGACCACTTTATGAATGAATGATATTGAGGATATTCTATTTTATATTTGGGCTTTGAGTTTTCGCCAATAGCATAAACATTTGTTCCAATTACACCTATTTCAGGATTTGAGTCCATATATTCAATTTGCTTTTCAAATCTTTGGGGAAGACTAATGTCATCGGCATCCATCCTTGCTATAAATTCACACTGACAATATTCAATACCCTTTATTAGTGATTTTGCCCATCCAATATTTTTCTCATTTATTATCAGTTTAATTCTTTTGTCATCAAAAGAATTAATAATATTTCTTGTTGAATCAGTTGAACCGTCATCAACGATAATAAATTCAAAATCGGAATAAGTTTGATTGAGTATGCTCTGAATAGCTTCACCAAGGTGCTTTTCACCATTATAAACAGACATCAGAACCGATACACGAGGTGAAGCCATATTAAATCTTAATTTCCTTCAACCATGATTTGTTTTCCAAATACCACTCAACTGTTCTTTTCAAGCCGTCATCAAAATTAACCTTCGGCTCCCAGTCAAGAATACACTTTGCTTTTGATATATCCGCCCAGGTAACATCCATGTCAGTTTTTTGAAACTCTTTTTGATTAATTAATGCTTTCTTTCCTAAATATTCCTCAATTTTTGAAATCATATATTTTATAGATATAGGATTCTTTCCTCCACCAAGATTTATAATTTCATATCCTACTTCTTTTATTGCTTTAATTGTTCCATTAGCTATGTCATCAATATAAGTAAAATCTCTGCTCTGGGTGCCGTCACCGAAAAGTTCAATCGGTTTTCCTTCGTCAATCCATTTAATAAATCTGAAATAACTCATGTCGGGCCTGCCGGCAGGACCATAAACAGTAAAATAACGAAGAATGCTTACATCAATTCCGAAAAGATAATGATATGTATATGCTATTAATTCTGCCGACTTCTTTGTAGCGGCATAAGTGGATATTGGCTTGTTTACGGGTAATTCTTCATTGAATGGCATCTCTTCACCGGCATAGGTTGAAGATGATGAAGCAATGACATATTTCTTAATATTAAATTCACGCATCAATTCAAGAAGATTCAGAGAACCATGAATATTTGTTGTAACATAAACATGAGGATTTTCAAGGCTATACCTAACACCGGCACGTGCTGCAAGATTAATGACAGCATCAAATTTGTACTTACCAAATATAACCTTCAATGTCTGCAAATCTTCTATATCAGCCAATTCTAATTTGTATTTATAAAATTTAAGAAGTTGATTATTCCGATATTTCTTTAATTCGATATCATAATAATCGTTGAAATTATCTATACCAACTACCATATTACCCTGCTTCAGCAAAAGCTCAGCAGTCTTTGAACCGATAAATCCGGCACTACCGGTTAAGAGAATAGTCTGCATATTTCACTCATCAAATTAACAATTATCGTTAATTAGCAAAATCTATACCTCTAAAATAAAAGAAAATCTAATAACTAAGATTATCAGAGTTCAAAATCGTATTCATGTTTTTCCATCCAGATGGAAAGTGTGAGAAGAATCCAGGCCAGGTAATTATTTCTTTGAACATATTCACGGGTATTTGGGAATGAGAACAGCTTAAATATTTTTTTTCGGGAGTCATTAAGATAAATATTTTTTAATTGGGTGAATTGTTCTTCTTTTAGCCACTCATGTACGGGGGCTCCAAATCCCTGCTTTCCTCTTGTCCTGATGTCTTCTGTCCACAAGTTTTGATATGCCTGCCTCAAAATGTATTTATGTTCGCTTTGTGTGATTTTCAGCCTTGATGGAATAGTTATACAAAATGATGCAAACTCCCAATCGAGAAAGGGAGACCGAAGCTCCAAGCCATGAGCCATTGAGGCTCTGTCTGTCTTGACAAGAATATCACCGGGCATGTAATCCATTAAATCACTTTTAAGTACAACATCAATTGAATTGCCTTGCATCTTCTGATTAGTCGCTTCTGGATTAAAGGAAAGATTGAAGTTTAGAATTTTTGCAAGTTCATCATTCTTAAAATATTTTTTTTGTTCGTTGTGAGCATCGAGTAAGGTTTTGAATGTAGAGTTATAAAATAGGTCAGGTGCTGCATATTTCACAACTTGTGAAAGACTGTATCCATGCACGCGTGGAAATTTGGATAAATCCTGCAACCACTTAGCAATAAATTTATCCTTGTCCTTCTTCTTCTCAATTTTGTAAAGTTGTTTATACCAGTAATCATAGCCTCCGAGAAGCTCATCTGCTCCATCTCCTGTTAGTATTACTTTAAGATGTTCCCGCGCAAGTTTGGATATTAAATAGGTGGGTATATTAGATGAGTCTGCAAAAGGTTCATCATAGACATCCTGCATCGTTATCAATAAATCTGCAAGATTACTTTCTTCTTGCGATAATTCATAATGCTCAGTATGATATAGTTTGGCTATTCCTCGTGCATAAGGTAGTTCATCTATGATACTACCAAATTTGAATGAATAAGTTTTTAACCTTTCTTTGTATTTACTTGCTACGGCAACTATTGTGCTTGAATCCAGCCCTCCGCTGAGAAATGCTCCAACCGGGACATCTGCCACCAACTGGTTCTCAACCGACTTTTCAAGTAATGTCTTAAACTGTTCAACTGCGTCATCAAATTCTATTTTCTCATTTACCTCAGGAAGTTCCCAATACCTTTCAACTCTTAAATTCCCATCTTTAAATTTAAGATAATGGGCAGGGGGAAGGCTGTAAATGTTTTTATAAATTGTTCTATTCGGAAGAATATATAGATATTGAAGGTAGTGAACAAGTGATTCAAAGCCTAAAATCGGCTTTACAAGCCCTGTCTCAATTATTGCTTTGATTTCCGAAGCAAAAATAAATTCTCCGTTTTTTCCAAAAGCATAATAAAATGGTTTTTCACCAAAGCGGTCTCTGGCGGCTGTTAATTCCTTCTTTTCATCATCCCAGATTGCAAAAGCAAACATTCCGGGAAGCTTTTTTAAAAAATTGTCACTACCGTGTTTTTCATATAAAGCTAATATTAATTCTGTATCGGATGTTGTTCTGAAAGGATAATCCTCGAATTGTTCCCTAATATTTTTGTAGCCATAAATTTCGCCGTTGAATGTAATTGCTGTATTTGTTACCGGTGATAGCATCGGCTGACTACCCGTCAGAAGGTCAACTATGCTAAGCCTGACATGTCCGAGGATACAATTATCATAAGAATATATACCATCGCCATCGGGACCTCGATGGTGGATGCTTTGAATCATCCGATTGATTGCTGGTGTATAGCTTTCGGCATTTCTGGCAACAATTCCGGCTATTCCACACATTACTTAATAGTTCTTACTTAATGAAAAATTATCTGATAATTGTTCCTATTCTTGCCCATCTTGTTGATGTAATTTTATCGAGAAACTGAGACAATGGCAGATTAGTATCCCATGACCAGTAAACGACAACCGGTGTCCCGACAATATTTTCTTCGGGAATAAATCCCCAATAACGGCTGTCAAGGCTGTGGTCACGGTTATCGCCCATACCAAAGCAATAGTCTCTCTGTACTTTGTACGAAGTTACAGCAGTTCCATCCACAAAAATAGAATTTCCGTCTGATGTGATTTTATGTCCCTCCCGCTGAATAAAAACTGCCCATTCGTGAAGACTACTCATTGATAACGGAATAACATCCCCTTCTTTGGGAATTCTGATTGGACCGTAATTATCTCTTGTATATCCTCTGCCATAAGGGAAAGTCTGCCATTTTTCAGAGGGGATTTCAGGAACAGATGAATCATAAAATCCATTTTTTGCAAGAAACACTTCTTTATGATTAACATAAATATGATTGTTTCGTATTTCAAGAGAATCACCTGCAGTGGCTACACACCTTTTTAAATAATATTGAAATTCTGTGGCTTCAACTTCATCGCGGTTACCCGGAAATATAAATACAATCACATCACCTTTTTGAGGTTCCCGAAAAGCAGGAAAACGGAAAAAAGGCAATGGGATATTCAAAATTGGAATCACCTGTGGAGTTGATGGCCCATAAATAAATTTATTAACAAAAAGGAAATCACCTGTCATTACAGTCTTTTCCATTGATGGGGTTGGTACAACAAACGAAGCAATTGCCAAACCGTTTATGATTGTTACCACAATAATTGCCCCAACCAAAGTTTTTACCCATGACCAAAGCTTTTCACCGGCACCGTGTTCTTCAACTTTTTTTCTGGTGTCCTTTCTGGATTTAATATTATCTTTTGATAATGCACTCATAACATATAATACAATTAATTTGACACATAAATTTAATCTTCAATGCTCAATACAGCAAGAAATGCTTCCTGGGGAATTTCTACTCTCCCGACCTGTTTCATACGTTTTTTGCCTTCTTTTTGTTTCTCAAGCAATTTCCTTTTTCGCGTAATATCGCCGCCATAGCACTTTGCAGTAACATTTTTTCTCATAGCTTTAACTGTTGACCTCGATATTACTTTTGACCCTATGGCAGCCTGTATCGCAACTTCAAACATTTGCCTTGGAATTAGCTCTTTCAGCTTTGAACACAATTTCTGTCCCCAATTAAAAGATTTCATTCGATGAACAATTGACGAAAGTGCATCTACCTGCTCCCCATTTAAAAGTATATCAAGCTTAACAAGGTCTTCGGTTCTATATTCTGAAATTTCATAATCCAAAGAAGCATATCCCTTTGATATTGATTTCAGCTTATCGTAAAAATCAAAAACAACTTCCGATAGAGGCAATTCATATTTAATTTCAACACGTTCCTGAGATAAATATGTTGTAATTATGAATGTTCCCCGACGGTCCATACAAAGTTTCATAATGTTACCAAGATATTCAGGTGGAGTAATTATTGATGCTTTTATGAATGGTTCCTGAATTTCTTTTATGACACCTAATGATGGCAATTTTGCGGGATTGTCAATATATAACTCTTCTTCATTTGTCTTAATCACTTTGTATTTTACATTAGGCACTGTATTAACAATATTTTGATTGAACTCTCTTTCGAGCCTCTCCTGCACTATTTCCATATGGAGTAAGCCCAAAAATCCGCATCTGAATCCAAATCCAAGTGCAGCAGAAGTTTCGGGTTCAAATGTTATTGCCGAATCGTTCAAAACCAACTTTGAAAGTGACTCACGTAATCCTTCGAAATCATCCGCTTCTGCTGGATAAATTCCACTAAACACCATTGGTTTTATTATCTTAAAACCTCTTATTTGTGCTGGACATGGCTTGTGAAAATGTGTTACTGTGTCCCCGACTTTAGAATCCTGAAGATTTCTGATGTTAGCAGTAAAATATCCGACATTACCTGCTAACAATTCCTGGGTTCTGTGCCTTTTCATTAGAAGGATTCCGACTTCTTCGACTTCATAGGTCTGGTTTGTCGCCATGAACAAAATCTTATCCTTCTCAGAAAGCTTACCGTCAAAGACTCTGACATTAACCACTACTCCGCGATAGGAATCAAATATTGAATCATAAATCAAAGCCCGAAGAGGCGCTTCAGAATCTCCTTTCGGAGCAGGTATCTTAGTAACAATCGCTTCAAGAATTTCATCGACACCTGTGCCTTGCTTAGCAGAAGTAAGTAAAATCTCTTCTTCCTTGCAGCCGATTAATTCTATGATTTGTTGTTTAACACTTTCGATTGTTGTCGAGGCACTCGGCAAATCTATTTTATTAATTATTGGAATGATTTCAATGTTAGCATCGATTGCAAGATAAAGATTGCTTATTGTCTGGGCTTCTACTCCCTGGGTAGCGTCAACAATAAGTAATGCTCCTTCGCAAGCTGCTAGTGAACGTGAAACTTCATAAGTAAAATCAACATGTCCCGGTGTATCTATCAAATTGAGAGCATATTTATTCCCATCTTTTGCCTTATACCCCATCTGAATTGCATGAAGTTTGATGGTAATACCTCTTTCCTGTTCCAATGGATTATCATCGAGAATCTGATTGTAAATCATTTCCCTTTGAGTTACGGTGCCGGTTTTTTCCAGCAATCTATCAGCTAGCGTAGATTTTCCGTGGTCAATATGTGCAATTATGCAAAAATTGCGAATATTTTCCATAAATTATTGTTTCATTTAATACTTGTATAAACTTACAAAATTACGAAATGAATGACTGGTTTGCAATAATTAGGAACAGTTTAATAAAAACCTTTATATTGAAATTAACAAGTAATGATAAAATTTATCTTGAAATCACAAAAGGATGGACACCAGAATTTAAGCCGCTTTCAATTCTAAGGTAATAAAAACCTGTAATATAATTTGATACATTTAAATTTATTCCATTTAGAGAATCGTTGGCATCAAATAAATTTGAGCTGAGTTTCTCGCCTAAAGAATTGAAAATTGAAATCTTAATTTTATTTGGAATATCTTTGAATGAGATATAAAGTATATCGCTTACGGGATTCGGGTACAATTCAATTTTCAATGGTTCACCATTGGTTACAGCACCAATAATCGTATAAAGTTCAACATTATTATTTACGGTTGAATTATCATCAATTAATTCCACATTTGTATTATAAGTATAATACCCAACTTTATCGGCAAAAATTTTATATTTACCTGCTTTCATACTCCGCATTTCATATCGTCCCAAATCATCGGTAAAAGTAAAATTTCTGACATTCGAGTTTTGGTCGAGTGCGAAAACAAGAGCTCCTGCTATTGGGTCACCTTCCTTGAGTACTTGTGAGCTAACCATAAATGTTTCGCCCTGGGTAATAACTCCGCTTATGATACCTCTCCCGCTTTCATGAACAGGAAGATTTGGCACTTTAATAAATATTTCTTCTTTGATTGTTGTATCACCAATTTCAATCTTGGTAGCATCCCTCCATGTTCTGATAACAGGATTATTTAACAAATAATATCCCGGTATTTTTCTTGAATTGGATGAAGTAAAGACCATTAATATATATTTCCCTGTTAGAAGACTCTCAAATTTGAAATTACCTGAGTTATCAGTCACTGCGTTCCGGCTGACATAACGCATATTCTGCATTGTATCCGGAGAGACTCTGAATGCTATAACATTTATTTCTTTAATTTTGTTACCTTCATTATCTTTTACAACACCGGAAAGTTTGTTTGAAAATGTAGGTTTTTCTTTTAATACAAAGTCAATATGTTCTCTATTACTATTTAACTCTATAATTGTAGCTTCTGAGGTATTATCTGCTTTATCATAAAACTGAGCTAAATAGTTCTGCCATGATGAAACGGTTGCTATATAATTTGAATTGCCTTCTAATCTAATCTCATAGTTCCCTTCTTCGTCAGTTATCATACCTTTTTTAGTCTCTTCAGACTGATTATTTCTGCCAACAAAATGAACAGGAACAAATGGGACTGGTGCTCCATCGCTTTCTCTTGTAACTTTTCCGCTTAACTTATAGGTTTCAATTGGAATATATTTATCAACTTTTGCCTCAACTTTGATTTCATCTCCGCATTTAACTTCAATTCGCTTCGCTTCTGCTAATAAATAAGCATCCTCATACCATTCGGGAATAATTTTTTCACCTTCGAAACGAAGTAAATATACCCCTTCATCAACATCCATGCTGAACTCACCATTTGTAAATTGGAATGTTGATAATAATACAGGTTCGTTCTGAGGTGCACCAATTTGTTTATATACTTTAACTAATCCTGATTCTACAAATTCACCCCCAGGATATTCTATAATACCTGACAGTGTTGTATGTCTTTTACAACTTTTGACGTTTATATACCAAAGTTTAAGATTAAAGAGGTTAGGATGGTTTATAGATATTGCTTTTATAATAACTTTATATACACCCTTTTCTGTTGGAAGCCAGTTCAATTCACCATTAGTATGAATAATACTCATTCCGTCAGGAGCTTCTGCTATCTCATACTTCAACATATCACCATTTGAAGCAACGGCATTTGCATCGTAATAATAATTTTCACCGACAAAGCCAACTGTGTCTGGGTTGGACGTAAATTCAATTCTCGGTGGATTTTCACCAATGGTTTGAAATACTATGTTGGAACGTTCACTTTCCCCGTATTGATTATAAGCAGTTATAAAAAATGAATATTTCCCCTTATTTTTCAGATAAACATTAACAAAGTGATAACCCTCATTATCCTTTTTTAAAGAATCATTTCGATTAACTGTTTTTAGTAGTTGAAATTCAGATATTTCTTCTGTTTCACCATTAGCATAGTAAATTTTGAAACCGTCAATAGATGCTCCACCCGAGGTAACTTTCCATTTGAATAAACCATAGTTGCCGCTTGGATTCGTCACAATGAAATTAGATGGAGGTTTGGGCTTTTCTTCCTTGCTATATAAATTGACTATACAGCAAAACATAAAGAAAAACACTAATAATATTTTGTATTTAATAGGATTACTTTTCATTGAGCAATTTTAATTTTCATAAAAATATGAAATCCGGTAAAAATATTAAACCAATTTTATATTCTTTACCCTTGTCATTATACAAATAACACAGTAATTATAAATTAGTTGCAAAAATATTTAATTTTTTTTTAACAATTTCTGCATCTTTTTTTAAATTTATGTGTTAATATAGTTAATAAGTTAAATACTTTGGACGAAATGAGGCATAATTTTTCGACATATACCGACGAAAAGCTTGTGTTTCTTCTCCGCAGTGATAAGCGGGAAGAATCCGAAATCGCTTTTACTGAAGTATATAACAGGTACTCATCCAAGGTTCATGCTTACTGTTTAAGGATTTTAAATAACAATGAACAGGCTGAGGATATATTTCAGGAAGTGTTTATTCGGTTTTTTCAGAAGATAAAATCGAATTATCCCGATACAAATGTTCCGGGTTATTTAATTAAAATTGCAAGAAATTTATGTTTGAACTATAAAAGAGATAAAGTTAATACAATTAGCATTCAGGAGAATGATGTTTATTTTGAACCGGGAAAATCCTTTGAAAACTCGGAACTTTTGGATTTAATCACGACAGCTCTTGAACTGCTGGACTTTGAATATAAGGAAGCATTTGTCATGAGGGAATACGATGGTTTATCTTATAATGAGATTGCTGAAGTAACAAATACGACAGTTACAAATGCAAAATCCCGTGTTTTCAGGGCAAAGCAAAAAATTAAAGAAATATTACAGCCATATTTAAAGGATATGGCAAGTTAATGAAAATGAATAATAAACAATATATGGTAAATTAAAATGGATAACACAAAGCTTATACACGATTTTATGGACGGAAGTCTCGATGGGACTCAGGAAGAACAAATGTTCTACCAGTTCTCATCAAATGAGGAACTTCGTGCTGAATTGAAACAGCAAATTGCCATCAGGGAAGCAATCCGAAATGATTCGAGGGCTTATACTCCTGCGGCTAATTCAACTGTCGGAGTGTTTGCGGCTCTTGGTTTCAATCCTCCATCTACTCTTGCAGTAACAGGTTCATCTGTTGCCAATGGTGGTATGATTGGACTCCTGACTAAATACAGGCAAGGATTAATCGGAGGAACAATTTCCGTTGTTGCCACAGCGGCTTTATTCCTGTTGCTGATGAATCCTTTCGGGAGTTCAGGTACAAATTTATCTGATTCGGGAAAATCTTCAATGGCACAATCACATGCCATTCCAGGTAATGTGCCAAAAGTTGAAAGCTTTAGCAATGATGCTCAAAAGCCACAGGTCAGGTATATTACAAAAATCAGATATATAGATGTCCCGAGGTATATTGCTCAAGAGCCTGTTCAAACTGTGCAGGAAAGCACAAGTTCAATTACTTCTGCCGAAGAATCTGACAATTTAGATTTGACTTCTTCTAATTTGGGAATTACTCTTTCACCGAGACTGGATATGAGTTATAAAACAAATGGATTTTCCGATTTAGGCATGGGAAATACTTCTAACAAATTCAATAATCTGATTTTACCAGGTGAACAAATAGGTTTGTCTATTGAAGTTCGAGGTTCACAATATTGGAATTTTGATAATGAAACAATTCATCCGTTTAAGTATTCAAAATTCAACAATACGGCTGCAGCTCTTTATTATAACTTATCAGATAATTTTGCTGTCGGTGGCGAAGTAAGGCAGGAAAATTTCTTCCAAAAATTTACAAGTCCGGCTCAGGACACAACTTACCAGCAGCAGCCAAACTTTACTTCTTTCGGATTAAACATAAGATACACATTGCCTTATGAGTTATGGGGATTTGAACCTATTATGCAATTAAATGTAGGAGCCAATAATGCTGGTCCTACTGGTAGAATTATGCCAGGTTTTAAATATACTCCCTATCGTGATATAACATTTATCCTTGGAGGTGAGCTTAGCGGACTAAGATATCATCATAAAAATGAACCATTCTATTCATATAAATTTGGTTTGAATTATGGTGTTATGGTTAATTTTTAAAAATATATTTTTAAATTAAAATTTTATAGTTGGTGAAAATTTGAAGTACATAATAACATTATCTCTGTTAATTATTACAGTCATTATTCTCAATTCATGCAATGATTCGCTTGGAATTGAGAGGAATGTTATTATTACTACAATTGATACCAACGGCAATGATACAACCGGAAAAGACACAATACAAAAAATTCCTGCGTCTATTGATTCATTTGAATTTCATGAAGAATTTTTAATGGATGGTATTTCTTATGAGTTTCCAATTAATGAACAGGTAACTTTTCAGGAAGCTTTTGTGGATACCTCAAGAGATCCGATTTATGTTTGGGTGAGGCTTAATATTATAAATAAATATGGGGACGATAGATACCAGGCTATTGGTAGGAAAGAATACACACAATCAATAAGGTTTACTGCAGACTCTCTCCAGGGAGTTGGGCCCTTTAAACTTATCGGTTCACCCAACAGCGGCTATTGGTCAGAACTTGGAGTAAGAAATATTGATAAGAAGGATAGTACATTTCTTTCGGGTTCACAATCAAATTTTGATATACAGTTTCGTTCGGATTTTAAAAATCATCAAATAACAGCAATAACTTATGCAAAAATACCTAATCCTGCAGAACCTGATAATCCAACTTATGTGACAGGTAATTTTATAATAAAATATCCAAAATAAAAAAATAAAGCCACACCTTTTGTGGTATGGCTCCATTATTAAATACAAAATAAAATTTTACTACTTCTTAATAAGCTCCATAGCTTCTTTAATCGTTGCAGTAACATGGTCGCAGGATGTCTGTAACAATGCCTTTTCAGCATCGTTCAATTTCAATTCTATTACTTTTTCCATACATCCCTTACCAAGAACAGCAGGAACACCAACAACAACATCATTATAGCCATATTCACCCGTCAGCAGGACTGAACATGGAAGAACTCTCTTCTGGTCTTTCACGATAGATTCAACCATCTGGATAACGGCTGCAGCAGGAGCATAATAAGCACTTCCTGTTTTCAGGTATTTTACGATTTCACCGCCTCCGCCTGCAGTTCTCTTAACGATTTCATCGAGCCTGTCGGCAGGGATAAGGTCAGTTACAGGAATACCTGCAACTGTTGTATATCTCGTAAGAGGAACCATTGTGTCGCCATGACCGCCGAGTATCATCCCTTGGATATCCTGCATAGAAACACCGAGCTCCATCGAGATAAATGAACGGTAACGTGCCGTATCAAGAATACCAGCCATACCTATAACTTTATTTTTGGGAAGTCCTGTAACTTTCAGGGATACATAAGTCATAACATCTAACGGATTCGATACGATTAAATAATATGCATTCGGTGAATATTTGAATGCACTCTCAATGCATGAACTTACTATTTCTGCATTCTTGACGAGAAGGTCATCACGGCTCATTCCGGGCTTACGAGCTAAACCTGCTGTCTGAATAACTATGTCTGAATTTTTGGTCAGTTCATAATTGTTCGTACCATAAATTTTTGAATCCGAACCCATCACAGGCATTGATTCATACATATCGAGAGCCTTACCCTCGGGAATACCTTCGAGAATATCTACAAGGTATACTTCACTTGCAAGCTCTGCATTTGCAATAAGCTGAGCAGTAGTAGCGCCGACATTTCCGGCACCAATAACAGTAATTTTCATTTTATTACTCCATTATTTATAAAATAAAATTTGTCAAGAGGATAAAACCAAGTTTGTATTACATCCTAAAAGGAGTAATACAAACCGGGAAAAAAATTTCAATTAAGCACCAACCAGCTTTTTGAAAGCAGCAGTCGGAAGTGATTTGGGCCTTGTAATAGGATAACCCATTGCACGTGCAACGACTCCCTGGGAACAAATGCCTAATGCCCTCGAAATGCTGAACAGTACTGTATAGTAGCTGAATTCGGTTAATCCATAGTGATATAGTAAACCACCCGAACCTGCATCAACATTGGGCCATGGGTCCTTAATCTTCTGAACCTGAGAGAGAACTTTCGGAACAACGTTAAATACTCTTTCAACTGTCTGGAATACAGGGTCATTCGGCATATACTTCTTACCAAAAGCAAGGAAAGCATCATAGCGCGGGTCAGTGATTCTCAGTACTGCATGTCCGTAACCAGGCACAACTTTTCCGGATTCGAGTGTTTCTTGAGCAAACTTTTCGAGTTGTTCTTCAGTAGGTGACCCACCAAATTTTTTCATGGTATCGAGGACCCATCCTAAACATTCCTGATTTGCTAATCCGTGTAGTGGGCCTGCTAAGCCATTCAGGCCGGCTGATAATGAATAATACAAATCCGAAAGTGCCGAGCTTACGGTTGCTGCAGTATAGGCACTGACATTTCCACCTTCATGGTCACAATGGAGTGTAAGATACAATCTCATCATCAATGAAAATTCTCCGTTTGGGTCAGGTAAGCCGAGCATATGCACATAGTTTTTTGCCCAATCCGCTGTCTTGTCCGATTCAATTCTCGGTCCCTTATTAAATCTTTTGCGATAAACATAAGCACCGATTGCAGGCAGTTTTGCAATAATGTCGAGTGCATCCTCATAAGTCGGGTCCCAGTAATCGTCTTTCTTCATACCTTCGCTGTAACGCTTAGCATACTTCGATTCTTTCTGCATAACAAGAATTGCTGTGTTGAACATTGCCATAGGATGAGAATCTGCCGGCATAGAATCGAGAACGTTCCAAACATACTGGGGAACATCTTCGCGTGCTCTTAAATCTTTTTGCAAATCTTTTAATTCAGCTTCATTCGGAAGCTCGCCGGTTAGCAATAACCAAAGAATTTCTTCGGGTAATTTTTCTGTGATATGCTTCAATTCGATTCCTCGAATAATCAAACCTTTATCAGGTGGCACTTCAGAAGTATCGCATACAAGTCCTTTTACTCCTCTCAAACCGCCATATGCTTGTGCAAGGGTTACTTTGGAAACTTCTTTATCCCCATGTTCTTTTACAAACGCACCAATTTCAGCTTTGAGCTGGGGGAATTGCTTTGCTAATTTTTCTTTTAACATTGACATACTAAAACCTTTTTTTAATTATTACACAAATGTGTTATTTATATTGAACACCTAAATTAATTCTTTCTAAATTGATAAAAAACATAATTTAGTAACTTTAAGTAAAATAAAGAGTAAGATATTATTAAAAAATCATCTTTTTTTACAGATTTTAAAAGATATGAAAAAAATCAGCTAAAAGCAATAGTAATTAAAATAATTTACGATAAATATAAAGTTAATGTAATCAATGTGTGTGAAAAAATTTTTTATTGTGTAATAATTCACAATTACTATCGTCAAAACAAAAACTATGAAAACAAATTCAAAAAATATATTCAATCGAACACATACAGGCATTGTGGCTCTCTGCTTGCCAACAGTCTCTATGCAGTAATTACTGCATCTTTAATCAACAAATTTTTATAAGCATTTTGAGGTTAATGATGAAAACATCTTTATCATTTTTTGCATTTACAAATGTAGTCGCAGTAACGGTTATTCCTGTTGAAATTTACATTACAAATTAAAATTACAGATAAAATCTAATAGGAAAGGGAATGGAAAAAACTGAAAATAATTTAACTGCAATAAAAAAGTTATATTATAAAATGAATTTTAGCGAACTGAAAATAAATTTTAGCGAAGCAGTCAAAGGCACTGACAGAGACTACACAAGCGGGAGCCTGAGAAAAGCAATCATTCTACTTTCGATACCCATGGTACTTGAAATGGTGTTCGAATCAATCTTCGCTGTGGTTGATATTTATTTCGTCTCGAAAATCGGAGCAAATGCTGTAGCATTTGTTGGAATCACCGAATCAATGCTTACTATAGTTTATTCTCTTGCATGGGGATTAAGCACTGCAACATCTGCTGTTGTATCGAGAAGAATTGGTGAAAAGAATACGATAGCGGCTTCTAATGCCGCATTCCAGGCGATATTGACAGGATTAGGTTTATCTCTTTTTATAGCTATACCCGGATTTATTTTTGCTTCCGATATGTTAAAGATTATGGGATTA
This sequence comes from Ignavibacteria bacterium RIFOXYC2_FULL_35_21, assembly GCA_001804705.1. Lineage (GTDB taxonomy): Bacteria > Bacteroidota > Ignavibacteria > Kapaibacteriales > UBA2268 > XYC2-FULL-35-21. The sequence goes on from MHAY01000013.1 coordinate 71,369, forward strand.
TCAGCAAAAATTGCATCTGAATATTCAGGATATACTGCTATCATGCTAGGTGCAAACAGTGTTATTATGCTCCTCTTTGTGATAAATGCCGTGTTCCGCAGTGCAGGTGATGCGGCGGTTTCAATGAAAGTTCTCTGGCTGGCAAATATTATTAATATCATTCTTGACCCATGTTTAATATTTGGTTTGGGACCTTTTCCCGAACTTGGAATCAAAGGAGCGGCGATTGCAACAACGACAGGTAGGTCAGTTGCAGTTGTGCTTCAAATCTACATCCTGTTTTATGGGAATAAGAGAGTGAAATTCAAACTCTCGGATTTGAAACCTGATTTAAAAGTGATTAAAGACATAATCATATTATCTTTAGGAACAGTCGGACAAAACATTATAGCTACATCAAGCTGGATTGGTCTGGTGAGAATAGTTTCTGCTTTCGGCAGTGAAGTTGTCGCCGGTTATACAATAGCAATCAGGATAATAATATTTTCACTTCTGCCATCATGGGGCATTAGTAATGCAGCTTCTACACTCGTAGGGCAAAACCTCGGTGCTAAGAAACCTGAACGTGCAGAAGAATCAGTTTGGGTAACAGCAAAAGCTAATGCAATATTGATGGCAGTAATCGGATTTGTATTTGTATTAATTCCTGAGTCATTGGTCAGTCTATTAACATCAGACATCGGTGTTATTCAAAAAGGCGGTGAAGCTCTTAGAATCATAAGCTACGGCTTTATTGCTTACGGGCCGGGAATGGTTTTGGTTCATTCGATTAACGGTGCAGGCGATACAAATACACCGACAAAGATAAACATATTTTGTTATTGGCTTCTCGAAATCCCTCTTGCATATCTTCTTGCAATGAGTCTTAACTTAGGTGAGCAGGGAGTGTTTTATGCAATTGTTATTTCTGAAATAGCTATGACCGTAACAGCAGGACTTGTATTCAGAAAAGGAAAATGGAAGGAAAGAGTTGTTTGATAATATTGGGTCAGGAATTTTTCCTGACGCAATTATTTAATATATTTCTTATTATATCTAAAATTTTAAGAAATTTGTAAGCTAATTTTTTAACATTAATGAAAAAATAAATTATGGCTCGTGTTTTAATTACAGGTGGTGCAGGGTTTCTCGGTTCGCATTTGTGCGACAGATTCCTTGCGGAAGGCGACAAGGTTATTTGTATTGACAATTTTATTACAGGCTCACCCGATAATATTGCTCACATGTTTGGAAATAAAAATTTCAAATTCATTCAGCATGATGTTACTAATTATATTTATGTTGATGGAAAGGTAGATTATATACTGCATTTCGCTTCGCCCGCTTCACCTATTGATTATCTTAAACTTCCGATTCAGACCTTAAAAGTAGGTTCACTCGGAACTCACAAAACCCTTGGATTGGCATTGGCAAAGAAAGCGAGATACTTACTGGCAAGCACAAGCGAAACTTATGGGGATCCCGCTATTCACCCGCAACCTGAGACTTATTGGGGTAATGTAAATCCTGTAGGATTCAGAGGAGTGTATGACGAAGCAAAACGCTTTGCAGAAGCAATGACTATGGCATACCACCGATTTCATAAAGTTGATACCAGAATAGTACGCATATTCAACACCTATGGCCCGAGAATGAGACTTATGGACGGAAGGGCTATTCCTGCTTTCATCACACAGGCACTCGGGCACAAGCCTGTAACTGTTTTTGGTGACGGAAGCCAGACACGCTCTGTCTGCTATGTGGATGACTTGATTGAAGGAATTTACAGACTGCTCTTGTCGAATGAAGTTGAACCTGTAAACATTGGCAATCCCGGTGAGCTTTCGATGCTCGAGCTTGCAAAAGAAATAATCGAATTAACAAATTCAAAAAGCAAAATCATTTACAAAAAACTTCCTGAAGACGACCCAAAAGTTCGTCAGCCGGACATCAGCAAAGCTAAGAAAATATTAAAATGGAAACCGAAAGTCAATCGTAAGGAGGGACTGAAAGCCACAATCGAAGATTTTAAAATGAGATTACATATTAAATAAATTTGATATTTGAATTTTCAATTTTAAATGGATTTTATGTTATATTTAACCTGTAATTATTTGATTTAGTCATTGAATATACTATATTTGTATTATGTTTGATGATAATTTTAAAATGGATAAAACTGCTTTTTCTATCTGCACTTTCGAGGAAGCAGCAGAACAAGATAAAGCATATTGGTTGAGTAAGACTCCTCAAGTAAGGTTAGCTGCTCTTGAATACATGAGGCAAATGTTATATGGCTATGACCCGGATACCGCAAGAATTCAAAGAATTCTTACAGTTGTTGAACCTGCATAAAGTTGAATACATTCTTCTTGGAGGATACGCAGTGAGCTACCATGGTTATCCAAGAACAACGAATGATATTGACATTTGGATTTCCTTTAAAAAAGAAAATATTGAGAAAATAAAAGTTGTATTGAATGCCTTCGGTTTTGGTTTACCTGAAAATTACCTTGATGAATTTTGGGAATTTGGAAAAATTATTAGGATGGGAATGCCTCCTTTACGAATTGAATTAATATCATCTGCTTCGGGTATTGACTTTGATAAATCCTATCAAGATTGTATTAAGGATGAATTCGACGGCATACCAATCAACATCATATCAATTGAACATCTTAAATTAAATAAAAAAGCAAGTGGAAGAAAAAAAGACCTGAATGACCTTGAAAATTTACCATAACAATTTTTCCTAATTCCGAAATGTTAATTAATCCCAGATTATTCAATAGAAATTGAAATAGTATAATTTAATGTCATGCTGAGCGAAGTCGAAGCATCTTTCCCCCTTTTTCAAAGGGGGATTAAGGGGGTTTCAGAATCTTCGTCGTTACACTTCTCAGAATGTCAGTCAGACACTTGCCTTTTGGATAATGATAAACTTCTAATGAATAATTTGGGTTAATTATTAATTGGGAGGGACCCAACCAGATCGCTTCCATTTAATTAAATGTATGTCAGCGTTTCCTATATATAGTTTCATCTTTGCCTGAATTGGTATGCGGGCATTGTCGTCACTGAACCAGCCTTCGAAATGTCCTGTTACACCATATACTCCTTTCCAGTCTGCTTTACCATTGAAATAAACTGTCCTTACCGGATAGCTGATAGCATCAATCTCGATATTCTCAACCTTGCCTGAAAAATTGATGTATGTGTTGCATGTATCATGCTCCATGAATGTTGGAATTTTTACACTTCTGTTAACTTTCACGTATTGCCTTGCTGTAAAAAATAAAGATAAGCCGTCGCTCATTTTTTTGCTGCTCAAAATTGTACTACTGTCGAACATTTTACTATTGTTCCACATTTCATATTTAATATTTCCATCGGATTGATTGAAGAATATCTTCTGGAAATCCCAGGTGCCGTCTGATTTCTTTGTACTTCCCTCAAACTTGCGAGAAAATGAAACCGAAGGGTCAATCCAGCTCTGATAAATAGAATGAAGGTCAACAAAGGGTATGCCGCGGTAAGAGTCCATGTAACACTTTGCTTTCCAAATTTCGTATCCGTTAAGATTTTGTTTGCCTTCAGTAATCACTTTGATTGAGCCAAGTCTTATTCCCATAAATGAAACTTCATAATACAATTCCTCACCCGGAACCATCACCTGTGAGTAAGTGAATAGTGAAAAGTGAATAGTGAATAATACAATAGAGAAAGTAAATCTGAGATTCCAATATCCGAATAAATTTTTCAATATAATTCCTAAATGACAAAACACAGGAAGCTAAAACGAATTGATGGTGAAAATATGATTTATACCGGATTTTTGATTTTAAATACTTTCCTGAAAAACGGTTCAATTAATAATGCAAATAGCACGAATCCAAGACCCAGTGGAATGAGAATAGGAATCTTTATTCCTGAAAAAAATGATTTTAGATAAAGGCCAAAAGTATTAGTAAGCATTTCAAAATCCCTTGCAATAGTAAATTGACTTGCTCCTTCTCCTGATGAAACAGAAACGGCAAGAATAATTAGTGTAATAGATAAGACAACAAAAGTTACAAGAAGAAACCATGCTTTGCGGCTTATAATAGGCTTGTATTCTATAGCCCATACAGGTTTCATTGCTGATATTTGAGTCATTACATTATTTGTAAAATCCCCGGACGGCTCGTGAATACTTGATTTCCTCAATATATTCTTCACGAGAAAGTCTGTGTTAATATTATCTTTTCCCATCTCTTACACCAAAATATTGATTTCTTCTTTTAATAATTTTTTCAAAATAATAAACAATTTCTTTCTGGAACGATATAGAATCACTTTTATGTTTGACCTGCTCAAACCTGTGATTTCACTTATTTCTCCTACTGACATACCATCGAGGTAGAACAATGTCAATAGTAAACTTTCATTCTCATCTAACTTATCGAGTGCTATATCTATATATTTTCTCTGCTCTTCGGCTTCGAGAGAGTTCAATGAACTATTTACAAAATCAGGCTCTTCGTTTTCAATGTATTCATCATCAATTCTCTCTGTCTTAATTTCCGTCTTACGCTTCCGCAGTTTCGATATGGCTGTCGTATATGCAATTCGATAAAGCCATGTCGAAAAACTCGCCTTTCCGTTGTAATCATTCATGCAAGAATAAACCTTTATAAAAGTATCCTGAGCCGACTCTTCTGCATCCTCCCTGTTTCGCAGAATCCGAATAGAAACAGAAAACACCATCTGCTTGTATTTATTGACAACAAAAGCAAAGGCATTTTTATCTCCTTTCAGAATCTTCTGAATATATATGTTATCGGAAGCTCCATCTTTCATAAATCATTTGACGTAACAAAAGGGAAAGTGGTTACAACAATTTTCAAATTATTTGTAACCACATTTCAATTTTCTGCGTCAAACGGGAAGTTGAATTATTGAATTTTTAAGGAGTTTTGTAATGAACAATTTAGAAGACATTTTAATCCCGCTTTTTTCGATTGTATTTACATTCGGTACAATTTTCGGAATAGTTTATTTATACTTCATCACAAGGCATAAGGAAAGGCTTGCACTGATTGAAAAGGGAATAGATGCAAAAATATTCATGTATGAAAGAAAGCCGTTTTATATACTTATGAAGTTAGGTTTGCTCTCTATCGGAGTAGCAATCGGCATACTTCTGGGTAACCTGCTGGATGCAACAACGGTAATGGATGCTGAAGTTGCCTATCCATCTATGATATTTTTATTTGGAGGTATTGCACTCGTTCTGACTTACTTTATCGAGAAGAAACTGAATAAGAAAGAATAGAAGAATCTAAAAAATAATATCTGATAAGATTAGCCCCAATCTTCGGATTGGGGTATTTTATTGCACATAACCAAATTTAATGTTAATTAGATTATTTAATTATTCTATTCAACAATTCTGTTGCGGCAAAGCATCCGAGCTTGTCAGCCTTGTCCCAATCCTCACGGGCGCCATCAAGAAATCCCTGGTTAAACTTTGCTGTTCCTCTTTTATAATAAGCCCATGCATATTCAGGCCTTAATTCAATTGCTTTTGTAAAGTCATCAATAGCATCATTAAAATCTTCATTATTATAATATGCCAATCCTCTTTGGAAATAAACATTTGCATCGTTAGGATTTAATTGTGTTGCTTTTGTCAAATCTTCGGTTGCACCGCGAAAGTCCCTTAAGTCCATTTTTATAATTGCTAAATTGAACCGGGCATTAAAATCATCCGGCTTTAGCTCGATTACTCTCATATAATCTGAAATAGCCCGGTCGTAATTTTGAAGCCAGTGGTATGTATCAGCCCTTGAAGAATATGCATCTGCATTGAAGGGGTCGTATTCAATGGCTTTGTTATAGTGGTTAATTGCATTTTGATAATTGTGAATGTTAAATTCAGATATGCCTTTGTAATAAAATGCTTCCGAAGGGTCGGGAAGCAATACCTTTCCTTTTGAGAAATCCATGCAATTAACAGTTCCGGTGACAAATAAAATCATCGGTACTATAAAGATAGTCTTATATTTATAAAACCATACTTTAGGGCGTTTGAACATAGGCTCTTATTTATTATTTATAACCCCTGAATTATTCTTGTAAAATTCTTAAAATTAGACAAGAATAAATATATTTTTAGATAAAACTAACATTATGACATAAATAATTAAAAAATATTTTATTAAAATCAAAATTTATTATTCATATTCCTATATTCTCATGCAACTAAGTTCTTAATTTTTCGTATTATAGTGAAAAATCAGTAATTTTACTGAATTTTAAATTTGAGCGTCAAATGAAAATTAAATTTTATTTAGTTATATTTTTTATTGTCAGTACATCCTTGACCGCACAGGTAACTCTTGATTTCAGCGGCTATTTATATGATGTCCCTACGTTTTATTTTAAGCCTGCTTCTGCTGATTTCTTTGGCTTGGAAGATAATGAAAATATTTATCCCATGAATCTTACACGCCTTCGACTTAGGCCCACTCTGAATTTCAGCGAAAATTCCAGAATTACTATGCAATACGAAGCTAACTTGTTGTTCTCAAAAATGCCGATTCCATTGGTTGAAGGTACGGGTATGACAAACCGCCAGGCTCTCGACCTGCACTGGCGTTTCTATAATAAAAATAATTTCACAGCACAGCATTTCATAGATATTCTCTATTACAAACACATCTTCGACTTTGCCGAAGTTGTTTTCGGCAGGCAAGTCATTTCGTGGGGAGTAGGCAGAATCTGGCAGCCAACTGATTTGTTCAATCCCATCAATCCTGCAAATTTTAGTAAGCTGGAAAAGGATGGAGCAGATGCTTTTTCTGCAAAATTCTTTATAAGTGATTTCACTGATTTTGAACTGGTCTGCAATTTCAGGGAAAACCAAAAGGATTATAATTACGGTGCAAGATTCCGAACTAATTTCAGTGAGTATGATGTTTCGGCTATGGCTGGTTACTTCGACAGGAAAGTAATTGTTGGAGGAGATTTCACGGGAAATTTTTTTAATGCAGGCCTGAGAGGCGAAGGTATTTTTTCTTATGACCCGGATTCACCTGATTCAAACTATGTGAGAGCCATTCTCGGTCTTGATTACCAATTCACATCAGAATTATATGGATTGATTGAATACCAGTTCAACGGCAGAGGTACAGCTTGCAAGGATTGCTACGACTTCGACCGGTTGAAGAGAGGCGAAATACAAAATGTCGGATTGAACTATGTAACAGTTCAAAGCAATTATCAAATTCACCCTCTTGTAACAATAAATGCAGGTGCAATGCTCAACATCAACGACCTGAGCGGCTACTTTAATGCTGGTGTAACATATTCAATATTTGAAAGCCTTAATTTATCTCTCGGAGGGATGTATTTCATCGGAAGTGAGAAGGATGAGTTTTGGTATTATCCATCTGCAGTGTATTTGAGTGGTCAGTGGTTTTATTAAACATACCTTTTTGAAAATTCACAAAATTCTGAACAAGTTTCTTTGTTTTTCGTATATTAATATTAAAAAGGAGCGAAAGATGAAGAAAATAATTTTAGTCTTAGTGATTTCGATTTTGTTTTTCAGCAATGCTTTTTCGCAGAAGGCGGTAGAAATTATTAAGAAAGCAGAAGATGCGATTAAGGGTGAAACCAGTTATGGTAAATTTACAATGAACATTATTACCCCCGATTATCAGCGTTCAATGACAATGCAGAGCTGGTGGGTCGGAAACGAGAAATCACTAATTGTGATTCTCTCGCCGAATAAAGATAAAGGTAATAAAACATTAAAAATAAAAAACGAGCTATGGAGCTACCTGAAAAATACAGAAACAACGATGAAGCTACCTGCCTCGATGATGCTCCAGTCATGGAACGGTTCAGACCTGACAAACGACGACCTTGTACGGGAATCCAACTTAGCTAAGGATTATATTTCTACAATTTTGAAAGAAGAATCTATTGGCGGAGAAATGTGCTGGAAGATTGATATGAACCCTAATCTACAGGCGGCTGTTGTATGGGGACATATTTATTACTGGGTAAGGCAGAAGGATTACCTTCCAGCATTAATCCAGTATTACAGTGAGAAAGGTGAGCTTGTAAGGACGATGAAATTTTCTGATTATCAAAGGATGAGCGGGCGGTTTATTCCGGCAAAATGGATTATCGAAAGCAATAAGAAGAAAGGACATTATACGGAGTTTATATATAATGAAGTGAAGTTTGATGTGGTAATTCCTGATAAGATATTTTCTTTCAGAGAGTTGGAGAAGTAATTACGAATTATGAATTATGAATTAAGGTTTTAGATTGTTACTGAAATTTAAAATGGCGTGGCGGAGTGTCTGGGGGAATTGGAGACGTTCTGCTATAACCATAGCCGCTATTGCATTTGCCGCATACCTGACTATTATTTTTTCAGGTGTGAATGAAGGTACTTATGGAGCCAATATCAGGATGACATGCGATATGTTCACAGGTTATCTTCAAATCCAGAAAAAGGGATATATTGAAAATCCGACACTAATTAAGACTTTTCATTATACCAAAAAACTTGAAAATAAACTCAAATCAATTTCATCAATAAAAGGTTTTACATCCAGAATTACGACTGATGGTTTGGTGAGTTTCAAAAATAAAACCAGCGCTGCAATGCTCATTGGATTAGACCCAAAGGGAGAAAAAGGAGTGTCTAAACTTAAAGATAAAGTAAAGAAAGGTTTATTTATTAAAGATGGTGTTTTATATGACATCGTTGTCGGTTACAAGATGCTCGACAATCTGAAAGCTTCGATTGGAGATACAATAGTTATATTGACTTCAGCTTATGACGGTACTATGGGAAATCTAAAATTCAGGATTGCGGGAACTTCCAGGCTTGGTTCACCTGATATGGATGCAATGTCAATTTTTATGCACATTGATGCCGCGAAGGAATTGCTTGTAATGGGAGATAGAGTTTGTGCAATTGTTATTTCATTAAACGACCTGGATGAAATACCAACTGTAAAAAAGCAAGTGTCCCGAATATTACCAAAAGACCTCGTAGCTCTCGATTGGGGAGAAGTAAATCCGGAGTTAAGGCAAATGATGGAGATGGACTCATCGAGCAATATGATTTACTACCTGTTAATAATAATTATAATTTCATTCGGTATTATGAACACAGTTCTGATGTCAATTACAGAGAGGTTCAGACAATTCGGAGTTATGCTCGCAATTGGAATGAGAAATATAAATCTGATTAGTATAATTTTTATTGAAATGCTCATAATTCTTATAATAGGTTTAATAATTGGCAATACTGCCGGATATTTCACGAATTATTACTTAATGATGAATCCGATTGAGCTTGGTGGTGAGATGGGAAAATTTTATGAAGAATTTGGCTTCGAGCCTGCGATTTTTTCATCTGTAGTTCCTAAAATTTTTGTCTCTACATGTGTCTCGATAATTATTATTTCAGTTATTGTATTCATTTATCCTGCATTCAGAGTAATGAAGCTGGAAGCATTAAAAGGTATAAGATACACTTGATTATTAAGAAAAGTGATTTATGTTTTTCAAAATGGCTATTCGGAATCTGTTAAGGAATAAAAGAAGGACATTGATTGTTCTTTCTTCAATTATTGTCGGAGTAGCGGCTACACTGCTTTATGACAGTATAAATGCAGGAATGATAAATCAGATGCTGGTGAATCAGATAAACTCCTATTATTCTCATATTCAGATTCATAAACAGGGATTTAACGATAATAAACTTGTAACAAGCTATATTCCTGATTATAAAAATGTAGAAGAAGTGATACAAAAACAGGACTACGTCAGGAATTACAGCAAAAGAGTAATTGCATTCGGCATGTTAAGCAGTGCCAACAGTTCAGCAGGTATTTCGATGCTCGGCATCGAACCCGGGAATGAAAAAAAAGTCAGCAACATTTACAAAATGATAATCGAAGGCAAATACCTAAGCGGAAAAAGCAACGAAATTCTTATTAGTAAAAAGATGGCTGAAAAACTTGAAGTAACTCTTGGTGACAAAGTTGTTGCTATGGCTGCAGATATTAACGGTAAAGTAAACTCCGAGCTATTCAGAATTATTGGCATCTACCGTTCTCATACTGCTGAATTTGATAAAGTATTCGTTTATGTCCCTATCGAAAACGCAAGAACTATACTCGGTCTCGGAGATAATGTTTCTGAAATTGCAATTATAACAAATAATTCTGACAGTACATTATCATACAAAAAACAACTTGTCAGTGCTATGAAGAATGCAGGTGTGGAATCAAATGAAGTCGAAGTTTCAACTTACCAGGAATTATTAGCCATGATTATGTACTTGATTGATATATGGAAGCAAACATCAATAATAATCTACCTGATAATTGCACTGGCTGTGCTGTTTGGTGTAATCAATACAATGCTTATGTCCGTCTTTGAACGTGTAAACGAAATCGGTGTATTGATGTCAATAGGAATGAGGAATTCAGGAATATTCAGAATGATTATTCTTGAAGCTTTTATGATGGGCGTCGTAGGCACTTTAATAGGTTTCGGAATTGGAGTACTTATTTATTTACCATTGTCCAATAATGGTATAAATCTCGGGATGTATTCAGAAAGTATGCAGACATTCGGGCTGAATAATATTATTTATCCGGCACTTGATTCGAATGTAATAATAAATTCAATCTTCATAATGCCTCTTGCTACGGCTGTAGGTGCAATTTATCCTGCAAGAAAAGCAATGAAACTTCAGCCGACTGATGCGATGAGGCATGTATAATTTAGAATAAATGTCATTCTGAACTTGGTTCAGAATCCATTTATTAAATCAGAAGGAAATAATATGGAAATTATTAGATTAGAAAAAGTTGATAAAATTTACAAAGACCACGGAATTCCCGTGCAGGCACTCAAAGAGATTAACCTGACAATTGATAAAGGCAATTTTGTTGTTATTGCAGGACCTTCAGGTTCAGGAAAAACAACATTATTGAATATTATAGGATCACTTGATGTTCCAACAGAAGGAGAAGTCTTCCTAGAAGGAGAAAATATTACACATAGGAAAAAAAGTGAGTTATCAACAATCAGATTGAGAAAAATCGGATTCATCTTTCAGGCATACAATCTTCTGCCTGTACTGACAGCACTCGAAAATATTGAATTTTCTATGATGCTTCTCGGTTTACCAGATAAAGAGAGACATAAAAAAGCAATGAAGATAATGGAAGAGCTTGATATAGCGGAATTAGCAAACAAAAAGCCAAATAAAATGAGTGGCGGTCAACAGCAGAGAGTTGCTGTTGCAAGAGCCATAGTGAATGACCCTTTACTTGTACTTGCAGACGAGCCGACTGCTAATCTTGATTCAAAAACAGCAAATTCATTACTCGATTTAATGCAAAAAATGAACGAAGAAAAAAATATTACTTTTGTGTTTTCATCTCATGATAAAAAAGTTATAGATAGAGCAAAGAAATTATTCATCCTCAAAGACGGAATGATTGTCAATGGAAATGGAAGTTGAATTGAATAAAAAAAACCGGCGTTAAGCCGGTTTTTTGTTACGAGGTTCGTTGGGCCTTTATTATTCATTCCCGCATTTTATTTCGGGTAAACTATCTCTCCAACTCGTCCAGATTTCTAATTGTTCAGTTGACAGAAGAAGAGCTTCAATACCATCCAACAGAGTTTTTGTGCAATCTTTTATTGCAAGACAAACTTCGACTCTTACCGGATTATTTTTTAATTCTTCTCTTGTGCTCTGAGCTAATTCCTGCAATGCTGCTTTCAACTGCTCTCTTGTCCAGCCTTCTTCTTTTGCCTGTTGCATTATGGTTCTTCTTTCCTGGTTTGCAGACTGAAGTATAGCTCTTTCAGATTCACGAAGCCTTTGCATAGCAGTTCTTACACAATCCATGTGTTCCCTGAGCAATAATTTGACAGCATCAATCTGTTCTTGTGTCAAATCAAGCTTACGCAATATCATTCCAAGATGTAGCCTTTGACCTCTGCCGTTACGCATGTCGCCGAACCTACCACCATCACGGCCATCCCTGCTGCCATTCCAACCCATGAATTGACAATCCTCATTGGAATATCCGGTTGGTGGTAACATCATAAATTCAGACGTTTCGGATGCGTCCTGAATGTCACTCGGTGTGTTATCTGTTACGGGCAATTGAAATTCGGTTGAACTAAACATATCATTTGTTGGGCCTGTTGATTTTTGACATGAGCTCATTGTCATAAACAATCCGACAACAAACAATGATAACATTAATACACTTAATCTTTTCATATTACTTCTCCAAAAAAAGTATTTAATAAAAAAATAATTTTTAACTTTGATTCTTTGACACCCAATATCGTTTTTTGGTTTAAAATTATTTTGAGCATCATGCTTTTATTACAAATAACACAAAATATCTAAAATGGTTGCAAAATTTTTTACAGAAGAATAAAATTAATTAATAACTGTTGAAATTGTGTTCATTTTTTAAGTTGTATTGTTAACACATTATTAGGTCTAATGTCTTAGCAAATATTAATTTAATAATGATAAATTTATTACAATTCTTTAATTAAAAATAATTTACTTAATATCGCAACGTCAGAATTAATGTAATTTTTGTTAGTTTCTAAATGAGGAAATAAAATGAAATTATTCAAGTATCTTTTCGCCTTCTGCTCAATTTTTCTTTTCACATCATGCTTAGTCAGAACAATCTATCCTTTATTTGAAGATAATGAGATTGTTTTTGAACCAAAACTGATTGGCAAATGGATGAATAATGACAGCTCAGAAATATGGGAATTTTCAAAATACAAACCTGATGATACAACAAGAAATCCAAATAAATACAGGTTACAAACAATAGCTATTTATAAAGATGGAAATAAAGATACCGCTTTATTTGAAGCCTTGACAGGCATGCTTGGAAAGAATTTATTTCTTGACGTTACAATTGACAATAGAGAAATGATAAAGCAATGTTCACTTAATTTACGACAATCGTCACACCTCATTTTTACTCATATTTTTTATAAAGTAAATTTCAAAGATGATTCTTTGTGTTTTGTTGAAATGAGCAAAGAATGGTATACAAAGAACATGAAGAAACTCAAAATTAGTATATTACCCAGAGATGAGGGTGATTATGTAACTTTAACTTCCAGAACAAAACAGTTGCAAAATTTCATTAAAAAATATGCAAACAACCCAAAAGCCTTTCCTGAATCCGGATACTTGCATAGAATAGATTGATTGATTAAATATCTGTTCTGTTGAAAACTTTTTGTTTCCACTATCTCATAAGTTTATTAATTTTAACAACATTATAATATGTAAAACGTGTTTTTACTGTGTTAGTATTCTCACAGGTTCAAAAAAAGAATGAATGTTGAACAAGCTCGCAAGAAAAATATTGAGGTCGGTTGATATATTAATAATATCAATAGCTGTTGTCATTGCGGCTACTGTGAGAATTTCATATTCTTCATTTTACCCCGGCGGATATGACCAAAAGGCGGCATTCTTCAAACCTGTCATTAATAAGCTAATAAAAAAAGGTGCAGACAGTTCCTTCATCTTTGCAATGATTAATGATAATAGAACAAAATTCAACGAAAGATATGTAAAAATAAATGTTACAGGCTATTTGAAAAAAGTTGATTATTCGTCGAACTATAATGCTTTTTCGGTCAGGAAGTCACGCCAGTTCATCAGAGAGAACCGCTATATTCTTAATAAATGCGAAAAAGAATTTGGTGTTCCCAAAGAAGTCATTACCGCTGTGTTATGGGTTGAAACAAAGCATGGCTCTTATCTCGGAGATAATCATATTGCAAGCGTGTATCTAAGCACTGCAATGTGCGACCAGCCTGAGTTCATCGAATTGAATAAAAAAGAGTTGCATGAAACATTCACAGGTGATACTGCAGAATTGTCCGGCCTCGAAAAGAAAATCTCAGAAAGAGCCAGGAAAAAATCACGCTGGGCTGTTAATGAATTAGTATATCTAAGTAAAATCAATAAGTCTGCTACTGTTCCTGTTCTTGATTTAAACGGTTCATGGGCAGGTGCTTTCGGACTGTCTCAATTCCTCCCGTCAAGTTATTTCAACTGGGCTATTGACGGTAATGGCGATGAGGTTGTTGATTTATTCAATATCGAAGATGCTATCTACAGCATAGCAAATTACCTGAAGAAGAACGGATGGTCTGACTCTTATGATAGCTGGAAAAAAGCCATTTACCATTACAACAACAGTAATGATTACGTCGATGCCATATTCAGGCTTGCCTCAAAACTTGAAATCAGTACAATCAGAGGAGCGGCAATGGGTGCTGATGGGAAACCCATTCCGCCAAATCCCTAATTCAAAATAAACCGGAAAATATGCTATCTTTTCACATCAATCTTGCTCAAAAGTATCAAGTTTTTTGGGTCTGAATAATCATACTGAAATAATCCATCACTTCCTATCATAATAGCGATTTTTCCAAGTGGAATAATGTCATAAGTCTGAATATCGCTCTGCCAGTTTAGCAATTCTATATTCATTGGGTCTTTTACATCAAACACCTTCAACCCGGCTTTGCCGTCACAAATGAATAGTGTAGTTCCGTCAATACCTACTCCAGCAGGTTCCTGCATCGGGTATGATTTCAACAGAATTGGTTTCATCAAATTTGTTATATCAAGTATATCAAGCTGATTCAGATTACCTGCACAGCTTGTACCTGTCCGCAAAGTAACATAAGCATATTTATCTTCTGCAACCACGGGGTCACAGCCTCTTGCATGTGAGAACTGCCCAAGGTAAGTTGGGTTCCACGGTGTTGAAGCATCATATATAAACATTCCGGTTTGGGAACCTATGAACAACTTGTCTCTGAACGGGAAAATAGTCTCAATGTTCCAGCCGATATTAACTTTGTTCCAGGGTCTCGGATTTTCAGGTATTGATATGTCAATTGATTGCAGATTAGACCTGTCAACGACATATAGATAATTTAAATAAGTTGTGAACCGTGCCATAGAACCGCCCTTCCCGCTTGAACCACCAATATTACCAACATCAATCGGGCCACCATTATAATCTAGGCCGCTACTCTTCCATCCATCCATAGGTGAAACAACATAGTCGTTCCCGTCAACTTCATAAGTTATAGTTGTATCTCTTACATCCCACCTAATCAAAATCCCTTTTTCCGGGTCAATATACGAACCTTCAAGGTCAAGGGGATTTGGAAAAATGTCTTTAACCCTTTTCACAATTGTCGGATTGAGAGGGTCTTTGATGTCAATTGCCACAAGGTCAATGTAACTGTCAGCATAAAGAATACCGTCTCTCACGGCAATATCGCCATTACCCGGTATTTCAATAAAAGATATAGGATTAGGTGAAGCAGGATTACCGTCATCAATAATATGAACACCTTGTCCGCTTTCGCAAATGAACAGGTACTTCCCGAAAATGTAAATTTTACCGGGTCTTTCAAGTTCTCGGGCAGAAGTGGTTTTCACACCGTTTCTGAACTCTTCTATGCTCTGGTAAACCGGAGTATAGACCTTAGTCTTATAGCTGATGGTTTTAGTTGTATAACAGCCGCTAAGTAAAATAATTGTAAAAAGGGTAACAAACGAGAGCAGAACTTTGTTTCTCATATCACACACTCCTTTCGGAATTGTTTTACAAAATGTTTCCAATTTTTTGTCAATATATAAATATATAAACCCAAAAAAATGAAAAATGTTTCAGTGAGATAGAAATTTTTTTATTTATTTCACAAACTAATTCAATTATTAAAATTCTAGATTATTGATATAATTGATATAAACAATGAAAAAATTATTCCTAATATTAAAGAGGAAGTTCTAATTATTTTTTTGCTGCTATACAAGTAGAAAAAAGCACCTAATGTAATAATTAATGTTATGATAATTAGTATCGGTATTAACTTTATATCCGACACCTCATCAAAAACCATTAATACCGATATAGGAAGAATGCCGTAAAGAGAAAATACAATCAAACTCGTATCATCCTTAATTCTTTCTGCAAGTTTCTTTAGAGGTTTGAGAGATGGTTTTAAAACAATTGAAATTATTAATGCCATAGCGAAAGGTAACAATGCCCACACTCCGAGAATCGTTCCGCCGGTAATACTTGGTATTGACACATTCATTAATAATAAACTAAAGATAATGCAAAATCCGACAGATGGGATTGTCCAGCGGGGAAATTCCTTAATCCAGCCTACGACAAACAGCACGAACATTGAAATGACCGGGACAAAAAAGACCAATCCTGAAAGATATAATGGTAGTTTAACATAATCAAATGAATCAATATCAATCAAGCCAAGAAATAGAAATGGTAATGATGATAAAATTGAAACCCTTAATGAAAAATTGTTTTCCATAATTTAGACTCCAAATGTGAAATTGTTTTTTATTAAATACGAATAATACTTGTTTTTGGTTTACAATTATTCCTTTATCATACACACATTTCGTTTCATACCTTTCAGCTTGATACGTTTTAAAGAGCGGTCTTTGAACATTATCTTGAATTCTTCGTTTGTGAGGTTTTGTATAAACTCTTTTGACAGTTCTGTCCGATTATCTTTGACTTGGAATTCAGTTTCTTCAGTTGGTTTGGCAAAGCGGTTCCAGGGACATACTTCCTGGCAAATGTCACACCCGAACACTCTTGAACGTGAATTGTTTACGATGTCGAGAGGTATTTCAATATACGACTTTGTCTCGATTGTCCAGTATGAAATACAGCGGGTTGCATCAACTAATCCCGGTTTTATTATTGCAGATGTAGGACAATCATCGAGGCATTTTGTACAGTCACCGCAAAAATCTTTGTGCGGTTCATCAGGTTCAAATTCATTAGTAGTAAGAATAATTCCAAGAAACACATAAGAGCCAAATTCTTTTGTGAGAATCAAACTGTTTTTCCCCTGCCATCCGACACCGGCACGTACAGCAAGAAGCTTTTCAGGTAAGGTACCGGAGTCAACAAAAGTCATATTTTTACTGTCGGGAAAAATTTCACTAATTTTTTCTGCGAGGCTTATCAGTTTTAGTTTTATGATTTTATGATAGTCCTTACCCCAGGCATAACGGGCTATCTTGCCAGAATTAATTTTAGCTATGTGATTCTTATCAGGATTAAAATAATTAACAGCAAGAACAATTGCAGTTTTACAGCCTTCAAGAATTTTTGATGGGTCGAATCTTTCTTCTAAATTTCGTTCCAGATATTTCATACTCCCATGCCTGCCCTCATCTACCCATTTCCTGAAAACCTCCTTTTCTTCGACAAATGGCTCGACACTTGCAAACCCGATTTTATCGAAACCGAGTTTTTGAGAATAAGATATTATATTTAATTTTAAAGATTTTTTCACTATAATTGTAATACATATAAAATCATAAATTTTATTTAACATTTATCCTTTTTAGTTGAATAATAATTATAATCTGCAAAGATAAATTTTTATTTTAAATATCAAATTAATACATACTTTATTTTATTGGAAAAACGATGGACTTAAAAATAGAACTCGAACAATATCAGAAAAAAATTGATGAAGAGACCGGTTCAATCCTTTTTTTCATGAAGGATTTTAAGGGTATTCCTGATAAAGTTATTAATGGAGACGGCTGGACTATAGAAATGAAAGACGAATCTATCGTTATGATAGATATTTATAAGCCTAAAATATTAATTGAACATATATTAAATTCTTATCAGGAATCTACAATAAATAATTAAATTATTCAATTCTAATAAATATAAAATTATATATTTTCTCTCCATTTAGGTATATCGAATTTAGGGTATTCGATATAGATTTTTCCTTCTTTTTCAATTATTTCATATTTTCTGAGGCTTCTCAATCCCTGAAGTGGATTAACATTTTTTCCCGTTTCGAGAGAGTATGTCCATCCGTGTTCAGGACAGCTTATTTTCATATCATCAATAATTCCATCATAAATTTTATCCTGATGACGGTGGGGGCAGATATTCGACAAGCAATACAATCTTCCCTGCCTCCTGAACACTGCAAGCTGTTTATCGAGGTCATCATCAAAAAGGAACTGGTAACCTTTGCCTTCATATATTTTATTAGAAGGACAGAGGAATATATAATCCTTACCTTCGATAACAAACCTGTCTTTAATACTGCTGAGGTTGAGTTTGGTCATATTAATATTTTGTTATTTCAACTTTCTCACCGGCAGTAAAGCCTTTTTCAGTTGAGATTATTTTCGATGCCTGCATAAAAGCATCATGCTCATAAGCTATGAGCCATCCCTCTTCATATGCCTGTGGCAGCAGTTTCTTTTTCTCCTCGATTGTAGTTAAAGGATTATTATCATATCCCATAACGAAAGGAATATTGATATGAGCATGAGTAGGAGACAAATCCGCACAATAGAGCAATGACTGACCTGAATCAGAAATTTTAACAAGCTGCATGGAATTTGTATGCCCAAATAAAGGAATCAAGCTAATCCCGGGGAATATCTCCCCCGCTCCGTCAATAGTTTCCAACATACCATCGGCAATAAGAGGTTCATAATCATCCTTGACAAATGATGCCTTATCCTTATCTGTTGGTTTTATTGCCCAATTAAGCTGGTTTTTCTGAACATAATATTTTGCATTAGGAAAAGTCGGAACAATTTTTCCATCTTTTATTGTTGTGCCTCCACCTGCATGGTCGAAGTGTAGATGTGTAAGAATTACATCTGTTATATCATTTGCCGAAATACCAAATTTTAGTAAAGCTGTCTCAATCGAAGATTTGTCTCTGTCAATTGCATATATTTGGGCGAATTTATCTTTAAACTTTGTACCGTTGCCTGTGTCAATCAGCACTATCCTGTCGTCCCAGCGGACAAGAAGAGGCCGGACTGAAAGAGGTATTCTGTTTAATTCATCACCGGGATGATATGCCTTTGACCATAGCGCCTTCGGCACAACACCGAACATGGCTCCCCCATCAAGTCCGAACACGCAGGTTTCCACTGCATCTATTGTAAATTTTCCAATATTCATAATTTATCCATAAGTCAAAAATAATTGATTAAGACTTTTAATTATTAAGTTTATTTCAAAATAAAATGGGTTTCTCTTTGAGAAAAACCCATTTGAACCGCAAATTTAAATTCGTTCGATATAAGAATTTCAGACTCTATCTTCCCATTTTTTCATAGCATCGAAAAAAAGTGCGACATTTTCTAAAATCTCATCTCTTTTCCCATCTGGCAGGTACTCGAGTATTTCTTCATGAAGCTTTGTATATTCATTAATTACCTTATCAATGAAACTAATTGCATCGGGTGTGATGTATGTTTGAATACCCCTTCGGTCGTTCTTATCAATTTGCCTCGAAATCAAATTTTTGAATTCGAGTGAATTAAGAAGATGAGTAATTCTTCCGGGAGTCAATTTCATCTGTTTTGCCAAAGTCTTTGTGCTGATTGCTTCATTCTCTTTAATAATCCTCAAACATCTGAATTCAGCAGGAGTGAGTTTGAATTTACTGCTGAAGAAATGGTCTTTAATCTGACAAAATTTTTCAAGCTGAATTGTTAAATTTGCCATCATGCGAGCTTGTTCAATTTGACTAGTTGAGATTTTTTTTTCGGACATAAAACACCAAATATTAATCAAAGGACAACAATTTATAAAATAAAATTATTACAAGATAAATAGTTTATTCAATATTATAAAGAAAATATTAAAAATTATAATCAGACATATTATTCTGTAATTTATAAGTTGCAAATAATAAATTACTTAATTACATCATAGAAATAATATAAATTTTCAAAAAAAATTCAATCTTTGACTTAATATAATAAATTTAGGTTAGATTTAATATTTTATTTATTAAAGTAATAATATTCATTTTTCAATTTTAAATCAATTTTAAATTTTAATGACAGAATGTAATGGGATAAAATAAAACCATTATCTGTTGAGAATTTGAAGGAAAAAGGTTATTGAAAAAAATGAATATTTTGAAAATTTGTTCATTGATAATTCAATGAAAATTACAAATTTGAAAATAGAAAATTCTTACTCCGTGTAAATTCTAACTATGATGCGTATCATCGTGTATAAATTCTTAAACATTTAGGAAATTAATATAAAATTGGATATTAATTGAAATCTCAATAAGTTTGTTGTTCTGAATTTTTCAATTTTATTAAAACTGATTAAAATAATAAGGAGATAGTATTCTAATGGGTACAATGGAAAGAATGCGTAAGACTTCGCCGTATTTTTTGGCAGCATTTGCTGTATTGTTTGTTGGATTTATGGTGGCGTCCGATGCTGATATTGGTAGTCTCATTCAGGGAAGGGGAAGTATCCAAACTGAGCTAATTGGGAAAATAAACGGAGAAGAAATATTATATAAAGATTTTGACTTAAAAGTAAAAGAAGTAATCGAACAAAAGCGAAAGCAATCTTCTGACCCTAATGCAAATATAGATGAGGACCAGGTTATTAACCAGGTGTGGAGCCAAATGGTTGATGAAACTCTTCTAAAACAGGAAGCAAAAAAAGCCGGAGTCATTGTTAGTGATGAGGAAATTCTTGATGTACTTTTGGATAATCCGCCGGAATCCTTAAGAAAGCCTTTCACTGATTCTACAGGCACTTTTAATAATCAACTTTATCTCGAACTCGTTACTAATCCGGACAAAATGGGTGAAGCATTGGGGCCTAATGTCAGCGCGGAAGAGAAACAGAAAGCAATTGATGACTTCAAGAAATACCTTATAGATTTTGAAAAATATTTAAGACAGCAGAAACTTGCAGAAGGTTTGATTGCTGTTGTTTCTTCATCTGTTTCGGCTGTATCCCCCCAATATGCAAAAGAAAAATATATCTATGATTATACATCCTCTGACGTTGATTTTCTTTTCTTCGGCAGGGATGAAATTCAGGATAATCAGGTCCAGGTGACTGAAAAAGAAATTGCTGACTATTATGATAAACATAAACAAGCATATAAGCAGAAGCCCCAGCGAAGACTGAAATACATCAAATTTGATATTGTACCCAACATTGACGATACAATCAGAGCGGGCAAGAAAGTTGACAGAATCACTGCCGACCTCGCATCAGTCACTACTATCCTCGAAAAGGACAGTGTTTTCGACTTAAAGATGAGTGAATTTGGCGGGAACAATCCCGAATTTACTTTAATAAAAGACATTCCTGATTTCAAGCTTAATATGCTTCAGACAATGAATGTGAATGATATCATTGGACCTGTGATGACACCCGACGGAATTACATTTTTAAGATTGGATGGCAAAAGAAGCGGAGAAAATGAAGTTGTTAAAGCAAGCCATATTTTGCTCAAATTTAGTGTTAATAAGGACAGCACTAAAGCAGAAGCCGAAAGAATTATGGCAAGGGCAAAGGGCGGCGAGGATTTTGCCGAGTTAGCCCGTAAATATTCAGGTGACCCCGGTTCAGCCTCTAAGGGTGGTGATTTAGGTTTCTTTGGTAAAGGGGCTATGCTTAAACCATTCGAAGAAGCCGCTTTTGCGGCTGCTCCGGGCTCGATTGTCGGCCCTGTCGAAACAGAATATGGCTATCATATAATTAAAGTGTTTGAAAAGAAATCCGATGAAATTAAATACAGCGAAATCGTAATTAAACCGATTGTCTCCAACACAACAAAGAATATGCTTTTCAGAAATGCTTATTCTTTCCAGAAGCAGGTTGAAGAAGGACATTCGTTCGATAATCTCGCAGAAAAATCGAAATATAAAGTTCAGCAGACTATGTTCTTCACAAAAGGAACTCCTGTTCTTGGCTCTCAGTACCTTTCCGACTTGGCATTCGAATCGGAAACAGGAACTGTGCTTCAGCCTCTTGAATTAAAAAACCAAGGGTTGTTTGTCTGTGTGGTAACAGATTCCCGTGAGAATGGTTTAAGGACTCTGAAGGATATGAAAGAATTCATCAGGGTGCAGGTTACGAATATTAAAAAGCTGGATGCAGTCAAATCTAAGGCAGATGCAGCTTATTCTAAAGTTGCAGGGCTGGACGCATTAAGCAAGGCATCGACGGTTGACCCGTTACTTGTTGTTAAGTCTCTTGCAGGTGTTCAGAACACGGGTAATGTCCAGGGTATCGGTGAAGATTTTGTATTCACTACAAAAGCTACAAATCTTCCTGTTCTTGCCATATCAAAACCATTCAGGGGAACTATGGGTTATTATATTATGCAGGTGAAAAGCCGTCTGGCACCTCCTGCAGAGAGCATCGAGAAGGGATACATGCAATACATAACCAAAATGAAGAAGGACAATTATCAGAATGAATTTTACCAGTGGTTCGGCAAAATCAAGCAGGATGCCGATATTGAGGATTACAGGGTGAAGTTTTATCGGGAATACTAACTCAATTACGAATTACGAATTACGAATTACGAATGGTGGTTATATTTTAATTGAAATTTGAAAATTATACTCTAACATCGTTCCCCTTTCCAAAAAGAGAGGGGATTTATTTTTATCCCGGATTATTCAATAGAAATTGAAATGGTATAATTTAATGTCATGCTGAGCGAAGTCGAAGCATCTTTCCCCCTTTTTCAAAGGGGGATTAAGGGGTTTTAGAATCTTCGTCGTTATACACTTCTCAGAATGTCAGTCAGGCACTTGCTTTTAGGATAATAATAAACTTCTAATGAATAATTTGGGTTTATTATCCCAGTCTATTTCAATCTCCAAGGGAAGAGTTGAGCCCTTCGACAGAACTCGTGGTAAAATTCATTCTTTGCGTGCTTTGTGGCTTCTTTGCGAACCTTGCGTGAAATCTTTTATGGATGCTGAAACGAGTTCAGGGTTACATTCTTTCTCTAGTGAATAAAATATATAACAATAACAACTCATTATTCGTTATTCACTATTCACTTAAAAAATAATCCCCATTTGACAATGTGGAAAAATACCCTTCTACATAGATTAACCTGAAGATTACCACGGGATGAAATTGATTTTAGAAATTATTATCAAATGAGTGGAGTGACAACATTGAAATATAGACAGATAGTTTCATATAAGATAAAAATTAGTTAAATTTGCAAGTTGTGAAATTTATTTCTAATAAAAAAATATAAAAAATGGCAAAACCTTTAAGCGTTCTTTTTGTAACCAGCGAATCACTCCCCTACGTTAAATACGGGGGTGTTGCGGATGTGTCTTACTCCCTGCCACTTGCATTACGGGATTTAGGGCATGACATGAGGATTATGTTGCCTAAATACGGCTGTGTCTCCGAACGGAGAAACAGGATACATGAGATTAACAGGCTTAGAGATGTTCCGATTCCTGTCGGGAGTCATTCTGACCCTGCAACGATAAAATCGTCATCCATAAATAATCCCAGGGCTAAGGTTCAGGCTTACATAACAACGAATAATAAGTATTTTGATGCCAAAAAAGGGATTTACAGCGATGCAAAAACAGGCAAGCCGTATCCTGACAACCATGAACGATTTATTTTCTTTTGCCGCTCGGTGATTGAGACCTGCCTTATTTTAGGCTGGTTCCCTGATATAATCCACTGCAATGACTGGCAGACAGCATTGGTTCCCTTGATGGCAAGAACTACATTTGCAAAAGAATTCAAGAAAACAAAGTTTGTATTTACTTTTCATAACATAAACCAGCAGGGTGAATTTTCAGAAAAACTGTTTGATTTGACAGGATTACCACAAAAAGTAAAAAATGATTTAATTTATAAGAAGATGGTAAATCCTGTTAAAGGTGCATTAATTTATTCGGATTATATTACCACAGTCAGCGAAACGTACGCTAAGGAAATCCTGCAGGACAGCAAGAACACAAATGATTTGAATGTTCTTCTATTGAAATACAAGAAAAAATATAAAGGAATATTGAACGGAATTGACACTTATAGCTGGGACCCGAAAATTGATTCATTAATAAGCAAAAAACTTGGAAATAATTTCGATGACTTCAAGCAGGCAAATAAGAAATCACTTGCTTTCAAGACGGGTTTAAACTACCATGATGAAACACCATTGATTGGAATGGTAACGAGGTTGGACGAGCAGAAGGGTGTTCCTCTCCTGACATCAGCCGCAGATAAAATATTCCAGGAAGACATTCAGATGGTTATTCTTTGTGACGGCTCGCAGGAAGCTAAGAATGAACTTAGGGATTTATCATTGAAGTATCCAAAGAAGCTGAAAGTAAGATTCGGCTTTGACGAGCCGTTGGCACATTTGATTGAAGCAGGGTCGGACATGTTCCTTATGCCGTCAGAATACGAACCTTGCGGATTGAATGCAATGTATTCTCTTGCTTATGGGTCAGTTCCGATAGTGAGGGCAACCGGTGGTTTAACTGAAATAGTGAGTGACTTCAATCCCGAAACGAAAACAGGTAATGGCATTACTTTCAAAAATTATAAGAGCGGCGAATTATTATCTTCAATTGCTAAAGCCTTAAATTTATTCAAAAACAAAGAATTATGGGATGTGCTTATTCAAAATGGAAGGAGCGGAGATTATTCCTGGAGTAAATCCGTCATAAAGTATGATGAAATATATAAAATTATAACAAAAGATTAATTACGAAAAAAAAACCTCAGGTATGGTAAAAAATATAATTAAAAAAAAACGACTTTTATTTATCCCGGTAATAACTACCCTGTTTTTTCTGCTCGTTTCATGCAATGACGAGCCTACATTCATGGGTTCTTCACTATTACTTGATACAATAGCAATCAAATCTATCTCGACAGATTCTACAACTTTGATTACAGATTCGAAATCATTTATTCACAGGCTTGAAATATTTAATTCGGGTGCAATGTTTGTCGGGAAATCAAATGATGTAATAGCAATTTCAATGCTCAGATTTTCCGGCATACCTGATACGCTTGACAATATAACAGAAGCTGATATTGATTCAGTTACCCTCACTTTACCCTTACTGAGATACGCTTATGGCGATTTATCAAATCAAACAGCTTTATCATTTAAGGTATATAAAATTGTTAAATACTGGACAAATCAATCGAATTGGGATACTTTGTTTCCAACAGGAAGCCAGACGACAGAATATTTCGATTACACGAAAGTACTTGGTACATTTACCGGGTCAATTGACCAGAATGCACCGGACTCAGCATTCAGCCCTATTAGTATCCAGCTTGACAAGCTATTGATTGCCGAATGGTTCAAGCTTGCTTCAGATACGACAACAGTAGGAACAATCTGGGGAATAGCATTGGTGCCGGATGATAACTCTTCAGTTATTCGTTCACTTTCCTCTCAATCCTTGCAGGACACGAGGGTTCATCCTTATATCAGGACGGCATACAGAAGAACTCAAGACACCCTCGATACTCTGATTCTTACTTCGGCAATTGATGCTTCTGTAACAAATTCAAATCCACCGGATGAAAAATCCTTGACAATTCAGGGAGTTGTTTCAAGCAGGTTTAAGCTCGGTTTTGATGTTAGTTCAATTCCGGATGAAGCGGCAATACATATAGCAGAACTTGATTTGTATCTTGACACGTCTATATCAAATTATGGAAATTTCAACCCTGATTCAACAGTAGTTACCAGGTTATATATTGATTCGACATATAGTAGTTACCTTTACTATTATTATGGAGGCAATGATACCACCCTAAAACCTGATTTATTCAGATTCCCTGAAATAACATCGGCTGTGCAATACTGGGTTACTCATGGTAAGAAAGGAGAGCTTGTGTTTTTACCCGAAGGAATAAATAATGAATACAGGGAATTAGATAAACTTGTTTTTCGTGGAATTAATGACCCTGACCCGGCAAAAAGGCCTGCACTGAGAATTATATATTCGACAAGGCCAAAAACGAAATGTAATCCCTAAACAATTACGAATTACGAATGAAATAAATTTATTAATCGAAAAAAGTGAAAAAAATACTTATCATATTGATTATAATATTTGGGCTGATTGAAGCAAGAACAGGACTTGCTCAAGGCGGGTCGAATTACTCTATTTTTGGAATAGGTGATATATATCCGGGAGGGAATGCCGCTTATGAATCGCTCGGAGGGACATCAATAGCTGTTCCTTCGGATTTTGGCATCAATATGAGAAACCCGGCATTGTGGTCGTTTACAAATACTTCAAGGCTTCAGGCAGGTTACAGGTTTAACCAAAATTATGTAAGCAATGAAGGAAACTCGCTCTTTCAGAACAATGGCAAGGTTGACGGAATACTCGGAATTTTTTCGGTTGATACTTCAATGGGGCTCTCATTCAGTTTTGGAGTACATCCATATAGTTCGGTAAATTATCTGGTCAAAACAGAAAATTATATTGATATAGATACAACACAGGCGCTTGCTCAAACATCATTCAGCGGCAGTGGAGGTTTATCCAATGCTTACCTGGGTGCTTCGATAAAAGTGTTTGAGGGTTTGAACATCGGAGCTTCAATATTTGCTACTTTCGGATTGGTTGAAACAATGATAACAACAGTATTCCCTCAAAATGCCTATAATGCATCAGTCAGTATAAGAGACGATAATTTCTTTGGTTTTGGATACAAAGGAGGAATCTATTATTCGGGTATCGGGAATCTTGGTATTGGAGCTTACATTGAAAACCATGCACAAACGAATATAGACAGTAAACTATATTATACTTATCTCGCCGTAAAAACCGACACTATTATTGAATGTCCCGAATATGGAATAAACATACCTCCTGCTTATGGTTTTGGTTTATCATATAAACTTGGTAAATTCCTTTTTGCAGGCGATTTAATTTTTCAGGACTTTTCAAATTTAAATTATAACACAAATGTTAAAGCAAAATACAAAAATTCAACTCAAATGTCATTTGGTATTTCAAGATTAGGTAACAGGTCAATTAGTGCAAAGTCTCTCGATAAAATTAATTACAATATCGGATTCGGATACAGGGAACTGTATGTTAATACTTATGGAAATGATATAAGTGAATATTACGGCACCTTCGGAATGGATATTCCTGTAGTAGGTACGGCGATGGTGAATTTTGCTATATCTATTGGCTCAAGAGGTACAACAAATTCAGGACTTGTAAGAGAACTTTTCGGCAGGCTTACCGTTGATTTAAGTATTGGGGAAACATGGTTCAAACCATTCAAGAGAGATTAATAAATAATTAATAATTACTAATTACTAATGAAAAAAAATAATAATAATATACTATTACCTGAAGTACTTTCGACAACTGTGATTGGTGTGCTGAAGGACGGTAAAGCAGCAATGGGAGCGGACGGACAGGTAACGTTTAACAATACCGTGATGAAGCATAATGCAAAGAAGGTAAGAAAAGTATATGATGATAAAATTATCGCAGGATTTGCCGGAGCAACAGCCGATGCTTTTACATTACTCCAAAGATTTGAAGAAAAGCTCGAAGCACACAGTGGAAATTTATACAGGGCATCAATCGAACTGGCGAAAGACTGGAGAACAGACAGATACCTTAGACGGCTTGAAGCTATGCTTGCTGTCATGGATAATACAAATGCACTTCTTATTAGCGGGACAGGTGATGTAATCGAACCCGACGACAGAATTATATCAATCGGTTCAGGCGGGCCCTTTGCACTGTCTGCCGCACGAGCCTTGCTGACACATACAAACAAAACTGCAAAGGAAATCGTCGAAGAATCACTAAAGATTGCAAGTGAAATCTGCATCTTCACTAACTCTGTTATTACTATTGAAGAACTATAATTTAATTAACGAAGAAGAAAATTGATATGAGTGATACAAGCAATATAGTATTGTCGGATACACAAAAGAAAATAATAAAAAAAGTTATTGCTCATGAAGCAATCAACAAACAGCTTACTCCGAGGCAGATTGTTACCGAGCTGGATAAATTTATTATCGGACAGGACAATGCAAAGAAAGCTGTTGCCATTGCTCTGAGGAACCGATGGAGGCGTCAGCAGGTTACATCAGAAATTAAGGATGAAATACTCCCAAACAATATAATTTTAATTGGTCCAACAGGAGTAGGTAAAACCGAAATAGCACGCCGCCTTGCTAAGCTTGCAGGTGCTCCGTTTGTAAAAGTCGAAGCAACAAAATTTACCGAAGTCGGATATGTCGGCAGGGATGTCGAGTCAATGATACGTGACCTGGTAGAAAGAGCAGTTTCTATTGTCAAAGAAGAAAAGACTGCAGATATACAAATTGAAGCAAGGATAGCCGCAGAGAACAGGGTCCTCGACATTTTGATTCCTCCCGTTAAGAAAAGCCCTTCATTCGATACAGCAACCGATACAGACTTTGAAGAAAATGCAAGGACACGCGAAAAATTCCGCGAGATGCTGAAGAACGGCAAGTTGAACGATAGAACTATCGAAATCGAGATGATGGTTGACCAGGTGCCTTCACTACAGGTTCTGGGACCAATAGGATTAGACGAAATGGGAATGAACCTGCAGGATATGTTCGGCAGTATTCTTCCTAAAAAGAATAAGAAGAGGGTGCTGACTGTCAGCGAGGCTCTCAAGTTTATGGAAAAAGAAGAAGTTGATAAACTGATTGACATGGATGCAGTCGTTAAAGAAGCAATATCGAGAGCGGAAAATTCAGGCATTGTTTTCGTTGATGAGATTGACAAGATTGCTTCACGTGGCGGTGCAAGCGGTTCAGGCCCAGAAGTTTCGAGGGAAGGCGTCCAGAGAGACCTATTGCCGATTGTCGAAGGAACGAGTGTTAATACAAAATACGGACAAGTCCGTTCTGACCATGTTTTATTTATTGCTTCAGGAGCTTTTCATGTCTCAAAGCCTTCTGACCTGATTCCCGAATTGCAGGGAAGGTTTCCCATAAGGGTTGAACTGAAAAGCCTGACAAAAGAAGATTTCATCAAGATATTGACTATTCCCGAAAATGCACTGATTAAGCAGTACCAGGCATTGATTGAATCCGAAGGGATTAAGCTGGAGTTCGACAGTAGTGCTATAGAAGAAATTGCCACGATGGCTGAACAAGTGAATGACGAAGTTACCAATATCGGTGCAAGGAGACTGCATACGATACTCACTACATTGCTCGAAGACATACTTTACAACACACCCGACAACATAGAGAAAGAATCATTCAAGATTGATGCACAACTTGTCAGGGACAAGCTCAAAGACATAGTAAAGAGCAGTGACCTGAGCCGGTTTATATTGTGATGTGAACGAAAAAAATCCAATATGATAAAAAAATTCACACGAGTTTCATTTTAGGTATTATTGTCTCCTTAATTGCTCCTACGACTTTCACCTTTCCTACATCAGTAACAAATGCATCAATCTCAGTGCGAAATCCCATTTCTTAAAATTCAAGTATCAAATAATGATTTGTTTAATTGTTTGATTTGATTATTTTTGATAATGTTAAGTTATAGTTAAATAATAAGGTATAAATTAAAAGAGTTGCATAAACCAAGAATATATATTGACACATCTGTTATAGGAGGATATTACGATGATGAATTTGAAGTGTATTCAAAAAAATTAATTGATGATTTCATAGAAGGTAAGAAAATTGTTATTGTTTCTGACATTACGATTGAAGAATTAGAAGATGCACCTGAAAGAGTTCGAAAAGTTATAAGTTTAATACCAGATAGTAACAAAGAAATTGTATCTTTAAATCAGGAAGCTAGAGAACTATCTTAAGGTACATAAGTGAAGGTATTGTTAGTGAAAAATCACTTTTAGACACCAGACATATAGCAATTGCAACGATAAATAAAGTTGATGTTTTGGCAAGCTGGAATTTCAAACATATTGTTAATTACAATAAAATAAAACAATATAATTCAGTTAATTTAAAATTGGGTTATTCATTAATTGAAATAAGAAGTCCACAGGAGTTAACAGATGAAAACTAAAGAAAAAGAATTTGACGCAGTAAAAATGATGCGTGATATCAGGGATAGATTGTCCGAACGTTGGTCGAATAATCCTGAATTAGAGATGAAAGACTTAGAGGAAATCAGAAAAAAATATAATATCAAAGTCGAGAAAAAGGACAATCAGGTGTTAGTAACCTGATTTCAGAAAATTCTTTTTTTTCCAAATTTTATGTGCCCCACAAGAAATGTTGGAGGTTTAATAAGTGGAATAATATAATTTATCTAAGGAGGTGCGATAATAATAATAGTTCCAAAACATCGTGGAGTATCCCAGGGAACATTAAATATTATAATCAAACAGGCAATGATTAGTGAAGAAGAATTTTATAATTTATAATATACTTATTAATCCGATACTAATTTTTTATGCAAAAAAATTCCCTCTTGCGGCGGGAATTGAGGTAATGTGAGCATCGTTTATATTAAACAATTGCTATAATGCAAATCAGATTACTCGAGACAATCATGAACTTTTTCTCCTTCTTTTTCCGTCTTGTCCGCTCCGTTATTATCCTTCACTTCACTACAAACCTGTTCTGCTTCGTATCCGAGCTTTCTGATTGATTTTATTATACTATCGCAATTTGTCTTTTCGCTGTTAATTCTTACAGTAAGAATTTTTGTTTTAAGGTCGAGGTCGGAATCAATAACTCCGAGCATACCGCTCAGGTTAGATTCAATTATATTTTTGGATTCCCAGCTATAAGCCGAAGTCTTGATTTTCAATTCACTGCATTTCTCATTGTCGGCTGCAAATATCTTTGCGGCAAAGAGCAATATTATTGCAAATGCAATTAAGAAAATTCCAAGTTTTGATATATTTTTCATTTTATTACCCTCTTTATTAATTCGATTTATTTCCCTTTTGTTCTTTATACGAGAAAAAATGATTTAGGTTACGTTAATATGAATTTATTACCTCCCCTTATATTCCCCTCCTTAATTTAAGTAGGGGATTCAGGGGTGGTTTTTTAAAAATTTTTGAGACCTTTTTGTTTCTAAAGTGTCATTAGTATAAATAAAGAGACAAAAATTCAAAAAGTATAAAATTATTCTTAAGTAATTAATAAGTTTGTAGAACAATAAAAGGAAAAGATGAAAGATTGATACACCTTAGGTGTATAATTATTAGCAGGATAAAAAAATGTTTTACAAACTAATATTATTATTTGTATTATTAATAATAATAGCAATCCCGGCTCCCAGCCAGAGCCAAATAATAATCAACGAAATAATGTCAACGAGCAATCAATCTGCTTTCGATGAAGACAATGAATCTTCCGATTGGATTGAACTCTATAACAACAATTCATCACTCGTAAGACTGGAAGGATACAGGATTTCAGACAAAAACAGTTTTTCTGGTGCCTGGATATTTCCTGATATTTCTTTGAATGAGGGTGAAAAACTATTGATATTTGCTTCTAATAAGAACAGGACATATTCTAATAAATATATTATAGAAGCAAGC
Organism: Ignavibacteria bacterium RIFOXYC2_FULL_35_21; assembly: GCA_001804705.1. GTDB lineage: Bacteria > Bacteroidota > Ignavibacteria > Kapaibacteriales > UBA2268 > XYC2-FULL-35-21. The sequence goes on from MHAY01000013.1 coordinate 102,850, forward strand.
GGAGAAGGAATCAATCCTTATGAATATGATGACGGATTCAGATTCCAGTACCTTAGATTAGACGGTGATTTCGACATACAGATGCGTGTACATTCATTAAGAAATACCGGTATTTCAGGTTCGGTAGGTTTAATCATGCGGCAAAGTTTAGATGAAAGGAGCAAATTCGCAGGAGTTTTTTGTTATTATCAAGAGAGTTTTAATTTTATAATAAGAAAGCAGGATGGGACTTATCCTGAACTAACACCAACAATTTTCAATCTCGAATATCCTAACGGATGGGTAAGGTTGAAACGGCAGGGAGATTCTGTTTTTGGTTTTACTAAGAATTTGGGTGGGCATTGGTCTGTTATAAAAGTTGATTATTACCCTGCTCCTGACACCATGCTTGTTGGTATAGCCGTATCATCTTCAGAACAGAACAGGTTAGCTAAAGCTGCAATAACAGATTTAGTATTAAATAACAAACCATTGAATTATAATTCTCTGCAGATAGCCGAAATCAATACTGATATTGCAGGAAGGAGTTATTATTCATCAGAATTGCACACTGATTTCAAACTTAGTTCGGAAGGTGAAACTCTATATATATGGAATCCCCAGGGAGTATTAATAGAATCAATGAGTTTTCCGGCTCTTACATCAGATATTTCTTATGGGAGATATCCTGATGGTAATAGCAACATGGAGTATTTCTCACCTTCAACACCAGGGGAACAAAACCAAAAAGGTTTTCCCGGTTATACAGAAGAACCGAAATTCAACATTCCGGCGGGATGGTACAATAACCGGTTATTATTAAGGTTTGAAAACAATAATCCCGATTTGCAAATCAGATACACAACAGATGGAACTGATGTATCTGAAACATCAAAAATATATAATGATAATAATATAGTAATTGACAGTTCTGTGGTAATCAGGGCAAGAGCATACCGGGAAAATTTATTTCCTTCGAATGAAATCGTCAATACCTATATATTGAATGACAGCAGTTCGCTGCCTGTAGTATCTTTCGCAATCAGCCCAACATTGCTTTGGAACCCTGATTCAGGCATATTTGATAATGATCACATTTGGCCTGCTCCGGAAATTGGCGGAAATTTTGAAATTTTTGATAATCAAAAGAACAGGGTTTTTACAAGTCATTCCGGGTTAAGTGTTCACGGTGGGAATTCCCGTACTTACGCTCAAAAATCATTAAAGATGGTTGCAAGAGGAAAATATGAATCATCCACTTTCGAGTATCCGTTCTTTGGAGACAATTACCTTGACGAGTTCAATGGAATAATTTTCAGAAACTCCGGAATAGACTGGCGGGATTCAAAATTAAGAGATGCATTTTGTTCAGTAATTTCCGAACAAATACCCTCACAAAGAATGGCAAAATACCTACCTTATGTTTCATTTTTGAATGGCAAATATTGGGGACTTTATGATTTAAGGGAAAAACTCGATGAATTTTATTTAAGTGAGAATTATCATCTGCCTCCTGAAAGCATTAATCTCATAGACCAGGATGAGTTTATTATGTACGGCAGAATTGATGAATATGATGATATGAAGAGTAAAATATTCAATTCCGATATGTCCAAAGCCGAATCATATAAAACGATTGACAGTCTGATTGATATTGAGAACCTGATTGATTATCTTTCATTGGAAATCTTCTGTAATAACATGGACTGGCCCTGGAATAACGTTAAAGTATGGAATTCCGTGAATTATGACGGAAAATGGAGGTGGATGCTTCATGATTTGGACTGGACTTTCGGGTTTATGGGAGCATTGCCAAGTTTTGATTTAATGATGGATGCGCTGAGACCCGATACTTCGAAATTCACCAGCTTGTTTTTAAAGATACTTGAAAATAACCAAGTCAGGGAAAGATTCATTAATAAATTTGCCGATTTGATGAATAGTGTTTTACTTGCAGACAGGTTGAGAACTATTCTCGACAGCCTTGCAGGTGATATTGAGCCTGAAATGCAAAGATTTTTTAATAAATGGGGAGATAGTGTTGAGACATATCAAAAATGGCAGGGTAAATTAAGTAACATGAGAATATTTATTAACGAAAGAGCTAGCTGGCAAAGAGAACATATAGTGAAATTCTTCAGCTTAGAAGGTTCTTCAAAGGTTTCTCTGAATGTAAACATCAAAGGTGCGGGAAAAATAAAAATTAACACACTCAATATATCAGCATTCCCTTGGACCGGATTTTATTTTAATAAAATACCCTTTCAAATTCAGGCTATACCGGGTGCAGGATATAAGTTCATAAGCTGGAATACTACGCTTTTGTTCAATGACAGTATAGCTCCGGAACAGACGGTCAATTTACAGGGTGAAGCAAGTATTACTGCTAATTTCGATAAAATTGAAGATACTGCGAACCATGAAATTTGGAACGATAATTTATCGTGCTATCCCAATCCATTTAATGATAAGATAATTATAAAAGTTATAGTAGAAAAAACTCAAAAGGCTGAAATAGAAATTCAAAATTTATTAGGTCAAAAGTTAAAGACGATAATAACCGATTTCTTAACGTCGGGCATTAATGAATTTACCTGGGATGGAACTGATGAAACAGGAAATACTGTGAGTAATGGTATTTATTTTTGTATTCTTTCCACTAACCAAAACAAATTAATATATAAGATTATTAAATATTGCAACTAAGGAGAAATAAAATGAGAACATATATTTTTTCAGCAATTATTATCGCTTTGATGAATGTAAATGTATCATTAGCTGTAGATGAATATTATTTGACATGTGACCCTGCAAAATTACAGGAAATTATAGATAAATATAATGAGGACATTTACATCGATGCAACTCTAACATTTAACGGAAAAACATGGCAGGATGTTCAAATCAGGATTCGTGGACAAGATACAAGGGCTTATCCCAAAAAGCCTCTGAAAGTCAAATTTAATGGTGAAGCATTTTTGGACGACATTGACGAGTTTAATTTTAATGCAGAATATGGAGACAAATCATACATGAGGCAATACTTATCCAGCAGGATTATGATTGAATCCGGTCTGGATTGTTTCAGGACATCACATGCAAGATTATATATAAATGGTGAATATTATGGATTGTATTTAAAAATTGAGCAGGTCGGTAAAAGATTTCTAAGGGACCGGGGATTAAACGATGATGGAAATTTATACAAGGCGTCACTCCAAAACCTTTCATGTCTGAGTAAATGGGATAATTTAGAACTGGGTTGGGAAAAGAAAACCAATGAAGGACAGGGTAATGAGGATCTTGCTGAATTGATAAGGAAATTAGACGTTGAACCCGATGCTACTTTTTATAATCTTATGCATGATATATTTGATTACAATCAAATGATTAACTTTCTTGCTTTGAATATTGTAATAGCTAATACAAGCACATATTATCATAATTATTTCATGTACAATGATATGTATGGCACTCAAAAATGGCTTATCCTGCCCTGGGATATGGACAAATCAATGGGAGCATGGTGGCCTAATAATCTGTACAACAGCAATTCTTCAAGGCCCGATAATCCAATATATGAAAAGTCATTCCTGCTCGAACAAATCTTCTCGGATGTCCGAAAAAGGATAGACACAATTTGCAGCACTGTATTTACTGAAAATCATCTTTTCCCAATCATTGACAGCCTGATTGCTGAATTAACTCCATCGGTAATCGAAGATACACATGATAATATTTCCGACACTTCACAATGGATGGCTGGAATTGGAATGAATAAATATTTTATACAAGCGAGATATTCCAAATTAAATGAACAATATCCGATTATACCAAGGGTTTTCAGGGTAGAGTCAACCAATGGCACTTATACAGGTGATATTAAATTAGTATGGCATCCATGTACATTCCCTGAAAATACAGATATAAAATATAAATTATGCTATTCAAAAGAATTTGACCTGTACGATACTTCTAAGGCAAAAGTAATTAACAACCTTACAGATACCGTTTATACTATAAATAAATCTGAACTTAAAGAAGGTTTATATTACTGGAAAGTTTCGGCATTGGCAAACGGTTATGAAACCGATGGATATGATAATTTCAATAAATTCACATTTAAAAACGGGACAATACTCCAATGTCCGATTACACAAAATACAATATTGACAAAAGAAGGCTCACCATATACCATTGATTGCGATATGGAAGTTGTGAATACTGCTACCCTGACTATAAATAACGGTGTTGAACTTTACATTCTCAATAATTCTCAGGTGAACATCAATGGTTCACTCAGAATAGAAGGAACAAAAGAAGAGCCTGTTCTGATAAAATCAATCAGCAATGACACCACTGGTAATTTAATTACATTGTCGATCGGTAGCGGAAATTCTTCTATTAAATTTGCTGATTTTGAAAATGTTTTTATATATTTCAATACAAGCTCCGATATATTGATTGAAGATTCGAAATTTAATTATACTAAAGAAATAAATAGAATTTCTTTATTTGGTGCAGGATGCATCTTTACAATGAGAAGATGCAGTTTAATCGGTCAAGGTAAGAGATACCCTGAAGGAATGATTATTCTTTCATCTCCAAAAGCTATAGTTGAGGATTCATATTTTAATAGTATTTTTGACGCAGTCGAATATATAAAAGTAGCTAGTGGTATTATTCAAAATAACTTAATTAAAAATTCTACTGATGATGGAATTGATTTGAATGGAGGAGATGAGATTGTTATTTCTTACAACAAAATATTCAATTCTATTGATAAGGGTATATCAATTGGCAATGATAGTTATGGTGGTGCAAAACAAATTACAGTTGAAAGGAATATAATAGTTGGTTGCAATACAGCAATTGGTATCAAAGACAGTGCAGAAGCCAATATAATTAACAATACTTTCTATAATAATAATTCAGGAATAATGTGTTTTGAAAAGAATATTAATGGAGGTGGTGGATTCGCAGTCATTAAAAATTGCATTATCTCAAATTCTAAAACAAAATCATATGGAGTTGACGAAAAATCAATAGCAACAGTAACATATACTCTTTCTAATACTGATTATTTAAAGGATGGTGTTGGGAATATGTTTGCTGAACCTCAGTTTGAAGACCCTGCGAATAATAATTTTAATCTGAAAAGAAATTCTCCCTGCATAAATAAAGGAGACCCTGCAAGTCCAAAAGACCCCGATGGCTCAAGAGCTGATATAGGAGCTATACCATTTAACTCAAGTCAAGTCCAAATTGTTATTAATGAAATAAATTATAATTCTTCTGCTGATTTTGAAACCGAAGACTGGGTCGAATTTTATAATCCTGAAAAAACGGATGCAGACATTTCGGATTGGTACTTCAGAGATGAAGATGATGCACACAACTTTGTTTTTCCAAAAGGAACGACAATTCACGAAGACGGTTATCTCGTTATTTGCAGAGATAAAACAATCTTTTCTTCAAAATATCCATCTGTTACAAATTTCCTCGGTAATTTTGAATTTGGTTTTAATGCTGCCGGAGAGAAACTCAGGCTATATAATCAGGAAGGTGTAATTATTGATTCATTAACTTATGATGATAAATTACCCTGGCCCGAAGAACCCGATGGCACAGGCGTTACACTTGAGTTAATCAATCCTACACTCGATAACAGCAAGCCTGAAAGCTGGAAGGCATCATTAGTTCAGCACGGAACTCCCGGTGAACAAAACTCTGTTTTCACTGGAATTGAAGATGAAATTACTATCAACACTTCCCTACTGAAAGTTTCTCCGAATCCAATTGATGATAATGCTGATATTGAGTTTAACTTACAACAAGCCGGCAGAGTCTCACTCGGAATTTATGATATGAATGGCAGGCTTGTTTCATCAATCATTGATAATAAATTTTATGACAGCGGTAATCATAATGTTAATATTATTACTTCTAATCTTTCTCAACAGGTGTACTATTGCAAGTTAGAAGTTTTTTATCCGAACCAAATGGTTGTTTGTGTGCCTGTGGTGAGGATAAAATAAAGCATAACAAAACTATCAGAACCTCATCCCCAACCCTTCTCCAAAGGGGAAGGGAATCAAACCTAATTCATGATAATATAGTCCCCTCTCCGTGCGGAGAGGGGATTTAGGGGTGAGGTTTGCAACTATTTTTATAAATTTGCGTAAATGACAAAGTGATATTATTTATTCCGGAGAATTATGGATATTCTTAAAGTAAATTCAATTGTCAAAAGATTCGGTGATTTTGAAGCAGTAAGCAATGTTACTTTTTCTGTCGAGCAAGGCACTGTGTTTGGATTGCTGGGACCTAACGGAGCCGGCAAAACTACAACAATCAGAATGATGACAAACATATTAAAACCTGACGAAGGTGAAGTCAGTTTGTTCGGTGAGAAAGTAGGCTCACTCCAGCAGAACAGGATTGGATACCTTCCCGAAGAGAGAGGCTTGTACAAGAAAATAAAAGTGATTGACCAGTTGATTTATTTCGGACAGCTAAAGGGTATGTCCCGCTCTGATGCTCAATCGGAAGCGAGAAAATGGCTGAAAAAATTAGATGCCGAAACATGGGAGACAAAAAAAATCCAGGAACTATCGAAAGGCATGCAGCAGAAAGTTCAGTTCATCACCACGATTTTGCATAATCCCGATTTATTGATTTTAGACGAGCCATTCTCAGGTTTTGACCCGATTAACACGGAGATAATCAAGAAAATTATTAGTGACCTGAAATCAGAAGGAAAAACCATTATCCTTTCGACTCATATCATGGAACAGGTAGAACAGCTCTGCGACCACATCTGCTTAATTGATAAAGGGAAAATGATTCTGTCGGGCATGGTGAGAGAAATAAAAAAGAATTACGGCAGAGATACTATTCTCATGGAGTGGGACGGAGATGATTTATTCCTGAATGAATTTTCTAATATTAAATATATTAACCGCTCGAACAACCGTGCCGAGTTCAGAATAACTGACGGACTTACTCCGATGCTCATATTGCAGAAGGCATCTCAAAAAAATAATATTTATAAATTCGAGCTTGCTGAACCAAGCCTCAACGAAATTTTTATTGATGTTGTAACTAAGCAGGGAGTTGACAATGAATCCTAAAGGCTCGACAAGCAAGATTAAGACAATCATTGTTCATGAATACCTTACAAAGGTAAAGACAAAAGGTTTTATCATCGCTACCATACTTGGGCCGCTACTCCTTCTTGCGGTGATTTTCATTCCAATTCTCGTAACGATGCTTGGTGCTGACAGCACGGAAAGAAAAATTGCAATCGTTGATTACACTGAAAAACTCGGGAAGGAAATTGTCAACAGTGATACTTCAAAATACTTCCTTACAAATTATTCTCCTGAAACACTAAGAAAGGAAGTCCTCAGTGGAAAACTTGACGGATACCTCGTTATTCCCAAAGATTTTCTCAAAAGAGGCGAGGCTGATGTTTACACAATGGGCGGCGGCGGTATCGGATTTTTAAATACACTTGAATCCAATGTAAGGGAAGTTGCCCGAAAAGAAAGACTGCGTGAGGCAGGTGTAGATTTGAGTGTAATCAATCTTGTCGAAGAAGGTGTTGACATCAACACTCAGAAAATCACAAAGGAAGGCACCGAAAAAGATTATGCCGAAGCTTATGCTGTCGTGGGATATGTGTTTGGTTTTATCATCTATACATTGATGTTGCTTTACGGCAGCTTTGTTTCACGTGGTGTGATTGAAGAAAAAGCAAACAGGATTATCGAGGTGATTGCATCTTCAGCACGACCTTTTGAAATTATGATGGGTAAGGTGATTGGCATTGGCTGTGTTGGATTGACTCAAGTGCTGTTCTGGGTTATTCTCTCAGGTGTCCTGCTCTATCTGATTGCACCTATGCTGGGCGGAATGGCCAGCGACCCTGAAATGCTCAAGACTCAGATGATGAATCAGAACCAGAATATGGTAATGCCAACCTCTTTTGAAATACCAAATATATCCCCCTGGATTTTTGTTGCATTTATTTTTTATTTCCTGTCGGGGTATTTCCTTTATGCAACATTGTTCGCCGCAGTTGGCTCGGCGGTTGACCAGGAGTCGGATGCACAACAGTTGCAAATGCCAATCATGCTGCCTATAATTATTCCGATTCTTTTGGTGGGTTATGTGATTTCGAATCCTGAAAGTACAATTTCTGTAATCCTTTCATTGTTCCCATTGTTCACTCCGATTCTTATGATGGTGCGTGTGGCGGCTACGCCTGTACCTCTATGGCAAATCATTGCATCCATTGTGCTGATGCTCGGCTCGTTTTACGGGTGCGTATGGATGGCGGCACGTATATACAGAGTCGGTATTTTGATGTACGGCAAGAAACCAAACCTGAAAGATTTGTTTAAGTGGGTTAGACAGTCAGGTTGAATTAAAAATTCACAATTAACAATTCACAATTGGGGTTGGGGTTTGGGGAATAGGGATTGGGGAAATAATATTAATATTACAATTCTATCGCTTAGTGATTATATATTAGTAGAAAACGAATCCCATCCACTACAGTTATCCCGTTTTTATGTCATGCTGAGCCTGTCGAAGCATCCATAGCAGGAAACCCACATTAAAAAACATTCACCGCAAAGTCCCTAAGACGCAAAGTATTTTGGTTAATATGAGCCCAAATTGGGCAGATTTGGGCATTTTGAGCAGGTTTGACATGATTTTTCATTTGCTCAAAAATATAAGGTAAGCTCAAATAAATTATAAACTTAATACAGCACATCCGGTTGATTTGTGTAATATATTTTTGATACTTGAAGCTCAAATAAGTGACCCAAGTCATTGTACATGAAGAAAATATATGCCAAGAACTAAGATAGTGGCTATTCATCCCGGAATATCAAAGAACATGCGGTGCAAAGATAAGGTTGTAGCGATGATATGTCAAGAAAATGGTTTTAAAAGGATTTAAAAATGGTTTTTAAAAATTATTATTTAAAATTGAATTCTATCAAATTCTTTCAATTATACTTATTAATTCGTTTATCTCTTTTTGCTTACCCAGATAGTCTTTATAGCTATTAATAGATTCAGTTATCAATGTATCATAAGTTATATATCTTGCACTTTCAGCTCTAAGTAGTTCAATATTCCTTGGCTCATCTTCAATAGGCATTGGGGGAGTACCTAATATACAAATTACATCAATTGATCTAGATTTAGTTGGAAATTGAGTTTTTAAGCATTTATCTAAAGCTGAACGATATTTACTTATTTGTTTTGTCAATTCATGAATTTCAATTTTTCGATCGTATTTTTTAAGTTCTATAATAATATTTTGAGAGTGTTAACATAAGATAGATATTTTTATTATATTTGTATTATGTTAAACAAACCAAGTGGAAGAATTATG
>MHAY01000014.1 GCA_001804705.1 Ignavibacteria bacterium RIFOXYC2_FULL_35_21
TGAATAGCCACGACTTTTAAGTCGTGGGATGGTTACTCACCACAATTCGGGATTTATCCCCTTAATATTAGTGACTAAAGTCAGAATAGGGTGGAAATAAACCTCCACTATCTGAAGATAGTGGCTATTCAAATAAAGAACGATTTAAATTTGTCATATTTTTGTTTTACCATCGCATCGGCGGTGGTCATGGGTTCAGTATGACAAACAGTGTTGTCACTCTGAGTTTATCGAAGAGTGATTGGAAAATGTATATATTTTAGCAATACCCCAAAATTATATTACCTGCCTTTCAATGTTTTATGCAAAAGTTCATAAGCTGACTTTACACTTGGGTCTGTTACCAGGTAATTCTCGATCGTCTGGCATGAGTGCAATATCGTTGAGTGGTCACGGTTGCTGAATCCTGCTCCTATACTTTTGAGAGAAAGCTGTGTAAATTGTTTTGTGAGAAAGATCGCCATCTGCCTTGCAAGTGCAATTTCATGCTTTCTCGATTGGGATTCGAGATGTTCAACCGGCAATTTATAATAACCTGCAACAAGTTCTTTAATATCGTCAATTGTGATTTGCTTCGGCAACTTTTTAGATATTCCGGTTACTACTTCTTTCGCAAGTGCAAGATTCAAAGGTTTATTCTCAAAAGTATATTTAGCAATCAGGCTGATGAGAGTACCCTCGAGTTCGCGAATGCTGTTCGTAACATACTTTGCAATATACTCCACGATTTCCACAGGTAATTCAATTCCTTCATCGACACTTTTCTTCTGCAGGATAGCCATCCTCATCTCGAGGTCGGGAGGCTGTATATCAACTATTAATCCCCACTGGAAGCGTGAAATCAACCGCTCATCGAGGTCTTTTAAGTCGCGGGGTGGCCTGTCGCTCGTAAGAATTAATTGTTTCCCGTCCTGATGTAATGCGTTGAAAGTGTGAAAGAAATTATCTGTTGTTTTTTCTTTCCCGCAGAAAAATTGTATGTCGTCAACTATCAAAGTGTCAATACTACGGTAAAGATTTATGAATTCATTCTGAGTATTGGTTTGAATAGCATTTATAAAATCCTGGGTAAACCTTTCGCTTGTCGTATATAACACACGTGATTTTTTATGGTTTTGCAAAATCTTATTCCCTATTCCCTGCACAAGATGAGTTTTGCCAAGTCCTGTGTCACCATATACAACAAGGGGATTGTACCTCGTTTTACCAGGATTCTGGCTGATAGCAAGCCCGGCTGCATAAGCAAGCTGATTGCTTTCCCCTCTTACAAAATTATTGAACGAGTATTTAGGATTGAGGTTCGTTGTAAAAACTTTCCTGTCCTTACTTCCGTTAGTTCCTGGTACTACGACTGAAGTACCTTGAGGTGGAAATTTAAATGCAGGAAGCCTGATTGTGCGTTTTTCGGTAGAGCTATCGCTTTCGTCAACAACAATCTGATACAAAAGTTTTGCATCCTCGCCTAATACCTGTGAGATGGTTTTTTGTAGGAGTGAATAATACTGGTCTTCAATCCATTCACAAAAGAACTGGCTGGGGACCTTAACCGTGAGTTGTTTGTTCTCCCACTTAAGTGCCTTAATTGGTTCAAACCAAGTATTAAATATATGTGGAGATACGTTATCTTTAATTATTTCGAGACATTTTATCCAATATGCTGTGGCTTTCTTATCGCCATCTGATGCTAATGTATTGCCATCTCTCGTTTTGACGGCTGTTTTATCTTGTGTAAATAGTGAAAGAGCGTCTCTAAGTTGATTGTCAGGCACAACCTACTCCTTTGATTATAAAATTTTGAAAAAAGTTATTTATAGGAAAAAATGCTAATTAAGAAAAACCTAACCTTCAATTTACTCTCATCAGGAATTACATCCTGATAACAAATTACAATTATTTAAAAAAAAATTAATAGTAAAGGAAATTTATTTTATTTAATTCAGTGTTTATTTTTCTCTAACTCTTAAAAAAAGGCTTCTATTCTTATTTTCAACAATTCCTTCACTTTGAAAATCTGATTTTTTTTTTAAACACACAAGAAATAAATTTTCATTTTGAAAAATTTTTTTCTTGGAAAATTCAAATAAACCTATTCTCAATAACTTATGGAAACAACTATGAAATGTTAATTTTTCAAAACTATTTTTTTCCCTTTTAAGTGCTTATCATTTTATATGATTATGTTAATACATATTGAAAATGATAATAATAAATCCTCAGATTATATTTGATTGGTATTTTTTTTGATATTTTAAAAACATAATTATTTTTATAATCAGAACATTTTATCTCGCTTTTTACCGGAATTTTTCTTTGTTTAGAAATATAGTGCTGGTGCGGTTTTCAGATGACTCCATTTATTTTTAATTCAATTAAAATGTATTCTTATCTTCCTTCGTCTAATAATCTTTAAATATATTTGTTAGGAATTTAAATAGCTAAAACGGAACATAGTTTGAAACATTTATACAAAATAATATTCCTATCAGTTATTGCTGTTTTACTTTTTTCAGAAAGCAGCTATGCTCAGTGGAAAAAAGTAAACATACCACCAGGATATGAAAGTGACCGGCCATTTCTCGAAGTAATGTTTCTTAAAAGTAATCCCAAACTTGGCTGGATTTGCGGTTTTTATGGTAGGGTTCTTAGGACTGTAGATGGCGGCAACACATGGACAGGAACAAGGATAGCTGACGGATACCAACTCGAAAGTATACTTTTTCTGGACTCACTTAACGGCTATACATCAGGTTCAGGTAAAATTTTTAAAAGTACCGACGGTGGTGTCAGATGGTTTGATGTAACCGACAAGGACCATCCGATACAAGTATGGCTTTGGGGAAATTATTTTGTAACAAAAGATATAGGAATGGTTATTGGTGGTGGATGTGAGCCTGAGACTCAAAAATTTTTCCGTACTACAAACGGAGGTATGACCTGGTCATTATATGAAAGAAATGAATTTGATTCGGGTTTGACAGACATATTTTTAAGTTCTGCTAACGGGCTTGGTTATGCTGTTTCAAGCGGCAGACTTTGGCGAACTACAAATGGTGGACTGACTTGGGACATTGTAGCAATTACCGGTGGCAATGACTGGCAAGAAGAATTAGCTATATCGGGAAATACATTTCTGTTACCCTATTCAACTGGATGTAGTGGTAATGGCAACGATGGAGGTTTGAGGATTTCAACCGATGGTGGTGTAAATTGGAAGCAATTCAATACGGGAAATCGAATGTTCGGAGCTTATCTTTTGGATGCTCAAAGAGGCTGGGGTGTTGGCTGGGAAAGGAAAGCTTATTATACTTCTAACGGAGGTAATACGTGGATTCTTCGAAACTGTGGAATTGAACCTAATGAAGAATTAGACGATATTTGGTTTATTGATGATACTACCGGTTGGGTCGTGGGTTATAAAGTGTACAAAACTTTTAATTACGATACTCTGAATCCGGTAATCACGGCTACTGCAACTAATAAATGCGAAGGCGACAGCGTAATACTGACTGTTCTCAGGGATTATCCTCATTATGACTGGTCCACCGGTGAAACAAGCAAATCAATTGTCGTAAAAAAATCAGGAACATATTATATCACTGTCTCTAATACTGAATGCGACAGCACAAAATCGAATGCTATTAAAATTACTTTCCATCCTAGTCCACAACCGCAGATTCTCGTCAGCGATACTATTATTTGTGAAAATGATTCTGCAAGACTCTCCCTATCGAAATCTTATTCTGTTATTCAATGGTCAAACGGTGAAAATTCGCAAATAATTTATGTTATGAAAGATGGCATGTACTCAGTTACAGTTATAGATTCTAACGGGTGTGTTGGGACTGCATCTCAATATGTAAAAGTTGTTCCCAACCCCGAACCGGTAATTACTAAAATTTCACCTTCTGTATCCTGCGTTGGAGATTCAATATTTCTTGAAACCTCACCGACTTATTCTGAATTTTACTGGTATAATGCAGATAAAAACCAACTTGTGAGTACAGGTAAAAATAAAATCAAAATAACTGAAGATGGACATTATTATGTTACCGTCAAAAATGCTTATGGATGTATAGGTGTTTCTGACACAGTTCAGGCAAAATTCGTTTTAGATTCAAACCGAATTAAAATTGATATTCTATCAAGTTCACTCAGACAGTTCCCGTTTGATTCGACAAATTTACTCGGGATAATTTGTAAGAAACTAAGAATAAGAAATATCGGGCCTGATACTGAGATTATTAACGATATATCTATATTACGGAATATCGAATTTTCAATACCTCAAACCCAGTTTCCGATTACCCTTCTACCATACGAAAGTTTTGATTTAGAGATATGTTATGCACCAAGTACTCTTGGTGAGCAATACGATACTTTGGTTCTCAGTGACCACTGCTTTCCCCATCTTTTGCCTCTTCTTGGTGTTGGTAAACCGAATATTTATGGTGGCGGAAGTAAATGTGATATACCTGTTGAACTGATTAGCACAGGTTTGTATGGCTATCTCTTGAATGTATCTCCACCCTTGCCCAATCCTTCCGGGAGCATTGTCACGCTTGAATTTGCGAGGTTTGTTGCCGATGGTGAAAATTCCGTCGAGTCTTGTAAAATATACAACACACTTGGCTCTGAATCCGCAACCGGTAATTTTATTATACAGGAGCAAATTAGTAATTTAAACGGTATCATATCAAGCGGTGCAATAAAATTTGATGTCCAGCACCTTGCCGATGGATTATATTACGTTATCATCAAAGCAAAAAATTACAATTACATTTATCCTGTTATAATCAACAAATAATCAACCATTGGTCTGCATAAGGAGCGATATATATATAATAATGTTATATGTATTACCAATATCATTTTGCATTTAAAACAAATTCTTTTTTTATTTTTGTACCACTAATTGAAATTATTTAAGCAAGGGAATTTGGAAATTAATTCGATTGGATTGTATCAAATATTTTTTTTAAGGAGGATTTTTTATGGAAAATGTTAGCAAACCGAAATTATGGATGGCTCAAGTTAGAGCTCCGTTTTTAATACTGGCAATTATGCTTGTTGCCATAGGCTGGGCTCTGTCATATAAATATTTGCTTGCCTCACACCAAAGCTTCGATTGGCTGAAAGCAATTCTTATACTTATAGGCACTGTATCTGCTCATATTTCAGTCAATTTGTTTAACGAATATTCGGATTTCAAAACGAAGATAGATTTCGATACAAATAAAACACCTTTCAGCGGAGGAACAGGTTTACTTCCGGGGGGGCAATCAAAACCCGGGAGCGTACTTATTGTAGCAATTTCAACTTTAATTATTGCCGCTGCAATCGGAGTATATTTCACAATAACAGTGCACTGGTCTATTGCAATGACAATCATTATCGGAGCTTTTGCAATTTTAATGTACTCACCGTTTTTAGCAAAAATTCTGCTCGGTGAGTTTTTTGCAGGCTTTGCTCTTGGCACAATGGTTGTTGTTGGTGCATTTATCGGAATGACTGCGAATCCGGGAATGGCATTTGCAAATCTTATCCCGCTTGAAGTATGGCTGATTGCGGTTCCTCCCGGAATCCTGACCTGGCTTCTTCTTTTCATCAATGAATTTCCCGACCTCGAGGCAGACAAGAAAGGCGGTAGGTTTCACCTGCTTATTTTATTCGGCAGAAAAACCTCAGGATATATATATACTGCAATGCTTAGCCTGTGCTACCTTACAATTATTATTCTTCCGATAATCGGTATAACATCATATTGGATTTATATTGCATTGCTGACTGTGCCACTTGCAGTAAAGGTCGTGGGAGTTGTTTTGAAAGATTATGATAATATGGAGAAATTGGTGCCGGCACTTGCAACTGATGTAATGATTGTCCTCGGGACAGACCTTCTTCTTGCAGTTGCAGTTATGTTACCATTACTCTAATTGATAATGAAATATCTTATAATAGGCAGTAAGGGACAGCTTGGTAATGAATTTGTCAAAAGGCTGTCCCTTTTGAATTATAATTTCATTGGTGTTGATATTGATGAACTTGACATTACGAGAAGAGATGATGTAATCAAATTTTTTCGAAATGTCAAACCTGATGTAACAATAAATTGTGCCGCCTTTAACCTGGTTGATGAAGCAGAGGAAAATCCTGAAAAAGCTATGGCTGTCAATGCAGGTGGCACATTGAATATTGCTCTGGCAAGCAAGGAAACAAAATCCTTTCTCATTCATTACAGCAGTGATTATGTTTTCGACGGAACAAAAAAAGATGGATTATATATCGAGTCGGACAAAACAAATCCAATAAACAAATACGGTGAAAGCAAACTTAAAGGTGAAGAAATTCTTTCCGATACTTTATCTGATTATCTGGTTTTCCGTCTGAGCTGGGTATTCGGCGAAGGCACTCAAAATTTTATTCACAAATTTATTCAGTGGACAAAAAATTCATACGAACTGAAAATCGCTGATGATGAAATTTCAATACCTACTTATACCTATGATATTGTTGATGTTTCACTGAAATCGCTTGCTCAAGGTTTATCAGGATTATTTCACCTGACCAATTCAGGATATACCTCAAGATACGGTTGGGCAAAACATATTGCTGATATATTAAAATTAAATGTTAATCTCATTCCCGTATCTAAAGAAGTATTCAATCTCCCTGCCAAAAGGCCTGATTTTTCTGCTATGGATAATAATATAATTTCGCAGGAAATTGGAATTGTAATTCCAACGTGGAAAGAATCAGTCATCAATTTTCTAAAAAGTAAAAGCACTTAATTATCAGTTCAAGAAAACAATACTTCGATTTTCTACTTCTAATAACATTTATTCCAAATAAACAACCAAAATAAATTTAAATTCCATTGAATTTTCGATTCAATAATAATTTAAGATAGTTGCTAATCAAATTCTCAAACTTAGCAATTCATTCCGTAGTTTTTCCGTAGCGATAGCCCTAAATGAATGTATTATTTTCGTATCCGAAATTAAATTTTCACTTGACAGGAAAAATGGCAGACAAAGTTTTAATTAGTGTTTTTAATTGTTTTTCTAATTCATTATTTATCAATTTATTATAAGGAAAGACTATGAAAAAGTTTATTATTTTCTTGTTAGCTTTCATTACTATTCAATCTTTATTAATTATTGATTGTTATGCCTTTTCGGGATTAGGTAGCGGTACATCTGGTGACCCTTACCAGATTACGAATGTTAATCAACTTCAGGAAATGAACAATAACCTGAATGCATATTATATTCTTATGAATGATATTGATGCTTCGGTAACATCATCATGGAATAGTGGAGCAGGTTTTATGCCTATCTATAATTTTATAGGAACTTTTGACGGACTAGGGCATAAAATAACTGGCTTGTTCATATACAGACCTTTCTGTATTGGTTTGTTTGGTTCTACAGTGAGTGGTGCAATAATAAAAAATGTTGGTTTAGTAGATGTTAAAATAACTGGTAGTGGTTATCCAGGAGGTAGTAATTATATAGGAGCATTAGTTGGTTATAATAATGGTGGAACTATAACAAACTCCTATGCAACTGGAAGTGTAAGGGGTGATCTCCGTATAGGAGGATTAGTTGGAGAGAATACGGGAACCATAACAAACTCCTATACAACCGCAAGTGTAACCGGCGTATACCATGTGGGAGGATTATCTGGTTCGAATTATGGAGCCATAACAAATTCTTATGCAACTGGAAGGGTAACCGCTTATTTTCTACAGGGAGGATTGATTGGTTGGAATAATGGTGGAACTATAACAAATTCTTATTGGGACAAGGAAACATCGGGTCAGACTACAAGTGGAGGTGGAACAGGAAAAACAACAGCAGAAATGAAAACACAATCAACTTATATTGGCTGGGATTTCACAAATATTTGGTGTATGTGTACTAATGATTATCCAAAATTAAAGGCATTTCAATTACTTTCGGGATCTGGCAGTGGCACATCGGATGACCCTTACCGGATTACGAATATCGAGCAACTTCAGGAAATGAATTGTGATTTGGATGCATATTATATCTTGATGAATGAAATTGATGCATCGGCAACATCATCATGGAATAGTGGAGCAGGATTTGTGCCTATCGATAATTTTACAGGAACTCTTGACGGGCAAGGACATAATATAACCGGCTTGTTCATAAACAGGCATACAATGGGACTTGGTTTGTTGGGTGGTATTGGGAGTAGCGCAATAATAAAGAATGTTGGTTTAGTAAATGTTAATATAACTGGTAGTGGAGGAAGTAGTAATTTTATAGGAGGATTAGTAGCTTATAATTGTGGAGCTATAATAAACTGCTATGTAACTGGAAGTGTAAAGGGTGATCAACGTACAGGGGGATTAGTCGGTATGATGTATCACGGAACCATAACAAACTCTTATGCAACCGCAAGTGTAACAAGTTCTAGTTATCAGGTAGGAGGATTGGTTGGTACGAGTGTTGGTACCATAACAAACTGCTATGCAACCGGAAGGGTAACTGCTGGCAGTTGGCAGGTGGGAGGATTGAATGGTTGGGGATGTTGGGATATTGGTGGAACTATGACAACAAATTCTTATTGGGACAAAGAAACCTCAAGTCGGTCTACGAGTGATGGCGGAACAGGAAAGACAACAGCAGAAATGATGCAACAATCTACTTATGAAAATTGGGATTTTACAAATATTTGGTGTATGTGTACTAATGATTATCCAAAATTACGGGCTTTTCCGGATAATACTCCACCGACAGCTATTTGCAAAAACATAACCGTTCAACTTGATGAAAATGGTATAATAACAATTACAGCTGATGATATTGACAATGGAAGTATAGATGAATGTGGAATCAAATCAATCGAAATTGATAAAACGACTTTCGGTTGTGCTGATGTCGGAGTTAATACAGTCACATTAACGGTAACTGATAATAATGATAATACAGCCACCTGCGACCAGACTGTAACAGTTGAAGATAACATTCCTCCTACTATTACAGTATCTCTTAATCCATCAATACTCTGGCCGGCAAATAATCAGTTGAGGACTATAAACGCAACGATTAATGTTACCGACAATTGCTCCGGAACAAGCTACGAACTCACTTCAATTACAAGCAACGAAGATATATCTGACGATGTTGAGAATGCTGAATATGGTACCGCGGATTTAACTTTTGATTTGCGTGCCCAACGTGATGGCAAAGGTACCGGCAGAATATACACAGTTTTATATACTGCAACTGATGCGTCAGGCAATACGGCAGTCGCCACAGCAACGGTTAAAGTCCCACATGACGTAAGAAGAGAGGAGGGTAACCCTGCTTATAGAGATATGACAGAATATAACAATATTATTATCAAACCAAATCCTTTAATTGACTATGTAATTATCGAGGGAAATTTCAAAGAGAAAACTGATGTCAATATAATTTTATACAATCTGCTCGGTGAAAAAATTTACCGGATTTATTTAAGTGACAAAACTGTCATATCTGAAAGATTAAGTTTAGAACAATTACAACCGGGGACTTACTTTGTTGAGATAAATTACGGCGCTGAAAAAGTTATCAGGAAGATTGTTAAACTTTAATCCCACGATTGTGGGAATTAAATTTTAGCTAGATGTGAAAAAATACAAATTTAATTTTTAAATAATGTTCTTTCAATATTTTTAATTCATTAGTTATCAACTTATTATTTGGAGCTTGTTATGAAAAATTTTTATCTTTCATTCGTGGCAATTTTATTTGCCATAGCACTGTTTTCCTGCGATACATCGGATCTGATACCAAATACTGGACCTGATGAAGGAATACTATCCAACCCGAAAGGGGATAATATCACAACTATAGCCAATCCAGCGATTGCGTACAAATCATCAGTGGTATCCGGAAAAGGAAAAAATTCAAATACATACCAAACCATCGGTGTGATGGATACTACCGGAGCGAACCAAACGAATGTTTACACTGCAAGCACGACCTCGGAGCTTTTAAGTTCACCCACCTGGTCGCCTGTTGGAAGTTCGCTCTCATGGATAAAGCGGATAAATGGGTATTCCGGACCTTCTGAAATTATTGCGGCGGATATTACAGTCAATTTAAACGGAGTGCCGGTTGCAGGGAACTATAGGACCATCGCGAAGGTACCGTATGAATCCCCGGACTATTTTTGGATCTTTTATCAGGCATGGTGCTCACTCGCCTCAACTGCAAAAATTGCTTTTGTCGTTACTTACGGGTCTGGCACCTCAGGTTGGACCTACCTGTACACTGTATCAACATCCGGTGGTGCATGGGACATGCTCGCATCCATCTATGACCCCATTGGCACGGGGAGCGAATTTTATTCTCACCTCTGCTGGAGTCCGGACGATTCCAAAATTGCCATCCTACTCCAAAGCAGCAGCCGGGGGAACAAAATCCTGATATTCGACAATCAGACACGAACTTTCACTGACTCAATACCAACACCATCCGGAGAAAGTAGTTTCGGTTCTCTCGACTGGTCACGCAGTGGCATGAATTCCCTCGCTGTCATAGCACACTCAACAGGATACATCTACTATGTGACGCCACCGACGAACGGAACAATACCTACAACAAATGGTGTTAGCGGGAACTTTCTATCATGGTCACCAAACAATAGCAGTCTTCTTGTCTCAACAAACGGAAGTAGAAAAGAAGGTCTAATGAAGATGATACCATTTACCTCCACGGTAACAATAATATCGAGCACCTTCTCCGGATTTAGTATTAACTGGAAAAAATAGGCAATTGGCTTCATGTTTGATTTGCTGTGAAGAAGATAAGTTGTTATACACTTTTAAGCTCAGACCTGCCAGAGTAAATCTCTGGCAGGCAGAGCATGTTTAATACTGTAACTTATATTAAAACCTTATCTTTTTAAAATTTTATGCTTAAATTTGGTTTGTTCATCATAAAATACTAATATTTCTTTTTTCGATTTTTTATTAAAAGGGAAAAAATGAAAAACGCACAAAAACTCAGATTCTTACTTTTTCTTCTTTCATTATTCATTGTAAATTTTACACTATTGCTTGCTCAAAAACAGGGGCAAGCCCGTATTGACTCACTCCTTAAAGAATTGCCGAAGGCAATCGAGGATACTAATAAAGTAAATTTACTTGCCGATTTATCGTTTGATTTCCACTTGATTAATCCAGACGAAGGGATAAAATATGGGGAGCAGGGCGTGCAACTTGCCGAAAAGCTGAACTGGAAAAAAGGGCTCGCTCGGTCTTTGAATAATTTAGGAAATTGCTACAGAGGTAAATCAAATAACCAAAAAGCCCTCGATTATTATTTAAAATCATTAAAATTAAATGAAGAGATTGCTGATAAAAAACAAATTGCATCAAATTTAAGTAATATCGGGAATATTTTTAAGGACCAATCCCATTACTCAAAGGCATTGGAATATTATTTTAAGGCATTAAAAATTAATGAAGAAATTGATAATAAAAAACAAATTGCTACAAATTTAGGAAATATAGGGAATGTTTATAATGAACTATCCGATTACTCAAAAGCTTTGGAATATTATTTTAAAGCTTTAAAAATCCATGAGGAATTGGGTAATAAAAGTGGAATTGCAAGGAATTTAGGAAATATAGGGAATGTTTATAGTGAACAATCCGATTACTCCAAGGCATTGGAATATTATTTTAAGACTTTAAAAATCTATGAGGAATTGGGTGATAAGAACGGAATTGCAGAGAATTTAATAAATATCGGGATTATTTTTGATGAACAATCCGATTACCCCAAGGCATTGGAATATTATTTTAAGGCATTAAAAATCAATGAGCAATTGGGAGAAAAAAGAGTAATTGCAAGGAATTTAATGAACATCGGGAATATTTATAATCAACAATCCGATTTTCCGAAGTCATTGGAGTATTATTTTAAGTCTTTGAAAATTGAAAAGGAATTGAATGATAGAAGCGGAATTGCTATGAATTTTGTAAATATCGGGATTGCATATGGGCATCAATCCGATTACTCCATGGCATTAGAATATTATTATAAGGCATTAAAAATCAATGAGGAATTGGGTATTAAAAGCGGAATTGCTTTCAATTTTGAACAAATAGGTAAGGTTTTCATGAAGCAATCCGATTTCAAAAAGGCATTAGAATATTATTTTAAAGCTTTGAATATCTATGAAGAATTGGGTGAAAAAAGAGGAATTGCATTTAATTTAAATAATATTGGAGCTGTTTATGGGAGCCAACATGACTTGACTAAAGCCCTGGAGTATTTTTTGAAAGCTTTGAAAATGGCTGAAGAAATAGGTGATAAGATGAATCAATTATCTATATTTCAACGTATAGGTAATATTTATATAGAAAAATCCGATTACACAAAAGCATTTGAATACTACAAAAAAGCTTTGAAGGTCTCAAATGAAATCGGCGACAGACATTTTGCATCTGATTTATTTGGAAAACTTGGCGAGTTATACTACTATATGGCAACTGATACAGCTATAAGTAATAAACAAAATACAAAATTATATTTTCGGAAAGCCGTAGAAAATCTTGAAGCCTGTGTAAAAATCCACAAGGAGATTGGAATGAAGCATCGTGAAATGCATTTTCTTAAATATCTTGTTGATTCTTATGAAGGAATTGGCAATTTTAAAAAGGCATACGAAAATATTAAGAGATATAATATCTTGAAAGATTCTGTTTTTAATTTCGAAAAGTCTAAGGAAATTGCAAACCTCGAGGCAAATTACAAGGTAGAAAAAAAGGAAAAAGAAAATAAAATCTTAAACCTTGAAATAGACAAACAAACAAGCTTAAGGAATTATTTGATTATCATTTCAATACTGATACTTTTGTTGGCAATAGTTACTTATAACCGCTACCTGCACAAAAAGAAAACAGGCAAAATTCTTGAAGAGAAAAATTCTCTTTTAAAACAAGCTAACGATGAAATCGAGCGGACTTATAAAGAAAAAATACAGCTTCAGCATGAGACTCACGAAAAAGAATCCCAGATTATGAATCTTAAAAATGAGCTTCTTGAAAAAGAATTGGAACAAAAACAAAAAGAGCTTGCAACGCTTGCAATCAACCTGGTTGATAAAAACGAGTACCTTGTCAAATTGAAAGAGCAGGCAGAATTAATAGGTCAGGCAAAGCCCGATGAGGTTTATCCGTTTGTCAGAAGTATTATCAGGTCTATAAATTTGAATGTCAAGAGTGAGGAATCATGGAAGATATTTGAAACCCAGTTCAAAGCCATCCATCGCGGCTTTATGGAATACATCGCATCTAAATACTTCGATTTGACTGTAATGGAAATGAAAGTATGCGCCTTGCTGAAAATAAATCTATCATCAAAAGAAATCTCAACATTGTTGAATCTCAGCACCAGAACAGTCGAGGACCATCGCTTAAACATAAGGAAAAAGCTTGGGCTCGATAAAGATGTTAACCTGAACCAGTTTATTGCGACCTTGCATTATATTAGTTAGAATAATTGATATTTAATGACATAATTGTATTTTTAAAAAAATTTTCAATTTTACAATTTTCAATGAATAACTCATGTTATGCAATATTGAAAACTTTATTACTACCCATTACCTTTGTAATTTTAAAAACCTTATCAAATACGTTTAACCTTAGTAAAAAGTAAAGTAACAGGCTTGATTAACCTTATTAGCTTATTTAACAAAAAATTAAAGTCAAAATAAGGTAATAAGGTTTGATGTGTAGTGTAATAAGTTTTGTTACTAAGGTAAAAAAAAGGTGAAATAAGGTTTTGAGTAAGGTTTGTAAAGCTAATGCGTAACATGAATGAATAATATCAAAATATTCAATTAACTCAATTGATGTATTATTTCACAGAGTCGCTCTGAGTATTACACAGAGTTTTTCAGAGTAAAATTTAATTGTTAATTATTAATTGTGAATTGTTAATTCAGGAAATTATTCACTATTCATTAAAAACTACCCTGTAGTTTTCCTGTATCTCAATGTCGAAAGGCTTATCATTAAAAGTGCTAAATCAATTAGCAGCCAGAATTGTTTTTGCACTCAGGTGTGTCAAAGTCAACATTATAATTTCTTCATAAATGAAAAACATTGATATTAATTTAAATCAAACAATTATGGAAATATAAATACCATTTAATCTTTTCCTAAGTAGTCTTTAAGTAGCGATAGCACTAAATGAATGTATTATTTTTGTATCCGAAATTAAATTTTCACTTGACAAGAAAAAAGGCAGACAAAGTTTTAATTAGTGTTTTTAATTATTTTTCTAATTCATTATTTATCAACATATTTTAAGGAGTATTTTTATGAAAAATCTATTTTTATCACTAACAGCATTATTATTTAGTTTTGCACTATTTTCCTGCAGTGAATCGGATTTAACTTCAAATTACGGTTCTGATGATGGTGCAATATCCAACCCGAAAGGGGATAATATTACAACAATAGCTGATCCGGTAATTGTTTTCCTTAAACAGGAAATTGTAAAAAGGAAAGATGTAACAAATATGTATGTCATGAATGAGGATGGGTCAAATAAAACAAAGCTTATGGCAATCACTCCTTATGTTCATAGACAGTGGTCATATCCTCGTTGGGCACCAACTGGTATAAACACAATATATTATGGCGCAAAGGGAAATAATTTCACCTGGAATGGCAGTACCTATGGCTCAAATGCTGTTTGGCTAACTGATATTAGTGTTGTTAATAATATACCAAAAGCATCAAATACAAGGAAAATATGGGATGGTTCATCTAACTATACTATCTGTTATGACAGAGCTTGGAATCCAAGTCCAAATTCAAATCAAATTGCAATTATTGTTTACTCCGTGCCAACTATGACAAGAAGTATTATGCTTATCCCAACGAATGGTAATGGTGTACCAACTACCATTTATACAGAAGGACCAGATTTCTGGATGCAATGGTTGACTTTCAGTCCCAACGGTGATTATATAGCATTTGCAAGAAATAATTCTTCAAGCAAATCAATTAGAGTTATTGAAAGAACTACAGGTAATGTTGTAAAGGATATAGATCTTTCTCAATTTACCTATGTTGGAAAATTAGATTGGCAGAGAACTCTGAATTCACCTATCATAGCTTTCCATGGGACTCTTAATGGTATCAATAATATGTACACATTAGATATAAACACTAATGCAATAGTGTTAGCTATCAATAATGGTACTCAAACAGCAATGGGTTCTTATTCACCGGATGATACAAAAATGGTACATACTTGCATAAGCACACAGTGGGAAATTAAGATTTATAATTTCTTAACCGGAACAACAAGTGCTGTTCTTGATGTTAATGGAGAATTCTCAAGTTGGAAAAGATAAATTATTTAATATTCATCCGGTGACTTAATGTCATCGGATGAATAGTTTGATTAAAGTATAATATTATAGTCGGATATAAAGTAAAAAAAAGTTAAATTAAAAAGAACAAAATAGTCTTAATTTAAAATATCTCATTTTTTAGAACTCATTTAATTTTATTATAAATTGGTTAAGGAGTTTTTTTATGAAAAATCTATTTTTATCACTCACAGCATTATTATTTGCATTTGCGCTATTTTCTTGCAGTGAATCTGCTTTAACTTCAAATTCCAGTATTGATGATGGCACAATATCCAATCCCAAAGAGGGGAATATTACAACTAAAGGGGGAAATATTATAACTATAGCTAATCCGGTAATTGTTTATCTTGTACACGAATATCAAACAAAGGGTGGACCAGCAATAGTAGATAATATGTATGTCATGAATGAAGATGGGTCAAATAAAACAAAACTTATGACCATCAATCCTTATGTTCATAGACAATGGATATATCCACGTTGGGCACCAGCCGGTATAAACACAATATATTATGGCGCAAGGGGAAATAATTTCACCTGGAATGGAAGTGTCTATAGCTCAAATGCCGTTTGGCTAACTGATATTAGCGTTGTTAATAATAAACCAAAAGCATCAAAGCCCAGAAAAATATGGGATGGTTCATCTAACTATTCTTCCTGTTATGACAGAGCTTGGAATCCGAATCCAAATTCAAATCAAATTGCAATTATTGTTCTTTACAAGCCAATTATGACAAGAAGTATTATGCTTATCCCTACGAATGGAAATGGTGTACCAACTACCATATATACAGAAGGACCAGATTTCTGGATGCAATGGTTGACATTCAGCCCCAATGGTGATTATATAGCATTTGCAAGAAATAATTCTTCAAGCAA
This sequence comes from Ignavibacteria bacterium RIFOXYC2_FULL_35_21, assembly GCA_001804705.1. Lineage (GTDB taxonomy): Bacteria > Bacteroidota > Ignavibacteria > Kapaibacteriales > UBA2268 > XYC2-FULL-35-21. Next base: position 16,300 of record MHAY01000014.1, read on the forward strand.
ATCAATTAGAGTTATTGAAAGAACTTCAGGTAATGTTGTAAAAGATATTGATCTTTCTCAATTTACCTATGTTGGAAAATTAGATTGGGGGAGGTCTCTGAATTCACCTATCATAGCTTTCCATGGAACTCTTAATGGTATTAATAATATGTACACTTTAGATTTAAGCACTAATGCTATCTCATTAGCATTCAATAATGGTACTCAAACAGCAATGGGTTCTTATTCACCAGATGATTCAAAGATGGTATATTCTAACGTAACCTCACCGTCTTATTGGGAGTGGGAAATTAGGATTTATAATTTTTTAACCGGAACAACAAGCAATGTTCTTGCTGTCGGAGGGGAATTCTCAAGTTGGAAAAGATAAATTGTTTTACCATCATCCCGTGGCTTAAAGTCATCAGATGAATTAATAAGCGAAAAAAATCATTTATTAGTAGGCAGTGAAAACGCTTCCAACTTTTATATAGAATTAATTCTACTAAACTGTATTTTAAATTACTTTGTTATGTTTTGTCTTGGTATTAAATTAATTATAAAGACAATCATTTAACTTTAATTAATTTATTTCAATTATAACAAGTATGAATAAATTCCAAATACCAGTGTTTATTTTTCTAATCATCTCTCATTTCTTTTTGTTTAATCAGAATTGTAATTCACAGAACAAAAAGATAGACTCTCTAAAAAATGAGTTGAAAAAATTCGGTGATGATACGAACAAGGTAAATATTTTGAATAATATTGCTTTTGCCTTAACGGATAATAATAATATAAAAGAAGGTGAAGAGAATGCTCAATCAGGACTTGAACTTGCAAAAAATTTAGGCTTTAAAAAAGGAATTGCCGAATCTTTTAGAATATTGGGTATGGTAAATCTTGGATTAAGGAATCATCAAAAGGCATTAGAATTTTATCTAAAATCTTTAGAGACATTCAAGGAAATTGGTAATAAGTCCGGTATCGCAAAATGCTTAGGAAATATTGGTAAAGTTTATGCAATGCAATCCAATTACTCAAAAGCTGTAGAATATTTTTTAAGGGCACTAAAAATGTTTGAAGAATTAGCTGATAAGGTTGGAATTGCTTCATATCTTGGAAATATCGGCACAGCTTATGAAAGACAGTTAGATTTCACAAAAGCTCTTGAATATTATTTAAGGGAAATGAAATTATGTAATGAAATTGGCAATAAAAGTCAAATTGCTTCAAATTTTGGAAAAATTGGAAATGCTTACAGGGGACAACAAAATTTTAAATTCGCTTTGGAATTTTATTCAAAAGCTTTAAAAAAGTATGAAGAACTGGGAAATAAAAATCAAATAGCTGTTTATACTGCTGAAATCGGACTTTGTTACTTCCAATTATCAAATTATAAAAAAGCTCTTGAAAATTACTATTTTTCATTGAAAATATTTGAAGAATTAAAGAACAGAAATTTTATCGCTTCGAGTTATACTAATATTGGAAATACATTTTACCATCAATCCAACTATCCGATGGCTTTAGAATATTATTTGAAAGCATTAAAATTAAATGAAGAATTGGGTAAGAGTAATATAAGTGGAGTTGCTGCAAATTCAGGAAATATCGGTGTAATATTTTATGAACAGAAAAATCTTGTAAAAGCACTTGAGTATCAACAAAAAGCATTAAAAATTAATGAAGTAATTGGTAATAAACAACAGTTGGCAACAAATTTAAATAATATTGGCAATATATTCAGAGACAAAGCTGAATATGAAAATGCAAGATTGCATTATGAACGGGCATTAACTTTAAATGAAAAATTTGCTAATAAACAAAAAATCGCTACAAATCTAAGTAATTTGGGTTTTATTTTTCACAAACAATTTAATGATACAAAAGCGTTGGAATATTATACTAAAGCCATGAAAATATTTGAAGAAATAGCTGATAAAAAAGGAACATCAAGGGAATTATATGCGTTTGGTGACATCTATTCACACAAAAATCAGAACAATGAATCAATTTCTTATATGTATAAAGCCTTGGAAATAGCCAAGGAAATAGATAATAAAAGTTTAATGATTAAAATTTATAAAAATTTATCTGACCATTACTATAGGGCAAAAAATTACCAGAAAGCACTCGAATACAAGAATCAATATTTAGAAGTAAGCGATTCTGTTTATGGCTTAGAAAACAGTAATAAAATAGCTGAGCTTATGTCAAAGTATGAGATTGAAAAGAAGGAAAGAGAAAATGAAATTTTAAAAAAGGATAAAGTAATACAGCAATTAGAAATCAGCCGCCAGACAAGCTACAGAAATTATCTTATAATCATTTCCATACTTGCTTTGATTATAGCAGGTGGGGTTTTAAACAGGTATTTATTCAAGCGAAAACAAAATAAAATTCTTGAAGGGAAAAATTCTCTTTTAAAACAAGCTAACGATGAAATCGAGAGGTCGTATAAAGAAAAAATCCAGCTTCAGCAGGAGACACACGAAAAAGAATCCCAGATTATGAATCTGAAAAATGAACTTCTGGAAAAAGAATTAGAACAAAAGCATAAAGAGCTTACAATGCTTGCAATCAACCTCGTGGATAAAAATGAGTATCTCGTCAAATTGAAAGACCAGGCAGAATTAATTGGCCAGGCAAAGCCTGATGAGATTTTTCCTTTTGTAAGAAGCATTATCAGGTCTATTAACTTGAATGTCAAGAGCGAGGAATCATGGAAGGTATTTGAAACCCAGTTCAAAGCCATCCATCGCGGCTTTATGGAATATATTGCATCTCAATTCCTGGATTTGACAGTAATGGAAATGAAAGTATGTGCATTGCTGAAAATAAATCTTTCATCCAAGGAAATAGCATCACTGCTTAATCTAAGTATTAGAACAGTCGAAGTCCATAGACTAAATATTAGGAAGAAGCTTGGGCTTGATAAAGATGTTAACTTGAACCAGTTTATTGCAACATTGCAGTATATTAGTTAGAATAATTGATATTTAATGACATAATTGTATTTTTAAAAAAATTTTCAATTTTACAATTTTCAATGAATAACT
>MHAY01000015.1 GCA_001804705.1 Ignavibacteria bacterium RIFOXYC2_FULL_35_21
TCAGGACAAGACAATTTAATATATAAAATTATCCAAAAACAACCCCCTTACCCCCTTTGATAAGGGGGAATAATGTCAGTACAAATTATGCTGGATGATTATATACCAAAAATAAATCTTGAAGAGTACAATTATGAATTGCCGCATGAAAAAATTGCAGAATACCCTTTAGAAGACCGTTCAAGCAGTAAACTGTTGTTTGCAAATTCAACAACAAAAAAGATTTCACATCATAAATTTAAACAATTACCTGATTTAATACCTGCCGGTTCTTTACTAGTATTTAATACAACAAAAGTGATTCCAGCAAGACTATTATTAAATAAGCCGACGGGTGGATCGGTTGAGCTGCTGCTGGTTGAACCTGTTTTGGAAAATTCCCCTGAATCTTCCTTTTATAAAGGGGGAAAAAATGCAGACCCACAGATTTCACTTAATATGAGAGGTGAATGCAGGTGGTTATGTATTATTGGTGGAAAAAGAGTAAGGGATGGATTGGTACTTTCTGTTGAAATTGAAAATATTAACAACCCCCTTACCCCCTTTGTTAAGGGAGAACACCTTGTTTTGAAAGCTGAAATACTCGAAAGAAAAGGGAATGAAGGAATTGTTCATTTTAACTGGAATCCTGCTAAACTTACTTTTGCCGAAGTGATTACCATGCTTGGTAAAATTCCATTACCACCTTACATAAAACGTGAAGTCGAATTTAATGATAAAAGATGGTATCAGACTGTATATGCTCAATCGAATGGCTCTGTTGCCGCACCAACGGCGGGTTTCCATTTTACTAATGAAATAATTAAACAACTAAAAAATAAAAATATTCAAACAGAAAACATTGTTCTACATGTTGGCCCGGGCACTTTTAAACCGATTGATGTCGAAAACGTATATGAACATGAAATGCATTCGGAGAGAATTAGTGTATCGAAAGAAACAATAATCAACCTGATAGCTTATATTAGAAGTGTAGAAAATCCCCCTGAATCCCTCCTTCGACAAGCTCAGGACAAGCTCTTTGGTAAAGGGGGAAACCGTAGGATAATAGCTACGGGTACTACTACCCTGCGAACATTAGAATCTTTATATTGGATAGGCTGCAAAATTTTATTTAATAAACATCTTAAAAATGATGACATTCAAACATTAGAGCAGTGGGAAGCTTATGAAATAGCTAAAAATAATAAACTGCCTTTTGCCGATGAATCATTGAAAAAATTATTATTTTATATGTCAATTAATAATATAAATGAATTTACAGCAAGAACAAGCCTATTCATAATACCGGGTTATGATTTCAAAATAGTGAATGGCTTAATAACAAATTATCACCTTCCGAAAAGCACACTGCTCCTGCTCGTAGCGGCATTTACCGGCAAAGAGTTCCGGAAAGAGATTTATGATTCTGCTTTAAATAATGATTATCGCTTTCTCAGCTACGGAGACTCATCGTTAATTACGAATTATGAATTATGAATTACGAATGGTGGGTAATTATTAATGAAAGAAATGTTTAATTTTGATATTTGTAATTGGGGAAAAATCGCATGAGATTCTTCGCTTTGCTCAGAATGACATGAAAATTTTATGATTAAGAGATTATTTAAAATTTTATTTTGGTGTGTAATCAGTTTTTTTATTTATTCGATTTTAATAGTTGTAATATATAAGTTTGTGCCTCCGCCTGTTACACCTGTTATGATTATCAGGGTGTTTGAGGGTTTTCTCGATGGAAAATTTGTCGGCATAAGTTATGTCTGGAAATCTTATGATGAAATAGCACCAAGCATGTTTAGAGCAGTAATTTCAGGTGAGGATGCACGCTTTATGAGGCATGATGGGATTGACTGGAAAGCTGTCAGAACGGCACAAAGATATAATGAATTACATGTAGGGAAAAAACTTCACGGAGCAAGTACAATAACAATGCAGACAGCCAAGAACGCTTTTCTTTGGCACGGAAGAAACTATGTAAGAAAAGGATTAGAAGTATATTTTACATATTTGATTGAAGCTATTTGGGGTAAGAAGAGAATCCTTGAAGTTTATGTCAATATTGTTGAATTTGGAGATGGGATTTATGGTGTTGATGCGGCATCCCGGGAATATTTTCATAAATCTGCAAAGGATTTGACAAGGCGACAGGCGGCATTGCTGGGAGCGGTGCTTCCGAATCCAAGGAGGTGGTCACCTGACGCTCCGACAAAGTATATTGAGAAAAGGGTAAAGTTTATACAGGGAAGAATGAACTCAGTCCCAATTCCAAAATAATTACTAATTAATAATTACTAATGTATTTTGTACCCTATAAATTGAAATAAGAAAAAAATATTTATTTAATTTAGAATAAAGATGAAGGAAAAAGAAACACCATTGATGAGGCAGTATAGCCAGATGAAAAACAAGTATCCCGATACGATATTGCTTTTCCGTCTCGGTGATTTCTTTGAGACATTCAATGAAGATGCTGTTATAACATCTAAGGTATGCGGTATAACCCTTACCAAAAGACACAACGGTTCGGCAGGTGAATGTCCTTTGGCAGGATTCCCCCATCATCAGCTCGATGCTTACCTTCCGAAATTAGTCAGAGCCGGTTATCGTGTCGCTGTATGCGAACAACTTGAAGACCCTAAACAGGCTCGTGGTATTGTCAGGCGTGGTGTGATTGAAGTCGTTACTCCCGGTGTTGCAATGTATGATAAGCTTCTCGAAACCAAGAAAAACAATTACGTGTGTGCAATCGTATTAAATAATTCAATCACAAATTTTATTGCAGGCATCGCCTGTGCAGATGTGTCAACAGGTGAATTCATCGTCTCTGAATTTTCAGCTCACTCAATTTTGCAAGTTCTGGAAACATTGACACCATCTGAAATAATCATCAGCAAGGAACAGAAAAACGAATTAATTGAAATACTAAATAAACTATCCTTCAAACCTCCTTTAACGAAACTCGAACCCTGGATATTCGATAATCAGTTCGGAAGAGAAGCTATGCTCGGGCATTTCAAGACACAAAATCTTAAGGGATTCGGTATTGATGAATATTCTGTTGGAATTGCCGCCGCAGGAGCTATACTTCATTATATCAAAGAAACACAGAATGGTGAAATTAAACACCTGAAAAAAATATCATTGTATAATCCGTCTGAATTTATGATTCTGGATTATGCAACAAAAAGGAATCTTGAAATCACTTTTTCTATGTTTGAAGGAACAAAAGAAGGAAGCCTTATATCAATAATTGACAAGACCTGCACCCCCATGGGAGGCAGACTGTTAAAAAAGTGGCTCACAAGGCCTTTATTAAATATCGAGCAGATAAAGAAAAGACTCTCAGCCGTTCGTGTCTTATATGACAATGATAATAAAAGAAAAAATCTCAGAGAAACATTACAGGAAATCGGAGATATTGAAAGGTTGATTTCAAAAATCTGCACAGGCAGGGCTAATCCGAGAGATGTTGTTGCTCTCAAATTAAGCATTGCGAAAATTCCCGATATAAAAAAACAACTTGGAGCATTTAATTCTCAGCCTTTGAATACACTAATAAACAGGTTGGAAGATGTCAATGATGTTGTTGAAATGATTTCCAAATCAATGGTTGATGAACCATCTGTTCAGCTTGGAACAGGAAATGTTTTCAGGCACGGCTATTCATCAGGCCTCGATTCCTATGTAGATGCAAAAACCTCAGCAAAAGAATGGGTAAATGATTACCAGGAAAAAGAAAAACAGGAATCAGGAATTCCTTCACTTAAAGTTGGGTTCACCTCCGTTTTCGGATATTATATCGAAATCACAAATGCTCACAAAGACAAGGTTCCTACCCGTTATGACAGGAAACAAACTCTTACTAATGCCGAAAGATATACTACTCCCGAATTAAAACAATTCGAAGAGAAGATTCTTAATGCCGAGGAAAAAATATTAAAGTTTGAACAGGATTTATTCCAGGAACTCAGAAATAAAATTGCATTACATACAGAAAAAATACAGGATAATGCAGGAACAATTTCAATTATTGACTGCCTGCAATGCTTTGCAGAAACTTCCAAGGAGAATAATTATAATGATCCTGAGATAGATGATTCAGACATTATTGATATTGTTGAAGGGAGACATCCTGTAGTAGAAAAATTATTAGAAATCGGAGAGAGTTTTCATCCTAATCCGACAAAACTCGATGCAAGCAATGAACAGATTCATATTATAACAGGGCCAAACATGTCAGGAAAATCATGTTACCTGCGGCAGGTTGCACTGATTGTATTATTAACACAGATTGGTTGTTTTGTGCCAGCAAAAAAAGCAAAAATAGGTTTGGTTGACAGAATATTCACACGAGTCGGTGCACAGGACAACATTACAGCCGGTGAAAGTACTTTTCTTGTGGAGATGCAGGAAGCGGCTAATATAATGAATAATGCAACTTCAAAAAGTTTGATACTCCTTGATGAAGTTGGAAGAGGAACTGCCACTTATGACGGTATTTCAATTGCATGGGCAATTACCGAACATATTCATGATACGATTGGTGCAAGAACTCTCTTTGCTACTCACTATCACGAATTAAATGACATTGCAAACAGGTATGACAGGATTGTTAATTACAAAGTGGAAGTTGTCGAAGCCGGTGATACAATTATTTTTTCACACAGGGTAATGCCCGGAACAAGCGACCACTCATTTGGAATTCACGTTGCTCAAATGGCAGGATTGCCAATTGAAGTAACCGGCAGAGCTAATATAATTATGAAATCGCTTGAAGAAAGCAGTAAGGAAAATGGTAGTGGAGACCCTTCGACTTCGCTCAGGGTGACAGATACAGACACTAAAAGGATTGAAGTAAAAAAGGCAAGGCACATTCCCGACCAGCTTGCTATATTTGAATTCAGGGATGATTTGTTGAGAGAGCAAATATTAAAAATAGAAATTGATAGCTTATCACCGCTTGAAGCATTAAAGACCTTGTCTGCCATGCAGAAAGAAGCGAGGAAGAAAATTAATAATTAACAATTCACAATTAACAATTTTAAATTGAATGAAAACACTTGGAATAAATAAAAATTATTTAGCGATAGAGGAAAAATATTCAAATTTGAATGATTCGGCAATAGCCGTTGTGTCTGCTCCTTATGAACACTCTACAAGCTACGGAAAAGGCGCTTCACTTGGTCCTAAAGCAATTCTCAAAGCAAGTGCATTCGTCGAGTTCTATGATGATGAATTTGAGAGAGAGCTTTGTTTTGATTTGGGTATTGCAACAATAAAACATATTAAATTTAAAAAGAAATATGACAAAGAAGCACTCGAATTAATCAAACAGCAAGTTGATGAATTTATACGAATGGGAAAGTTTGTTGTAACTCTCGGCGGTGAGCATACAATCTCAATAGCTCCTATTGAAGCTCATTACAAGTACTACCCTAACATGAGTATATTACATTTTGATGCTCATTCGGACTTAAGAGATAGCTATGAAGATTCAAAATATTCCCATGCTTGTTTTATGGCAAGAGTTATCGAGTTCTTTCCACCTGAAAAGGTTATTCAGGTTGGTATAAGGGCTCAATGTATAGAAGAAGCACAATTAATAAAAGAAAAAGGAATAAAAACTTTTTATGCATCAGCAATAAGAAGAAATCTTCATGGTGAAAACTGGCAGAAGAAGGTTGTTGATACATTGTCTGATGAAATCTATATTACATTTGATATAGATTATTTTGACCCGTCAATAATGCCCTCAACAGGTACTCCTGAACCTGACGGATTCTTTTACAACGAGACGTTAGAAGTTTTCAGAGAAATAAATAAGCAAAAGAAAAAAATTATTGGTTTTGATGTCGTAGAATTAGCTCCAATCGAAACACTTCACCATGCAAATCTTACAACAGCCAGATTGGTATATAAATTGCTTAACTATGCCTTTAATAGGTAAGTTGTTACTAATTAAGTTATTAAACAACCCCCTAACCCCCTTTGATAAGGGGGAATGAGGAAAGTATGGTAAAATATAAAAATATATCTTTAATAATACTGATAATTTTTTGCATTTGTTCAGCTTATTCGCAGAGGATAGTCAAGTATGCGGAAAATCTCGGACCTGCGGTTAACAGTGATTGTGACGAGCTGATGCCTGTTCTCTCCCCCGATGGAAATACATTATTTTACTGCCGCGGCGAATGTGCGGGAAATATTGGCGGACAGGATATATGGATGACGCGGAAAGACTCAAACGGTGCCTGGGTTGATGCGTGGAATCTTGGTACTCAGTTAAATAATAAGTTCAACAATTTTGTTGCATCTATCACACCCGACGGACAAAAACTTTTGCTTGGCAATGTATATGCCGCCGACACCTTGATTGACAGGGGAATTTCAATCAGCCATAAATTAGAAACTGGTGCATGGAGCATTCCTCAGAAAGTCAATATTCAGGATTATTACAACCTCAATCAGCAGTCGAGCTTTTTCCTTACCAATGATGGTAATGTGCTCCTGATGACAATCGAAAGGGACGATTCCTACGGGCAAAAAGATATATATGTTAGCTTCCGGATGAAAAACGGAGATTGGTCTGTTCCAATGAATATTGGTCCGGTCGTTAATACATTCGGTGATGAGTTCTCCCCTTTTCTTGCTTCGGATGGAATAAGCCTTTACTTTTCATCAAACGGATGCGGTGGTTTTGGTGATGCCGATATATTTGTTACAAGAAGATTAGACAGTACCTGGCTGAAATGGTCTAAGCCTGAGAACATAGGTCCCGATATTAATACTCCGGGCTGGGATGCTTATTATAAAATTTCACCATCGGGTGATTATGCATATTTTGTTTCAACAAACAACACTTTCGGGCAGGGAGATATTTACAAAATCAAAATGGCTGACCCTGTGAGGCAGGTGCCTGAAGTGCTTGTCAAAGGTTTGGTAATCAATTATAAGACACGGTTGCCGCTTGGTGCGGCGGTTGTTTTCCGCAATGCCGAGAACAATGAATTATTTGGTACTGCACGTTCATTTCCCAACACAGGTGATTATCAAATCGTGCTGGAAGCAGGTGTGAAATACAGTTACAGGGTCGAACTTCAGGGATACATCAGTGCTTACGGCATTATTGATTTATCAACAGTAAATGAATTTCAGGAAATTGAAAATGATATTGAGTTAATTCCTGTCGGCGATTCGCTCAGGTGCATAAGAAATATTTTCTTTGAAACGGCAAAGCATGATTTATCTGACGAAGCAAAATTTGAGCTGAACGGGCTTGCAGACCTTCTGCTCAGCCATCCTGATTTTGCCCTCGTTATTACAGGGCATTGCGACAGCACAGGAACAGAAGCTTTCAACCGTATTCTCGGATTCAAGCGTGCTGAAGAAGCAACTCAGTATCTTATTGAAAAAGGTATAGAGCAAACAAAAATAGCATACCGGGGATTAAGCTGGACAAGCCCAGTAGCTACAAACAAAACCACATTCGGAAAGCAACTAAACCGCCGTGTCGAGTTCGTGGTGTTCAAGAGTGAGAAGTGATTTCTCACATAAAAATTTATAAATCAGGAGGCAATTCTCCTGTCATCTCAGTCATTTCTTCCATTCGTTTTATAACTTTACCTGATTTATCATATTTAGATAATTCCATTCTAAAAATATCATAATCAATTGCTTTTCTAAAATATTTGTTATATAAAGTTCTAATGAAACTAATGAAATTCTCTTTACCAATTTGTTTCCTGACATAATGAAAAATTAGCGGACCTTTAAAATATTGTATAGCATCACTTGGACCAGCCATAGAGACAGGGATATCATAAATTGTATTAATACAATTTTTGCTAAACAAATATTTTAAATCACTGATATAAGTATTCAGGCTGTCTTTACCATATTCAGACTCAATATACATCCATCTAATGTACTCAGCTAATCCTTCGGTAACAAATTTATATAGCCTTGTATTAAATTTATAATAATAATATCCCCATAGATGAGCTATCTCATGTGAAATCCAACTTAAATTTTGTGTATATATATAATTTGTATCGGCAGAATCATTATTGAAAGAATTATTCACAATTTCAGGAAAAATACTTTTATTCTTTAGTTTATCAAATGTTTTGAATATTGACTTTATACTTCTCTCGTAAGAAATTCTATTTTTTTTTGCTAACATTAAACTTCCAACCATTATAGATTTTCTTGAGGTCATTGCATAGAAACCACTATCAGGTATTTCATATAATCTTAATTTATCGTCTTTGTAACCACAAATTATAGTATTAAAGCAATGAAAAGATTTACAAAATTCATTCATGACATTATTGGTAATTGAAGTGTCATGATTGACAAAATAAAATTCGAGTTCTTTACTATCAATCATTTTTTTTGATATTGAATAACTGTTTTTTGGAGATATTATTAATAAATAACCATTTATATTTTCATTTTTCCAGGTATAGTATGAATGATTTTTATCAGATGTTGAGAATAGCAAATCACCTGTTGAAAATGCTTCATAATTCAGTGGGGTTTCTATATCTAACTTGATTGTTGTAATATCCTCATAATTAAATGGACACCACATATTCACATCTGAAACACTAAATATTTTATTATGGCTGAACATATCTATTGGGATTTGGTATTCAATATGAAGTGATAATTGTTTGTATTCTTGAAATTGTGCCGGAATATCAATGAATATTGAATAAGAATTGAATTTATAAGAAACCGGATAATTTTTATCATTTGCAGATAATTGTATGTCCGTTATTCTTGCAAGGCTTGTGAATCGAAATGAGATTTTTTCTTTTGGCTCTGTTTGTTTAATATGCATAATAGATTTTACTTTCAGATTTTTGTTTAAAGTGTCATAACTGACTTTCATTTCATACGAAATTACATTGAAACTTTGAGATTGTTGTTCACTACATGATAGAAGTGAGATGAAAAATAATAATATAAAAAAGTAAATTTTCATTATCCAAATATTGAAATCAATATCAAATTGTTCTCTATATTCCTCTAATTTAATAAAATATTTCTTATAATATTCTCATCTCGCAACTATTTATTAATTTTACCGTAAACCAAAACAACGAATAACGAATAGTGAATATTGAATAATAATTTGATTTTTTATTTATTTATAAAAGGGCGTTCTATGAAGAAAGCATCACTTATTGTATTATTTATAATACTACCTTTTTGCTTAAACATTTTAGCAAAAGACAAACCAAAAGAAAAAGATACAACAGACCTTATGGCTTCATCGGTTTTCAGCGGGCTGAAGCTGAGATTAGTAGGACCGGGTTTGACATCTGGCAGGATTGTTGATATTGCAGTCAATCCGAAAAACCACAGCGAATATTACCTCGCTGTTGCCTGCGGCGGCGTATGGAAAACCACAAATGCAGGACAGACATTCTCTCCTATTTTTGACGGGCAGGTTTCTTTCTCGATTGGATGCGTTACGATTGACCCGAACAATCCATTCGTAGTATGGGTTGGAACGGGCGAAAACAACAGCCAGAGAAGTGTCTCTTATGGTGATGGTATTTACAAATCCATTGACGGCGGAAAAAGCTGGACAAATATGGGATTGAAAAAATCCGAACATATAGGCAAAATTCTGGTTGACCCACGAAATTCAAATGTCGTATATGTAGCCGCACAGGGACCACTCTGGGGACCCGGTGGCGATAGAGGCTTATATAAAACAGCGGATGGAGGGAAGAATTGGGAGAAAGTTCTGACTATCAGCGATAACACAGGTGTTTCTGATATAGTATTTGACCCTCGCTGTCCCGATGTGATTTATGCTTCATCATACCAGAGAAGAAGACACGTGTGGACATTGATTGACGGCGGTCCCGAAGGTGCAATATACAAATCGGTTGATGCAGGAAAAACATTTGATAAGCTGACAAACGGATTACCAAGCGGGTATGTAGGAAGAATCGGGCTTGCCGTCTCCCCTGTTAATCCTGATATGGTTTATGCCCTAATTGAAACAGCCGATGACAAAGGAGGTTTTTACCGTTCCACCGACAGAGGGGCATCATGGGAAAAAAGAAAAAGTTATTCTACACCGGGAGCACAATACTACCAGGAGATTGTCTGCGACCTAAAGGATGCCGATAAAGTATATTCACTCGAAACTTATTTCCAGGTTTCCGAGGATGGCTGTAAGACATTCCGCCGAGTTGGAAACAAACACAGGCATGTTGATGACCACGCACTCTGGATTGACCCTGACGACACAAAACACTTGATAGTCGGTGGTGACGGAGGATTATATGAAACTTTTGATATGGAGAATTGGCGTCACGTTGATAATCTTCCTGTTACACAATTCTACCGTATCACAGCAGATAATTCGGAACCGTTTTACTATGTTTATGGCGGCACACAGGACAATTCCACATGGGGAGGACCTTCGAGAACTACTAATTCCGGTGGTATCACTAATGATGAGTGGTTCCTCGTTGTCGGCGGAGACGGATATAAATCGCAGGTTGACCCCAAAGACCCTAATATCGTTTATGGTGAATTTCAGTATGGCGGGCTTGTCAGATTTGACAGAAAGAGCGGCGAAGCAATGTTCATTCAGCCACAGCCGGAAAAAGGTGAGGCTCACCGCTGGAACTGGGATACTCCCCTGCTGATTAGCCCTCATTCAAATACCAGATTATATTTTGCTGCAAATAAATTGTTCAGAAGTGATGACAGGGGAAACACATGGACAACCATTAGTGGGGACCTTACACGTCAGATAGACAGAAACCAGTTAAAAGTTATGGACAAGGTTTGGGACCCTGAAGCTGTAGCAAAGAATGTATCTACTTCGTTATTTGGAAACATTGTTTCAATGATGGAATCTCCTGTTAAAGAAAATCTAATATATATTGGAACTGATGATGGTTTGATACAAGTAACAGAAGACGGGGGAAAAAACTGGAGAAAAATTGAAAAGTTTGAAGGAGTGCCTGAAACAACTTATGTTTCTGAGGTGTACGCTTCACTGCATAATGAGAATGTAGTTTATGCAGCTTATGATAATCATAAGAATAACGACTTCCTGCCATACATTTTGAAAAGTAATGACAAAGGACAAACATGGACATCAATTGCCGGTAATCTACCGAAGAATGGTTCAGTATATACAATACAGGAAGATTTTGTAAATCCCGATTTGTTATTCGCAGGAACTGAGTTTGCATTATTTTTTACAATTGACGGTGGAAAGAAATGGATACAACTCAAAAGCGGTTTACCTCCAATTGCAGTGAGAGACCTTGAACTGCAAAAACGAGAGAATGATTTAATTGTCGGAACTTTCGGAAGAGGTATATACATACTTGATGATTACACACCTTTGAGGAATATCAATCAGGAACAACTCGAGAAAGAAGCTTTCATGTTTCCAATTAAAGATGCCTTGATGTATGTGCAGGATGATTCGAAAGTAAAACACGACTTAGGCGAAACATTTTACCGTGCCGATAATCCTCCGTTTGGTGCTATATTCACTTATTATCTGAAAGATTCTTACAAGACAAAAAAGGATTTGCGCAAAGAGGAAGAAAAGAAAGCCGAAAAAGATGGAAAACAAGTAAAATATCCTACACTTGAAGAATTAACCCAGGAGGATATTGAAGAAGCACCATACCTGATTTTCACAATTACGGATGAGAGTGGGTATATTATTAGGAAATTAAAAACATCCGCTTCAAAAGGTATAAACCGGCTCACATGGGATTTGACTTATGCTTCACCTTTTCCGGTTGATGAAAAAACAGACCCGAATAAACAAAATGGTATGCCGGTATTACCGGGTAAATACAAAGTCTATTTGTCAAAGAGTATCAATGGTGAAATCACTCAATTGACTGAACCTGTTGAGTTCACCTGCAAAGTATTGAAGAATGCCACTCTACCGGCAGGAAACAGGAATGAGCTTGTAGATTTTCAGAAGAAAGTAGCAAACTCACAGAAAGTGATATATGCTATTACAAATATTCTGACCGAAACAAAGAAGGAAGTGAAACTTATAAAGACGGCTTTGTTGGCTTCTGAAGGAACTCCGAAAGAACTTTTAGAAAAGACAAGAAAAATCGAACTTGATTTAAACGAAATATATAATTCATTGTATGGTAACTCTTCAATATCGAACAGGAACGAAAATCAGCCTCCATCAATACTCGACAGATGCAATTATATCATCTGGGGTGTATGGGCAACTTCGTCAGACGCTACGCAAACTCAAAAGGATGCTTATAAAATTGTGGTTGATGAATTCACGCCGGTATATAACAATCTGAAAAATATTGTTGAAACCGATTTAAGAGGTATCGAGAAAGAGATGGACAGGCTTGGCTCTCCGTGGACACCGAACAGGTTTCCTGAGTGGAAGGGAGAATAAAATTTTGAGTTTTAGTTATGAATTCTGAAATTATTAAAAGCATAGATTATTTAGAACTTCTTCAGGAAGTAAAGTCTAAGATAAGAAATGCCCAGATTAAAGCGGTTGTGCGTGTTAATTCAGAGCTTATTCTGTTGTATTGGGAATTGGGCAGGATGATAATTGAAAAGCAATCATTTACTAATTGGGGTGATGGTCTTATTGAACAGTTAAGTAGAGATTTGTCTAATGAATTTCCTGATTTGAAAGGATTTTCATTAACCAACTTGTACACAATTCAAAGATGGTATAACTATTATAGTAACAATAAAGCAAAAGTGCAACAAGTTGTTGCAGAATTTATAAAGAAATCCTCTTTTACAAAACTGCAACAAGTTGTTGCAGAATTTGAGGTAAATTCTAAGTCTAATCATAATAATGACTTAAATATATTTTCTAATAATATAAAAATCCAACAACATGTTAGACAAATTGAAATTTCAAAATTATTATCTCTAATTCCCTGGGGACACAATATTGAAATTATTCACAAATGCAAGGACATTGATTCTGCATTATTTTATGTTGCAATAACAATCGAAAACAATTGGTCACGAAGCGTTCTTGTGCATCAAATCGAAACAAAACTATTTGAGAGGCAGGGTAAGATTATCAGTAATTTCGAACTAACATTACCCAAGCCACAATCGGATTTGGCTCTTCAAACGTTGAAAGACCCTTATATTTTCGATTTTCTGTCAATGAAGGACAAAGCCGATGAAAAAGATATTGAGGAGCAATTAACATCCCACATTACAAAATTCCTATTAGAACTAGGAACAGGTTTTGCCTATTTGGGAAGACAGTATCACCTTGAAGTCTCAGGAAAAGATTATTATTTAGACCTGCTTTTTTATCATCTAAAGTTAAGATGCTTTATTATTATCGAATTGAAGGCAGTTGACTTTAAGCCTGAATTTGCAGGAAAACTAAATTTCTATTTGTCTGTTGTTGATGATTTATTGAAAAACGAAAATGACAATTCAAGCATTGGTTTGATTCTCTGCAAAACAAAGGATAAGATTACAGCCGAATATGCATTACGTGGTATGTCACAGCCGATAGGTGTTGCTGAATATCAGCTTGTAAAAGCTATTCCTGATAACTTAAAATCCTCTTTGCCAAGCATTGAAGAAATAGAAATGGAATTGATGAAATATGAATAAAATTATTCTAAATTATTATGTTAAATTCTGAGTTAAACAAAAAAGAATAAACTATTCATTATTCACTTTTCACTATTCATTGATTTCGTGGTCGCTGCGGGGTTCGAACCTGCGACCTTTCGCGTGTGAGGCGAACGCTCTAGACCAACTGAGCTAAGCGACCTTTTTCTAATTAATAATTGACTATGGATAATTCATGTTGGGGCTGAAAATTTTCAGCCCCTACAATTTATTTAATATTTTCTGTCCCTGCATCATTCAAAATTACGGTTATTATCTTTCAGGTACAAACCATTTTTCTTTGATAATATTACTATTCATACAATTTTTATTTTGTAAATCAGTCAAAATCATTGGAGAACGGCACAATTTTTACTAATTTATTATTTGTAATATTTTACAATTAAATGAAAGGTCTATATCGGAACATACTTCTACCTTTGTATCAATAAAATAATTTTTTATATGTTTTTTTTGCACTGTATAATCTTTATCATAATATTTTCAATGATGAAGAAGAACAGTATTGTTTAAACTAATAAGAGCAAGTTTTGGGTAGAAGTCTGAAAAAAATAATTAATTCTGTCGTTATTGTATTTTTTCTTTTCATTTTGTCGGGAAAATGCTCTCCTGCATTAGCTTTGGAAGGAAATTACTTTGCATTTAACTACCCTGCTTTTAATTTTCATTATACAATTTTTTCAACACTCTCTCTTTATAATCCTTCATTTTGGCTTTCCTTCAGTCAACCGTTACCCTTTCAATTAGACAGTTCAATAACAGATTCTACAATGAAGGATACTAGTGATGTATCCAATTTGAAAGACACAAGTAAAGTTACCACGTTAAAGGATACTAGTGATGTATCCAATTTGAAAGACACAAGTAAAGTTACCATGTTAAAGGATACTAATGATGTATCCAATTTGAAAGATACAAGCAAAAAGGAAACAACCTATAGTAAAACTACTCCATTTGAGAGAATTGACACACTGCATCCAAAAACAGAAATAAAGAACCACCCCAAAGGTTTTAGCAGTTATTCTACAATTGATAAAGAAGTTGATACATTAACAACACATTTTGATATTGATAAGCATGATATTGGATACTCATATAACATTGGCCTTGACGAGTATTTAAAAATCAGGAAGAAATCAATTCAGAATGTACTTTGGGACTCCTTAATGGCGAGATACAGCCTTGCAGAAGCTTTGTCCGGCGGCGACCTTGCCAGGTTAATCAGCCAGTCAACCGGTTTAACCATTCCGGTACCACCAAATCCAATTATGGGAATTTTCGGAAAACCAACTATTAATATAAACGTTCAGGGTGAACTCAACTTAACACTCGGTTGGAGATGGGATTCGCAAAACCTTGGAGCCGTATCGGCTTTTGGCCAGACGCAAAGCACACCTATTTTCAATCAGGATATCAGGGTAAATGTTTCCGCAAAAATCGGAGACAAACTTAAACTCACAACCGATTGGAATACACACAGGCAGTTCGATTACGATAATAAATTCAAATTAGGATTCGAAGGTGATGATGACGACATCATCAAACTGGTTGAGCTTGGAAATGTAAACTTGCCGCTTCCTACAACGTTAATCAGGGGAGGACAAACTCTTTTCGGAGTAAGGTCTGATTTTCAGTTTGGCCCGCTTTTTCTGAAGACAATTTTTTCACAAAGACGCGGTGAAAGAAAATATGTAGATGTTAGGGGTGGTACAAGCAGAATGCCATTCCAAATCAGAGCTTATGATTATGCACGAAATCATTTTTTCCTCGATACAGCCTATCGTTCTATTTACAGAGAATATTTTAAAAACTCAACCGGTGTTATTCCTTCAAATGGCCAGGCTATTAGAGTCAAAGAAATTGAAGTTTGGGAATCGGAAAATAACATACAGAATGCTGCAGTTTATTCGACTTATGCAGTTGCATTCGCTGACTTAAATCCTATTAAAGCAAAACAGGGTGTAAAGTATGCTGATAGTTTGAAAAAGGTACCTGTATCGACAGGAATTGTGGAAGCGGGCCAGTTCGTAAAGTTGGATTCAACAAGGTTTAAGATTGATTATAACCTCGGAACACTTACCGTATTAAATCTCCGGGCTGACAGGTATTATGCCGTTTCATACCGTGTTGAAGGAGCAACGCTTTCTAATGATGATGATGAATACTTTGGTTCATTTTCAAGTATGCCGGGTTCAGGTACAAAAGATACTTTGATACTGAAACTGATACATAGAACAAATTTGTTACCAGCCTACAAAACGCTATGGGCAAGGCAGATGAAAAACATTTATTCTATAAATGCAACGAATGTCAATCCTGATGATACAAGAATAGCGGTATGGTACTTAAACCAAAATAATGATTCAAGCGATGTTTTGCCCGGTGCTCCTGATAAATTAGTAACGATACTTGGAGTTGACAGGGTTACTAACAGCACGGGGAATCCAACGCCCGACGGTGAATTTGATATGCGTCCGCCTTTTTTCAATTTTGAAAGAGGTGAAATTACTTTTCCCAGTCTTGAACCATTCAGGGAAGGACTGCAAAGTTATTTCATCAAACAAGGTAATGAACAGCTTGCCGCACAATTCATATATAATGAGATTTACGATACAACCTACGAAGTTGCCCGAAGAAATACCGGAAGAGATAGATTCATAGTATCGGGTGAAGTTTCCGGCAGGGCGACAAACAAGATACCTTTGGGTGCATTCAATCTGGCTCAGGGCAGTGTGAAAGTTTCTCTTGACGGAGTACCGCTTAGGGAATTCGAAGATTATGTTGTGGACTATTATTCCGGGATGTTGACTATCAGAAATCAAAGGGCATCATTGCCCAATGCAAATTTAAAAATCGAATATGAAGCCAATGATGTCTTTAATATATCAACAAGAACTTTAACAGGAATAAGAGGAGATTACCAGCTTTTCAAGTCGCGAAAACTAAATGCAGGGCTTGGTTTTACACTAATGTACTATGACCAGTCTGCTATTATTGACAGAGTGAGGCTTGGCGAAGAACCTGTGTCGAATACAATGTTCGGACTCGATACAAAATTGCAGTGGGATACTCCCTGGTTAACAAAAATGCTGGACGCACTACCCTTTTATGATACAAAAGCCACATCATCACTTCAACTTAGGGGTGAATGGGCTATTACTTTTCCCGAACCTAATAAAAGAACATCAGAAGTTACATCAGACTTCAATGAACCTGTCGTTTACATTGACGATTTTGAAGGAGCCCAACGATATATTTCTCTCGGATTATCCGCGGCACAATGGATTCATTCTGCACAGCCTGTAGATACACTTATAGGACCGGATGACCCGGCAAGAGCAAAACTCAGAGGGAAGATGCATTGGTTCCAGTATTTTATTCCAAAGGTACCAATCAACCAAGTTTATCCCCAAAAAGACATAGTTCAGGGACGTTCTAACATCAATCCATTGAATGTCATCTTTAATCCTGTGATGAGAGGTATTTATAATCAGAATCCCTTATTCCTCGATTCACTCGACAGAGATTTCAATCCTGCTGACGAATTTGGCAGTAAACCTGAAAACAGGGAGAAGATATGGTCGGGTATGGAAAGGCTGTTTTCATCATTTAATACTAACTTCGATACTGAAAATATTGATTATATTGAAATAATGATGAAAATTGATGTTCGGGAGCCCGGAAAAACAAGGATGTTTATTGATTTGGGACAAATTAGTGAAGATATTATACCAAACGGAATACTAAACACCGAGGATGGAATTACAAAAGCAAATCCTGTGGCAAATAATATAATTGACCCCGGAGAAGATATTGGGATTGATGCACTCGATGATGCTCAGGAGAGGGCGTCAGGCTTATATCCTATGCCATTAGACCCTAATGGTGACCCGGCAAGAGATAATTACTTTTTTGATTTCGGGAAAGATGACAATAAACGTAATGAAAATGATTTCAGGAAATATAATAATTTTGAGGGAAATTCTCTCGTATCGGAAATTGGGCAATTCCCTGATACGGAAATACTGAATAAGAATAACGGCCAAACTATATCTCTTGATAACAGCTACTATACATATGAGGTGAATTTACTACCAATACCTGAGATTAATCCGCAAATAGTCGGTGGTTCGCCGCAATATGGATGGTATCTATACAGAATACCAATCAGGAAGCCGAAATCGAGTGTAGGGAACCCATCTTTTGCAAATATTCAGTACATAAGAGTATGGTTTAAAGGCGGGCAGTTCGCCGCACAAATAGCTGACTGGAGATTGGTTGGTGCCCAGTGGCAAAGAGTGAATAACTTCCAGGAAAATGTTACGGTGGATGATAGCGTACTTCAAATATCATTCGTAAACATCGAGGAAAACAGCGAAGCGCCGAATTATTACACAATGCCACCCGGCGTCCAGGCACCAAGGCAGTTGAACAATCCTGACCCAAATCAGGATATTAGATTGAATGAACAATCCGTAGCAATAAGCGTAAGAAATCTGAGGTATGGGGAGGAAAGAATGGCTACAAGGATTTTCCGGCAGTTAGATTTGTTTTATTATAAATACCTTAAGTTTTTTGTTCATGGCGATGGCACAATGCCTGACAACATAGTTCCGGGAGCTATACCAAAAGCGTACACATATCTCAGGTTCGGTATTGATTCTGCAAATTACTATGAATATAGAAGGCCCCTGTTACGTGGTTGGCAGGATATTAATATCATATTATCACAATTAACGGCAATTAAACAAGTAAGGGATTCTCTTGGAATTTTATCGAGGCAGGCATTCCCTGTGCCTGGTGACCCGCTCGCTATTTTTGCAATTAAAGGAAATCCTACTTTAACAAGAATACAATTTTTCGGATTCGGAATTTCAAATCCTGCCGAAAGATATCCAAATGAACTTTCGACAACGATGTGGATTGACGAACTGAGGCTGTTAAGCCCCGAACATAGAAGCGACTGGGGAGGTGTCGGCAGCTTCGACATGAAACTCGCCGATTTAGGAAATATCAATGCAAATGTTTCGCACACTAATCCCAACTTTCACATGCTGGAAGAAAGGTTTGGCAACAGAATCAGTTCAACCAACTGGTCATTTAATGCCCAGGGAAATCTTGAAAAGTTTGCACCTGAATCCTTCAAGAATATGAGGATTCCGATTTCATACAGCCATTCGGAATATGTACTGGACCCTGAATTTGTTTCAAACAATGACGTTAAGCTGACAGATGCCGCTGATGCGGCAGGTGAAAGGGCAAGGATAGATGCTATAAACCGCGGCTTATCAATCGAACAGGCTCAGGTAATCAGTGATGAAACAAGAAGAGCAACCATAACAAAATCGCAGACTCTACGAGTTCTCGATAGTTGGGCTTTAACAGGCATCAGGCTTGGAATTCCAATCAATTACTGGCTGATTGATGATACCTTTAATAAATTAACATTAGGATATTCATATTCACAGGAATGGGAGAGGTCGCCTGTCGTTGCAGAACGCTTTAGCTGGCAATGGAATTTTACAACTCAATATAGTATTCAGTTTACGAAACTTTTGACTGTGGAACCATTCAAATGGGCAGAAGAAAAACCCTTTTTTAATGTATATAAAGACATGAAAATTAATTTTGCCCCTTCAAATTTTACTGCATCATTTAATCTAACAAGAAGAAGAATTACGGAACAATCAAGGTTTTTGGAAACGCCAAGCCCGGTATTTCGTGAGTTTTCTGCGCAAAGGCAGGCACAGTTTACATGGAAATTTACTGAAAATGGTTTCCTAAGCCCTGCTTTGGATTATAATGTTTCGACAATCAGCACACTTGTTCCTTTTGAACTGGATGAGACGGGACAACAGAGAACAGGAAGCCAGATAGCATCGCTGATGTTCCTCAGAAACGGAAATCTCGTGAATCTTGGCGATATAAATAATCATATGCAGACGGTTACTTTGAATGTTAAACCGAGACTGCCTATAGGGGCTTTTCATAAGTATATTGATATGTCGGGTTCGTTTGTAACAACATACAATTGGCTGAATCCTTTACAACCTGACCCCGCAATTCGGGATATAGCAAAATCTGCAAGCTGGAGGAATACGATTAGGTTTAACACCGGATTTAAATTTAAGACAATGACCGATGACCTGTTTGGAATATTGTCATCTACCCTTATAAAGAGAATTCCCGACAAAGATACTTCAGGGCCAACCGTGATTGGGAATATCCTAAGAACCATTAAGACAATATTTTTTGATTTCGATAAGGTTGATTTGATTTTTACACAGTCCGGGAATTCGTTGAATCCCGGAGTAATGGGTGGTACAGGTATTACGAATTTTTGGGGTTTCTGGCGTAACAATGACGACATGCTTGGGCCAAGTCTTGCATACCAGCTTGGCCTGGTTTCTAATCCTCACGGTGGGTTCAGGATACACCCATCGTCAAGTTTTCCATTTTTTGGTTTTGAAACATTTCCGGGTAAAAGGCCTCCAAATGCTGTCTTACAAGATAATTTCCAACAAAAAACTACTTTTGAGATTAAAACATCAAGAAAGCTCTGGGAAGGAGCAGTTTTAGACTTGAATTGGTCAACTGAATTCGGATTTAGTAAGAACCAGACTGTACTAACCGATGGCGTCGGAAATCCGACATTTACGAACATAATTTCGCTTGAATCACTAAACAGGACTTATTTTAGTATTCCGCCAATTTTCGGAATGAATATATCAAATAATACTGTCGAGCATATAATAAGTTTGTATAATACCAGAAAAACGGAAATTGACAGGTTACCGGTTGATACAATTCAAAAGAATCAAATGTTATTGCTCGCCCTTTCGGAATCTTTCAGGGATGGACTTGAGTTTTTTAGTATCTTCGGGGGACCCGGTGGCGTGTATTTGCCAGCTATTAACTGGGGATTCAGATGGGAAGGCCTGGAAAAATGGGAGATATGGAATAAGACTTTAAAGAATGTTTCGGTTGAGCATACTTATACTTCTAAGTATTCGGAAGTGGCACAAATTACAGATAATGGAAAAACGATACAAACACAGATGGTACAAGTGGGATTTCAGCCTCTGATTGGTATTAATATGGGTTTTAATGAAGATAAGCTGAAAGGAGTGATGACTGCATCTTTCAGACTATTGACAACAGCATCATATAATTTGCTCACATCCAACAGAAATACAATTTCAAAGCAGGCAACTACAGAGATGCAGATTCAGGCTAATTATGCGATGAGAGGATTTGAATTTCCATTTTTAGGCCTGAATTTGAAGAATGACCTTGAATTTATCTTCTTCACATCATATAAAAATAATAAAACTGCAACGTATGACATATATGATTACCAGGGAGAAAACGGACAAACAATACAGGGCAATACACAGCTTACCATTGAACCACGTGTAAGGTATTCTATGAGTAAAAGAGTAACTGCTTCATTTTTTGTAAGGTATGACGGCACTTTCACTGAAGGAGCGGCACAGCCGGGTTACAGCACAACACAAGTGGGCTTAGACATAAGAATTAGTATTGCAGGTGGTAGATAAAAGTGAGTTAATTGTTAACAGTGAAAAGTTGTGGATATATTCTATTAATTTTCAATTTCCAATTTCCAATTTTCAATTTTTAATGAATTTTCAATGAACAAATTATCAAAATATTCAATTTTATCAATGTCTATTTTCCATTTCCTAATTCCAATAATTGATTTTTCAAATAATAACTGATGTATAGCAAATTAAAAAACCTTATCAATTCAGATAAAACTTAGTAAAAATGTAATGACTCTACATAAAACCTTATTATTCACTAAACCTGTTTTGTATTATTCTATTGTCAATTCTTTTTTAATAAGGTTAAATAAACCGGATTCCTATTTCTATACTAAGGTTCAAAGGCCATTATGCAACATGAGATAATAATTATGAAATGCGTTTTATAAATAGATTAAATAATGGTATTTTTGAGGCTATTAATTTTACAGGAACAATGTTGTTACAGAAATATAAAATTTGGTTATATAATGAATAAAATAATTGAAGCGAGATTTTTGGCACCCGATATTAAACTATTCAAAATTGAAGCATCGAAAATTGCACAAAAAAGAAAAGCAGGCCAATTTATCATATTGAGGGTTCATCCCGATGGTGAGAGAATACCACTTACAATTGCCGACTCGAATAGTAAAGATGGTACGATAACGATTATTGTACAAGGTGTTGGTAAAACGACAAAACAGCTAAATACTTTAGAAGCTGGTGAATATATTCAAGACCTTGTCGGGCCTCTTGGAAAGCCTTCGGATATAGAAAATTTCGGAACGGCAGTTAGTATTGGCGGAGGCGTAGGCACCGCAATTGCATTTCCAACTGCTAAAGCTTTGAAGGAAGCAGGAAATCACGTTATAAGTATAATCGGTGGCAGAACAAAGGAACTTGTACTCCTGGAAGATGAGATGAGGGCTGTCTGTGATGAAGTATATCCGACAACGGATGATGGCTCTTATGGCTATCATGGTTTCGTTACAAATAAACTGCAGGATTTATTAAATGAAGGCAGAAAAATTGATTTTGTGCTTGCAATAGGGCCTATACCAATGATGTCGGCAGTAGCAGAAGTAACCAGGCCTCATGGTATTAGAACAGTTGTCAGCCTGAACCCGATTATGGTAGATGGTACGGGAATGTGTGGCGGATGCAGGGCAATCGTTGATGACAAAACAGTATTCGTCTGTGTTGACGGCCCTGAATTCGATGCTCATAAAGTTAATTTTAATATTTTAACAAAGAGAAACAGGATGTATTTATTGCAGGAAAAAGTATCTTACGAGCATTACTGCAAATTGGAAAGAAAGATTAAGGAAGAAGTGGAAGTATAAAAGTGTTGTGTTTTGAATTAAAATGTAGGGGTTGAAAATTTTCAACCCTTTGTAAAATTGAAAATTGAAAATTGAAATTTTTTTTAGTGGAGAATGGAAATGGCTGGTATAACACCGAAAGAGAGAATGGCTATTCAGCGCCATCATATGTTAGAGCAAGACCCTGATGTTAGAAATAAAAATTTTAGTGAAGTAAATCTGGGATATACTGTCGAGTTAGCAAAAGAGGAAGCATTAAGGTGTATTCAGTGTAAAAAACCTCTGTGTATTGACGGATGCCCTGTAACGATAAATATTCCTGCATTTATAAAGAAAATAGAAGAGGGTGATTTTAAAGCTGCTGCCGCTATACTTAAAAAAGATAATGCATTGCCTGCAGTCTGCGGAAGAGTATGCCCCCAGGAAGAACAATGTGAAAAAGTTTGTATCGTAGGAAGAAAGAATGCACCTGTTGCTATCGGATATCTCGAAAGGTTTGCCGCCGATTGGGAAAGAGAAAATCTCGGAATACAATTAGCAGAGAAAAAACCAAGTAGCGGAAAGAAAGTTGCTATTGTTGGCGGAGGGCCTGCCGGATTGAGTTGTGCAGGGGACTTGATTCAAATGGGACATGATGTAACTGTATTCGAAGCCTTACATGAAATTGGAGGTGTTTTAATTTATGGAATACCTGAATTTCGTCTGCCCAAGGCAATAGTCAAGGCAGAAGTCGAGGGTTTAAAGCAAATGGGGGTGGAATTTCGTACAAATTCTGTTATTGGCTTAACAGATACTGTTGATGAATTACTACAGGAATATGATGCAATTTTCATTGGAGTCGGTGCAGGACTACCCTACTTTTTGAATATACCGGGGGAACAGTTAAACGGAGTTTATTCATCTAATGAATATCTGACACGAGTGAATTTGATGAAGGCGTATGACTTTCCGAGAAGCGATACTCCTATGTTTAATATAGAAGGAAAAAGAGTAGCCGTTTTCGGTGGCGGCAACACAGCAATGGATGCTGTGAGAACTTCATTGAGACTAGGAGCAACCCGGGGAATGATAATATACCGCAGAACAGAAACTGAAATGCCTGCCAGAATAGAGGAGATTCAACATGCAAAAGAAGAAGGTGTTGAATTTATGCTTCTTGCCGGTCCGCTCGAATTTCATGGTACTGAAGATGGATGGCTGAGAAGTGTAACAATACAGAAAATGGAACTTGGAGAACCCGATGCTTCCGGCAGAAGAAGGCCTGTTCCAATAGAAGGTGCTATTGAAGAAATTCCTATCGAAGTAGCTGTTATTGCCATAGGAAATGGTTCGAATCCAATAATAAGCAAAACCACACCTGACCTTAACGTAAATAAATGGGGCAATATATTAGTGGATGAAAACACAATGAAGAGCAGTAAGAAGGGTGTTTTTGCCGGAGGAGATATCGTAACAGGTGGTGCTACCGTAATACTCGCTATGGGAGCAGGGAGAAAAGCAGCAAAAGCAATTGATGAGTACGTAAAAAATAAAGATATCTGGTAAATTTTATTACTCAATTATATTGAATAATTTACAATTTTTATTAATTTGGACAGAACTTTGTTTTGTCCTTTTATTTTTAGTTATTCGTTTTATTTATTTAATACTAACACGATAACAAGAGTAATTAAATGAAAAGATTTAATAGATGTCATTCTGAGCATAGCGAAGAATCTAACTTACTTATAATTCAGAAATTAGATTCTTCATTCCGCTTTGCTCCATTCAGAATGACATACATTATTCTACTAATTTTGTTTTAAATTTGGTATAAGAACTGATGTCAGAAAAAAATAATGAACTCCCAAACTCTGTTGAGGGAAAGGAATATAAAAATAAAAATATCAAGGCAAAACTGCTGTCCTCGCAGCGTATCACTACATTGGACCTTGCACGTATTCTCGCAATGATAACAATGATTATGGGACACTCCCTGGATGCGATTGCTACACCTGCCGAATTGGATATATCACAATTTCCCTGGAATATCTGGCATTACATCAGAAGATTCACCGCTCCGATATTTCTCACGGTTTCGGGTGCCGTTCATGTTTTTGCAAATAAAAGGGATGAAAATGGAAGGTTACAAAGGAAGACAATAATCAGAAGAGTAAAAATTGCTGTTATTCTTTCTGTAATTGGTTATTTGTTCATGTTTCCGGCATATTCCTTTTTTGATGCTTTTTTTATCGAGGCGAAGTTATGGAGACCATTTTTTCAAGTTAACATATTACAATTGATTGGTTTTTCTCTGCTATTTGTATTATTGTTATTTTTAATAACGAAAAAGGATAAAACATTAGGAATAGTATCTTTCTCATTGGCAGTTATAATAACTATATCATCTCCTTTTATACATAGTATTAACTGGTTTAATTATTTACCTGAATTCTTCGCTGCTTATCTATCAACAGAACACGGTTCCATGTTCCCTGTATTTCCTTATACAGGCTTTATGTTATATGGAGTTGCTTTTGGTATAATTCTAAAAATAATGGACCCTGAAAAAAGAACAAAATTTTTAATATGGGCAGGTGTTCCAATAGGTTTAGTATTTCTAATTCCAAGCTTCTTTCTTACCGATTTCTTCAAATATGAAATGGCATTCAAAGTATTGGACAAAGTAAATCCGGGAATAATTCTCAACCAGATTGGTGTGGTTTTCATTGTTCTTGCTTTTGCCGGTGTTACTTATACTTATACAAAAAAAATATCATTCTATTATGCTTTCTTTGGGAAGAATGCTCTGTTTATATATGTTGCCCACTTGATATTTTTGTTTGGTTCGGGTTGGTTCCCAAGTATTGCGAGGCTGTATCCAAAACAAATTCATATTCTACCATCCATCTTAATTTCAATAATAATTGTTCTTTTAACCTTGGGAACAGCATATTTTTACGAGTTTACTATAAATAAATTTCCGAATGCCAGAAAATATTATAAATACGCATTTTACATTATTCTTGTATATTTTCTTATTATTGGTACTTTAGCTCAGTTGATTTACCAGGAACTTTTTGCCGGATAGAAAAATGAAAATAGAAAATTTAGATTATCAATTTTTAAATGAAAATCAATTTGTTAAAGAAACTTCTGAAAAATTGAAATATTATGCTAGATTGTCATTCCTGCGAAAGCAGGAATCCGGTTCTGGAGCAACATTATGGATACCCGCTTTCGAGGGTATGACATATAGAGAATATTTTTCAGATGTTTGTTAAAATAATTGCAGGTTAATAAATGAAATACCTCGGGATTCTTACGGTTGTTATTTTTGTTGCGATTTTTTCATTATCATTCAGAAACGAAACGTCCATCATTGACCACCCAATTATCGAAGATGCATATTACACATTTTCAGTTGCAAAAAACATAGCACATGGAAATGGTATCAGTGCTGACGGAGAAAATCTGACAAATGGATTTCAACCATTATATACCTTCCTGATTGTACCTGCATTTGCAATTACAAATAATGATTATTTGTCAGTTAGAATAATTTTTATCTTTTTGGTACTTCTATTTACAGCATCAGCATTTTTATTTGCATCAATAATACGAGACACTTTTTCTGAATTATTAAAAATAGGTAAAAAGGAATTGTATTGGATATCCTTTTTTATTTACTTATCCTCAACTTTATTTTTTAAAAATCAACTTAATGGCCTGGAAACAGGATTAATATTTTTCTTATTATTAGCATTTATAAGATATTATCAGAAAATAGATAAATTTAATTATAAAAACATTATTATACTTGGTGTATTACAAGGATTATTGGTTATTACAAGAATTGATTCTGTTTTTCTTGTTATAATATTTTTCATTTTTATCCTTACAAAAAAAGAAATGGCGTTTAAGAACCGATTAATTTTTGCTTTATTATCCGGCTTAATAGCATTCATCATTTCTTTGCCATGGTGGTGGTATAATTACCATTATTTTAATTCAATAATGCCATCAAGCGGACGTTCACAATTTGGTTATGACTTCAAAATCCATAGAATTTTTAACATTTTAAGTGCTATAGCACAAAATTTAGTACCTGACACTTATACTTTTGATAGAGTTATAGTTGGTTGGGGTGGTATTTTTGCCAGGTTTGGATTGGTGATTTTTATTATTTTATTTTTAAAAATAAAATTACCAGGTTTAATAAAAAAATTGTCTGATAATAATAGAATGAATTATAGATTTTTAGAAATTCTATATGTCGTAACTCTATTTTCGATTGTATTAATATTTTGGTATTTCTTATTCTCATCAGCGAGCCATTTTTATCACAGATACCTGTGTTCAATTACATTAATTGGTCAAATATTAACTGTCATATTCATTAGTTATTTGTTTGTGAATAAAAAAATATTTTATTACAGTTTAACATCATTATTGGCAATGGCTTTGGTCATTATTACCGTTACTCTTCATTCGGGAAAATTAATGAACAAAAGTCAATTTTATAAATACCAGTTGCCACTTGTGATGAAATATGTACCAGAAACTGAATTTGTTTCCGCATCTCAAAGCGGAACACTTGGTTTTTTTAGGAAAAAAGTTTTAAATCTTGATGGAAAGGTTAATAATGATGTATTAAAATATAATAAGAGAATACCCGAATATCTATCTTTAAAAAAAGTAAAATGGTTTTGTGACTGGAAATTTTTTGCAGAGTTAAATTTAGGAAACAATCCTGAAAAAGCAGGTTGGAAATTAATACACCGTTATGGAGATTTTAATTTATACCATAAATCATCGGAATGATACGTCGAATTATTGAATTATATAAACGATTAAAGACAAAATGGTTCAGATATATTTAATATTAATGTTTATTACAATCTTTTTGTATAACTACCAGGTGTTTCCACTTGACAGGACATACGGTGTTACATCATTGGATTTGGTTACATTATTATTTTATCTTTATTTTATTAAAAGAATTATTTGGAATGGAGATAAGCTAACGATTGGCTGGCACAAAGCAATTTATTTTTTTATCGGACTATTTATTGCTGTTTTGCTTTCGGGATTAACACCTCTGTTAGGTGGTTCCTCACCAAATTTATTCCAATTTCTGAAAACTTCTATCCACATAATATTCTTAGGTTTTTTTGTATTTATAGCTGTATCTTATCCTATCAAAACAGAGACATGGACAAATGTTATAAAAATGTGGCTAATCCTCTCTATTATTATTAATATTTTCGGGATATATCAAATACCTGCACGTGCATTCGATTTGCCTTTTGCATGGCTCGATTTCACAAATATCAGCATGGGTATAAGAGGTTCGATAGATATTGAAGAAATAAAACAGTTAAGCCTCCATTGGGGTAACTTCTATAGGGCAACGTCGATTTTCCCCGAACCGTCTGCTTTGGCTTCATTTAATGTAGTTATATTCACTTTCTTATTAGTACCATATATTCAAAAAACAAAAGCTTTCTTTAAATCGAGAATTGTCAATGTAATTCTCTTTATTACGACATTAGCAGGATTATTTCTTACATTTTCGATGACAGCATTTGCTGGGGTATTTTTGGTAATAACCGGGATATTTCTGCTTGAAAGCTTCAAAAGATTAATTCCATTGATTGTTATTTTAATATCCTCGGTTTTGATAATTTTTTTGACAGACTCCCTGGTTAAAAGTTTTGCAGGTGTCAGCGTTGCCGAGTTATTCCAGAATAGGATTGAGGGAATATGGCATTATGGTTCTGTTAATAAGGAAGGAATGGAAGGTGAATCTATTTATGGGAGAATGAATACAGCCAAGAGAAGCCTTAATATTTGGAAGAAACACCCCATAAATGGCTGTGGTATTGGGTTAACAGCTTATGATAAAGAAGAAGACATTTATTTCAGTGATTTTTCATCGCTTACTGCACTTGCTGAAACAGGTTTGGTAGGTTTTATATCATTGACAGGAATGTTCATTGCTCTTATAATTATTTCCGGAAAATATATAACAAATAAAAAATTATTTTCAGATTTAACAATGGAACACAAGCGGCTCCTTGGAATATTATTTTATTTAATGCTACACCAGGTTTTAATCAATTTTATTACCGGAAATAATCTTGTTAAAGATTCATTGTGGGTTCCTCTCGGAATGATTTTTTCAATTATTAATGTTACAATCATTAAACAAGGGGGCAAGGTATTTACAATCAGTTTGATGAAAGCACCTTTGAAGCAAACTTTTCTCAACGCATTAAATAAAAGTGTAATATCAGAAGAAAAAAAACCGTATAAAAAACCTCTTCAATAAAAAAAGTGTAGAGTTTCGAGTTTTGTGTCTTGGATGATTACCTATAACCAGGAAAATATAAAATTTCATATTCTATAAATATTTTTTTTGGAAATCTCAAATATTCATATTAAATTAACCATGAAATCGTAAGTCTATAAAAAAAAAAACTTAGCAATTTTGTTTGATAATTCTTTGTTAAAATAGATTTTGTAAATCACAAAACATTGAATTAATCAGGGAGTAGTAGCTTATGAAGAAAAAAAACATCAATAACTAATCAAAAAATATTTCACTTTGTTTTATTGAAAAACAAAGAGCCGAAGGGCGAGCCCTGCGGCTCCAAACGTTACCGTTCTCACCCGCAAAGGAGTTTCGCTAATTCTAAGCGGATGTGAGGGCAAAATTATCAAATAATTTTGTTTAATTAAAATTAGAGAGGTTTATTATGAAAAAGTATTTTTTATTTATAGTAATTTTATTATTAATAAGTATTTCAAAAATTACATATTCTCAAGTTGCCCAATGTTTCCCTGGATTTATTTCTAATTTCATTTTTGCTAATTACCCGATCCCTAATTATGGTGATTGTAATGTATTAATAGAATATTGTTGTAAATGGGACCCAGTAAATAAACGTGTTGATGCATATTTTAATGGTTTTAATGCTTATAGTTCTTGTATGCTATATATTACCGATTGGGATATTTTTATGAAATGGATTAATGCTCAAATTGCAGCAAGTGATTTTTGCTATGAATATTTCCCTCCTTGTGATGAACCAGAAGCTGGATGGATCACTAAAGTTGTACATATCGCACAATGTAATTATTTTGAAAATAAACTACCGCCTGCCCCAGGCGAAAATGAATATTTTTTACATTTATATCCATGTGGTTATGGTAATGAATGTATTTATTATTATAGAACTTGTTATGATTGGCAAATTCATGATTGGGTAACTGAGTTTGACCATAGTGAAATCGTTGGAACACCTGATTGTCCTTTAACAGTCCCGGAATTACCACCACAAGGTAAAACCTGGAATGAATATTGGATAACAAGGTGCTTTGCAAAACAATGTCAATAAATTGAAATTTCTATATGCGGAGCAAGTTTAATAACTTGCTACATATATTTAAAAAAAAATGTTAAGAAAAATAAATATTAATAAGTTATGAAAAAATATATAAAATTGTTAGCGTTCATTGTTATTAATTCAATTAATATATTTTCACAAGATAGTATATTTAATAATCTAGAATATTACAGAGTAACTGCAAATTACAATGGTTCTGCTTATAATGGAAATACAATTTTGGTTTATGGTGTCGGAGGAGTAATCATTCGTTCACTGGATGATGGTAATAATTGGTTACAGACTAATTTAAACGATTCATTTAATATTGTAAAAATTACAAATATCAATAAAAACTTTTTTGGTATAATTGATAAAAGATATATAATAAAATCAATTGATGATGGTAGAACCTGGCAACAATATGATTTTGGAGACACTACAGATTTTTATAAAATTATTGCTTATGATGATAAATTATATTGCCTTAGTAAATTCAGAATACTTATCTTAAATCATCAAATGGAATTATTGAAAAATTATTCTTTAATCTCAGATACTACATATTTTGATTTTACTATAACAAATAATAATTTAATTTATTCAGCAGGCAAAGGAAAGCTTGGTATAATTGATTTGACTAATGATAACACAAATTTTATTGATTTAAAGGATATAGGTATTTGTTCGGATTGTCCTGTTATTAAAAATTTGTTTTCCGATGCTGATATAACTTATTTTAATTTGAATTATGATTTATATGAATATGATGGTAATAATATTAAACTAATTTTCACCCCCATAAAATCAGGAATTTATGCTGCAAATAAAGGGGAGGTTTTTGAACTTTATAACATTATTAACACCTCTTCTAATCTCGATTCATTGTATTTTATAAAAATCAATAAAGTAACAAAAAAAGACTTACAAATAAAAAAACCGGGTAATGATAGATACATAAGTGGACTCATATTTAAAGATCTTAATTTTATTACTAAAGATACAATTATTGCAGTAGGTAAAGATAAACTTATATATATGTCTTATAATAGAGGAACAAATTGGGTATTAAAATCTCATTTTAATGTTTCCTCCGATTATGGTGATATATTTATGTTTGATAGTCTTCATTCGAATCGGGCAAGTAAATATGCCAAATTTGTAAAAACAACCGATGGGGGAATAACATGGCTTCCACAAAAAAATTATAATCCAAACTTTATCAATTTAGAATTCAGCGACCCTTCAAATTTTGGTAAGACATTTTTTTCAGATAAAAATAATGGTTTTGTATACAGGCAAGAAAAGATTAAAGGTGAATTAAATCTTGCATATACAAAGGATGGCTGTGAAACGGTTAATTTAAAAAATGTAGATGAATTGATTATTAATCCACCTGATAAGTCATATATTTCTTTATATCATAATAATAATATAATTTTTGTAATCCCTAGTTTTTACAATAATAAATATATAGTAGATAAATATACTCATATATTTAGATTAAACGACACACTTGGACTGATAAAAAGAACATTTATTGACTCTGCACAGATTTTGTTTATGGATAAATTTGAGAATAATGTTTTATATGCCATATTAATTAATTATAGATATCCCAGGATTGAAAACAATCATTGGTATTTTGACAGTTTAAATTATAGTTTGATAAGTTCTGTTGATAATGGGGATTCATGGAACAAGGAAATGGATTTTGATTTGCCCAAATCGGATTTTTGGCCCTCTTCAATTACAAAAGTTAAAGATAATATATTTATTCCCTTTACATATTATCCCATTGATTTTTCATCTCATAAAACAGATATATTCTTGTTGAATATTAAAACAAAACAGTTAAATAAAATATTATCTGATGATAGTCTTTATGTAAATACATATGGAATTATTAGTATAAATGATAGAACATATTTTAACGGAAATATTCTTACTAAAGATAAATGGTGTGCTGAAATTTTAGTAAATGATGATATTGATAACCAACCAACAGTTTGGAGAGCTCTGCCGCCACAGAAAAGATATCGTTATTTTATTTCTGCAAAAAACGATAGTTTAATTTATTTATTTGGCTATGATTCATTATTCAATTCAAATGTTATTTGGTTTGCTAAATCAAAAAAAATTACAGGCGTGGAAGTGCAAACTGAAGTATTAAATAAAATGTATTTAACTCCTCCTTCACCCAATCCAGCTAAAGATTTTGTCAAAACAAGAATTTACTGGGATAATAATTATGATTTTGAAGATGCATCAATTAGTGTATATAATATATTAGGGTATCAAATCTTAGATAAAAAACAATTTTCTTTTACACAAATTAATTCATATTCGGGTGAATTAATATGGGATTCTTCGAATTATCCAAGTGGTGTTTATTTTATTTCGGTAAAACTCGGACCAAATTCTATAACACTTCCGTTAGTTATAATACATTAATACCTGCAAAATCATTTCGCTTGTTAATTTAAGGGCAGATTTGGAATCTGCCCCTACATTTTGAAATTTACATTCTACATTTTGCATTCTAAATTCTGCATTATCTACTTATTCTCTTTCATAAATTCTTCCATGAATTTCACTAATGCTTCGACTGCATCCATAGGACAGGCATTATAGACAGAAGCCCTAACACCTCCTACGCTGCGATGGCCTTTGAGGTTTGTCATATTGTATTTCTTTTTTGCCTCATCAATAAATTTTGCTTCAAGTTCAGGTGTATTCAGGTTCCAGGTGATATTCATCAATGAACGGTCTTCCTTATTCGGAATAGTGCCTTTGTAGAAATCAGAATGAGCATCAATATAATCATATAATAATGCGGCTTTCTTAATATTATTTTGTTCGACAGCTTCCAATCCGCCTTGTCCTAAAATCCATTTGAATGTTCTGCCTACAATATACACAGGAAGACAAGGTGGTGTGTTAAACATCGAATTTGCATCTGTATGTGTCTTATAAGCAAGCATCGTAGGAACATTATCCTTTTGTTTTTCCAGTAATGATTTTTTGATAACAACCATTGTAACTCCAGCGGGGCCTATGTTCTTTTGGGCACCGGCATATATAAGACTGAACTTAGAATAATCGAGAGGACGGCTCATAAAGTCTGAGGACATATCGGCGATAAGAGGTACATTTCCTGCATCAGGCATTTTTTGCCAGCGAGTACCGTATATTGTATTGTTTGTCGTTATGTGTGCATAATCGGCATCGGGATTGAATTTAATACCTTTCGGGATATAATTAAAATTTTTATCTTCGGAAGAAGCAACTACATTAGTCTCCCCTACCCATTTGGCTTCCTTCACGGCTTTCTTTGCCCAATAACCTGTCGTTACATAGTCGGCTTTTTTATTTAAAAAATTCATTGGGACCATAAGAAATTGAAGACTGGCTCCTCCACCGAGGAATAGTACAAAATATTCATCAGGTGATAAGCCGAGAATCTTCAATCCATCATTTTGCGTTTCCACAAACATAGCGTCATATTCCTTTGAGCGGTGGCTCATCTCCATGATTGACATTCCGGTATTATTGTAATCCAAAACAGCTTTCGATGTTTCTTCCAAAACGGGAATCGGTAAAATTGCAGGACCAGCAGCAAAATTATAAGCTCTTTTCATAAAATCAAACTCCTTATTTAGTTTCGTTAATCTTTTACGTTATTATACGTTATTTTGAAAACAAAGTTAACATTTTTAAACTACATTTTCAGCAGGAAAAAGTCAATAATTCTCAAAATTTTAGCTAATTTTATCTTTATGAACGGAGACATAATTTTTATAATTGTATTAGTAATTATTTTCATATCATCCCTATACCGGGCTACGTTTGGTTTTGGTGATGCTCTCATTGCAATGCCTTTGCTAGCATTATTAATGAACATCAAAATAGCTACTCCTATCGTAGCTTTTATGGGTTTTACCGTTTCTGTATTTATACTCTTAGGAAACAGGGAGAAACAGAATCTTGGCAAAATCTGGCAGTTGGTTGTTTTTTCAATCATCGGCATTCCTATAGGATTGCTTTTCCTGAAAGGTATTAATGAAAATGTTGTAAAAATTGTACTGGCACTAATACTCATTATATATTCTTTATTCAGTCTAACATATCCAAAGCTATATTTAAAAACAAATAAATCTGCTTTTGCGTTTGGAATTGTATCAGGAATTTTGGGTGGTGCATATAATACAAACGGACCTCCAATCATAATGTATGGAACACTCAGGAAGTGGACACCTGAAGAGTTCAGACTGCTATTGCAGGGAGTATTTTTGCCCACAAATATGTTTATTATAATAGGACATGGTTTTGCAGGTTTATGGACAGGCGATGTTGTTAAGGCAATGCTCTATGCTTTGCCTACAGTAATGGTAGCTACAATAATCGGAAACATATTGAATAAAAGAATAAGTGCTGAGAAATTTGAAAAGCTGGTATATTATTTTTTAATTGGAATAGGATCGATATTGCTTATTCAAGCTGTGATAAAGATTATTAATTAATTTCGGGTAAATCCTTCTTTTTTTTACTAAACTTTGATTTTAATCTTATAAAAAATTCTTTTATACTTTCTCTGTTTTTACCAATTTGATAACCGATTATCAGCAATAAAAAGCCAAAAATAAAGTAATTTTCCTTTAATTTTTCCTCAGCCCTAAAAATGGTGTTAGTAATAATTAAAAAGAATAGAAGATAAAAATAAATTAATAAGAATTGACCTAAATCTCCTTTTGCAGGTTTGAATAATGTTTTAAAGTTATTTTTTCCATAATTTATACCCTTTATCTGAAAAAGATCTATACTTCAATCCATTCCGGTAAATTTTCATTTGTTAATTTATAATATAAAGTTTCAGGAGCAATATCCAAATTATCTGCCCAGCAGATTGTACCTATATCTTTATTTATATAGAAATTCTTGAAAAAGTCTATATCCTTAAACTTTGAAAATAATCCTTTTTTATTAATATACTCTTTAAAGTCAAGAATACCGTTAACACTATTTTCAAAAAAAAGGTGAATTCGATAATCATCAATATATTTTGCATTAATAATATCGTGCATTATTACACCCTAATTAAATTGGTTCAATTGTATGAAGTGTTTTACCTTACTGTGCTAAATTCCAATTAATTAATAGCTCATCTTTATGTTGAACTGCCCATTCAAAACAAGTCCTAATGCCTTGGAAGGTAATGAACCCTCCAATATTGAAAAATCATTGATTTTAATTGATACATTGTATTCACCATATCTTGCATGAAAATGTGGTGGATTATGTTCATCAAAATATATCGCTATAACAATACCATAAAACCTGCATATCTCTGGCATATTTATTTATCTTACGTTATTATTAATTATTTATTTTCCTAAAATAGCAGACCATTACCTTAAATCAAAACGAGGAATGAATTGATTATTGTTATATTATTATTACTTAAATTCATTTTATCATCTATCCGATTTTCCTTAACTTTGAGGCTGAATTTAATTCATTTTATTGTAAATGATAAGATAAGGAGGAGCAATGAAAATTTTAATTTCGGATGGTATTGAATCTGCCGGCGGGAATATGCTGCAAGACGCCGGACATGAAGTTGTTAATCAGAAATTCACACCTGATGAGCTTCTGCAGGCGATTCCTGATTTTGACTGCATTATGGTTCGTTCGGCAACAAAAGTTACTAAGGAAGTTATTGACACGGGGAAAAAGCTGAAAGTCATTGCCAGAGGCGGCGTCGGGCTTGATAATATTGATGTAGTTTATGCAAAAGAAAAGGGTATAAAAATACTAAATACACCGGGTGCTTCTTCCATTTCAGTCGCAGAACTGGCAATTGCACATATGTTTGCAGTATGCAGGTTTTTGAATCTCAGCAATACGGAAATGCGAAGCGGTAAATGGCCCAAGAAAGAATATTCAAAAGGATTGGAACTTACCGGCAAAACACTTGGCATAATGGGAATCGGAAACATAGGCAAAGAAGTCGCAAAACGTGCCTTGGGACTTGGTATGTCTGTGATTGCATTCGACCCTTATGTTACTTCAATTGACCTGAATGTTAAACTTGTTTCGAAAGATGAGCTAATTGCACAATCGGATTTCATTTCAATGCACATGCCATTCATTAAAGCTGAAGGTCCATCACTTACAGCAAAAGAATTTGCAAAAATGAAAAAAGGCGTTATCGTTATTAATTGTGCAAGAGGCGGAGTTGTATCAGAAAAAGATTTACTCGATGCTTTGAACAATGGTACAGTAGCCGCCGCAGGTATTGATGTATTCGAAACTGAACCTCCTTCGGAAGCACAGAAGGAATTAATTAATCATCCGAGAGTATCGGTTTCTCCACATATCGGTGCATCAACAATGGAGGCACAGTTGAGAGTAGGAGTTGAGATTGCACAAAAAGTTATTGAGGCATTGAAATAGTAATTGATTGCTTTCTGAGCAAAGCGAAAAATCAATAAATAGTACCTATTAAGTTGCCCCCTTTTTCAAAGGGGGATTAAGGGGGTTTCCAAGATTCCTCACTAAGTTCAGAAAGATCTGTTATAAATTATAGTTCCAAATTTTTTTTAATTTATTTATTGTAATTATAGGAAAAGTATATGGCGATTTTTAGACCGTTCAAGGCATTCAGGCCACTTCCTCAATACGCCCAGGAAGTAGCCGCTAAGCCTTACGATGTATTAAATTCAAATGAAGCAAAAGAAGAAGTGAAGGGACATCCATTGTCCTTTCTACATGTTGGAAAACCGGAGATAGATTTAGACCCAAACATTAATCATTATGACCCCCAAGTCTATGAAAAGGGTAAAGAGAATTTGATGAAGTTAATAAATGATGGGATACTTAAAGAAGACGAAGCACCATTTTTCTATGTTTATGCACAGACCATGGATGGCAGGACTCAGTATGGCTTGGTGGGATGTGCCTCGGTTGATGATTATTGGAATGATGTGATTAAAAAGCATGAAAAAACACGTAAAGACAAGGAAGATGACAGGTCAAATCATGTGAGAATTACAAACTCACATTCAGGTCCCATCTTTCTCACATACAGAGATAATGACGAAATCAATAAAATTGTAACACAAATAACAAATGAAGCACCTGAAATTAATTTGGTGGCTCTCGATGGAATTCGGCATCAGTGCTGGGTGATTAGGGATAAAGATAAAATTGAAAAAATAAGAAATACCTTAGCTAATGTTCCGAATTTTTATGTGGCTGACGGCCATCACCGTTCTGCCGCCGCTGGTATTGTCGGAAGAGAAAGACAAAAAGCAAATCCAAATCACAAAGGAGATGAAGAATATAATTTCTTTCTTACTGTACTTTTCCCAGCCAGCCATTTATATATAATGGACTATAATCGTGTAATCAAGGACCTGAACGGTTTGACAAAAGAAGAATTTTTTGAAAAGCTGGAAAAACATTTCACAATCACTGAGTCTAATTCAAGGTTCAAACCAGCAAAAAAAGGTGAAATCGGAATGTATATTGATGGGAAATGGTTTCAATTAAATATAAATGCTAATTTACTCAGAAATCCCGACCCGGTGGAAAGCCTCGATGTGGCTATATTGCAGAAATATGTCAATGATGAAATTCTCGGAATAGACGACCCTCGAACGAGCAAACGCATTGATTTTGTAGGCGGAATCAGAGGGTTGGAAGAATTGGAAAGACGGGTCAATTCAGGCGAGATGAAACTTGCATTTGCAATGTATCCAACATCCGTTAATGAGCTGATGAAAATTGCAGATGCAGGAAAAATCATGCCGCCCAAGTCAACATGGTTTGAACCCAAGCTGAGGGATGGCTTGTTTGTGCATTTTTTGGATTAGGATAACAGTCTGAACCGCAGATTTAGCTGATTATTGGATTTCGCAGATTTTATAAATCATCATTATAAGATGGGGATTATTTTTACTTCTTCTCTCTCTTCTCCAGAATACTCAACACTCGATTGCATTTTTCTTTTGTTCGTTTGACTATTAATTCAACTTACTTTTTTAGGTAATCACTCAACCTATTGACAATTAATTTATAACTTTTCTGAGATATAAAACCTAAAAAACCTTCATTGAATCTTTTTGGTATTATTGACAAATAGCACGTTCTTATTAGTGAATCTTTTATTAATCCGGATGTTCTAAAATCTGATGAGTTATTATCAATAATCAAATCCACTCCTTCAATATATTGATGGAGTTGGGTGGAAATTGTGCACACTAATAAATCGCCATATTTGGGTAAGATTTTTAATATTAAGGATGGCCTTTTCTTAAAAGTCCCATCCGAAGAAATAATATCAGCAAGTATTATATCACCTTCTTTCATTTGTTAAAATGAAAATTTGGATCATAATCGGGATTTGGTTCTTTAATCATATCGGATGTATATTCGGGTTCATCATCAGAATATGTTCTTGCAAAGTTCATCATTGCAAACCTGTACCATTCTTCATCTTCGTTTGAATCATCAATATCATATTCCAAAGGTTTGAAATTAATTTTCATTTTTTCTAACATTTCTTTTAATAGAATATACTCATGTTTATCTGCAGGAGTAATAATTAATGATGTCATATTTACCTCTTATTAATAAACATTTGTTTAAACGATTTATAGTAATTTTTATTAATAATTTATCACTTCTTCTCTCTCTTCTCCAGAATACTCAACACTCGATTGCATTTTTCTTTTGCTCGTTTGACCTTTGTTTCAATTATTGAAATTCTCAATTACTGATTAAATAATTACTTAATCTTTTTAGTAGCAATCTATGCAATTCATTTGATATCTTTCCTATTGCACCATTTATTCCTTCGTTAGGAATAACTGTTAAATAACCTAGGCGAATAACTGAATCATTCTTCAGTCCTGTGCTATCAAACTCTGCATGATTTTTCAAAATTATCTCATCAAATCCTTCTACATATTGATGAATATTTGAACTGATACCACAAACCAGATAGTCATCATATTTCTGTAATTTCTTTAATAATAGTGCCGGCCTTTTCTTAAAGGTTCTGTCTGATTGTGGAAAATATGCAGTAACAATATCCCCATCGTTCATATTTTTTTTATCCAATTGGGATTATAATCTGGATTTGGTTCTTTTATAATAGCATTTTCATAATCAGGTTCATCTTCACCATAAGCTCTATTGAAGTTTATTAAAGAAAAACGCAACCATTCATCTCTTTCTTTATCATAGTCTGTTTCTTTATTATCATCAGGTTCAATCTTTTCAAAATCAACCTGCATCTTATTTAAAAGCTCATATACCAATAACAATTCTTGCTTTGTTCTCGGTTTAACTAAAATTGATGTCATACTAAAACCCTTTAAAAA
The DNA here is from genome assembly GCA_001804705.1 of Ignavibacteria bacterium RIFOXYC2_FULL_35_21. Taxonomy (GTDB): domain Bacteria; phylum Bacteroidota; class Ignavibacteria; order Kapaibacteriales; family UBA2268; genus XYC2-FULL-35-21. Next base: position 39,288 of record MHAY01000015.1, read on the forward strand.
TACAATTATTTGTAACGATTATTATAAAAGATAATTTTATTTTACAGGTCAATTAAATTATCACATCTTCTCCCTTTTCTCCAAAATACTCAATACTCGATTGCATAATTTTTTGCTTTTTGTTGAAAAGATTATTTATCTTTTTTTTTCTCTTTTAGTATAAATCGCTTTGGCAACATCGTCAATTGTTAAGCCTTTATGGAATATTTCTCTTTCTTTAGTATAATCGCCATATCCGATTTCAAATTGTTCGAGAAATCTAAGAGTACCATAATAACCCAATCTCTCTGTCAAGGCTTTCATACCTTCCCTTCGAATTTCATTTAAACTTGTTGTTTGCATTATAAATACTCCTTAATAAATTCAATAGGATTTTCAACTTTAATTTTAATAATATTTTTGTTTTTTTTAGCTAATGAAATCAATTTATCATCTGTTGTTAACAGTACATTAACTTCTGCTATAATAGTGGTAGCAATATACAATGCATCAAATGTTTTAAATCCAAATTGCTCAATTTCCTTAGCATAATTAATTATTTCATTATTTAATAATACCTTGTTACTTGATTTGTTCAGTAGTTCCATAGCTAATTCTCTTTTTAAATCATCAGGATTCAAATTTAATTCAAATTCCAAAACATCGCTTGAAACTAATTCAAATAATCCTAAATCAATCCGATTAAGAATATATTCAATCGAAATTGTTTATATTCTTATTCTTTCAAGTGTCTGGTCATCGAAAGCTCTACTATAACAACAAGTATCAAGATAAATCTTCATATATTTAAAAATTATTTAATATTGAAATCAAACGTTTTACTTATTTATTAATTTTATTATACTATTCCGATTCGATTATATTCAAAATCAAGCTATTCAGCTTCAGTTGACAATTAAGATAACTTACTTTTTCTCTCTCTTCTCCAAAATACTCAATACACGATTGCATTTTTCTTTAGCTCTCTTAACTATTGCATCAGCTTCTTCTAATGTTTGTTTTTTAAATGTTTCATCTTGAATGCCGGGAAGATTGATAAGTACATTTTTATATGCACCCCAGATACCTGTTTCGATTGAACGGGCTCCGACTTCGACATCCGATTTTGAAGCTATATTGCCATATTTAGCAAGTTCAATCATAGAATCCCATGTACTGTCACCAAGACGCATTGTTGTAAGAGGAATTTCGATTGCTTTTTTCAAACCTGTCTGCATTGCGGTATTACGTGCGGCTTGCTGTTCCGGTGAGTCCTTTGGCATTCGCACACCTTCAAGATAGTCGTTGAATGCGTTAGTGTCGGCATCAATCATCGGAATAAGTTTTTGTGTAATTTCATACAGAGGCGGAATAATTTTTCTCATCTTCGGTTCCACATTGTCAAATTTGCGGACACCATAAGTAAGACGGGAAACCATTGTTCCTAATCCGACTCCGAGAGAAGTCAAAAGTGCAGACACAGAGCCGCCTCCGGGAGCGGATGTTCTTGCGGCAACGCTTTCGACAAATTTCCTGACACTTAATGAAGCCAGTGGTTCTTTTGCTTCTTCAGCAACAATATATTCAATAATTTTCTTTTCCGGTTCAAATTTTGAAATAGAGTTTAAACCAAGCCGGTCAACGACAAGTTTGATTTTCTGGTCTTCCTCGATGATAAATAAATTTTCTTTTTTGATGTAATAATCGGCAGCCATGAGAATTGCACCGAGCGGCATCAAACCTACCAACTCGGAGCCGGCTATACCAACATTCAAGGCTTTCGCTTCTTTAAGCACTTGTTCAAATACAATATGAGGAGGTGAAACAAGATAGTTTGTCATATTTATCGAAACCTGAGCCATATTATATTCTTCGACAAACCAGCCTATCGCTTTTATTTCTTTCATCAAACCCGGCTCATCCTCTCCCCTGCCAGCTTCACGAATATTCAAGGCTATCCGATGTGCCTGGTTGTTTGTACCAAGAATATTAATGTTATAAGCAATTAGGAAAAATCTTGCACCCGTAACTGTAGCTCCCCATTCAGGTACAAACTCAGCAGGGCCGAAATCCGGCTTCCAATCTGTGGTTTTAATCCTTCCCGCTAATTCTTCATACTCCCCTTCTCTGATTTGCGGTAATTTTTTTCTATATTCTTTTTCCTGAGCATATTCATAAAGGTATAGAGGAATACCGATTTCTTCTGCGGCTCTTCTGCCAAATTCCTTCGCACATTCGACGCAATCCTCCATTGTAACGCCAGCTACAGGAACAAATGGACATACATCCATTGCACCCATGCGGGGATGTTCGCCGTGATGATTACGCATATCAATCAGCTTCCGTGCAACTTTAGCCGAATTCAAAGCCCCTACCACAACAGCTTCGGGAGAGCCGACAAAAGTATAAACAGTGCGGTTTGTTGATTTGCCCGGGTCAACATCGAGCAAGGTACAGCCGGGTGTCTGCCTGATTGCATCTGCAATTGCTTCGATAATTTCAGGATTTCTTCCTTCGGAGAAATTCGGTACACATTCTACTAACTTTCTCATAATTCTTCGTTCTTATTTTCTGTTATTTGATAATATATATTTTGATATTAGATACGCTTCCAATCCATCTTTTTGTTGCCTTGTCCTGAGGAAATACTATTGAACCACTTTTGAATATTTTATTTTTTTCATCGGTTGTAATATTTTTTATTTGCAAATAAACCCTCTCAACTATTGATTTCTGTAATTCTCTTTCTACCATTGATAAGTCAACTATACCCTTTTTGCCCTTCACATCCAATACTTTAATTGTATCACCAACCATACCTTTGACATTATTTAGAATCAGGATGGGAGGAATTTTTATGTTGTTTGCATCATAATCAAAATAAGTTGACGTAATTGCTTCTCCGCTTGATGATTCTGCAACAATCATGAGACGGCATTTTTCCTGTTCGGATAAATGCTTTAAGTTTTCAGAAATAATTTCATTAACATCAACACAAATATATTTTCCAATACTCTTTTTTGATGATGTCAGAAATTCAACAGTCTTTGTTTTATTATTTTTATTAATATCATTCAGGTCAATATTAATTTTAGCTAATTCATAAGGATGGTCAGCAGAATATAGAAATATTGCCGTGCTAATAAAAATAAATATGATAATTAATGTTCTCATTTTCCTGTTAAAAATTATCTAACTAAATATAAATATGCAAATTAACACATTTTAATTATTTTTTGATTTAAAATGTTTTCTCAGCATACTTCATTGAATTAAAATAAATTTGACGTAATTTTGTTTCTGTAAATGATAATATCTTTATCATATAGCAGGATATGAAAATGCAAAGAATAATGCTGAAATCAAAAATACACAGGGCGAGAATAACCAATTCGAACCTTTATTATGAAGGCAGTTTTACGATAGATGAAGAAATACTCGAAGAAGCTGATATACTCCCATACGAACAAGTTTCCGTTGTAAATATAAACAATGGCGAACGTTTTGAAACTTATGTTATACCAGGTAAGCGCGGTGGAAGAGACTTTTGCCTGAATGGTGCTGCAGCACGCAAGGGTGCAATCGGAGATGAAATGATAATTATCAGCTATACTCATCTCAATGATGATGAAATAAAAGAGCATAAGCCAACAATTATTTTGGTTGATAAAAACAATAATATAATCGAGAAATCTTATTCGGCAGAACCAAAAAAGAAATTCATATCCAATTGAAATGAGTTCTGAGAAAAATCAAAATCCTTGTATTATCATATTAGCCGCAGGCAAAGGCAAGAGGATGAATAATCCTTCTTTGGCTAAAGTGATGGCCACGCTTGATGGAAAACCATTAATCGAACACGTACTCATAGAAGCAAATAAGTTATTACCAGAAAAAATCATTATAGTTGTCGGACACCAAAAAGACAATGTGATTGACTATGTACAATCACTAGGATTTAGCAATATTTCTTTTGTAGAACAGAAGGAGCAGTTAGGTACCGGACACGCAGTCAACCAAGCAAGATCTGAATTATTAAACTATGATGGAGATATACTTATTCTTGCCGGGGATGTGCCATTGCTAAGTTCGGAAACACTTATTAATTTTATTGAGAATCATAAAAAGAATGAATCGGATGTCTCTGTTCTCACGGCATTAGCACCAAATCCTTATGGTTATGGTAGAATTATTAGAGATGATGAAGGTAATTTTATTAAAATTGTAGAAGAGAAGGACGCTTCGGAAGATGAACAAAAAGAGAACGAAATAAATAGCGGTGTTTTTCTTTTGAAGTCTGATTTATTATTTGATTCCCTGCAGGCTGTTTCAAATCAAAATTCACAGGGAGAGTACTATTTGACAGATATAATAGAAATATTGAAAAGAAAAAATGTGAAAGTCTATGCCTATGCAGGAGCAGAATTTGATGAGTTGCAAGGTGTCAATTCGCCTGAGAATTTGAAAAAAGTCGAGGAATTTTATTATATTGGAAAAAGTAAAAAATAATTTTGAGATTGTAACTTGATTAACACTCAAAAACAAATTGATTATTGGAAAAATAGTGCGTTGTCAGATATTGATACTGCAGAGATTTTATTTAAAAAAAATAAATTAAAAGAATGCCTTTTCTTTTGTCATTTAACAATAGAAAAAATTTTAAAGGCTCATTTCACTAAGATTTATAATCAAATTCCTCCAAAAACACACAGCTTAAATTATCTTATCGAAAAAATAGAAATATCAATTGATGATGATATTTTTAACTTATTTGGTATATTAATGAATTATCAAATTGAAGGCAGATATCCCGATTATGAACCAGAAAGGTTAAGTGTTGATGAGACAATAGAATTGTTAAAAAAAACTAAAGAAGTGCTAAAATGGTTGATGCAAATGTTATTGAATTGATTAAAAAATATTTAAACGAACTTAAACTCAATGGAATTGAAATTTCAAAAGCAATTCTTTTTGGGAGTTATGCCCGGGCAGAACAACACAAAAACAGTGATATTGATTTGTTACTAATTTCGCCACTTTTCGATAACGGAAGCAATAAATATGCAGGAAAAATTTGGCAATTAACAAAAGTTTCAAATTATAAAATTGAACCGATAGCTGTTGGAGAAAAAAGGTTCAAAGAAGATGATGTAAGTCCCCTTCTTGAAATTGCAAGAATAGAAGGAATAGAAATTTCTTTTCCCTGATAAAATAAAATGATAAAATCAATCAATCATATCGGAATTGCCGTTAAAGATCTGGATGCAAGTATTGATATATTCAGGAAGATTTTCTCTTTTGATGAAATTCATCGTGAAAAAGTTGAATCTCAAAAAGTTGAAATTGCATCCTTTAAAGTCGGAGATGTTTTAATTGAATTGACAGCAGCCACTGATGAGACATCACCAATTTCCAAATATTTGGAAAAAAAAGGTGAAGGAATTCATCATATTGCATTTGAAACCGATGATGTTAATAAAGAACTGGGGCGGCTTTCAAAAGAAGGAATACAGTTAATCAATCAGACTGCAACTGAGGGTGCACATGAAATGCAAATTGCATTTCTGCATCCAAAATCTACTAATGGAGTATTGATAGAGTTGTGTCAGAAGAAGTAAAGTGGATTTTTTAATTAATCTATTCACTATTCCTCAAAATATCTGATAAAATACTTGCCGGTTCAAGATTTTTGAGTTCACTTTCCAAGACACATTTGGGTTCGATACGTGACTCAATTTTGTATGCAAGTAAAAATAACTTCTTTGAAATTTCAATTTTTTTACTCTTATCCCGGGATTTTAAAATTACAGCAACATCAATATCGCTGTCTTTTCTTTGAGTACCTTTAGCATAAGAACCATATAAAAGAATTTTATTGACATCAAATTCTTTTTTAACGAGATTACTATATTCGATAAGTTTTGATAATATTTCTTGTTTTACTTCCATTTATAATCAATTGTAAAATACATTCAACTTTAAGATTTTGATTAATAAATTAATATAAGTTTAAATCTGAAAATATACTGTATGGATTCTGAAATAAATTCAGAATGACAAAAGAATAATCGAAATTTAATCACCATTCAAAACCCGAATTTCTTTTCCTTGTGATGCCACAGCAGCCATTGATTTCTGTATTTCCTCGAAATCACCGAGATAGTATTTATTCCAGGGACGCAAATCGTCATCAAGTTCATAGATAAGTGGTATGCCTGTAGGAATGTTGTAATTTATTATTTCATCTTCACTCATATTATCAAGATATTTGACTAATGCACGCAGACTGTTGCCATGAGCTACAACTAAAACTCTTTTTCCGGCTTTAACTGATGGAGCTATTGCATCATGCCAGAAAGGAATAAAACGATAATAGGTATCTTTAAGACATTCACCGAGTGGTAGGACATCTTCACTTAACTCCTGATAGCGGGGATCTTTGGCGGGATACATTTCATCATCTTTGCTTAGATGAGGAGGTGGTGTATCGTAGCTCCGTCGCCAGAGTAGGACTTGTTCCTCACCATATTTCTTTGCTGTCTCGGTTTTATTCAAACCTTGTAATGCACCATAATGCCTTTCGTTAAGCCTCCATGATTTAATAAAAGGTACCCACATGAGGTCAAGTCCATCGAGAATGATCCACATTGTCCTTATAGCTCTTTTTAAAACGGATGTATAGACTATGTCGAAGGTATAGCCTTCTTCCTTGAGCAATCGTGCCGCTTCCCAGGCTTCTTCCTCACCTTTATCTGAAAGGTCAACATCTATCCATCCTGTAAATCGGTTTTCTTTATTCCAGACACTTTCGCCGTGTCTTATTAAAACTAATTTTTTCATTTTTATACCTCCTGCATCTGAATTCAGGTAAATGTAATCAAATTACATTCCAAAAAAAGCCTGTTAATAAAAAATCAGCAGGCTTTTAATTATAGAATATTATCTAACACGCTTGGGGCCTGCATTTATTACATCATCGGGAATCCCTTCAGCGAATAATTTAAAGTTCTCTATATAACGTGCAGCAAGGGCATCGTATTTCATCCAATATTCGTTTTTGTTACCCCAGGCATTAGATGGTTCGAACACATCATCAGGAACACCCGGACAGGTAAGCGGCACTTCAAAATTGAATAATTTATCCTTACGGTATTTCACATTGTCAAGTAATCCATCGAGAGCTGCATTGAGCATATTTCTTGTATGACGAATGCTGATACGTTTCCCTACACCGAATTTTCCTCCAATCCAGCCTGTATTTACAAGCCAGCAGTTAGCCCCATGTTTTTCCATCTTTTGTCTAAGGAGATTTGCATAAAAGAAAGGATGGTGAACCATAAACGGTGCCCCAAAACAGGCACTAAATGTGATTTCAGGTTCAATACCCAAACCAATCTCTGTTCCTGCAATTTTTGATGTATATCCGCTAATAAAATGATACATAGCCTGGTTCATGTCCAATCTTGCTATAGGAGGTAGAACACCTGTGGCATCGCAGGTCAGAAATATAACATTCTTGGGATGTGTGCGTGACATTTTCTCAGGCACAGCATTTGGAATAAACTCGAGCGGGTATGAAGCCCTAGTATTCTCTGTACGGGATTCATCGTCTAGGTCAATTCTTCGTGAAGCCGGGTCCCATATCACATTTTCAAGTATAGTGCCGAATCTCCTCGTGCATGCATAAATCTCAGGTTCTGCTTCTGCCGAAAGTCTTATAACCTTAGCATAACATCCGCCTTCAAAGTTAAAGACACCTTCATCACTCCATCCATGTTCATCATCTCCAATCAATTTGCGTTTCGGGTCGGCAGAAAGAGTTGTCTTTCCTGTTCCGCTTAATCCAAAGAACAATGCAACATCCCCATTGTCGCCAACATTCGCCGAACAATGCATCGCCATTACATTTTCTAAGGGTTTGAGATAATTCATAATAGTAAAAATTGTCTTTTTGACTTCGCCGCCATAACTTGAACCAGCGACAATTGCGAGACGTTGAGAAAAATTAATAATCATTGCAGTTTCGGAACGAGTGCCGTCAATAGCCGGTTCGCACTTGAATGATGGAGAAGCTATCATGGTAAATTCAGGAACATGCCTTTTCAATTCGTCACGGTTTGTTATTTTAATGAACATGTTTCTTGCGAAAAGGCTCTGCCAGGCAGTATCAGTTATTATTCGAATAGGCATTCGATAATTAGGGTCAGCACCAACATAGCAATCCTGAACAAACAATTCTTCGCCTTGCAGGAATGCTTGTAATCTGGTTAGTAAATTTCCAAACTTTTGCGGGTCAAACGGGCGGTTATATACACCCCACCAAATATTATTTTCAGTTGTTTGTTCTTTCACGATGAATTTATCATTTGCAGCGCGGGCTGTCCATTTCCCTGTATTAACGACAAACGGTCCCCCATAAACAACATGCCCTTCTCCTCTGAAGACAGCTTCTTCATAAAGAGCTGATGTCGGTAGATTCCAGAAGACGTTGTCAAGGTACTGAAGTCCATGATTCTTCAATTTATAATCACTTGCATATTCACCTGCGTGTTTTATTGCAGGTGTATCAAACTCTAGATATTTTGTCATAACCAATCCCTCACTAATTTTCTAAGTCCAATATACAGTTCATTCGGCGAATCGGGGTCGAGTGCCCATTTTATTCTCTCAATACCTTCGGTTATATCTTTTATTGAACCACATGTTGAAAGTCTTAGAAATCCTTCCAGGCCAAACTCGACACCAGGCACAGTAACAACCCGAACTTTTTCAATGAGAAAATTAGCGAGCTTTATGGAATCCTTGTTATAATAACTGAAATCTGCAAAGCAATAGAATGCTCCATCAGGTTTATAAGCTCTGACACCATTAAATGCATTAAGCCGTTCCATCATAACATTTCTATTATTTTCTAGTGTGAGCCTTAGGCTTTCGACAGATGATTGCACACCATTCAAAGCTCCGACTGCAGCTTTCTGCATGATAACCGAAGGTCCTGAGGTTTGATGAGACTGAATGTTTGTCATTACCTCAATTAACTTTTTATTGGCAACCGCCCAGCCGATTCTGAAACCTGTCATTGCATATTGCTTGGACACGCCATTAATGACAATCAGTTTGGAATTTTCTGTCAAATCTTTTGCATAATTATAACAATTAATTGGCTTTCTTCCATCAAAAATCAATCGGTGATAGATGTCATCCATTATTAGGTATAATCCTTTTCTTTCGCAGAAATCAACAATCTCAGCTATGAATTGTTCTGAATACATGGCTCCTGTCGGGTTGTTAGGACTATTGATGATTACACATTTTGTATAGGAAGTAACAAGTCTTTCAATATCACTCAATCTTGGATAGAACGAACCATCCTCTGCAAGACAAGGAACTGGAACTGCTCCAATCATCTTTGCCATTTCTGGATAACTCACCCAATAAGGTGCAGGAAAAATCACTTCTTCCTGTGGATTGAGAATTGCCTGAAGAGCAACCATGATTGCCTGTTTTGCTCCACTCGATGCAATTACGTTTTCAGGAGCAACCTTCCTGTTGTAAAAATCTTCTGTATAGCGTATTATTGCCTGCTTCAGAGCAGGAATACCATCTGCAGGAGTGTATCTAACCTCTCCTGAATTTATAATACCGGCCGCAGCAACGAGTGCATCCAACGGAGCTTTGCTCTTCGGTTCTCCTCCCCCAAGGTGAATCACAGGCTCACCCTTATCCCTGAGTATAGCAGCAATTTCATTCAGCTTCAGGGTTGCAGATGCACTGATTGACCTTCCAATTAAACTAATACTCATCTTACTAAATTCATCTCCTTTATTTCTGATATACTCTTTTTTAAAAAATTTCTTTAATTTGAATAATGTAAACAATAATCATAAGTACTTTAAAATAAACTTCAAAATTGCTGAAAATAATCAGAAACAAAAAATTTTTTGTTTTAAATAATATTTATTTAAGATTGATAAAATTTAATATGACTGATAAATCTCCCGACAAATTACTCATCATTAAATCTTATAAATTTTTTAATTAAAAAAACTTTTCATTTGTGGAATTTATAATTAAATTTGCAGTTCAATAAGTCGTTGGATTTAAATTATTAAGAAAATAATTCAAAGGTTTAATAATGACTTTTGAAAATTTGATTTGTTAAGATTGTGTGAAAATTTTTTAAAAAAATGATTTTTTTTGAGACCAAATTCCGTTTTATGTGTCATTATAGTTAGATAAATGACAAATTTAAAAAATATACAATATTTGTATTCCTGTACAATCAGGTATTAACAATAAAAAAGGAGGCGGAATCGGGTAATCAGTACCAAATTGTAATATAATACTGATATTAAATGTTTAATTCCGTTGAACAAAAAGAAGCTCATACATTAAAGCAGTTTGACACTGCTTCTCTTGAATATGTAAATACCCTGAACCTTAATAACCGTCAGGATACCAAATATGCTTTCAGGAATAGTGAACTACCAAATGTACTTCAAGATTTAAAAAATAATTATAAGATTTTAGATATTCAAAATAATAAAGTATTTCTTTATGAAAACCTCTATTATGATACTCCCGATTTATTCATGTACTTTCAGCATCATAACGGCAAACTTAACAGATATAAAATCAGGTATAGAAAATACAGAGACAATAACACAATATTTTTTGAAATAAAGAAAAAAACAAATAAGCAAATAACAATTAAAAATAGGATTCAGGCAGAAAAAATCGAAAATTCCCTAACCAAAGATGCAAATGATTTGATTGAAGAAGAAGTAGATACAAAACTCGAAAATCTATCACCCAAACTTTGGATTAATTATTCCCGGATTACGCTTGTCCATAATGAACGTAATGAAAAAGTTACTTTCGACAAAGACCTTTCATTTAAAGGCATGGTAAATGGCTGGTCATACCTCCCGGGACTGGTTATAGCTGAAATCAAACAGGAAAGATTTAATCCTAATTCAGATTTTATTAAACTCATGAATAGATTTAGAATTCGAAAAATAAGGATAAGCAAATATACAACCGGTAGTATAATGGCTTATCCTGAAATAAAATATAATAGATTTAAACCAAGATTACTATTTATTAACAAGCAATGCGAAAATCAGGATGGATACTTCAAATTTCTTTAGCTTTAACATATTAAACGGAGATTTTTACTTGCATTTCACTTTAAGATTTGTCATAAATATTATTTCAATATTTATTATAACCAAACTAATTTATTTTCATTTCAGAAGAAAAAGGGAATACCTTTTCACTTTCTTCGTGCTTAATATTCTTGTCTTTCTGGTATGTTTCTTACTGCAAAGTACTCAATTAAGCATTGGATTTGCCTTTGGTATTTTTGCCATCTTTTCCATTCTGCGATACAGGACAATCACAGTACCTATAAAAGAAATGACCTATGTTTTCATTTCAATTGCAGTAGCTCTGATAAACTCTCTTCTGAGCAATCAAAATACATATCTCTTCATGGGTATCACGAATTTGATAATTATTGTTGGTATATATATTCTTGAGAAAGTATTTGTTAAGAATGAGAGTCAAAAAGAAGTTATTTATGAAAAAATTGATTTGATTAAACCTGCCAATCACAACCTGCTGATTCAGGACCTCAAAGATAGAACAGGGCTTAACATACACAGATTCGACATAATCAGAATTGATTTTCTGAGAGATGTCGCAAGGATACGTGTATATTATTATGATAAATTCCATACCGACGACCATGACCTTAATAGATAATTACGAATTATAAATTACGAATTACGAATGAATTCAGATAAGATTATTCGTTGTTTAAAGCTCTGTAAACATAGAAAATATTTTAGGACTTTTCTATTAACAATAATATTTTTATTTAACTTCTTGCTTATTAAAGCACAGAACCCTGATACAGAGCTATGGACGGGTTTTAGTATTGACTTTCCTATAATTGATAACTTTAGCATCGAGCCTGCCGAACAATTCAGGTTTGACCATGGAATCAGTGAACTGAAATCAGCAATTACAGAGATAAGCCTGAAATATAAATTTAATAAGTATTTTAAAGTATTAACTACATACAGGTTATATGTCAGGCCTGAACTGCCGAATCATGCTATTTATTTAAGCGGCTACTTTACTTATGATATTGAACCTTTCGAATTAAAATATAAATTGACATATAAGAAAAAATTTGAAGAAGATAATAAGACAGAAGAACACATACGAAATAAAATTACTGTTGAATATGAACTTGCCAAATGGATAAAACCATTTATTGCTTATGAATTGTTTTACAGGCTAAATTACAAAAAAGGTGATAGATTCGACAACTATAGATTTTATATCGGATGTAATTTAAAAATAAATAAAGACCATGAAATTCAGCTATACTATATGAGAGAAGAAGAAATAAACATGAAAAATCCCAAAAGAACAAATATCATCGGTGTATTTTATAATATTGATAGTTGGTTTTAAATTTAGTGAATAGTGAAAAATTATAATTAATAAAATTGTATTTAATGTCAGGAGTAACTCCTGACAAGGTCAAAACAATTCAGAATGAATCAATGTATTCAATGCCTAATCTTCTTACAGCTCTTTGGCCTCCGGCTGAATGATTAAACAAATCTATAAATTGAAGTTCAACAGTCATATTTTGTGTAAAAGCAAAACGCAATGCTAAATTCAATAATCCTCTTTTATCCATGATTAAACCGGGCTTTTCATCGAGAGTTGCATTATACTCTATATTAACCGAACCTCTGTTGCCTAATGATTGTTCTAACCCGGCATAATAATTTGGAACTCTATCAGAAGGTAAAGGTTCGAGCGAATAATTTATACCACCATGAAAAGCAAGGCTGCCAAATTTCCAAGTGTAACTCTTGCTGGCTGTCAGAAAAAATCCCGGAGATAAATTTTGAAATCTTTTTAAGTCAGCCGAATAAGAACCTCTACCCTGAGAATTGAAACCAATTAAAATGGCCGGGAAACCTAATGATTCATCAAATATTCTGATTCTGATAAGAACTCCCGGCAGGCTTTGCCATGTTACTTCCCCATTACCGAGAATATTTGTCCCTCCAAAACTTAGTCCCATATTAAAATTTGAAAATGGAGATGCATTTATTTCGGCAAAGAGTCCGGAATTTTCGAAAATATTTGAATAGATTGAAAACGAATATTTGGGTACAATACCGGCTGTTGGCATATTAACTATATAAAGCGATTCATACCTTGCTTTCTCACCTGATGAACCCTGGGCATTTAAATCTAATGAAAAAATGAACAAAATAATTAACAGAAAACTACTATTGATAATTTTATTTCCTTCTAATATTTTTTCCGAACCAAACATTTGATAAATTAAAACTCCTAATAATCGTTATAACAACATAATTAATATTAAATTTTAAAATAATTTGTACAAATATTATGCCTAAATTAATTTCTATTTTGTTATTGTCAGCACTTTGGATTTACGGCTGCAGTACAACAAAAATAATTGATAAGAATCCTCCGCCTTATCGTTCTGATGTTAGTTTGCTCGTTAATTCGGGAAATGCTGTATTTAATTTCAGTATGAAAGCAATACAAAACGATGGGCAGGATAAATTCGATTTTATTAATGCAATTACTACAGTAAAACTCGAAATACTGACTCCTGAAGACACAGTGTTCCATAACTTAGAATTCACCCAGTTAGACATTAAGGGAACAACAGAAAAGGAAAAACAAACTTCTTTGACAGTGTCAGGTTCTGTCAGCTGGATGCTCCCTTTAAAATTTAATCTGGAAGATATGAAGTTCAGATTCAAAATTTTCGCAAATAATAAGTTTTATGATATTACGAAAACTTATGATGATATTTATACGGAAGCCGAAGAAGATATGCCTGCTTTAACATTAGAACCGTTTATTGAAAATCAAACTTACAATTCTGCAGTATTTGGCGTTATTGCCAAACGAAATAAAACTGTTGAAAATGAATATATCCCTACATCTGAAACATTCAGGGTTGATATCTTAAATCAAAAAGAGCATGTTGTTTGGAGTTCAAGTTATGGACAAAACTTTCTACAGGTTCTAAATCCTGTGCTACCTGCTTCAAAAGGTGAGACTCATAAATATACTATGGAATGGAACGGGAAAACATCTAATCAAATACCACTTACGGCAGGCGAATATACTTTAAGAATGACTATACCGGCTAAACCGACACCTTATACAACATCAATGAGGTTCAACTGGAACCAATGATAGCTTCATACGAACAAACCATGAAAAGAGCTATTACGTTAGCTCTCAAAGGTGTTGGATATGTGTCTCCGAACCCCCTGGTTGGAGCTGTCATAATTAAAAATGATGAAGTCGTTGCAGAAGGCTGGCATCATAAATTTGGCGGGAAACACGCCGAAATTGATGCCATTGACAATGCCAAGGGAATTGATTTGACAAACAGTACACTGGCTATAAACCTTGAGCCATGCTCTCATCATGGAAAAACACCTCCATGTACAACTGCTATAATTGAAAAAAAATTTTCTAGGGCCATTATCGGGATTAAAGACCCAAATCCGCTTATAGTCGGCAAGGGTATGGATATATTGGCAAATGCAGGTGTAGAGGTTATTTCAGGTGTTCTGGAAAACGAATGCCGTTGGCTCAATAGGTTTTTCATTAAGCATATTACTACCGGATTCCCTTATGTCATTTTAAAAGCTGCCCAGTCCATTGACGGATGTATAGCAACCTCAAAAGGTGAGTCACAATGGATTTCCAGTGAAGAAAGCCGTAAACGAACCCATCATTTAAGAGCCTTTGTCGATGCTGTGATTATTGGCAGAAGAACAGCAGAGATTGATAATCCCAGCCTGACCGTTCGTGATGTCAGCGGAAGAAACCCATTTAGGGTAATTCTTGATTCCGAACTTTCTTTGTCCCAATCAAATAAAGTGTTCAGTGATAATGAAAAATATAAAGTGATTATTGTTTGCCATGAGAATTACCACCATTCAAAAAAAGCCGAAAATCTGAGAGCCGCAGGGATTAATATTTTAGCAGTAGAAGAAGATGAAGATTCTAGGATGAGCCTAAAAGCTATTCTAAAGTCATTATATTCGGACTACCGCATTGGCTCAGTCATGGTTGAAGGAGGGGCAGGCATATTCTCATCTTTTGCACGCTCAAATTTAATAGATGAACTTCATATTTTTACTGCTCCAAAAATAATAGGTAACGGCATTCACTCTTTTGATAAATTTAATATTAACCGTCTTGCTTATGCTACAAATTTAAAACTAATTTCAACGGACAAGAGCGGCGATGATATACATTCCGTTTTTGTCGGCACGCAATAAAACCAAAATTTAAAATATCCAAAATTCAGATTCAAATTATATCAGATTATTGCTTTCACTGAGATGCAACAAATTCTTTACAAAAGTTTTTATTAAAAACCAAAAAAAATTTTAAATAATAAAAATAAAAATTCATTTTAATAGTCTCATTAAATAATAGTTAGATTTACCTAATTATAAATTTAGTATCAATAAACTTTTTATAAATTAATCAAGGGGAGTGCTATGAGTGTTTATACAAATAAAAGGCAAAAAAAACGATTTCTGAATAAAAAATTCCTAATCATTCTGTCGGCATTAGCTGTATGGTTTAGCATCAGCTTATATGCACACAGAGCCGGCATGACAGGAAAGACATCAACGACATCGGGTGGTTGCTCCTGTCATAGTTCAGGTGCTAACTCATCCGTGACAGTTTCAAATACAAGCGGAAGCGGGAGTTATGTGTTCGACCCAAATTCCACTAATTCGTTTTCCGTTACAGTTGCTCATGCAAGCCAGCCTGCTTGCGGTGTTAATATCGCAGTCAAAACCGACCAAACCGGGAATACAAATGCAGGTTCCATGTCACCGGGCTCAGGGCTGCAAAATATAGGAGGCGAGCTTACTCATACAACTGCTTTCATGTTGTCCGGTGGACAAGTAACTGTTAATTTCACCTGGACTGCACCTGCAACACCGGGTGTTTATTATCTGAGAGCAATCAGTAATGCAGTAAATAATAATTTTTCAAATGACCCCGGAGACATTTGGAATTGGATGACATTGCAGCAAGTAACTGTAGCCGGCATTACAGTTTCAGCACCTAACGGAGGTGAATCCTGGTGTGCCGGGACATCGCATAATATAACATGGACATCCATTGGAATTACGACAGTAAAAATTGAAATTTCCAGTAACGGAGGTGGTTCATATTCACCGCTCGCTTCGGGTATTTCCGCGGCTGCCGGTAGCTGGGCATGGAATATACCTTCCGGTCAAACCCCAGGTAACCAATACAGAATCAGAGTTACGGATGAAACAAATGCAAACCGAAAAGATGAAACAAATGCGAATTTCACCGTTGCTTCAGGATTGTCAATTACTGCTCATCCCGAATCGCAAACATCATGCACAGAAAGGCCAGTTCAGTTTTCAGTAACTGCTACGGGCGGTGGTTTGACTTATCAATGGAGAAAAAGCGGTTCAAATATCAGCGGGGCAACTGCAAGCACCTATTCAATTGCTTCTGTTAAAGCCACTGATGCTGGTGTATATGATTGTATTGTAAGTAGTGCCTGCGGAAGTCCTGCTACAAGTAATCCTGCAACTTTAACTGTTGACATTACTCCTTCAATCACAGGACAGCCACAATCACAGACTGTTTGCAGAGGTGAAAATGTCAGTTTTACTGTTACTGCTATCGGAACTGAAATTACTTATCAATGGAAAAAGAATGGTACTAATATTGGCGGAGCTACAGGAACTACATATTCAATAAACAATGTTCAGGCAACCGATGCCGCCCAATACTCTGTCGAAGTATCCGGGAAATGCACACCGGCTAAGACAAGCTTCCCTGCTGTATTAACAGTGAACACTGCACCTGTAATAAGTGCAGAACCCGATTCTCTGGAAGTTTGCCTCGGTAAGCCTGCTGTGTTTAATGTACTTTCTTCGGGATTGAACAATACCTATAAATGGTTCAAGAATGATGTTGAAATTCCAAACTCAAATTCACCGTCATACAGTATAACTGCCGTCAGTAAAAATGATGCAGGGAGCTATCATGTGGTGATTAGTAATAGCTGCACGCCTCAAACAATGAGCCGTAAGGCTTTGCTCGCCGTTAACGAGGCTCCGTTTATTCTGAATCAGCCTGAAGCACAGACGGTTGATGCCGGAGCTAATGCATCATTTACTGTTGAAGCAACTAATGCTACAGGCTATCAATGGAGAAAGAATAATAATAATCTGGCAGGCAAGATTGCATCAACTCTTTCTCTGACTAATGTTCAGTTGGCTGACTCAGGTAATTATGATTGTGTCGTATCCAACGATTGCGGCAAGGATACAAGCATAGCTGTTAGACTAACTGTCGAGCCAATCGGAGCAGGCCCGCTTCTGACTTTCAGCACTAATAATATTGACTTTGGTGTTGTCATTATTGATAGTGATAAAGACACGACGCTTTCTACTTTAATCAAAAACTCGGGAACTACAAAGCTCGATGTTACGGGCATGAGCATATCAGGCAAGGACAGTGCCGAGTTTTCAATAGCCGGTGCTTTTGCTCCATTCTCATTGGAGCCGAATGAAACCAAGAGTATTTCATTGAGATTCAGCCCTGTTTCAGGAGGCAACCAGACTGCTGTACTGAGGTTTACCAGTAATTCGAATAAAGATACATCAGTTGTATTAACCGGATTCGGCGGAGTTGTAACTGCATCTGTTTCAAAGCCGGTTCTGAATTTCGATACTACAATCACAAATATTCCTATTCAAAATTCATTTTCACTGAATAATACAGGTAATGTTGAAATTGAAATTTTGCAGATGGAAATTACAGGCTCCGGTGCTTCATTCTTCAATGTTGAGTCGCCTGCGACGCCGTTCACCATTGAGTCGGGTGGTTCACAGGATGTTGTAGTATCTTTCAATCCTGTGTTGGCAGGATTGGCAACTGCACAAATGAACATCTTTGTTAGGAACATGACTGACAGCATTGCAGTGATGCTTAACGGAATAGCGGTGATTTCAGGTGTTGAGGATTCGGAATTGTTAAAAGGTAAATTGTCCGGTTATCCTAATCCATCGGCAAATGCAGTGTATATCACATTTGAAACAACAGAACAAAAGCCCTACCGGGTAGCTATTTATGACCTGCTCGGCAATCTTGTAAAAACTTATGATGGAACAAGTTCTTCAAACGGCATTAACACTGTCAGATGGGATGGCACTGATACAAACGGCAATAGCTGTGGCACAGGCGCATACTTGTGTGTTCTCGACACAAAGGGGGTGATGAGAACAATGCGGCTAAATATTATAAGATAAAATATTCCGTTTCGAAAGAAAGGCGGTTCGGAAAAATCCGGACTGCCTTTTTTTTGCCATCCTGAGCCAGTCGAAGAAAATACAATATCAATACTATTTTTACCACAAAGAACACAAAGTTTTTCACAAAGCACGCAAAGAAATTTGGTTATAGAGAGCCAAAAAGGTGCAGATTTGTGCATCCGGAGCAGATTTGACAGAGTTTTGTTTCTTCAATTTTCAATTTCTAATTTTCAATTTTCAATAAATTTTCAATTCTAAATTTAAAAATGCAGAATTAAGGACAAATCTAATTTTACCACAATGCATCTGAGTTTTGCACAGAGTATCACAGAGTTTTTTGGAAAATGTCAGGTTTTGCCTCATATTTTTTAATTTTGAAATTGCCCTTGGGGAATAAAATTGATTTGTAAGGAGTAAGCAATATTCTATTTGAGGAAATAAGGCAAAAAATGTCCTGTTTTGTCTCTGTTTGTCATGGTGTTGTTAAACTAGTGGTGTTTTTTTGTGCCAATTGGTGACTAAAGTCAAGAGGTGAAGTAAAACCAAACCCCACTATCTAAAGATAGTGGCTATTCATCCCGGAATATCAAAGAACATGCGGTGCAAAGATAAGGTTGATTGGATGATATGTCAAGAAAAGGATTTTAATAACACCACACTTTAGTGTGGCGGTGCTGTGGTGATGACGATTTCCTCCCCCCATGCTGAAGCATGGGGTTATTCTCACGCAGAGCCGCAGAGACGCAAATTGTCTGAACGGCGATTTGTGTGATTTGTGTGATTTTGAGGGTTTGGTTAACCCCGCTTTTTAAAGTGAGGGCTGGGATGAAGCTGTGGGGCTCGTCTCTTGTCCCCCCCATGCTGAAGCATGGGGTTATTCTCACGCAGAGCCGCAGAGACGCAAATTGTCTGATGTGGGATTAGTGTGATTTATGTGATTGGGGTGATTTTTATTTTATACACATATCCTACTCTTCCTCAAGGAAGGGAGATTTTTTATGGATTATACGCTATGGATTCCGTATCAAGCAAGGAATGATATTCTGACTAATTTCCAATTCCTAATTGATTAAAAAATATCCCCTGCCCGCTCTTGCTCGAGGGAACAGGGGATTTTGACAAATCGACGGGCTTGTCCTAAGATTGCCGAGATGCTCATAGTAACTGTCATTGATTCCGTGTCAGGCACGGCATGACAGTCTGTGGATTTGCATTTTCATCCAATAAACCCACAATTATAATTTATTCGTCATCAATGTTCATTTTGAAAGGGAACCCCCTTAATACCCCATCGGGAAAGGGGGCCCCATTCGTCTTTCTTAGCATTTCTTCTAAAGAACGATTCAATATTTAAAATTTGTAATTCCTAATTGATTTCCTCCCCCCTCTCCCCTCCTCTTGCCCGAGGAGGGGATTTTGACCCTTCGAAAAGAGCCACAACCGAAGGGCTTAGGGTGGAATTTCGACTGATTCTTTATCAAACCCGAAATAATAGGCCGGGACAGGGTTTTCAGTTATTTCAGCGACCCTATTAGAAACTAAAAACCTGCTGTCCCAGCCATAAATGAAGTATTCGCAGTACTTCAACATATTATTTTCTGATTTAATTATCATCTGTTTCTCCCTTCACACAGCTATTGGGCACCGCAATCCTGCAAAGTGTAACTATTATATCCGTACCAGGCGCCCTTTGATTTTATCTTGACTATTTCCACACTGAAGCCGTCACTGGCAGAGCTATAACCGCCTCCATCGGGTGTTACAACAGAAATATAAGTCATGAAATAGAATGTTCCAACGTTAATGTACTGTTGTATATCTGACAGAGGCAGTGTAAAAGAATAAGTGCTAACGTAATCGCTGTTAACCGAATGAAAAGGGTACTGCTTCGGGTTTCCTCTTTTCGTCGGTGCAGCCGGGCCCAACCAAACGTGCATTTCACCCGGTTCGGCTAAGTAGGTGCCGTCTAAAGTATAGGTGATATATACATTGTCAAGGTCATTAGCAACTCCTACAATTCCGGCTAATGTTGTCCGGTCAATATATAAATCGAAATACCGTTCGCCGCAGGGACTTTCAATTGATGTCGGAATCTGCCATTGCTCGTCATTAACAATCGTTGGATTTTCGCTGCATCCAAATATTGTTAAAGCTAATATCAGCAACACTAAGTATGTTAATTTATTTGAGAACATAAGACCTCCATCAATAATGAAAAGATATTTATAAAAAGGTTCATCAACCCTTGTGTCAAAAATTTCATTAGTTACTATTCTCATTTCATTTCCGGTCATTATCTTTTTAATATTTATCTTATGCAAAGGTAAGGTAAGAAAGAATTGCAGGGTATCAGTCAAATCCTGATTTTTATGTAGGTGTTTGCCTGACAAAAATTATTTAATAATTGTTGTGAAAATTTTTGGTACAGATGTTCAATACCTTCGAGGTTAACGAAAGAGTATCGTGGACAGAGGCTGGGGATTGGGGAATGGGGAATGGGAAATTGTGAATGTATATGATAATCCCTAATCCCAACATTGGAGAATTATTCAATCAAATCGTTCTTGATGGCGTAGTTAGTCAGTTCCGCATTTTTTTTCATGCCCATTTTTTCGAGAATACGCATTCGATGAGTGCTGACCGTCTTATCGCTGATAAAAAGTTCACCGGCAATTTCTTTGACTGATTTACCGTTAGCCAGCATGCACATTATTTGAAATTCTCTTTCGGAAAGTTTCTCATGCGGAGCAATACTGAGGCCGCCTTTTTTATCTAATACCATTTTTTCTGCCAAAGCAGATGAGATGTAAGTTCTGCCGGATAAAACCGTTTTAATCGCAGTTGTAAGCTCTTCATAGACACTGTCTTTACTTAAATAACCCGAAGCACCTAATTTTAATGCACGAATTGCAAGCTGCTCCTGCTTATGAATACTTAGGATAAGAAATATGCCTTTCTTATCCTTGTCTTTAAGTGTTTTGAGGATATCAAGGCCGCTTAAGCCCGGCATTGAAATATCCATGATGACCAAATCGAATTCATTTTTTTCTAATTTTTCAAGAGCTTCGTAACCGTTTACCGCCTCAACAATAAACGGTATAATATCCAATTTTTTTAAAATCATTTTCAGCCCCTCCCTGACAACATAGTGGTCATCTGCAATAAGTACTTTCATTTGAGGACCTATAAATTAATTTGATTAATAAAAAATCTAAATATAAGCAAAAGGCTAATCTCTTAAAAGAATTGCCTTTGATAATTTTTTTACTCAGTTCATTAATTTTTTTAAATTACAGAACTTTCACTCTCTGCTTCTTAGCGTCCCGGTGTAATAAAAAATCCTTCGATAAGCTCAGGGTAACAAGGTTATGAGTATTTAAAAAATTCTCAAAGACACAGGAAATTGTTATTTTTGATTTGTTGTAAGGTTGTCTTGATTTGACTTGATATTTGATGTAAATAAAACAACACCCTGAATCCCCCTTGGATAAGGGGGAACTTTCAAAATGATAATTTTCAAAAATAGGAGATATGATGAAACTTACGGGTGAAGAGAAAGAGATGCTTGGCGGGAAGGAAGGTCCCGTAGTTGCTGAGGCGATTGATTACCTTGTGCAATTCGGAGAGGCATTCGGTGCCGAAAAGCTGATTGATATTGTTTATTGTCACTACCCTGCCGAGATGGGGATTTATGAAGGGATGGTGGAGGAAGCAGTCGGGTATTCAAATACCGGAGTGAGAGTAAAAGTACCTACGACTTCATCTACCTTATGCTCGGATTTGGAAAAACCTGAAATCACAGACATACCAAAACCACTTGCCGAGCTTCAGGCAAAGATAGAGCCTGCACACAGAAGAATGGGCATACTCGAGACATACACATGCACACCGCAGTTACTTGGATTCATACCTCCGTTCGGCTCTTATAATGCATTGGTCGAAAGCAGTGCTATTATATATTATAATTCCGTGCTTGGTGCAAGAACGAACCGTGGTGGCATGTTTACACGCTTTTCGGCAGTAACGGGAAAATATCCTCTGATGGGCTACCTGCTGGATGAAAACAGGAAAGGCACTCATTTGTTCAAAGTGAAACTACCGACTGAAATGCTGGAAAACTATGATGTGTGGTGTGCATTGGGATTTCATATTGGCAACATAGTCGGAAGTGATGTACCGGTGATTGATGTCCCAATTAAACACGTGAAACAGGAGTGGCTTCTAGGGCTTGGAGCCACACTGGCAACAGCAGGCTCTGTAACGCTTTTTCATATACCCGGGGTAACACCAGAAGCAAGAACAATCGAGGAGGCATTTCACGGTGATGTTCCGAAAGATTATTATGAAGTAACAGAAAAAGAAATTAATGTTATTTACAAAAAACTAACAACTATTGAAAACGGGGCAGAAATTGATTTCGTTAATTTAGGATGTCCGCATTATAACCTCGAGCAAATCAGGTATGTGGCTGATAAGTTAGACGGAAAGCGGGTTGCGGATGGTGTACGGTGCTGGATATGTACAAATAGAATGACACGCAAGCAGGCTGAGTATTCGGGTTTTGTCGAAAAAATTGAAAGAGCCGGAGCAAAGGTTATTGCCGATACATGTCCCGTGGAAAGCCATATGAGAATTTCGACCTGCAAGGACTTTGGATTAAAGACACCGAATGTAGATGCCATGGTATGCAATAGTGGAAAAATGTTGAGGTATGTCGGAGATTTGATTGGATGCAAGACTGCATTGACAAACATTGATAAGTGCATTGAGTCGGCAATCACAGGGAGGTTTGAATTATGAAAAATTTTAATGTAAGAAAGATCGTAAGGGGGAATGTTAGCGGAGAGGCTGTGGTACTGCCGGGAAGTTTTTCTTTTCTGGGTGATGTGGATATGAATACATCCGAAATAATTTCAGCAGACAGTCCTGAAAAAGGAAATTTCATAAAAGATAAAATTCTGATTTACAAGGATACGAAAGGTTCATCAGGCGGGATGGTGGTGCTGATGACTATGGCGAAGAAAGGGATTGCACCAAAAGCAATTGCCACAGTCAAGCCTGTGGATTACAATCTCGCAGAGGGAGCCATACTAACCAAAGTGCCATTTGTATGCGAACCTGATGGTGATATTCTGAATGAAATCAAAACGGGTGATTTCGTTTATTTTAATTCTGATGAAGGAATTATAAGTGTTGATTAAAGAAAAATAATTCTGATTGTAAAAAAAAAGGGGAATAAAATTCCCCTAAATTTTATCATATAATTTAATATTGTCAGTTCCAATCAACCATTAAAGAAAATCTCATAGTGTTCGCCAGAGGATGATTTTCTTCGATAGTATTGATAAAGCTGAAATCGAGCCTGAAAATATCGTACCTTACACCTGCACCGAAGTTCCAGAATTGCCTGCCTCCTAATCTCGTAGGCTCGTAAAAATAACCAGCCCTAAGAGCAACAAGTTCTTCATACCAATATTCGGCACCGATAGCAAACTCGACCCCGGGATTTTTCCAGCCGGTTATTAAGGAAGTAGGAATTGGATCGGAGTTAGATACATAACCAGTGGTATCACCTGTGCTGTCAATAATAAAATTAACCTGCCTTCTGACCAACAATTTTGAAACATCAAAAGATAATTTCAAATCATTGAACTCATCTTTTACAATATTGAAAGCGGCACCAAGCCTTAATGATGTCGGCAGAGGATCTGATTCGTTTCTATAAGTAACTTTTGGGCCAACATTCTGTAAATTCATACCCAGGGATAATAAATCCTGAGCTTCCCAGCCGAAAATATCGAGGTTCTGCGGTTTCCACAGCAAACCAAGGTCAAATCCGCCGCTGATTCCTGTACCTGCACCCTGCTGTCCGGGTGAGGCAGGAGCAAGGTTTGACTGGATATATCTTAGCTGGAAACCGAGCGATAAATCGGTTGCAATAATAGTTCCATAGGATAATCCAATGGCAAATTCATTAGAAATAAATTTTCCAAGAACAACACCTGATTCATGCGTTCTTGTGAACTCGCCGAGGTTCATGAAAATAAAATTGAAAGCGACAGTTCCGTCCAAATCTTCAAAGTACTGTCCAATTGTACCATAGCTATAAAACAGGTCAGCATTAAATTGAGGAAGCCATTTTGAAAACGTAAGAGAGACCTGCCTGTAAGGAGTTCTGTCACTTTCGGTTTTATATTCATCTTCGAGGTAGCCGTGGAAGCCTAAGCCTGCAGGATTCCAGAATACGGCATTAATATCGTCTGCTATGGCTGTGCCTACTTCTCCCATACCGCTTCCCCGAGCATCTGGCGATATAAGCAGAAATGGTACGGCGGCTCCACCTGCCTGAGCAAATAGATTGGTTCCGGTAGTAAAGCCCGAAAGAATTAATACGAGCCACAGCATTTTGAATTTTCTTAGATTAATCATTTTGAATCATCCTCCGATTTATAAATTTTTTTTCTTTCATCATCTATAACAATTTTAGTAACGTGTATAATATATAAATAATTTATTAACAATTTAATGTGAAACCGTCAATTTACCTGAAGCATCACCTCTATAGCCCTTGTTAGTCTCAACAAAAATTCTGTAATAATAGATACCAACAGGCAGTACATCACCTGTATTATCCCGGCAATCCCAGTTTAGTTCCGCTGTATGAGCCGTACTAATTTCAGCGGAAATATCAGCAATTTCATTACCAATCACATTATATAATTTTATTTCAGCAAAGAATGGCGGAGTAATATTATGGTTGAAATTGAAAACTGTAATATTATCTGCCGGATTCGGGAAGTTTAATATATTTGATAAAATAATTGAACTATCTTCAGGTATAATCCTGAAATTAGTCTGTGCTATACTGTAATTGTTGAAGACATCCCAAGCCCGGACTTTAACTGTGTGTTCCCCGGAACTGAGATTGAATAAAAATTCTTCTGCAGAACCTGCCCTGAAATCTCCGGGATTCGAAACAAATTTATCAGTCAAATCAACTGCTTTAGGGTTATCATCAATCCATGCTTCAATTCTATGGCCAATGCCCAAGCCTGTTGTATTTATTCCGCTGTTATCGAACAAATCAACAATGAGCAAAGGTATTTTCTGAACAATATCCCCCGGCTTAAATGTACGGGAATCAAGATATAAAGCTATCTGGGGGCCTACTCTGTCATTTGTCTGCGTTGAATCAACACCATTAATAACAAATGACCTTGAAATGCCTTTAGCAAATTCTCCATTAACAGAATTAGCATAAACAAATATTCTTCCATTTTGATTTGAGAAGCTAATATCTTTAGGTATAATACAATTTGCTTCAAACTTACCATATCTGACAATCGCAGAGTTGATGTTAAGAGCGCCGCCCTCTTTTTGTATGTCTGCAAGTGTTCTGTCAATATCGAGAGCCTGAATATAAACATCAGCATCCAAAATGCTAATAATTGCAGTTCCGTCAAAATCAGATGCAATTGTTTGGTCAGCAAGATTTAAAATTGAACAGGACAAATGAACGCTCGAAAGAGCTTTAATTTGTACATTAGTATCATTCTTAGAAACATCTACTTCATTAATTGAATCAATGCTAACAACATAATCGGGTATTAAAAGTTTGATTGTCGGGTCACCGATAAGGAGGAATTTTTCATCATTGTCGGAGTATTTTTCCTGTTTCAGGGCAAACATTACATCTCCCAATCTGTTATAGCGTTCTGTAAGGGGGTTCCTGGTAAATAGTTTTTGATAAAATAAATAGGTAAATGAAGCATTAGCTCCCGAGAGAACAGCCCTTGTAGAAGCAAGAACACCAATTGCACCACCAATTTTACTGTTAACAAGTTCTTCTGCTCCGCTATTAGTTTCAGGTACATCAAAGCGGCCAAAATCACATGTAGCTGCAACAACAAAATTAAGTTTATCAATATTTGTCAATTGAGGAATGGTTAGACTTTTTTCAAAAACTTCTTCGTGAGCCCAAACTCTAGGATTACCATGTCCTATCCAATTAAGCACTAAAGAACCGTTTGTATTGACCCATGAAACCATGTCTTGCATAACTTTAGGTTTTCTTGTGCCGCCGGGGATATTCTCCGGTGGATATTCAACAAGATAAATCTTCTTTTGTCTTATATCATCAGGTATATATGAATTTGATAATTTTTCGGATTGGCCTGAATGAAGTGTTCCATCTGCGCCATCTCCCTGACTATCATCAGCCATAAGGGTAATCCATGTTCTCCATGCGTCTTTTGACGAGCCGGTTTCATATTTTTCAATTTTATTGACTATCCAATCTCCCAACTCATCGGAATCTATTGTAATCCTTCCAATACCAATGTCAACCAGTTTATCATCACCGAAAACCCTGGCAAAATAATCATCGGATGTATAGGATGCGACAGCGTCAAATGAATCAGTATTATCATCACTCTCATAAGGAAGAACATAATTTGTTTTGTTGGAAGATATATTTTTATAATCGAAATGGCCGTCACCCCATAATATCACATAAGATGGTTTTATAGTCCAATATGTAAAAGCGTAAACAATGTAATCTCGTATTGCAGTCGGGTCAGGAATACCACTGCCAAACTCATTATATATATAATCTGTTCTTACAATAAGAACTTTCAATGTGTCATGCGATTCCCTGTAAGCTTTATAATTCAACGCTGAGTTATACAAGCTCGGATGACATATAAGAATGACATCTGCGGATTCTGTGTTTTGCCTGATATTACCAAATTCCGTTAACTCTAATTTCGGGGTTTTAATTACTGATGAGATATAATACCTGTGAGGCTTGTTGGAATCAAGGTTTTCCCTGAATATAAACATTTTTCCTGTCGTAGATTTATTTGACAGAAGTTTTGGTGATTTCAAATCCGTAATATCAAATCCCAATATGTCCGAACCCGAATAACCATTAACTGAAAATTCTGTTAATCCTGATAATACAGGTTCAGTAAAGAAACTGATTTCATTATCAATGGGTACAAAATATCGCGGATAATTGATTTCGTAATAATCAAAAAAGGGCGTTGAATTTGTTCCGCTATGAGGATACACATAAGAAAATTTTAGAGTGCTGTAATCATCAGCAGCAATATCAGAAGCTGGTATTTTAGCTTCCTTAATTGTTCGTGTAGCATCTACATATTTTCCATAATTTGGTATTAAATTAGCTTTTATTATTTCTTTTGAGTTTTCAGTTATAGAAAAATATCCTGATGAATCTGACCTGTGGGCAACAGAGATTCTATACTTTATTTCACCTGTTCTGTCGAGGTTATTAAGCTTTGTTCTGAATGTTCTTGGGAAAAGACTTCCTCCGAACCAGGTTCTGCCAGAACCATTATTACCCTTGAAGGCATTGTATAATTCTTCTTCAAAAAAGATTCGATTAGTATATGTTAAAGGACTATTTTTTACTTCTCCTGATGCTGGTATAATTGCTGTCGCACGTTTTCCGGCTTCACCGCCCCAAGTCATTAAATAATAATTGTTATAACTGTAATGATTGATGTAATGACTGAATTTCGAGGAAAGCGAATCGAATATAAAACCTGATGCAGGACTTCCATAAAACAGGATTTGAGAAAGATTTCCATCATCGTTTGTCTTTACAATAATCTCTTGTTCGTTCAAATTATTTTTTTGTGCATCAGAAACCCTCTCGCTAAGCTCTGCACCGCCATTACCATAAATTTTAATAGTGGGAATTTCTTCTTTTGGTATGCTGATTCCTACCGAAGAAAGCATACCCTGGTCAATTTTGAATATTCCTTCGTTTTCGATAGTGATTTTAATCCATTTGCCTTCTGCCTGGATTTTATCTTTATTGTCTTTTTTATTGTCATATAAATACTGTTTGTCATTCTGAGCCTGTCGAAGAATCTCCGGTTTTATCGTCCAATTATTTCCTGCTTCATAATTGATTGATGACATTGCTGATAATGGGTCGGGAGATTTGCTTGTGATTTGTCCTGATTGAACCGGTTTAAATTTAATTGTTATTGTTATTCGTTCCGGTATTTCAATAACATTTAACTCAGGGTTATATTTTGATGCAATTACGCTCAAGCAGGCTATATGCCTGTCCCTTGCAATTCCTTCGTACTTAATACCAACCCAGTTAGATTTATATGCTTTATAAAATGTATTATTTATATGATAAACAGGAGCTTCTATTTTTGCAATACGGTCAGGTACAGGTGATATAATACCCTTATACTGTCTAATTCCCTCAACTTTTATATCTTCAATTTGATATGTATCAGGGCCAGGTATTGAAATATTTTGTTTAGATATTAATTCAGATTGAATTCCGGGTTGAGTTTGATTCGAAAAAGCACCCTCGATAATGGGCATGAACGTTTGTTTTCCATCTATTGTGTAGATTGTATCAAAACCAAGCAGCTTATGTGTGAAAGATAAAACAAGTTCATCCTGAGTTGATTTAATAACATGCCAGCAGGATTTATCTGTTAAATTATTGCTTTTTGCAAAACCGAAAGATAAGTGCAAGCTTAGTGTGATTAATACTATAAAAATATAGTATGTTAGATTTTTATTTATCAAGAATTGCATACCTTACCTTTCAAATACACAAAATTTATGCATTAAATTTTCTGTTCAAAAAAACCAAATCCAATTTTCTACAGTAGCAATTCTTCGATAAATACCAGTGGTTATTTTATGATAAAATAATTAACAAATTCAATTTAATAAAAAAATATTTCAATTACAAAATCATATTTTATTGTGATAACGTGTTTTATATTACTTTATTTTAAAACAATTTCCCTCAATTAGAAATTTTAATTCAACTTTCATTCGTAATTCGTAATCATGTTACCCTGAGCAAAGTCGAAGGGTCATAATTCGAAATAAAAAAAAATGCCTCGCCATCGGGGGGACTTGACGGCAAGGCATGCAGCATAAAGAGGAAGTGACCCTCCGATAAATCGGGGGATCGAGCGGGAAACGAGACTCGAACTCGCGACCCCAACCTTGGCAAGGTTGTGCTCTACCAACTGAGCTATTCCCGCTTATTTTAAAGAACGTTAACAAATTTAATACCTTTTACAAAAAAAAACAAGTTTTTTCTGTCAAAAGTGTTTTTCAAATATTTCGGCACATTTCAATTTAATTTCGGAAATCTCAATTCTTATGCCAAGTTCCTTTTCCATTGACGTTATATCTTTGTCTTTAATGCCACAGGGAACAATATAGTCAAATTCGCTTAAATTATTTTGAACATTAAGAGCAAAGCCATGTGATGTTACCCAGCGCGAGCAGTGTAATCCCATTGCACAAATTTTTTTTTGCCTGTCAATCCAAACACCTGTTAATCCTTCTACCCTGCCGCTTGATATATTATACACTTCCAACAAATCCATTATACATTGTTCAATTTCACGCAGAAACCAGTGCAAATCCTGCCTAAAATCAGCCAAATTGAAAATTGGATATCCGACAAGTTGCCCGGGATTATGTAGTGTAACATCTCCTCCCCTGTCAATATTGAACACATCAATACCCATTTGTTTAAGAAACTCCGGTTTGGGGATAATATTGCCTTCAGTTCCTGTTTTACCGATTGTGATAACCGAAGGATGTTCACATAGAACAAGTGTACTTTTTCTTGACCCGTTCAAAACCTCATCAGCATAAACCTTTTGCTTATCCCAAGACTCCTTGTATTCAATTAATCCCCAATTTTCAATACTAATCATTATATATAACAATACTTGGTATTAATTTAGTAAGTTATATTAAGAATATATAAAATAGATAAAAGCAAATAGAATATAGAATATTTAAAAGAGTTGTCCTTCAACTTTATATTATACTTGCTAGATACTCAAACATCCGTTCAGATATATTTTCTCTTGAACTTTTATTACTATTTTCTCCATTTGTAATTACTTTAATCTATTTTCTATCATCTATTTTCTTTTTTCTATCTTCTTTAACGACTTTTGCATAACATATGTTAATAAATTTTAATTGTGAATTAAATATTTACCGTTTCTCCGTAAGCCTGAGCGGCAGCTTCCATTATAGCTTCGCTCAGGGTCGGATGTGCGTGTATAGTCTTGAAAATTGATTTCCCCGTTGCTTCCAATGTCTTTGCCACACCAATTTCACCAATCATCTCGGTAACATCAGGACCTATCATGTGGGCGCCCAGAATCTCGCCATATTTAGCATCAAAGACAAGCTTGATAAATCCAACTGCTTCACCAATACCGTTAGCCTTGCCGTTAGCTGTGAATGGAAACTTTCCAATTTTAACTTCATATCCCGCTTCTTTTGCTTTTGCTTCAGTTAATCCAATGCTTGCTACCTGAGGCTGGCAGTATGTGCAACCCGGGATGTTATTATAATCAATACCTTCTTCTGAATGTCCTGTAATATACTCAACGGCAACTAAGCCTTCCGCAGATGCCTTATGAGCCAGCCAGGGCGGACCTGCAACATCTCCGATTGCAAATACTCCATCAACGTTAGTCTTCATAAATTTATCAACTTTAATAAATCCTTTTTCGAGATTTATTCCGAGCCTGTCATCCCACAAATTCTCAATATTCGCCTGAATACCAATTGCATTCAAAGCCAGGTCAGCAGACAATATTTCTTCTTTACCATCCTTTTTTTGAATTTTTACTTCAACTCCATCACCTTTAGCTCTGGCAGACAGAACTTTCGTACTCGTCAGAATGTCAATTTTAGATTTCTTAAAATTTCGCGCAAGTTCATTTGACACATCAACATCTTCAATCGGAAGAATCCTGTCTAACATTTCTACAATTGTAACTTTTGTTCCGAATGCATTATAGAAATAAGCAAATTCCACACCTATAGCACCTGCACCCATAATAATAATTGACGAAGGAATTTCATTGGGAATCATAGCTTCCGTGCTTGTGATAATTTTTTTCAAGTCCACATCTATGCCTTTTAACATTCTGGGCCTAGCACCGGTAGCAATCAGTATGTTCTTACAATTAATACTGTCTGTTACTTTTCCGTCATTATCCTTAACTTCTACAACACCTTTTGATTTAATAAATCCATTACCTTTGACCTGCTGAACTTTATATTTTTTAAATAAGAATCCAACACCATTTGACATTTTATTAGCTACATCCCGGCTTCTCCGAATCACCTTAGTAAAATCAACATTGAAGTCCTTAATTTCAAATCCGAAATCAGATGATTTACTTATAAAATGCCTGTATTCTGCACTTTTCAGTAAAGCTTTTGTAGGGATACATCCCCAGTTCAGGCATACTCCGCCTAAACTGTCTCTTTCGACGCAAATAGTATTCAATCCAAGCTGTGATGCTCTTATTGCCGCTACATATCCTCCCGGACCGGAGCCAATAACCACCAAATCGCAGTTAAATGTATTCATTTATTATTTCCTTCTTTTGTAAAAAATAAATCTTACAAAATTAACTATACTGCCCCTATAAAAAAATAAGGGAGTATCCCAAAAGAATTCCCCCTTAATTTTAAACAATTAATTCAAAATTGAAATTTCACTTCAATATCACAATCTGCTTCGATTGCACAAAGCTTTGTGAACGAAGCACGACAAAATACAAACCACTTGGTAAAGTACTCACATCAAAAGACAATTTCTTTTCTGTTGCTGTATTATTATAAAAATCGCTCTGGCACAATAATGTCTGCCCAAGAGAATTTATAATTTGAATTTGAACCGGCGATCCTTCTTCTAGTTTAAATTTAACTTCAATAGAATTATTTGCGGGATTGGGCACAACTACAAATTTGTAATTTATAAATGATGATTCTATTAATTTTGATGAACCTTTCTTGTCATCTTTAGAAACAATTGCTTGAGTACCACAATCATCAATAAAAACATGAACATTTGAACCAATCTCTGCACGAGTGCCTGGCGATAATATCACTTCATCACCGGCACGTAAAGAAACTTCAGAATTTTCTTCTGCGATAAAATTCCACGTAATCTGTAGTATTGATCTAGCTAAAAAATCCGCAATATTAAATTCAGTGACTATTTCCAAAGGTATTACATTAATTAACGGTGTTAATCTAAATTCCCTAATAGTTTCTTCAGTTTCATTCAATACACGATGATTATTAGCATACCAAACATCACCCATAGGGTCACCCTGAAATTCTATATCAGGATTTGACCAAAATTGTATCCTATTTAAAGCACAATTATTTTGATAAGACATAATAGTTCGCCAATTATCCCCGGCTGAATGACAAAATCCATGACCGTAAGGAAAAGCCGGACCGACTTCATTCGATGGATCATGATCACATCCCATCAAATGTCCTAATTCATGTGCAAATGAGAAATAAGTTGTAAGGCATGTACTACCAGCACTTACAACGCAACGTGCTGTACTTTCATTAGAAAGAATAGATTCAGCCTGACCACAATATGTATCATCATCAATTATTAAAACCATACAATCTGCTGAATATAAATCACGTATATTGTCTAATTCATCCATTATTCCATCATTTGGATTAAAAAACCTACCAACATCTGTGTCCCAATTTCCAGTCTCTGTATAATTAGTTAAAATAGTTCTCGCTAATTCAATTCTTTGATTTACATTGCTCTTATCATAAGATTCAATAGTTAATTGAACCGCCCATTGTATATCGTCATTTATATCTTCTTCTCCTCCTCTTGCATCTCTTGCATTAGGAGTATAAGCAACAAGAATTCTTATATTACACTCATCTGGAATAGTAGATATTGTAGGATTTTTATTCTTTTTTGTTTCTTTCGCCAATGAATCATTATTAAAATTACACAGTTCAGAAGGAATTTTTGTTTCATCAATTAAGATAATTATGTGAACCAAAGAATCAATTGGTATAATTTCAAATTTTTCATTCTTAAATTGGACATAACCTCTTAATTTTTTATTTTTAAATAGGAAAGAACCGAAAATATTTTGGAATTCGGTTTTCATCCTAATACTACCCTGATTTTCATAAAGAACAGCATTAAATTTATTATTATCATCTAAATTAATGATAATAGATTGATTAAAAATTAATCTGTTTAACTTGACTAAACTATATGATTTAGTAATTGGTGAATTTATAATTATATTAAGGTAATCCCTTCTTTCACTTTTTACTTCATTTACTGATACTCTTTTAAACAGAGTGTCATTACTAGCTTTGACAGAGTAATAACTGAGAAATAAATAGATGATGATTATTATATACCTAACCCACAAATATATACTGTATTTTTTCATAATTCCCTCCTAAATTCAATTAACTTTTTATTTAGGGAGTCAAGCGGTTGTAAATATTTTCTATTTACAAATGTTATTTTCTTTTGCTTTCTTGTTGTTATAATTTCAAATGTTATTGTACCTTCAGAAACCCAAGAACCACTATCATCAGTTCTATATAAAGAATCAAGGCTCATAATTTTATCGATATTTATTATTGATATTAAATTATTCCAAAGTGAATCACTTATTTGGAAAGATGTATCAATCTCAGGCAATTGTTTAGAATTTGAATCCCATCCTCTTTTAATATATAATACATTTGTTGTATCAAAAATTAAATCTGTATCGCAATATCCTATGCATTCACCTTTATATTCATTATGCTTTATAGTAAGAATTTTTTCTTCGCTATTTTGTTCTGTTGTCTGCTTTGAATTGCATGATACAAATAAAAATAAAAAGGATGATATAAAGATATATGAGAGTGTTATCTAAAGATAGATAAAAAGATCTCTCTATAATATTCAAAACTATTGTTCTCA
>MHAY01000016.1:0-339 GCA_001804705.1 Ignavibacteria bacterium RIFOXYC2_FULL_35_21
TATACAAATGCTGGAGAAGAGCAGCTTAATTATACAAGTAATTCGACTTCATCGAACTTAAGCGGAATTAATCTTTCATCTCTACTAATGTACAGGTATAAATTCAATATTTCCGGAAGATCAATCTCTTTAAGCCTGAATACGACTTACAAAAAGAATGACGGGACAAAAAATTTAGTATCGGAAAGTATTTATTATAACTCACTTGTTGATTCAGATACCATTAACCAGTCGATAGATATGTTGAATACCGGAATGACTTTAACAGCGGATTTGGTATATACAGAACCGATAAATGAGAATAATTTTTTAATGTTTAATGCCTCGCATTCCGTTTCC
>MHAY01000016.1:412-790 GCA_001804705.1 Ignavibacteria bacterium RIFOXYC2_FULL_35_21
TAAGCAATACTTATCAAAGAAATTATACGACAAACGTTGCCGGAATTGGTTATCGTTATAAGAAAAACAAAGTCTCACTCAACGCTAATTTAAATTACAACATTGCTTCCCTGGAAGGCGAACAGGAATTCCCTGTAAGCTTTAATCTCAACCGGAAATTCTATTCGTTTCTTCCTTCACTGATATTCCGTTATAATATTTCCCGCGACAGGAATTTTAATATTTTTTATAGAACTTTTAATAATGCCCCTTCGGCTGCACAGCTTCAGGATGTTCTTGATAATTCTAATCCACTTCAGCTTTCAACCGGTAATCCGAATTTAGAACAGGAGTATGTACACTTTGCGGCAGTAAGATTTTCAACAATCAACTTTAGCA
>MHAY01000016.1:962-2067 GCA_001804705.1 Ignavibacteria bacterium RIFOXYC2_FULL_35_21
TAAGCAGTAATATCATCACGGATATTGATTTTCTCGTATCAACTACAAGCTATCATAATACTGTAAAGAACAACATCTCTAAAGAAAATGATGAAGAATACTTAAGCATGTTGAACAGGTTAAGATTTTACTGGCTTCTCTTTGATCAATTGGTTTTTCAGAGCGAGTTTAACCATAAATATGATGGTGGATTGTCTGAGCAATATGATCCGAATACATACCTGTTGAATTTGAGTCTTGGAATGAAGTTCTTTTCAGATAACAGAGGAGAGCTGAAGTTTTCGGTTTATGATGCACTAAATCAAAACAATAACATTTCAAGGCAATCAACTGATTACTATACACAGGAGTATAGTTCAAACGTAATAGGCAGATACTTTCTGCTTTCATTGATTTATAACTTAAGAACTTTTTATTAAAAGGAGTGCAAAATGAAAAAAATCAGGTCTCTTATATTATTCCTTGTTTTATCTGTTGTTTCAATAATAACAGGTTGTTCAGGTTCCCGGGAAGTTACGTCGCTTGCAAGGAATGGCGATATAACAATCGATGGCAGGCAATCTGACTGGGACCAATTAATTACTATTGAGGGAGAGAATATAGCATTTGGCTTTCGGAATGACGCGGATAATCTTTACCTCTGCATGGTAACAAATGACAGGAACAAAATTATTAAGATCATAAAGGGAGGTTTGAATGTCTGGCTTGAACCGGAAAACTCAGATGATAAAATCGGAATATTGTACCCGGACAAACCCGATCCGTCGGATTTTCAATTTCAACCAAACCAGCAGCTTCCTGAAATGCCTGACCAGCAGAAACCCGGGATGAGAGGAGAAGAGCAAATAGATCTGAAATTATATTCATCGCTTTCAAAACAAAAAGAGCTATATATCCTTAATGATGAAGGAAAGGTGCTAAAAACCTATCCTGTTGATGGGGAAATATTTAAAGCCAAAATCTCTTTTGACAAAGGCAATTTATGTTACGAGGTTAAGATTCCTATAGGGGAATCACTATCATCTAACTCCGGTTTAAAAACCGCCTCAGGAAGTAAATTAAATGTGGAATTCATAACCGGCGAAATCGAAGCCGGCTTTAATAA
>MHAY01000016.1:2192-2290 GCA_001804705.1 Ignavibacteria bacterium RIFOXYC2_FULL_35_21
CACCAATTGATTATTCATTTGACGTTTTATTATATAAATAAAAAAGCTCTGTACTCGCTCTCTCCTCTCAGAATAACCCCATATTATTTTTTAGTATG
>MHAY01000016.1:2364-3588 GCA_001804705.1 Ignavibacteria bacterium RIFOXYC2_FULL_35_21
GCTAATTAAAAATCTTAAAAACGGGAATGATGAATCTTTCCGAATAATTGTTGACAAATATCAAAGATTAATTTTAAACAGCTGTTACAGGTTTGTTTATAACCGTGAAACAGCTGAAGATTTAACCCAGGAAGTTTTTATTGAAGTTTACAGATCAATAAACATGTTTAGAAATGATTCAAAGCTTTCGACCTGGATTTACAGAATTGCAATTTCAAAATCACTCGATTACCTGAAAAGCAGGAAAAGAAAAAAACGCTTTGCAAATTCGAAAAGTTTGTTTGAAAATGAAGATATGATTGGCAGTACGAGTTTAAAAGATGAAATACAAGCGCCCGATGAACAAAGCCCGGAAAAATTACTCGATAATGATGACAGGATAAAAGTTCTTTCATTAGCGCTTGACTGTTTGCCTGAAAATCAAAGAATTGCTTTTACTTTGAGTAAATATGATGAGTTTAGTTATAAGGAAATAGCAGATGTACTTGGCATAACCATATCATCGGTTGAATCTTTAATCCATCGCGCAAAAGTGAATCTCAGGAAAAAACTTTATAATTTTTATAGAGAATATCTCTAAATAAAAACATGAAGAAAGAAAAAAGAATTTCAGACGAAGTAGAAAAAACTCTTAATGCGGTTAATGAACTTCCGAGACTGGAAGGGAATCCTTTTCTTTATACAAGAATTAAAACCGTTATTGAAAAATATCCGTCACCGGTAAAAAAGAAAAGTATATTTGTTTTTAAGCCCGTTATTATTGGGTTAATAATTATTATTAATGTTATTACTACGATATACTTTCTTCAAGCTGATATTGGTTCTTATCCTCCGGATGAATCATTGATAGAATCATTGAATAATGATTACAAAATCAACCAATCATATTATGAGTATATAAGCCTGAACTGATATGGACTGGACGAATAAAAATAATTTTTTAAAATGGATTGTTGGAATATTATTAGTCCTTAATATTGTTACTGTAACAATAATATGGACACACATTCTTGATAAAGAACCGCCCGTGCCGGGAAATTATAACCGTCCTCCCGATCCTGTTAAATTAATGCAGAAAGAGCTGGCTCTTACCGATATCCAGGCAAAATTGTTTGAAGAGAAAAGAAAAATACTTTTCGAAGCGACCGATAGACTTTTCGACGAGATGAGAACTTTAGAGAACATGTTAAAAGAAAAACTGTTTGAAAAAGAATATGACGTCAC
>MHAY01000016.1:3596-4596 GCA_001804705.1 Ignavibacteria bacterium RIFOXYC2_FULL_35_21
ATTCGATTACTTACAGGATAGGTTCGATACAAACTGAGTTGGAGAAACTTCGTTTCAATCACTTTAAAGAATTGATTTCTATTTGTACCCCGGAACAAAGAGAAAAATTTATTCCTATTCTAAAAAAACTTATGGAACGAAACCCACCGGGCGGAAAACCTGGTGATCACGAATTTCAACAAAAGTGGAATAAACCCGGTGCGCCGCCTTTTAACCCGGGTGATTAAGAATATTTATTTTCTTTTTATGAAAAGATTCTTATTATTTTTTCTGATTCTAACTCAGTCTTCTGCTTTTGCCAAAGATCCCGGAGATAGCGTTTTTACAGGGATTCAGGTCCACACAATAAAGCTGCAGTTTGATCAGCCTAATTACTGGGATTCTCTTACAATATATTATGAAGAAGGAAATGAACAAAATATTGTTGCCGATGCAACTGTAGATGGCGTTGTTTACGATAGTGTCGGTGTCCGGTTTAAAGGAAATTCTTCTTACAGTCATCCCAATAATAAAAAGCCGTTCAAAATTAATTTTGATGAATACCGGGAAGACCAGAGATGGGATGGATTAAAAGGAATTCATTTAAATAACTGCTGGAATGATCCAACATTTATGCGTGAAAAAATTCATCTCGATTTTTGTAAAGATGCCGGAATTTCCGCACCGAGAGCAAACTATACCGAACTTTATATCAACAATGAGCTTTAGGGATTTTATTCGCTGGTAGAGCATGTAGATAAAAAATTTCTTTCTTCGCATTATGATAGTAGTGACGGTAATCTTTATAAAGCCGTAGAT
Source organism: Ignavibacteria bacterium RIFOXYC2_FULL_35_21 (assembly GCA_001804705.1). Taxonomy (GTDB): domain Bacteria; phylum Bacteroidota; class Ignavibacteria; order Kapaibacteriales; family UBA2268; genus XYC2-FULL-35-21. Next base: position 4,395 of record MHAY01000016.1, read on the forward strand.
GCTTTTGGTGGCGGCGGAGTGGGAGGCAGTCAATTAATCTCGGATTTCAGATGGTATGGCAGTGATCAAAGCTTATACTACGACCGCTATGAGTTAAAGACGGAAGAAGCTGATGATCCCTGGTCAGGCTTGGTTAATCTTATCGATATTATAAACAACTCCACAAGTATATCCGAATCTCTGCCACAGGTTTTTAATGTAA
>MHAY01000016.1:4757-5082 GCA_001804705.1 Ignavibacteria bacterium RIFOXYC2_FULL_35_21
AGAAAATACCCGGTAATTGGTGTCCTCAGAGATAATTATGAAAGGTAAAGGACATTACCTTATATACATTTCCGTTATTTTAACTCTGGATCTTTTCCTTTTGTCCAAAGAGGGCTTATTTTTCCTTTCCAACAGGGTTTTGACCGCTGCTCAACTTACGGCTTTGGTGGGTACGACTCTTATGTCTGTTTCATTTTTTCTCGCCAGCCGTTTTAAAATACTTGACTACCTGTTTTCCGGTTTGGACAAAGCTTACCGATATCATCAAAAAATATCTGCGCTGTCATTTATTTTCATCCTGAATCATTTTATTTTCCTTATCATC
>MHAY01000017.1 GCA_001804705.1 Ignavibacteria bacterium RIFOXYC2_FULL_35_21
CCCTTGTCTTTAGCTAACGATTCCCACTATCAAGGCTCGTTCGGGACTTTCACCCTGTAGTTATAGTTCATGCCAGGCACACAAAAATAATAAACCCCAATCAGTAGATTGGGGTTTATTATAACTCTGTATATAAGACTAAAATTAATCCTCTGCCGGAACAATTATTCTATCTTCTTTTGAGAAAACAACACCTTCTGATTTGTCAGGATTAACAACCACACCAAAGAATTTGTCTGAATTGTATGCATTTTCATGTATTCTATTACCGAATACAACCTCTCCAAACTGAGCTGCCGAGGCAATTACTGTATAGAAATTAATTTACTTTCCAACATCTATATAATCAGTAACCGGCTTTAAATATATCTAGGAACCTTCCGCAGGGATTGTATTTCCTGAGGGCTGGTAATATCACAAAGAAGTTTTTGAAAGATTAAGGTTTGTGAAGGTAGATAATTATATTCTTGCTATACTCAATTACTATTGCAATTTTATAATATTTGTTATATTATTGCATTATGAAACCAAGGATATATATTGATACATCAGTAATTGGTGGTTGCCTCGATGAAGAGTTCGAAAAAGAATCAATTCGCTTTTTCGACATGGTCGAAAAAAACCTAATCAAAATATTAATAAGCCCAATATTTATTGATGAACTTGAAGGCGCCCCTCAGAAAGTTAAAGAAATATTGTCTAAAACAGCGAGAGACAGAATAGAGTATTTGGAACTTACCGACGAAGCTATTGAATTAAGGAATTTATATATCAAAAATGGAATTCTATCTGAAAAATGGATTGATGATGCAACCCATGTTGCATTAGCAACAGTTTACAGAGCTGATGCAATTGTATCATGGAATTTCAGGCATATCGTCAGATTGGATAAAATAAAAATGTTCAATCAAGTCAATATATTAAATGGTTATGGCATTTTGACAATTATTTCACCTAAGGAGGTGTATTATGAATAAGATAAAAGATAAGACTTTCGACTGTCTTGAATTTAAATATAAAGCACAGGAAAGAATTTATAATGAAATAAAAAATCTTAGTCCTGATGAGGAAAAAGCCTATTTTAACCGTAAGGTTAAAGAAGGTTCGTTCAGTGATTTTGTCGGATTAGTAACCGGCATAGAAAGTGATAAAACCGGCAAATTGTCTTATGTGAATTAGTAAAATAGTACCTCTCTTCATTTTTTATTAGGAATCATAATGTTTTTATTTTATATTAGTCCTGGCTTCTGTTCGGGGGGACAGAAATCTTTCTTAAATTTTCAATATTTAATTTTCAATTTTCATTGAATTTTAAATTATTAAATTTAAAAAATTGAAAAAATGGTACTGAACACTGTTCTGTCCATTTAACATTTAGATATTGAAAATTTATTGAAAATTTTAAATTGAAAATTCTAAATTTTTAATAATTATTTTATTCATTCTTCCGGGGGGATTTATGGAAGTAATCGAATTATATTCTTATCAGCCTGGGTCTATCAAGCCCATACCGTTTTTCTCCATGTCGGTCTCGGCAGGCATTCCGATGCCCGTTGACAGCGACATTGACCAGGTCATTGACCTGAACGAGTTTCTCGTTGAGCATCCTGCCGCTACATTCTTTGCACGCGTTAGAGGAAATTCATTGGATGAAATCGGCATCAGCGATGGCGACATACTAATCGTTGATTCCGTTGTTGACGTTTCCGACAGCAAGGTTGTGGTTGCTACAATCAACGGCGAACTGACCGTAAAGATTTACCGCAACGTTGACGGCGAAGAGTTTTTGCAGTCCGGCAACATGCAGTTTATGCCCATGAGGATAGAGCCATACATGGAATACGATATTATCGGCGTTGTAACGAAAGTGATTCACACTCTTTAAAAAATAACGGCATAATATTTGCGAAACTCTCAAAACCGTTTTGGTTGGATTTTTGCATTAGTAAGGATAGTTGATGAAGGTTAAGAAAGTAGTTGAGGTAAAATCGCATTATAGCTTCGAGGCACCGCTGGTGCCGGCGGGCATTACAGACAGAGGCACAAGGCTCGAACAATTCGACGGAACGCTCGCACTCGGTTCATATCTTTCTCCTGAACCTCTCCAGACCTTTTTGGTCAGGGTATCGGGCGAGAGCATGATTAATGAAAATATTCTCGATGGAGACATACTCGTAGTTGACCGTAAGGAAACACCGCGCGACGGCAAAATAGTTATAGCCTCACTCAATGGTGAAATGGCAGTTAAGAAATTCAAGATTATTGAAGGGAAAGTATATCTGTATTCTGCAAACGAAAAATTTCTACCTATAGAGATTAGCGGTTTGATGGAATTTCAGATACAAGGCGTAGTCAAGCATGTGATTCATAATTTGTGAGAATGGCAAAAGTTCTATCCTATCTAATTATAAATAATTTTTGAAGATATTAATATCAACCTCAGCTTGTTTCAAATTAGTCTCAGTGTGTTTGGATTTATTGGTCTATGAGCAGGAACAGTAATTTTTATTACCTTGTCAAGTACTCTTTTGTGTAGTCTTATATGGCTTCCTTTTTGTCTAATAACGATAAACCCAAGTCTTTGCAGTGCAGATATAATTTGTTTGTAACTTAAGGATGGAATATCACTCACAATGCAACCTCTTCGAAGATAGGCTTTTCATAGCTGATTAGTTCATCTTCTATTGGTTCGAGGTATAATTCTATTGCTTCTTTTATATTATTCAAGGCTTCTTCTTTAGTTTTGCCTTCGCTAATGCAACCGGGCAAAGACGGGACATAAATTGTATAACTCCCATCCTCACATTGTTCAAGTGCTACTTTAAAATTCAAAAACAATCCTCGTATATTTTTCCTTAATTTATTCAAATGACATCTTTTAAATATTTTTATTTTACAATTTAATTATTTAAAGAAAATTCCCCTAAATTGCATAATTCATAAATTAACATTGTTGCGTTTTTAATGAGCATTATCGTTGCTATTATACTCGGCTTACTGCAAGGGTTGAGCGAGTTCATCCCGATTAGCAGTACTGCACACCTGACGATTGCAGGTAAACTTCTCGGCTTGATTGACCCTAATCATCCAGAGCAGTGGACATCCTTCATTGCCGTGATTCAGCTTGGGACACTCGTCGCTGTCCTGCTTTACTTCTCAAAAGAAATAAGGGAAATTCCCTCTGCATTTTTAAGGGAGAATCTCAGCTCGGCAAGGAAGCCACTCCAGGTGCAATCCCTCAATTCAAGGATGGGCTGGTTTATCATTATCGGTACGATTCCTATTGTTACCATCGGTCTTGTATTAAAAAAAGTTATCGAAAGCAATATCACAAAAGATTTGTTGGTAATTGCAATAGCTCTCATTGTTCTAGCAATTATTCTTGCCCTTGCAGAAAAAATTGCAAAGTTCAACAAAGAGATTGATAATGTGAACTGGAAAGATGCACTGATTGTAGGTCTTGCTCAATGCCTTGCTCTGTTCCCGGGTGCATCCCGTTCAGGCACTACATTAACAGCAGGATTATTTCTCGGAATGAAAAGAGAATCCGCAGCAAGGTTTTCGTTTTTACTCAGCATTCCCGCCGTTCTTGCAAGTGGTCTGCTGGAATTTTACCAAAGCCTTGAATACCTGAACGGAAGCGACTTAGTGAACATTATTGTTGCAACAATTGCGGCGGCAGTCAGCGGATATTTTTCGATAGCTTTCCTTCTTCGTTTCCTTCGAACACGTTCAACATTATTATTCGTGGTTTATCGTATAATACTCGGTGCATCTATTATTGTTATGGTTTGGACGAATTTTATACAATGAAATAATGAAAAAATTAAATTTTACATATCGCTGTCAACTTCTGATTTTCATATTAACCTTTATTATTATTTCTTCCTGCGGGCAAAACTCACAAGAGCAGCAGAAGCAGGTAATAACTCCTCAAAAACAGGTTACCGATGCAAAAAAAGAAGAAAAGAAAATCCCTGTGGACCCAAATATTATGATACCGCTCGAACGAATTACAATCACTCACAGGGCATACCTTATGACCTCGAAAGGCAAGATAGTCCTTGGATTATACGGGAAGGATGCACCAAAAGCAGTTGAAAACTTCATCGGATTGGCAAAGAAAGGCTACTACAACGGAATAAAATTTCACCGTATCGCAAAAAACTTCCTCATTCAGGCTGGAGATCGCCTCACGCGCAATTCACGCAGGATGGAAGACTGGGGCACCGGCGGAGAAAGCATATTTAAAAAAGAATTTGAAGATGAACTCGACACTGAAACACCCAGCTATAAAATAGGCTACATCAAAGGTACGCTAGCAATGGCAAACCGTGGTCCCAACACAAACAAAAGCCAGTTCTTCATCTGCCTCGAAGAAGCCGAAAAACTTGAACACAACTGGACTATCTTCGGCCGCATCCTTGAAGGCATGGACATTGTCGAATTGATTTCGTCAGCTCGAGTCATACCAAGCAACAGAGGGCCCGATGATGGAATACCAAGAAAACCGATTATTATTCATTGGGTGAAAGTGAGAAGATAAAGTATTTTAATATATTAAAAATAAATTGAATCTTAAATGAAAACAAAATTGTTTTTCAAAATAATTGCAAGATATTTTATTATCCAGATTGGAGTGATTCTCGTTGCTGTATCCCTCCAAATGTTTCTTGTACCAAATAATATCATTGATGGCGGTGTTATTGGAATTTCTATAATACTTAGTTATTTATCTAAGTGGCAGCTTGCTCTCTTTATCGTTGTTCTGAACATTCCATTTCTGATAATAGCCTTTAAAAAATTAGGCAGGGATTTCATCTTATCAGCACTTTACGCTGTTCTATCTCTTTCATTTTGGGTTCTTATTTTCAAGCCGGTTCCTGAAATAACCAAGGATTTATTTTTAGCATCGATCTTTGGCGGAATAATCATCGGTGCTGGTGTAGGGTTAATCCTCAGAAACGGTGCTTCCCTTGATGGGACTGAAATTATTTCCCTGCTGATAAACAAAAAACACGGTTTTTCGGTTGGCGAGATTATAATGTTCTTCAACATTTTCATTCTTGCTTCGGCTGGACTCGTATTTGGCTGGGACAGGGCGATGTACTCGCTTGTTACCTACTTCCTTGCCTATAAAATAATTGATATTGTAATAGAAGGTATTGATGATGCAAAGGCAATTTTTATTATATCTTCAGAATCGGAATCCATCATCAAGGAGTTAATTGATAACTTTAACCGTGGGGTAACGGTCTTTAATGGCAAAGGTGGTTATTCTGACGAAAGCAGGGAGATTATATATATTATTATAAAGCGGTCCGAAATTTTTAAACTTAAAAAATTAGTTCACACTTTGGATGAGAGTGCTTTCATTTCTATTCAGGATATTCATGAGCTTGTTGGAAAAAACATTAAGGAATGGAAATAAAAAACAATTATTATTCATTGGGTGAAAGCAAGAAGATAAATTAATTTTGATAAATTAAAATAAATACTTACTATTGACGTTAGTATCGTATAACAATATTATGATAATTTCATTTGGAAACAAAGAAACGGAGAATATTTGGAAAGGAAAAAGGGTAAAAGGATTGCCTTTGGAAATTCAAAAAGTTGGCAGGAGAAAACTCAGAATGTTAAATAACTCACAAAACCTGCAAGACCTGAAAATACTTCCATCGAACAGTCTGGAAAAATTGTCAGGAAGATTTAAGGATTATTATAGTATAAGAATCAACTTACAATGGCGGGTAGTTTTTAGGTGGAATAACAGCAATGCTGAAGAAGTTATCATTATAGATTATTATTGAGAATAAATATGAGAAAATTACCAAACATACACCCGGGCGAAATATTAGCCGAGGAGTTTTTGAAGCCTCTGAAAATCAGTGCTTACAGGCTCTCCAAAGATATAGGAATTCCCCAAACACGAACTTCTGAAATACTTAAGGGGAGAAGAAGTATTTCCGTTGACACAGCGCTTAGATTGAGTAGGTATTTTGGCACATCAGCCAAGTTTTGGTTGGGTTTGCAATCTGATTATGACTTGGAAGAAGCACAAAAAAACAAAAATGGCGACTTAAGTAAAATTATAAGATTTAATCCAGGTGCTCTCCATATAAATAAAGCAACTATGGTAGTTTGAAAAGTAATGATTATATATCAGTAAACTCTTAGCGAGCTTAGCGACTTCTTCGCGAAATTTGCGTGAAATTTATGATGGATTCTGAAATAAATTCAGAATGACATTTTCATTAATTTCCATTTCTTAATTCCTAAATTGTCCGTAATTTAATATAAAATTATTTGTACTTGTGTTGACAATGAAACAATTTGTTTTATATATTTTTTTGATAATAGCATTAGCCTTGCAGTCAGCTTCTGCTCAGCTTTTTGAGTATCGTAAACTTGATATTAATTCATTAATCCAAAATCAAATTGTAACTGTACAAGTCAATACAAACTTTGATTTAGGTAAACTCTCAAATATTTTTGACGGCGATATTACAACGCTTGCACGAACATCAGGAGTAAATCCACTTATTATAACATTAACATTTTCTGATTCGATTGAAATTGTAAAAAGCAAACTTTACACAACAGCCGGCGATGGCATCTGGCTAATCGAGTCGGCAATGACTCCCGAAGACCTCCAGCAGCAAAGACGAACATATAAAGTCCTTGTGAATGACAGTTCCTTATACGACAGCCAATGGGACTCTCTCGAATTTGAAAAAAGTTCTGCGAAATATATTCGGTTGACATTACTCAAAACCACAGGAGGAAATTTCGTCAGGCTCAATGAATGGGTGCTATACCAGTATGTATCATTAGCCTACCTGAAACTCGAACCCGCTAATATTACATTGAAACCCGCATGGCAATACAAAATTTGGAAAGTGTGGAGAGCTTCCGAATTTGACACTATTCTAATTGACAATAGCCTTATAAAATGGACAAGCTCAGACACAAACATAGCCTACGTTGACAGCACAGGAACTGTATTCGGAGTTTCAAAAGGAAAAGCAACAATCAATGCCGAATATGATAAATACAAAGGTGTATGTTCTGTAAACGTTGAGCAGGGTTTAAGAAGTACAGACCCTGGGGATATTATAGTAACCCACATAAGCCGTCTTCCCTCGATTGATTTTGTTTGGGGAAGCCTCAAACCAGATAAGGATGGCTGGCCCAGTGAAGGTGATACAGTTACCTGGCAGGCACATGTATTGAATTTATCGAAGCATTATAGGAAAAATGTAGAGTATATATGGGGGGGAACAGTAATTAAATCGGGAACGATTGATTTGCCTCCATTTAATTCTGTAAATATTAATTACAAAACAGCTTGGAATTTTGATAGACATCAACTTGAATTCAAAATCAATCCAAACAATACTATTCCCGAAGTCGAAGAAGATAATAATTCCATCTCATTTTTTACATATTCTTTGAGTGCCGGTTTCTATGTCGAAGAATCACTTTATAACTATTTCAGGGAATATCAATTTCAACTAAATTCGGGTAAAAACTGCTGGGAAGATTGGGCAAATAATAATCTTAGATTATTAAATGATAAATTGTCTGTCATTGTTATTGATACTATAACTAATTATTTTGAAGAAAAGTACAGAATTGATAAAATTAATATAGTTCCTGACAGCTCATTACCTCTTGATGGTGGTAATGAAATAACTTCACCGAATTTTAAAGACAAAAGTGTTGACATTATCCGCGGTTTTCCTGCAACGCTCCTACAGACAAATATATATAATAACCATTTTTCGGGTTATTATTATAATCCCTTCTATTTTGACCAATCTTTTGCTAAGGATATTTTACAAGCCAGATACATTGTTGACCCTATTGGCTTCAATGTGTCAGATAATGGTTCAGGCGATGTAGTAAATATAAAAGATAATGGTAATTTTATTGCTGGTACTGTTTTTCTACCGTGGCAATCAGGGAAAATATTAGACATAGTATCAAAGGGATTGATTTTTGACCATGAATATATCTTAGATTTCGATTTTGATGGATACAGTATAGAAGCATTAAGAAGAATATTAGGTCACCGTGCCACGCTCGGAAATTATAATCCTCCGGGAAACTCCGGTGTATATCTCCATGACCTGCCTGAAAATAATATCGTTACTATTTTAGATACATCAGGGAATCCCTTATCAGGAGCCAATGTCCGTGTGTTCAGGTCATCAGGCAAGCAGGGTGTAATGTACGGAAAATACTATGACAGCATACCCGATATGGAATTCACGAGCGATGAACTCGGCAGAGTTAATCTTGGCAGATGTCCCTTCGATGAGTTCGGAGCTATTTTCTATGGAATGAATAATGCAAACGTTGTAATACTTATTCGTATTCAACAAGACTACAATGCAGGATACCGGTTTCTCGATATTACACAATTCAATTTGAAATACTGGGCTGGTTACAAAGATACTGCTTACTATGAATTGAAATTCAATCTACTTCCTGTTATCACTTCCGTAGAAGAAAATATAAATGAGGATGTACAATTCGATATAAGATACAATCCCTCAAACTCCTCAGCCACTGCGGTTATACAATTAGAACATCCATCACTTATAAATCTATCTATATATACATCTGACGGCAGGCTTGTTGGAACAATCAACGAATCAATCTCAATCCCCGGTATAAGTGAAATCAACTTAGACAAGTTTAATCTATCTCCCGGATTATACTTCTGCCGCCTTACAGCAGGAATAAGAACACAAATGAAGAAGGTTTATTTTTATTAAACTAATATTTATCGTTAAACGTTTTTGTTATCGTTAACAATATTGTAGGATATTTTATGAATTCAGTTATTGTATCACCTAAATACCAGGTCGTCATTCCGAGACAGGTTCGCAACTCGATGGGTATCAAACCCGGAATGAAAGTACAGGTTATTCATTATAATAACAGGATTGAGATTATACCTCTTCAAAATTTAAAAAAGCTTAGAGGAAGGTTGAAAGGAATTGATACCGAAATTATTCGCGAAAATGACCGCCTATGAACATTGTTGATTCCTCGGGCTGGCTCGAATATTTTACCAATGGTAAAAATGCTGACTTCTTTGCTCCTGCTATTGAGAAAACTACTCAGCTATTAGTTCCAACAGTAATTCTAACTGAAATTTTTAAAAAGGTATTAACTACTAATGGTGAAGATGAAGCCCTTTATATAATTGCACAGCTTCAACAGGGTGAAGTTGTATATCTCACTACCGAAATTGCATTGAATGCCGCAAGATTCGGATTCTTACATAAACTTCCGCTTGCCGATTCGATTATTTATGCAACAGCCAAAATGTACAATGCTTCGATATATACTCAGGATGCCGACTTTAAAGGATTAGAAAAAGTATTTTATATAAAAAAGTAGTTGCTTTCCCCCTTACTAAAGTGGTATTATTCAATAAAACATCTCCACCATTCGTAATTCGTAATTCATAATTCGTAATTATTTTTTGTTAACCTTTTATCCTTTAAATTGCACTTACTGTTAAAATAAGGCAAATTTTCAAATGAACATTATAACAGATAAGAAAGTTCGATTTATGGAACTGCTGAATCCGATATATAAAAGATTGGAGCGTTTTGCAATGTCAATCGCACACAGCACTGATGAAGCTAAAGATATAGTATCGGAAACTGTTCTTACAGCCTTTGAAAATTTTGAGTCCTTAAAAGAAGAAAAAGCATTTTTAAGCTTCCTTTTTACTATAGCATACCGCGAAAAAATCAAATATGATAAAATATACAAGCATTCATCGTATGATACAACCTTGATTAATGAGTTGCTCGACCACAAGCCAAGTCCGGAAGATTTAACCGATGTACGTTTATTATATGATGCAATTGAAAAGCTTTCTACTAAAACCAAAGATGCTGTCATTCTCGCTGAAATTGTCGGCTTATCACATAAAGAAATTGCAAAAGTGCAAAATACTTCGACTGCTGTAATCAAAGTAAGAATTCATCGTGGAAAGAAAAAACTTGCTTCATTATTAGGTGTTTCATATAATTCAGTAAAAGCTGATAAAACCTCTGAAAAAATGTTATTCACAATGGAAGAAGTAAAGCCATGAAAAAAAATTTACAGGAATATTTCGATTCGGCAAATAAATTTCTTGACTCTCAAAAACTGATTAATCAGGATGACTTTCAAAAGTTGCTCGAATCGCAGTCAACTAATCAGCCGGAAAGAAAAATAAATATTGGAAATAAATTATTTCAAAGGAGAATTGTCATGTCAATAACAGGAATATCAGTTTTAATAGGACTGTTCTATGGTTTGAGCTTGTTTAATTCAAATGAGCCTACCAATACAGCAGAAAATAAAACACAGATTGTAGCAGAAACAAAATCAGTAACTGCAAACGATAATACTACAAAAAATGAAATTATAACGACATTAAAAAATGATGCTGATAAACCACAAGTTGAATCTTTTGAGCATATTGTTCCAATAATAAGATTGAACATTGACGAATTGAAAAATCTCGGATTTGAAAAAACAGACAGCGGCTATGTATTATTTACCGAAGCTCCCATATCACCAATAAAGTATTTTAGTAATAAAGAAAAACTTGTTAACTATGGTTACAATATTTCAGATTCTACTGCAACATTCAAAGAAAAATATGAGATTAGCACTTTTGAATTTAAAAAAGAAATACTACCGTTTGGTGACGATAGTAAAATTGTAAACAAATTTATTTTCCCAATTGCATTTAGCAAATACTTTAGAAAGAATATATATAGCTTTGGTACTATTAGTAGTAGTTTTGCTTATGATGCATTAGTTGATGATGAAGCTGGAAAGAACGTAATGAAGGAAATTGACCGGTTCAAAAATCAATACATATTACGTGGTAAACTTGACAGTATGAATAATGATTTTGTTGACGTCAGCGATTCAGGCTATAGTTACATTACAAAACTCATTCCTGTTTATTTTACAATTGGCAATCCAAAAGTAAATGGTTCTGAAAATATTATATGGTATCTCGCAAATAAAGATTTAATCAATTCTCTTCCCGACAGATACAAAAATATATTAATTGATAAAATCGCATATGTTGATAGAATATCAGCCTCACAGAATGACAAAGAAGAATATGCTCCAATAACAAATGTAAAAAAAGATATCAATAAGACGACAGACACTCTAAAAGCTCTGCTTTTAACAAATGATGAATTGGATAGGATAGGGATTAAATTTGATGGGGCTAAATACAATGTTATTACAGAAGAGTATAGATTAACTGATAGCAACAGAAATTATAATTTAACAGAATCAAAAAGAATTAATCACTTTTATTATACAAAAAAAACAAGCCTTGCAGAACAAGGTTATGATACTACTCTAAATAATATATTATATCGTAGCTTATTTACTTTTGAAGCTGGAAAACACTCAACAATTCCTGTTAAATATAGTGGCTGGGATATGAAATCTCCTTTAAAAATTTCACCTATCGCAATTTCAAATTATGCGAACTATTTTGAGTATAAAGAAAATTTTATGAAGTATACGAATACAATAATGTTAAATATTACAACAATGAATGATTCTCCATTACTTATATATCTAGATTCCAATAATAAAGATATTCATAAAGAATTCAAATATAAAGGTATGCGTTTGTCTACCACATTAAAAAAACTAATACCAGTCAAAATTACTGATAATATGTTCAATACAAATGATTCAAGTAAATTAAGACTTTCTGAAACAATCCTCTGGTATGTCCCAACAAAAGAATTTATCGAAGCTTTACCTGAAAGGTATAGAAATGATATCAATAACCAACTTGAATTACTTGCTCAATTAGAAAAAGGTACAATCACAGAGGATAAAGCTTGCGACGCACTTAAAGGAAAAGATTCCTATTTTGACATCTGCAGGTTAGGAAACGAATATATAAAGAATCTCCAGGTATATCCTAATCCAATTACAAACAATTCATTCAATATGAAGTTTAATTTATTGAAAAAAGTAAAATTGGAATTTGATTTATATGATATTAATGGCTCACATAAAACGCATTTACTTAGTACCACACTGAGTCCGGGTGCAATTGACATACCTCAAAAAATTAGTACATCAATCAGCGATGGTATCTATATTATCATAATAAAATCCGAAGATGGTTCGCAGGTAGCAACGAGAGTGATAGTACAGGCTAAATAAGAAAATATAAAATTAATTTTGGTATTGTTTAACCCAGATTATTCAATAGAAAATTATTAGTACTTTAAAAACAAGTGTAGGACTGTCATTCTGAGGAGTGTAACGACGAAGAATCTCTTAAATACAAGAAGATTCTTCGCTACGCTCAGAATGACAATTACCATGTTCATCTTCATCTCTAATGAATAATTTGGGTTTAATATAAATAAAAAAAAATCCAAGTAACCAAATTCTTTTTTTCAATTTTCAAATTCTTCTAAATATACAATAAAAAACGATTTTTTTGTTGGAGGGAAAAGCTGTGATTAAACAAAAAAAGGGGGCTTATCAACCCCCTTTTTTGATAGGTTATTATCAATTAGTCTGCAGGAGCTCCTTCTCTTAAATTACATTCAATATCTATGCAGGGATTGTTTTCTACCCATGTAATAAATGTTTCTATTTGTTCACCCTCCAGAACCGACACAATATTTTTTAAGAAAGTGCACAGGCAATCTCCGACAGCCGCTTTGAATGCCGCTTTTAAGTCTTCAATCTGTTGTTTGGTATCTGCCGCTAAATTATGTAAAAGTTCATTAGCTTCATCTCTTGTAATATCGCCATTTTTCCACTGATGGATAATGTCTTTTCGCTGCTGTTGTGCATCTTTCAGAACTAAACCTTTTTCATGCTGATAATTCCTTCTTGCTTCATTAACGCAGTGATGAAATTCCTTCTTAAAATCAAAAATCTGGTGCATTTGGTCCTTACTCAAATCTAACTGATGGAGAATAGTTCCGTAAGCACAACCATTGTTTTCATGGTCATCATCACCATCGCCATGATGGCCATTATTATCACCACATTGAGTACCGGGATTTTTGCTGTTTGTTTCAGTTGTGTTGTAATTAAAGGATATAATACTGAATTCTTCATCAATGGTTCCGCCGGAAACCTCATCCCAAATTATATCATTAAAATTAGGAAATACCATATCCGAAAATTCATTATCCACAGAATTATTTGTTGGTATTTCATTGCCTTCATTGCTGCATGAGTAGATTGCAAGTAATGAAATTATTGAAAAAGAGAGAATAAAATATAAAGCTAATTTTTTCATAGCAGACCCCAAAAAATTAAACAATTATTAATATGACCAGGAAAATCATCACAATACTACAAAAAAATAATTTACTTTGCAAATAGAATATTAATAAGTGAAATACAATTATTATTCCAAATCCTTCAATTACTTAGCTGGGATAATAAAAGCATTGCCGGGTTCAGAAGGTAGATATTATACTGTTCCTCAAAAAAAGAAATTAGCAATCACCCAAGGAATAATCAGCCATAACAATCCCTTTATTAGAAAAAATAGAAAACCAATAAACCCAATTTTCTTTATCCAGGTTTTTATTCGTTGCTTCTTATAATTTTTTTTTGGTGATAATTGGTCCTTAGATTGATGGTTATTATCATCCCGTTTCATTCTGCAATTACCTGGTAGGTTTTAAAGTCAGAAATCAAGGGTGGCTTTCTGCCTTCTTCTTTAGCCTTGCGTATATCTTCGAATCCCCTTGTGTGGCCTTCAATAAACTCAGGTGAGCCTTGCCATGCTTTGAATGACTCCTTATTTTCCCAATGGCTGACAATCAGATAATTATCATTGTTTGTAAATGGTTTCAGAACTTCCATTCGGATAAAGCCGGGCATTCTGTCTATTGCGTGTGCTCTTGTACCGAAAAGTTCTTCGAATCTGTTGCGATAGTCTTCATCGCATTTTATATAATTTATAGCTACAAAATTTGTAGTATTCATATTGTCTCCAATAAATAAAGTAAAGATAAAATTAGCTGCTAATTTTAATACTAAATAATGATGTCAATGGCCTAAAGGGCCCATAAATATAACCGGCATCCCGATTCATACCTTTGTCAAAATCATCCTGATAAGCGTCTAAGATATTTAAAACACCAAGACTCAAATCAATATTGGGATTGCTTATCACACGGAATGATATTTTAATATTTAAATCAAAAAATGGCTTTGATTTAATCAGAATATCATTTTCAATATAACCTGAATAATGTGGAACGTACATTTGCCCTGTATAAATCCCGCTTATATCAATATTAAAACCTTCGAATAGACTTAAACTGGCTAAGAAGTACCCGTATAAGTCCGGTGTACGAAAAATTTTATCTGAATACTGGGGTTCGGTTTTCTTCTCTGCATTGCCTTCGGACCACTCAACCAATTTATTATAAATACTCTTCTGGTAAGTTAATCCGAATTTAACCGATAATTCGTTTTTAGAAATGCAAAATGTTTCAAAAGTAATACCCTGTACAATCGCTGACTTGCCGTTTTTTCTAAGCAATTGCCTGTTCCCAATATTGTCAAATCCGTTGTCTTCAAGAATAAATACATCATTTAAAGTCGAACTAAAAAACTCTAATGAAAAGGCAATTGGTAAATTAAAAAGCCGGGCTGATAAATCGGCAGAAACAGAAAAAGAATGTGAATATTCTGGCTTTAAGTTTTTATCTAACAAAATCACTAATCCCACTCCGCCAACTTGTGTAATATGTAAATCTTCGTCAAATGCCTGAGGTGCCCTGTAACCTGTAGAATATGTGGTTCTTAATGATAAATCATCTATGGGTTTGTATAAAAGACTTGCTCTGGGATTAAAAATCAGATTATCTATAAGATTGTGCTTATCCAATCTCAAACCCCAAATTAAGCTGATATTATTATTAATATTCCAATCATCCTGAAAAAAGAATCCGTTAGAAATAACATTCTGATTAATATTACGTTGGTATGCCGGTGCCATATCATTCATTACATCCTTATTAAACTCATACCCCATTGTCATTATATGGTACCCTAATAAGTTATCAATCAGATGGCTGTAGTGACCACCTGCAGATATAGTCGTGTTGGTAGTTTTCCCATATGCATTTAAATCTCTATTCGATCCGTAATAACTATTTCTGTTAGTATTTTGCATCGAAAAATCCAATTTAATCTTGTTTCCATCTTCAAAGTAATGAATATATGATGCCTGTCCTAAATATGTAATATGCTTTGCATATTCTGCTATGTTGGCTTCGTGTGGTTGTAGGTCAAGACTGTCACCCCCGCGAATTTCATGATTAATGAAGTGAAACCCGGTTAATAATTTACTATGCGGCGATAGTTTCCAAAAAAACTTAGACCCCAAATTTTTTACATTCATTCTGCCAATCTCAGTAAAACCATCTGAATTGGCATCATATTCATGCCTGTCGTTCGACATACCAAACATAGTTAAACCAAGATTCTGCTCATCATTCAAAATTGTAGCATTCAGACTGATTGTGTTTTCAGGCATTTTACTTTTTACCAATAAATTATCCCAGCGAATACTGTAAGAATTTTCACAGGGTTCTTTAGTAATAACATTAATAACACCGGCAACAGCGTTACCTCCGTATAAAGATGAGCCTCCACCTCTGATTATTTCTATTCTGTCAATCATATTGGTCGGGATTTGTTCAAGCCCATAAACACCATTTAAAGTTGAGAAAACCGCTTTACCATCTATTAATATTTGAGAATACTTTCCCTCAAGTCCGTTAATCCTGACCTGGCTGAAGCCGCAGTTTTGGCAGTTTACTTCTGTTCTGACTCCGGGTTGGTACTGAAGACTTTCCCTCAAATTATTTGAAGAAGATATTCTGAAATCATTTTCATTAATGGTTGAAACTTTTATGGGTAAGTCTTCATAAATCTTCTCACCACGGGTTGCTGTTACGACAATTGAAGTTGTTTTAATAGGATTTTCTTCCATTTCGAAATTTATTTCAATTTCATCGCCTTCGATATGTTTAAGCTCGACTTCTTTTTTTATTTTATGCATTCCGACAGATGTAACAACTAATTCATACCTGCCGTCCGGGATACCTTTTATAATAAACTTTCCTTCTCTATTAGTAACTGCTCCCAATACAGTTCCTTCTAACCTAACCAAAGCTCCTATTACAGGATCGCTTTTCCCGTTTTTAACAATAACAATTCCTTTAATGGTCTTATTATGTGCAGACGTTTCATATACATTTACACTTAGAACAAACAATGATATTAAAATCCAAATCAACCTAACACTTTTCATTTCATCTACTCTTTAAAAATTCTTTTATTATTCTAATTTCAAAATTAGATATAACTAAAAGTTTTATCAATACCTATAAATAGGTATTTTTATCCCTCATTATTCATTAGAAAGTAGAAAATACCTGATAATAGTAACTTCAAGAGAAGCTTTGTATCTCTTTTAAACCTTTAGGTTCCTCGATGTTTTATTTCTCAGAATTATAGTCCGGCACTCACTTTCAAAGTATAAACCAATTTATAATAAATCACTAAATTTATAATTTCAATTTAAAAAAAAATTAAAAAACAAATTGACTTTATTAATAAGAATAGTAATATTATACGTGAACACTAAAAAATTTATGTATTCATTAGGTTGCTGTGATATATTTTTAAAAAATAATGCCATTTACTTTTCTTCGATTTTTATCAAGTTATTAATGATTGCATAAACTGTCAAGCCTGATACTGTCTTAATATTGAGCTTTCCTGATATGTTTTTTCGGTGTGTCGAAACTGTTTGAATGCTGATACCGAGTTTAATGGCTATCACTTTGCTTGAAAATCCTTTTGCAATTAGTTGCAATACAATTTTCTCTCTTTCTGATAATTCGTTTAATTGATGATTAACCGGCATCTCTGTGGAAATAGTATCTATTGCTCTTTGTACAGCTTCTATGATCTGTTTTTTTTCATCATAAATTGATATATAAGTTTTAAAATTGGTATATTTGTCATGTTCTGTTTTTGACTCAAATATGGGAATTATTGTGGAGTTCTCAGGAAGATTATGAAAATATCTTTTAAACTTTTCAATGGTATTTTTATCTGCGAATATACAGCTTAATGAAGCTTTTTCAACTAATGATAATAAAGAATCGAAGTTCTCTATTTCATCAAAAAGTTTAATATTTTTGTACTGTTCAAGCAAAAGGTCGGAGAGACTTCTTCTTATTAAATATGATTTCTCAATGATAATCATATTTATATTGTTTCTGCTTCTTTTCATATCATTTCCTATTAATCATAGCATTTTTTAAAACCTTATCCTCCATTTTTTTTGTCTGAGGAAAAAGAATTTGATTCTCTATCAATTCATGAATTTCCAAATCCTCCTCAAGTTCATAAATAACTTTAATTAATGAACGGACAATTTTTGTTTCTTTAAAAGGTTTAAAATATTTAATGATTAAATATTTGAGGTCATTTAATTGCTCGTTAAGAGAACCATGATCTTTAATATAGTTATTTATAGGTTCTATTTTTATTTTTTCAATGATTTTAGAATTTGGAATATTTTCAGAAATAATTTTTTCTAATTCAATTATATAGGGAAAAATCGTATTATCTTCATATTGAAGATGATTTACAAATTCTGTTTTGTAATCCTGAAAATAATTCATCATCAAATCGCAGTCTTTCTTCCTATTCGTCTCATTATTTTTAAGGCTTTCGATATATCTTTCAATTTCTGACAGATAATCGTTCAGGAAAGACTTATGGGAATTTCTTAGATATTTCACCGTTAATTTGGGTTCGAATTCATCAATATATCTTGGATTAAATTCATATCTTTTTAATATCAATTGCAGCATTTCAACGAAAAACGGGATTTCAATATGATTACTTTTACAGATTTGTTCGATAGTTTTATCGCCAAATCCTAATTGAACATCTAAGCGGTCTAAAAAGTTCAGTAAATTCGGATTGTCTTTTACAATTTCAGCTAATCCTTCACCTTGTATTTTCATATTTACCTATAAATTCTTTTTTTAAAAATGCAATTTAAAAAAAGGCAACTAAATTATTTTTACAATAAAAAATCAATATCTGTGTTGAATAGAAAAGCTTGATTGACAAGAATTAGAAAATATATGAGAATAATAACATTAGCAGAAATCCTATCTCTCGCAGAATACAAAATCAGGCCTGTTATTACTAAGCTACCTCCTTCGATTGTTACAAACATCTATTCACCTGCAAGAAAAGCATTTATCAAGTTGTTAACACGGGAAATTCGTTCAAGAACATATATCCCACCCGAAAGCGAATCTCGAATTTTATGGGGCATAAGATTCAATTCTGGCATATTCAATGCCGCAGGTATGTTCAAGCATGGCGAAGGATACTATACCGCAGCTTCGCAGGGTGCAGGAGCTTACCTTGCCGGAACAAGCACAGGTGCGTATCGCAGGGGTAACGAGAGAAAAGGTGTTATCCATCCTTTCATGCCATATCCCCGCTCAGGCTCTGCATCAAATTGGATGGGCCTGCCGAATGAAGGACATGTATCACTTGCGAAAAAGCTTTCGAAAATTGAGAAAGCCGAAGGCTGTCCTCTTGGAGTAAGTGTCAGCGACTCACCTGAACTGCCCGAAATGGAAGCTATGAAGGAACTTGTTAATGGTATGGGATTTTTTAAATCTGCAAATGTTGATTTCATTGAATTAAATGAAAGTTGTCCTAACATTCCACAAGATAAACCTAAGAACAACATTGGATTGGATGAGAATCTTCTCAACAGGCTTGAATATATCGGTAGAAATTTTATTAAACGAACAGGTGCAAATCCTCCTGTCATTGTTAAACTGTCTAACGACACTGATATGCAGCTTCTGCCTGCATTGCTTGATGTTTTAACAGGACTCGGCTTCGGAGGAGTTAATTTTGGAAATACTTCTACCGAATACGGCAATTATGCTTCAAATATAAATGTTGACGAAAAGCGATTATTCGACTATTTTACAACAATATTCGGTGGTGGGTTAAGCGGCAGGCTTTTGAAAAGAAGGTCTTATGAATTATCGTCTTTTGCGGCTTCATATATTGAAAATCATCCTCCCTTAAATGAGTTCTATATAATAAGAACAGGGGGAATTGAATCACTCGAAGACATAAGGCAATCCGATGAAGCCGGCATAGCACTCAACCAATGGTTTACAGGCTATTTCGAGAACTTCGCAAAGCATGGCCATTCCTTATATAAACACCTTTTTTCAAAACATAATTAATCTTGCATTTTCATGAGAATAGCACCATCCTTCAGGATGGTGAATTTATATTTGTCCATTTACCATTTTTTTCAACATCATAAGTTTTATTTAATTTTTTTTTATCGTAAACTTTTGTAAATTTCTTTTATTATATTTGAATTAAGATATTAACTGATTAATTGTTAGTCAAGGGTTTTTAAGGATAATTTTGAAATACCTTCGGAGATAATATGAGAACCTGGAAGCCGATGCAGCGTGATAATTCGTCTATTCAGACAGTACTCGACCTTGCCCTATCTTTCGAAAGAAGCAGAGTGCTGCTCACTGCCTGTGAACTCGATTTATTCTCTGTTATAGGTGCAAAGGTTAAACCTGCGGCTGAAATTGCAGCACAGCTCGATACAGACATAAAGGCAACCGAAAGGCTTCTGAATGCACTTGTGGCAATCGGTTTGATTGAAAAAAACAACAATGGTTATCTCAATTCTAAAATTTCCCTTCGCTTCTTCGATAAGACAAGGCCTGAGTATATAGGGCTTTTCAAATACCAGAATTACCTCTGGAATCTTTGGGGTAACCTCACTCAATCTGTCAAACTCGGCAAACCACCTGACATAGTTGATATAAAAGATATGACAAAAGAACAAATTAAGCCCTTTATAGAAGCCATTAATTGGCGTTCCTCGATTCTTGCACATGATGTCGTGAGACTTCTTGACCTGACAAAGGTTCATAAGCTACTTGACCTGACCGGCGGTTTAGGTAATTACACAATCGAGTTTCTGAACTTAAAGCCCGAAATTGATGCTAATCTTTTTGATTATCCGAATATAATTGCATTTACCGAAGATTATCTTAAAGCAGAAGGATTTATCAAAAAGATAAATCTAATGAAAGGTGATTTCAGAACTGACGATATTGGCACAGGCTATGACATGATATTCATATCTTTTGCCATGCACCATGTTTCTATATGGGAGAATATTGCACTATGCAACAGAATATATAATGCATTAAATAAAGGCGGGCAACTCATAATTCACGATTACCTTATTCATGACGATAGGACTTCACCTGAATACAATGCCCTGCTTTCGATTGAAATGCTTGTAAGTTCAAAAGGAGGCGATGTTTATACGGAAACCGATTACTGGATTATGCTCAAAGAATCATGGTTCGAAGACATCCAAAGAACCGATACAGATTTCGGAACGGCACTGATTTCCGCAAAAAAATAGTTCATAAAATAAATTAATTACTCATATTACGTGAATATAATTTTAAATTTTAAATTTTAAATTTTAAATTTTCATTGAATTTATAATGAATAATTTTCACAATATTTAATTAATAAAAATTTTTGAATTCAAAGTATTAATTTTCTAAATGTCGTAAAGCCCGTTTCTATTTTAACATTTGATATTGATTAATTGATTGAAAATTGTAAAATTGAAAATTGAAAATTTTACTCAAGGAAATAATATTTTATAACTAACATCAGTAAATAACAAAAAAACGAGGTGAATATGTTAAAACTTACATACCTTAGTCATTCATCTTTTTTACTTGATGACGGCACTCACCAGGTAATAATTGACCCGTTTCTAACAGGTAATCCGAATTGTCCTGTTAAGGCATCCGATATTAAAGCAAAGTTCATTGTAATTACTCATGCCCATGGCGACCACCTTGGAGATGGTTTGGCTATTGCGAAAGCAAATGACGGATTGGTGATTGCCGTAAATGAGCTTGCCAATTATGCGGCTGAACAGGGATGCAATGCACATAACATGCACATTGGCGGAGGATGGAATTTTCCGTTTGGGCGATTGAAATTCACTATTGCACATCATGGCTCATCATCGCCGGATGGAAGATACATGGGCGAACCCGCAGGTGCAGTAATTAAGATGGGCGGCAAAACCATCTATCACACAGGCGACACGGGATTATTCCTCGACATGAAACTAATCGGTGAGATTGATAAAATAGATGCTATGCTCCTACCTATCGGCGATAATTTTACTATGGGAATAGATGACGCATTAAGGGCTGTCGAGTTCGTCAATCCCGGACTTTCGATACCGATGCACTATAACACATTCCCTGTAATACAGGTTGACCCTGAAGTTTTCAAAGCAAAAGTAACTGCCAATGAAAAAAATTGCAGAGTGATGCAGTATGGAGAAACGATAACGTTGTAGAAATTTATTTTTAATTATTTGTTTTCTTTAATAGGTAAATAATCAGGTAGAGACAGGTCTCAGACCTGTCTCTACTAATTTGCACCGGGAATAAAATTTACCAATTCAAAAAATAATCTGTAGGTTTCACGAAATATCACTCCTTAGGAAATAGTATGTAGCTTACAAGGATCATTCTAATCCAGACCGTATCAGGTGGTGTTAAAGTTGTATCAATTGCAGTGATTAGTTCATTCTTTATCAGACCAATTCCGGGATAGAAATACATTGCTTCTTGTGGTCGTTTAATATAAATATATTTAATACAAGTAAATTTTCCTGCTGGTGAAATGACTTCTGAATTCAGGCTGACTGTTTTAATACCATTAGTATCATTTGGATATGTCTCATTTAGATAAGTTGGATACCTAAAACCCAACGTTGCGGAATCAATATTTATATTCGTAGAATCTTTAAAATTATATCCCCATAAACCATCGCTTCTATTTATAAAAATAACCTTTGAACTTCTTCCAATACTTGTCATAAAATACCAATCTTCACCGTTTATTGATTTTTTACCACTTATATAATAAGTTATTGTATCAAAAGGTTTGACTGTATCTGAATTATAACGGTGATAGCTATACACAAAATAAGTCCAAGTGTTTCCAACTGAAAAGGGCCATAACTCTTTATTAGAGTCATTAGTATTGGTACCTGAATCTCCACAACTATTCAAAAGAAAAACGATACAAATAATAAAAATAATTTTTAATTTCATGTTTTCTATTCCTCATTCCATTTATATAATAAAAATTTATGTTCCGCACAACTTCAAAAACACTCACTTCGCTACTAATTCTGTGAATTGGCAGCTTATTCACTAATATTTTATAATTCCAAATAAATAAAATTATACTACAAATTTACATTTCTTTTTTATTAAAAATAAAATCATTATATGCAATTACCCTATTTTATTGAATGATAGTTAATTAGTGAATATAGTTAAGAGTGCTATTAACAAATTTATTTGTAATCGTATGTTAAAAATGGTTTCCTTTCCATAATTTGTCCTATTTCATTTAAACTCAAAATGATGTGTATAATATAACTTATAATAGTTTCTATATATTCCTTTGCCTCAAAATCTCAAATAAAATTATTCCTGCGGAAACGGATGCATTAAGTGAAGACACTTTTCCATACAAAGGAATCTTAATCATAAAGTCGCAATGATTGATTATCCCGTGCCTGAGTCCTTTGCCCTCGCTTCCGATGAGCAGGACAGTTGGCTGATTATAAATTTCGTCGGTATATAAACTATCGGCACCGGATGATGTGCCGACAATCCAGAAGCCCCTGTCTTTCAGGGTTATCAGTGCCTGCGACAAATTATTCACTTTTGCTATCGGGAGATGGCTCATTGCACCTGCTGAGGCTTTTACGGCAACTGGTGTGATTGGTGCAGAGTTATGCTCCGGAAGGATTAAACCAGATGCACCTGCACATTCTGCAGAGCGGGCAATTGCTCCGAGGTTGTGTGGGTCGGTGATTCCGTCGAGTGCTATTATGATTGGATATTTATTATTGACAAAGGATTTTTCAATCAATTCCTCGAGATTCAAGGTATCGAAACTTCGAATGATTGCAATTATGCCTTGTGACTTGGCTCCACGTGGCAACTCTTTTTTTTCGAGTTCATTGAATTTTCTTTTATCAAGATTTGAGCATTTGATACCTGCCTTTTTTGCATTTGAATATATGCTGTTAATTGGTTCACCCTTCATTCCGAAGCTTATAAATATCTTCTCGATGGGTTTACCCGAAGCAATTGCTTCAAGCACAGGGTTTCTGCCAAATATGTAACTGTCTTGATTTTCCATATTTCAAAATTAATGAATACCGTTTAATTTCTGTACAATTGCATCTACAAAAGGTTCTTTAGCTTCAGGCACTATGTTCATATATAGGTCGGGCTCAATCATTTCGACTTCCATAACATAAAATATATTATTTGAAACTACCCCATCAACCCTGAGATAAAGACAATTGTCCATATAAAAATCAGCAATTATTTTTGCCGACTCAAAGACAAAATCAGGGGCATGTTCGCTGTAATACTTACCGCCATATTCGATTTGAACCCTGTAATCTCCTTTCTGAGGTACTTTCAGAATAGAATATTTGTAGCTATTACTGAAGAAAAAGATTGACCATTCTCCTTCGGTTTCGATTTCTGGGATATATTTCTGCAACAAAAATTGTTTGCCTGTAAATCTTTCTAATATTTCTCCATCTTTGCAGAATGAATTAATATCATTAATGATATAAGTATCGAATGCACTTGCAGATATTGCAGGCTTAATAACAAATTTTTCCCAGCCTGTGTTTTCTGCTATATCTTCAATGTTTTTAAAATCGTTGGGTTCAAGAAACATAGTTGGAATGACATCGAATCCTGCTTCCATCAATGTTTTCAAATAGAACTTATGCATATTTTCAAGCATAATGGATGTAGGATTCCACACTTTCAAATTATTTTCTGCAAAATATTCCAACAGTTTTCTGAAATCCTCATGCTTAAGATGATATCCCCATGCAGTCCTCATTAACAGCATGTCAAAGCTTTCCCAGGGCTTATGAGGTTCTTCCCATACAATTGGTTCAGCATTAATATTTTTTTGCGATAACAACTTAACAATGTCTCTGTCATACTCGAGGAGTTCAGCTTGCTCCTTTGATGTGATAATTCCTATACTTTTCATTAATCGTTTATTTATACTGGATAGTTTTAAAAATACCGATTTTATTTTTTGTCATTTTTCGCTTCGCTCTTATTGACACATTATAAAAATATTTGAAAAGCCATTACTTTTAAGTAATGGAAATAAATGACCACCACGCTCGGGATTTGTCCCCTTACAAATAAGTGACTAAAGTCGTATGGTGGTGGAAACACTCCACTATCTGAAGATAGTGGCTATTCAAAAAAAATAATGAACGAATTTAATTTGTCTTATGTTTGTTTTACCATCGCAAGGGCGGTGGCCATTGACTCATAATGACATCATTTGAATTCAGAATTAATTAAGGATCTGTCGCCATAAAGTTCGTAATTTGAATTCATTTCGTCAATTAAATCGGCAAGAGACTGCGAATCGTGGACATTAGCCGTTGTTACTTAATATTCTTCTATAAATTTGCTTCTTTCTCAAATACTCCGTTTAGTTCGGGGCGGAAATGCTCCCAGTCTATATATTTATTGAGTTTCTCAAACGGGTCATTTTTTGTAGATAATTTTTCCAATCTGAATTCTTCATCAAAAAAATAGCTGGATTTCTTAGTTGGCATTGTTTCTCCACATGATATTTTTTGTTTCTTACAAAATTAGTGATTATATTTGAAATATTAAGGGAATTTTTGGAACTACCCTAAAATGTTATCCAAAATAAAATAAGGAGCGAAATTATGTTTACTTCAAAAAGTTTTAAATTGCTATTACTTTCTATTTTTGTTCTATTATTCTTCTTCAACAAAAGCCAAGCAGGTGAACCCGTACCGGGTGCAGAAATACTTGTTGAGCAAGAACCAAACGATGTGCCAATAAAGGCTGTGGCTCATAATTCTACACGTTCCAATGTACAAAGGAATTTTTCTGCAAAGTGCATTACAGATAAAAATGGCGAGTTTGAGATTAGTTTCCCAAAAGGATACAAACTTCCAAGTAGCGGTACATTGAAACTCACAATTACTACTCATGAAGTAGTGCATCCAGTGCAATCTAAACCTGGCGCTAAAGATAAAGAACTGAACGGGACTGAAATAGGCGGTAGAAAGTATCCAACGACTAAACAAAAAATCACTGTTAAGTTTACTACTGACACAGTAAAAGGAGAGATAGATGCTTATTGTACTGAAACAGTGGGAGGTCCTTATTCACACGCTCACAGTAATATGGAAGATGTGGAGAAAGGTACGAAAGGTACCACACTTAGATTTACATTAATTTTGGTTACACCCGCCAAATCCAACAAAGGCGGATTTGCTGTAAGCGGACATAACATGTCATAACGACGGTCGGCAAGACATTGGTAGTGTTCAGATGAAATTGACACTTAAAGTCAGAGTGCAAAGAATTGAAATGAAATAATATTTTCATTGAAGTCAATTTTTATTAATTCAATGAACTCCCCTGCAGGCAAGGGTATTAAGGTTGAGGGAGGGTATTGAATTATTTATAAATGTCTTGGTGTAGCCATTAACACACCACAACAATTTTTTTATGAATAAATTTAAAGACATAAAATGAAAAAAATTAAATTATTACTTATTGTTACAGCTTTTCTTGGAAGCTTTTATATTATGATTGCCCAGGATGAGACATCTGAGTCCAATACAAAGCCTACATGGTCATTCTCAGCTTCTCCAAGTTTTGGGATGACATTTCAAAATATCAGCAAAGTTGATGAGGAGGTCGAAGAGCTTGTGTGGATGCTTAACCTTAGGGCAAGGCTTGGATATGAAGGGGATTTCATGCAGTTTGCAAGTTTCTTGTACATGCAATACGGACAGCACCATTCGAAAACGGAAATACCATACAGAGTGCAGGATAATATGATTCTGTCCGTAATTCCTTCAATAATTCTTTTTCCAACATTAGGAATCCGGCTTTTTCTCGAAACGACCGTTGAAACAAGTGTTGGGAAAGGCACTGACCCAAGTACAGAAACCAGCTTCATGGACCCTATGTTTGTATATCAAACTCTTTTCCTCGGTAAAAAATATGTTTCAAATTCAGAAAGCGGAAGTTCACAATTCTATCTGACTTTCGGAGTTGGATACGCTTTGCAACAGACATTCACAAAGAATTATATTCTCGAACAAAACAGACAATTCCCAATTGATGAAAATAATCCATTGTCGAATTATCAGGATGATATTACAATTGAATCAGGATATAGCGGGATATTTGAGATGGGCTATGAAACACACATTTTTGAGGATTTGCTTTTTAATGCCAGCTTTCGTAATGTAGCACTTACAAAGAAATCCGTTGTTGAAGATATAAAAAATTCCAGAGTTGGAAGTCTTCTGTTTACTAACCTGCAATACAAAGTATTCAATATTGACTATACGATGAGGATACTTTACGACAGGAACTTTTCGCTACGCCGCCAGCTTGACCAGACCCTGGTTTTCGGGCTAAGGTTCAATATATAAATTTGAAAAGCCACTACTTTTAAGTAATGGAAATAAATGACCACCACGCTCGGGATTTGTCCCCTTACAAATAAGTGACTAAAGTCGTATGGTGGTGGAAACACTCCACTATCTGAAGATAGTGGCTATTCAAAAAAAATAATGAACGAATTTAATTTGTCTTATGTTTGTTTTACCATCGCAAGGGCGGTGGCCATTGACTCATAATGACATCATTTGAATTCAGAATTAATTAAGCAACTTAGTATAATAAATAATTATTAACAATAGACTAAATTAAACACAAAATAAAAATAAGGAAATTCTGAAAAAGTTCAGGAAATGTTTTTTTTTCGTTTTCAAATTATTATATTGTAAATACAAATATGCAAATTTTAACAAGGCTCAATTATGAATTACGAACTGACCGGCAAATTAGTCGAAAAATTCGACACTCAAAAGATTGGCGAAAACTTCCAGAAGCGTGAATTTATCCTCGAAATAGTTGACAACAGAAACGGCACCGAGTACACCGATTACATCAAATTCCAGCTTGTCAAAGACAAATGCGGTGTTCTGGACAACTACGATATGAACCAGGATATCAAAGTGAACTTTAACATCCGCGGCAGAAAATTTGATAAAGAAGGTAAAACAACTTATTTTACAAACCTCGAAGCCTGGAAAATTGAAAAAATGGTGCCGCTGAGACAATAGAATCATTAACACATCTTTTTTCTATTTCCAGTACTGGCGGTCGAGACTTCTGTACTGGATGGCTTCGCTTATATGTTCGGGCTTTATATTTTCGGATTGAGATAAATCTGCAATCGTACGTGATACTTTCAAAATTCTGTCATAACCGCGAGCCGAAATCCCGAGTTTGTTCATCGCCATTTTCATCAGGTCCTGCGAGGGCTGGTCCAGTTCGCAGTGCTTCCTGATTGCTTTTGTATTCATATCTGCATTTTTGAATACACCCTTGCTCTTTTTAAATCTCTCAGCCTGCATTCCCCTGCACTTAATTACCCGCTCCCTGACTATCTCGGATGGCTCACCCATTCTTTTTGATGAGATTTCCTGGTACTTGACAGCAGGAACTTCGACATGAATGTCAATCCTGTCCAACAATGGACCCGATATTCTGGAAAGATATTTCTGTATCTGAGTTGGAGTGCATTTGCACTCTTTCTGCGGATTGCCCCAGTTGCCGCAAGGACAGGGATTCATCGAGCAAACGAGCATGAAATTTGCCGGATACTCGATTGTCATTTTTGTACGGGATATGTTTATTTGCTTATCTTCCAATGGTTGTCTGAGCACTTCCAGAACATTTCTTGCAAATTCCGGCAGTTCATCGAGGAACAATACTCCGTGATGGGCGAGAGAAATCTCACCGGGTTTTATCTTACTCACTCCACCTCCGACAAGTGCCGCATCAGAAATTGTATGATGTGGTGAACGGAACGGACGCACTGTAACCAGAGCCTCACCCGGAGGAAGAATTCCGCCGATTGAATGTATTTTTGTCGTCTCCAGCGATTCCTCGACTGTCAATGGGGGTAGGATTGTCGGTATTCTTTTTGCCAACATAGTTTTTCCTGAGCCGGGAGGTCCTATCATGAGCATATTATGCCCGCCAGCCGCAGAGACTTCCAAAGCCCTTTTCACGTTTTCCTGCCCCATCACATCCGATAAATTCAGATTGTAATTCTTCTGGTTCTTTTCAAATATCTCCTTAAGGTCAACCTTCTGAGGTTCAATCTTGATAGTTTCATTAAGATACTGAACAACTTCATTTAAAGATTCGACAGGTATAACGTCAATTCCCTCGACGAGAGCCGCTTCGTCGGCATTCAGCTTCGGTAGAATCATTTTCTTGAATCCTTTTTCGCGTGCTTCCATAGCGATTGATAAAGCTCCGTGTATGGGTCGCAGGAATCCTTCGAGTGCAAGCTCGCCGAGAGCTAAAGTTGCATCAAGCGATTCCGCAGGTATTTCGTTTTGTGCCGCAAGTATGCCGAGTGCTATCGGCAGGTCAAAACCGCTTCCTTCTTTGCGAATATCTGCAGGGGCAAGATTGACAGTAATCCTTTTAGTTGGAAAAGGAAGATTTGAGTTTTTCAGTGCCGATATTACCCTCTGTTGTGATTCCTTAACTGCGGCATCAGGTAAACCAACCATAAAAAAGTTTACAGCGGCATTTTCAATATGTGTTTCGATTTCTACTACGAAGGCTTTGATTCCGAGACATGAAGCTGAAAAGACTTGTGAATACATTTATCAACCTGTTATAATAACCACTGAAAAAATAATATCGTTAATAATTGAAATAAATATGTTTTTCAAAATAATTAAATTATTTCAAAAATTATGTGTGTTTATAAAAATATTTTTGTTAATTCAATTTAGTTTATATTTATTTTCGCTTGTTAGATAATGTGTTTTATTTGGAATAATGATTATTTTGAATCAAATTAAAACCTGAAATGATATCCTTAAAAGAATTTGCATTAGCACATGACTACTTTGTAGCCGCCCATCGCGGCTCTTCAGGGACTGCCCCTGAAAACACGATGGCTGCTTTCCGAGAAGCAATTGAAGTAGGTGCCAATATGATTGAAACTGATATTCAGCTCACTTCAGACGGCCATATCGTGGCATTCCATGATTTAAAGCTTCTGAAAAAAACCAACATCGAAAATAACATCGCAGAATTAACCCTCGAGAACTTGCAGAAGCTGGATGCAGGAAGTTGGTTTGATGAAAAGTTTGCAGGTGAGCGAATTCCTCTACTTTCAGATATATTCCAACTAATTAAAGACAAAATATATCTGCTGATTGAACTCAAATTACAGAAATCCGGTGGTAACAGCATACTGGTTAATAAACTGCTCAACATGCTCCGTGAATATGAAATCGCCAATCAGGTGCTTATAGCATCATTTCATTACAAATTATTAAATGAATTGAAAATCCAAATGCCTGAGCTTCCTGTCGGGGCAATAAAAATTCCGTTCGATTTCAGGCATCCTTCTAAAATCCATAAAGAAACGGGCTGTGATGTGTTCATCTGTGCCGTTGATGAATTGAATGACAAGCTTGTCAAAGATGCCATCGAAAATAATATATATATGGGTGCTTATTCGATTGATTCGGAGAAAGACCTGAAAACAGCACTAAAGTACAATGTCAAAGCCATAGGCACAAACTATCCAGCCAGGATAATCGGGATGCTGAAGGGAATGAAATAAAATTAAGCAACTAACGAATTATTTTTCAATCGAAATTTTTAAAATGTTATTTTAGAAACTAATGAAACTTCCTGCTAATGCTGAAATAAGCGAAGTTAAGATTGTAAATTATCTCCTGAAAAATCGTTCAAAAAATGATAAATCCCGGTTTTTAAATTTAGCTGGTTATAATCAATCAAATTATCAAAAATTGATTGAAGATATCAGAACACAGATTCTAATCCTGGATGCAGTATTTGGTGTTATCTTAAACTTAGTTGAAAATTAAAAAATAAAAAAAGGTTCCTCTTAAAAATTGTTAAATTTAAAATTACCAAAAATTAATG
>MHAY01000018.1 GCA_001804705.1 Ignavibacteria bacterium RIFOXYC2_FULL_35_21
ATTTGTGCTTATTAAATAGGAAATTTTATTTATTGATTTATTAGTAAATTTTTTTGAATAGCCACTATCTTCAGATAGTGGAATTATTTTAAGAATGAACCATAGACTTTAGTCACTTAAATAAGTGGATAAATCCCGCTTAATGGTTATGAAAGACCGCCACTACTTGAAAGTAGTGGCTATTCATTTCTTTTATTAATCAGCAATTACTTCATTAGCCATTAGTCATTACTTCTGCTCCGATTGCTTATCCATCAATTTCAGAAACGGAGAAATCAAATCAATCGGTATCGGAAAAATCGTCGTAGAATTCTTCTCGGTTGCAATATCCGATAGTGTTTGCAGGTAACGCAATTGCAGAGCAATCGGATGTGTCTCGATTATTGTAGCAGCATCTGTCAGCTTTTGGGAAGCCTGGTACTCGCCGTCTGCATTGATGATTTTGGAACGTCTCTCACGCTCGGCTTCTGCCTGCTTTGCCATCGCCCTCTGCATCTCGATTGGCAGGTCAATCTGCTTTACTTCGACTGTACTGACTTTGATGCCCCATGGCTCAGTGTGCTCATCAATAATTTCCTGGAGCTTTTTATTGATTCGGTCCCGTTCCGAAAGCAATTCATCCATGTCAGACTGGCCCAAGATACTGCGGAGAGTTGTCTGTGCAATCTGGTTTGTTGCAAACAGGTAATTTTCTACACTCACTATCGCCTTGTCGGCTTCGACAACACGGAAATAAAGCACGGCATTCACCTTGATTGATATGTTGTCTTTTGTAATTACATCCTGGGGCTGAACGTCAAAAGCAACTGTTCTCAGGCTCACACGCACCATCTTATCAATGAAAGGAATGAGAATAATTAAACCGGGCCCTTTTACCCCGATAAGCCTGCCGAGCCTGAAAATAACAGCCCTTTCGTATTCTCTCAGTATCTTTATCGAAGAGAAAATCACAATAACTAAAAAAGCAACGATTAGTAATAACGGCATTGACATATTAACCTCTCAAATAAATATAATTAAAAAATTTTATTCACAATTTACATTATCAATAATAACATTAATTCAGATTATTTACAATTTAATTTCCCACAATTCAGAATTCAGCATTCATAATTCAGATTATTTTTTTACCTTCTGTCTAAATCCCTATGAAAATAAATCAGTGAAAATCAGTTCCATCAGTCTCATCCGTGTTCTATCACAAAGTCTCTTTGAGAAATAATAACCTTAAAGTCATATTCCTACAACCTTAGTAACAAACAAATTCCCGCTCCTCCCAACCTTATTACCCTATCCAAATCATAATAAGGTTTGTCTTTTCGTTTTGTTTTTTCTATTAAGGTTAAATGGCTTTTATAAGGTTTTAATTAAATCATCCCTATCACATTAATCACACAAATCACAGTTCAGACAATTTGCGTCTCTGTGTGAGATTAACTCCATGCTTCAGCATGGGGGGAGGAAATCGTCATCACCACAGCCCCGCCACACTAAAGTGTGGGGTTATTAAAATCCTACAATCCTCAAATCCTAAAAATCCTAATTCAGACATTTTTTTTTAAACCATTTTAAAACCGTTTTCTTGACATATCACCACCACAACCTTATCTTTGCACCGCTTGTTCTTTGAAATTCCGGGATGAATAGCCACTATCTTTTGTTCGTGGTAGATAATATCAAATCATACATTGACTTAAGTCACAAATTTGAGCATCATTAATAAAAATGATTAATAAAAAAATGCTGGATGTGCACATTGAATTCCTTTATTCTTTAGAATTTACCTTATGTTTTTTAGCAAATGAAAAATCGTGTCAAACCTGCTCAAAATGCCCTAATCTGCCCAATTTTGTCTCTATATAACCAAAAAAGCTCAGTGAAACTCCGTGCAAAACTCTGCGAGACTTTGTGGTAAAATTAGATTTGTCCTCAATTCTGCATTTTAAATTTTGAATTGAAAATTTATTGAAAATTGAAAATTAGAAATTGAAAATTGAAAAAACAAAACTCTGTCAAATCTGCTCCGGATGCACAAATCTGCTCATTTTTGGCTTCATATAACCAAAATTATCAGTGAAAATCCGTGCAAAACACTGTAACACTTAGTGGTAAAATTAGCTTCTCCTATTTCCCATTTTCAATTAAAACTCCCATCCGAAAGATAGTTCTGCCATAGCAATAATTGTGGTCTCCGTTTCCTTGTCGTTTGATAATTGAGGTGCAATTCCAATTATTCCGCCAACATTTAAGAAAAAACCGGAATCATAACGCCAGCGATAGCCGATGTTAGACGATAATGAAATATATGTATGGGAATAATATTGTATATTATTATTATCATTATAAAGTTCTCCGCCTCCCCAGCCGTATTCGATAATTCCTCCTACATAGAATTTATCCTGCGAAGCGCCATAAAAGTTTTTCATTGAAATCCCCACAGCCGCACTTGTCATATCGAGGCCTTCGGTATAATCGGCAACCACATGATACAAGACCCCACCTGCTGAATAACGGAAATGCGGGCCTATAAAAAAGCTTTGCCCGATACGAAAATTATATTCAAAGATTGGACCAAACTGCAAAAAACCCAAAGGATTGAATAAAAACTCAGAATTTCCCATCTGGTAATTTGAATAAATGTTTGTGCTTACGGGTTTCTCTTTTGTTATTTTCTCTACTTCCTCCATCTGATAGACAAACACACTACCGTCTGCAGTTTGAATTTTCAGGGATTTGCCGGGCACCTGTTCTATTATGGTACCACGTATTATGCTTCCGTTTTTGAGATAAACCACTTCCTGCAATTCCTGGGCATTTAATTGAATTGAGGATAATATACTTATTGTCAACAGAAAGGCAAAAAAGAAAAAAACTGTTTTGATAAATTTTGTGGAACTCATAATTACCTCCTTAATCAATAATTTTATGTAATTAAACTATAACCACAATTCAAAATTATTTTATATAATCCCTACGGTATAAGAGTAGGAGTGGTGATTCTTATGACCAGATATTTAATCGCTATGCGATAAATATGTCATATTAATATAATTCAGCATTTTGCATTTTACATTCAATTAAACTTTTTTCACTTTCAGCAACAACGAATCGACATCGCTAACGACAACCTCATCGCCTTTGCCGATTGTCTCGTCTGATGCGGCTTTCCAGATTTCACCCATGACTTTGACATTCCCTTTTACGTTTGCTGAGATATCCGAAATAGCCACACCCTTCTGACCAATCATTGCTTCTTGGCCTAAGGCTCGTCTCCGCTTCTGTGCCTTCAAGCCCAAAGCGACAATGAAAATAAAAAACAATGCCGTTAAAACCGTACCTGTGATTATTGAACTCATAGATATTTGCAGAAATTCAAATGGTGAATCTATTAACATGAGCGAGCCAAGCAGGAATGACACAACTCCACCAATCGTCAGGATTCCGTAACTTGGTACTTTTATTTCTAATAAAAACATTATAACAGCTAAAAAAATTAATGATACACCTGCATAGTTGATTGGCAGGAATTGGAGTGAGTAACCGGCAAGAATAAGGCTTATCCCGCCTGCAACCCCGGGAACAATCGAACCTGGATTATACAGTTCAAAAAATATTCCGTATATGCCAATCAAAAGCAGTATGTATGCAATGTTTGGATTTGTCAGTATGCTGAAGAATTCTTCTTTCCAGTTCATTTCCTGCTCTTCGACTACGACTGATGCAGTTCTCAATGTTACTGTCCCTGAAGAAGTTGTTGCCATATCGCCATCAACTGCTCTAAGCAATGAATCAACGTTTGGGCAGATGTAATCAATAACACCTTCCTTCAATGCTTCGTTTTCTGTAGCCGATATGCTCTCCCTGACTGAGCGTTCAGCCCAAGCTTCGTTTCTATGCCTCTTCTGGGCTATCGAGCGTATAAATGCACATGCATCATTTGTTATTTTATCGCTCATAACACTTGTTGTATCGCTTCCACCTCCTGCATCTACCGGATGTGCGGCACCAATATTAGTTCCCTGTGCCATAATAGCAAAATTTGCTGAAAGCGTTATGAACACACCTGCAGAACCAGCCCTTGCTCCTCCGGGAGCGACATACACAATGATTGGAACTTTCGAACCGAGTATGTCCTTAACAATGTCTCTTGTGGCATCAAGCAAGCCACCCGGTGTGTTCAGTTGTATAATAAGTGCCTCTGCACGGGTTTCCTCAGCTTTTTCGATACTACTTTTGATGAAAGAAGCAGTTGCAGGGCCTATGCCGCTTTCAACTTTAATAAGTAGCACACGTGATTTTGCATTTGCCGTTATCAATACAGCGAAGAAGAAGAATATGATTGATTTTATCAGACCTTTCATTTTTCATCTGCCAATTATTTCATAGAAAAGATTCGGAACTAATTTACAAAATTTAGGAGTGATTATTCAATAAATTTTGGGATAAATGAAAAAGTAGTATCAAAATAATGTTCTGTCCGGATAATACTGTAGAAATTGATAATAACATTCTGCAGAATTTATACTATTGTGTTTCAAGATGCAGAATGTAAAAAGAAGATAGCCGGATATTATACCCGGCTATCTAAGAGCAAAATTAATTAAAAAATTTTTGTTTACAACATTATTAATTTAATTATTATTTTTTTAAAATCAAAGAAATATTTTGCTTTTTTAATAAAATTTTATTTAATTAGTAATATTAGGTTTAACAAAAATATTAATTAGGAGTAACTATGGGCAAGTTAGCAAAAATTTTGTTGCTTCTATTTGTATGCTTTTTATTAGCATCCGAATACCAGCCATTATATGGTGAACCGTATGATTCCCGAATCCGCGAAAACGATTCCGAATTAAAGAAAAAACGTGAACAGTGGATTGAGGATATGCATAGAACCGAACCCGGTGTCAATTGGAAAGTGTTGGAAAACGAAACACGTCTTTCCAAATATCAATATCTGCAAAACAATCTATATGATAAAATAAAAAATGGCGGGGATTATAAAACGTTAGCTGCCGATGTTGAAATCGGAAATACAGGCTTCAGGGGATTTTGGACTGAAAAGGGTAGTCTCAACCTTGCAGGAAGGATACACACAACCCACGTTCCTCCGGGTTCAAGTACTGTTTATGCTGCTTCGGCAGGAGGGAATATCTGGAAGGGTAATCTGGATGGTGATAACTGGACATGCCTAAACAATGGTTTTAAAATTAATGATATTAGAATGATAACAACTGCAAGTGAAATAAAAAAATTCATTACAAGGGTCATCGTAGTTGGATATACATCACCTAATGTTTACTATACAAATAATAACGGACAGTCCTGGAATCAGGCAACAGGACTTGATTCATTAGTTTATGGAGGGTGGATTATCAGGGCAATTGTGCAAAACACGACAAATGATATTTACCTTTTGTGTGGTGAACAGGATTTTCAATCGTCGTTTGTAACCATCTATCACTCATCAAACAATGGAACTTCTTTTTCAAAAATTCTGACAATCAATACAGACCCTCAGTTTTGTGATATCTGGACACCCAAATATGATAATGAAGATATATACATTATTTACAGAGACAATATTACAAAACTCGTTAATAATCAATTACAACTTGTGTATAAAATCAATACCAAATTCAAGCCCTTGATTAATTTTGATAATTTAAGTCAGGCAATACTCCAGGGAACTTATGTACAAAATCAGGCTTATCTTTCAATCTTATTTAAAGATGCCATTAAAGACACATCATATTTATACAATTACAATGCAACTGATGGAATTAAATATGAAGGAATTGTACCTATTGGAACATTTGACCGCAACAGTTTTTGCGTCTCGGTTAATGACCCTGACTATTTATATATAGGAAAGGTAGAATGTTACAGAAGTAAAAATCGAGGTGATACCTGGTCAAAAATAAACGATTGGTATGATTATTATGACAAGCCAAACACAAGACTACATGCTGATATTCCGGGCATTTCATCATTAAGGCGGAGTAACGAAGAAATCACTCTTATTTCGACTGACGGAGGTTTGTATAAATCTGACGATAAATTAGGTTCGGTTAGTAACATATCCAGAACCGGTTTGAACGTAAGCCAATATTACAGCACTTTAACTTCCCCGGGAAATCCCAAGATGGTGTTTGCCGGAAGCCAGGACCAGGGTTTCCAGATTTGCGAAGAAGACAGTAATGCCGTACTTGGATTCGAGCAAATCAACAGCGGCGATTACGGACATCTTATATCAGGTAATGATTGTTATGATGTTTGGGGTGTCTATCCCGGCTTTATCATATTGTATGACAAAGCAATTGAATCCGGAATAAAAAAATACACACTTGACTTTTCAGATTTTATGAAAAATTCTTTATGGATGCCGCCTCTCGCCCGTGACCCGGCTTCATCTTCTAAGGTATATTTACTTAGCGGACAACCACTTAATCAGACTGAAAAAGGTTCATATTTATGGAAACTCAGCTTTGCAGATAATAAAATCAACTATGAGCAAATACCATTCAATTTTGTTACACATAATGACTATGACAAGGTATCTGCCTTTGCCGGTAAAATAACATATATGTTTCCAAAAAAGAATCAATTTAATTATTATTATACTTTGACATCTTACGGCAGGTTTTTCTATTCCACCGACAAAGGTACAAGCTGGACCGAAAATCCAATCTTCAGGGGACCGGGCGCTCATTATTTTTATGGAAGTACTATTGTCATATCACAAACTAATGCCGAAAAAGTCTATATAGCAGGGAGCGGATATTCTAATCCTTGCGTGTTTATGTCAACAGACCATGGACAATCATTTACTCCGCTCGACAGCGGCTTGCCCCGGACTTTGGTTTACAAGATGGTTGGTACACCCGATGATGAGTATTTGTTTGCCGCCACTGAAGCTGGCCCTTACGTCTATATAGCTGAAGAAAAACGCTGGTATTCTATGAGCAGTCCCGATTCTCCCGACCAAACATTTTGGTCTGTGGAGTACCTGGAAAATACGAAAAAAGTCAGGTTCAGTACTTATGGAAGAGGCATTTGGGATTTTAAAATTGTCCTGTTTAAAAAGTTCAATGATGTTAGTGAAGACAATCAAACAGCGGAACCGCCAAGTATAGATTTAAAGGCATATCCTAATCCGTTCAATGAGAAAATTTCTGTTGATGTTATTAGTTCTAAGGCATCATATTATAATATCCGAGTTTTCGATGTACTCGGCAACCTTGTGAAGGAGCTATATTCGGGAACATTAAATGATGGAAAGAATCAATTCGAATGGGATGGTAAGACAACCAACGGCTTAAAACTGCCTGACGGAATCTATATGCTCACAGCCTCATCAGAGGGATTCACTAATTATGCGAAATTAATTATGAATTCCGAATGATGAATGCTGAATTGGAAATAGGGAATAGGAATTGGGAAATAGGAAGTAGAATTCATCAATTTTATTAAGTAGTGATTAAATATCGGTAGCAAAATAAGCAACAACAATCATCATTTTCCCGTAGGGAATAAATAAACAATTACGAATTTCAAATTACGAATTATGAATGAAGGCTGTGATTCTGAATTTATTTCAGAATCCATAGCCGGAAACCCGCTTCAACATATTTTATTTCACGCAAAGTCGCAAAGAATCTGCTAAGGTCGCAAAGATTTACCCTTAAATTTTGGTTGTATAAAGCCAAAAAGGTGCAGATTTGTGCATTCGGAGCAGATATGACAGAGTTTTGTTTTTTCAATTTTCAATTTCTAATTTTCAATTTTCAATTTTCAATAAATTTTCAATAAACTAATTTAAAATATTCAAATAATTTCAAAATACATTTATAAAGTTCAAGTTGGAAATATGGATTAGTTCATATTTGTTTTTCAAATTGAAAATTATAAAATTCATTGGAAATTGAAAATTGAAAATTTTAGCAATACACACGGAGCTTCAATATGAAGTTACTGAAGAACTGAGTACACAAATAAATTCTGCATTGCCTGAATATGCAGGGGGTGCAATTCAGATAATTGAAGGGTGGATGGGAGATTAGTTTTAAATCTCATCGTATCATAAATATTTAAAAATCAAAACCAGAGCTTCAATCCGAGTTTTATTGAAAGAAAATCAATTGTTCTGTCTTTGTCGTTCGGATTGTCGGGATTTTTCCCGTCATTCAGTTCTCTTTCAGGTAAATATAATCGGGGCTGTGATGCAGGTTTTGTGTAACTTTTACCAATAAGATTAATATTTGAATAATTAGTAATCAATTCAACAGCAAGCGGTGTCTCAGGAATATTTAACCTGCCGCCTATTTCTGTTTCAAAGCCTAAACGTTGTGTCGGTATCACATCTGTCTCTGTAAAATAGTGAACATTTCCGGCAATAGTACTTGTATTAATACCAAGTCTTCCGAATATATTAAGTAAATCTGCAGGTAAACCCAAAGTATATTCACAACCCAAAGACCATACAAAAAGAGTAATTGAAGCAAATGCTGAAGTTGACAGATATGAAGCATCACTATTTAGAAAAAAGAAGAATAAATTCAGTGAAAGATACGGGCTGAAATTGCTTTCCGGGAACCTGTAAGATAATTGTCCTCCAAAATTAAATGATTGTGTACCGCTTTCTCCAAATGGAAATTTGGAATTGTTGTAATCTTTGGAAAGGTCATTATAAAATTCTTCACCGGTACCACGCATTGCTTCTGAAATTCCAAAATTAGTGAAATAATTGCCGTTGAACATTAAGCTCCATTGTCCCGGCAGTTTAGTTTGTGCAAAAATTTGAATTGTTAAAATAACAGAAAATGAAAAAATAAGAGCAAAAACAAATTTTCTGTGCATGATTCACTCCAATTTAAAATGAATAATATTATTTATTTCAATATGGAAATCCAATTGTTGTTAATTTGTAAAATAATTATCACAATCCAAAAAATATTATACTAATACCACAAATAAGAATCGCTAATCCTGCAAAAGTGTGCACATGCCTTTCAAGCTTGTGCAGTGGAAGTAGGTTTATACCTTTCAATCCCAGGAAAGTCATTGCGAGCATTGTTGCAATCGTTACAACTCCAAAAACAATAGTAACAACTGCAACTGCAAAATAATTCTGCGATGCAGCAGGATACATCAGCAGAGGTATGAGAGGTTCGCAGGGACCGAATGCAAAGATGATGAAGAGCATCCAGGGCGTAATATTTTGTTTTTCAGTTGTGTGAATGAGCAGATGATTTTCGTCGTGTGTATGCTCGTGGACATGCTCAATTCCATCATGATGAATATGTATATGAGAATGAGGCTTATTTTTGATTGATTTTTTTATACCCCATATTATGTAGATTAATCCAAAGCTGATTAGCAGCCATCCTGCAATTTCCCCGCGGCTCGATTCAAACATTTTGAGTGAAGAAATAGTGATGCCCAGAGCAATACCTATCATTCCTATAATGACAGAAGATAGAATATGACCTAAACCGCAGAGACTCACAATGGACATCACTTTTGGATTAGGCCAGCTTCTTGCTTTTGCAATTGCAATGAAAGGCACATAATGGTCAGGTCCAACAATGGTATGTACAAAACCAAGTGACACAGCAGTAATAGATAAAATCAATAATTCAGACATAATAAAGTTAAAAGTTATAAAGTTATAATGTTAAAAGTTA
The DNA here is from genome assembly GCA_001804705.1 of Ignavibacteria bacterium RIFOXYC2_FULL_35_21. GTDB lineage: Bacteria > Bacteroidota > Ignavibacteria > Kapaibacteriales > UBA2268 > XYC2-FULL-35-21. Next base: position 9,687 of record MHAY01000018.1, read on the forward strand.
TAAAGTTATAAAGTTATAAAGTTGAAAGTAATTAACAATTAACAAATTCTTGGTAATTGTTCGCCTGAAAGCATATCAACAATCCTCATGCTACCGATGCTCGTTTTCATTCTGACTAAACCCGGATTATCGTCAACTACTTTTCCAATGATTGAAGCATCCTTTCCATAAGGATGATTTTTCATAACCTGTAATACTTTTTCTGCATCATCTGGAGTTACAAAAATCAAAACCTTTCCTTCGTTAGCAACATATAAAGCATCGAAGCCAAGTATTTCACAGGCTGATTTTACATTGTCATTTATTGGAATTTTATTTTCTTCTATTACAATGCCGAGATTTGATGACATTGCTATTTCATTCAACACACTTGCAACACCACCTCGAGTTGGGTCTCGCATCGTATGAACATTCTTTGATACACTTAATATTTCCTGTACTAATCCATTCAGTGGACAGCAATCGCTTATGATTTCAGATTCAAATTCAAATCCCTCACGCTTGGATAGAATAGCAATCCCATGTTCAGCTATGCTTCCATTGATTATTATTACATCTCCAGGTTTACAATTCTTTGGTGAAATACTATCATTCTTATCAATAAGTCCGATACCTGCTGTGTTGATGAAAAGTTTGTCACCTTTACCTTTCTCTACAACTTTTGTATCGCCTGTTACAATTTGCACACCTGCGTTGTCGGCGGCTTGTTTCATTGAGTTAGATATTTCCCAAAGTTCTTCAATTGGAAACCCTTCCTCGATAATAAAACCTGCGGAAATAAAAAGAGGTTTTGCTCCGCACATAGCCAAATCATTGACAGTGCCGTAAACTGAGAGTGAACCAATATCACCACCCGGGAAAAAGATAGGATTGATTACATAAGAATCGGTAGTAAATGCTAATTTCGTCCCGTTAATATCAAGTATTGCCCCATCATGTTGTAAATTTAATGCGGGATTATCAAAAACTTTTACAAATATTTCATTTATTAGCTGATGGGATAATGAGCCACCGCCACCGTGTGACAGCAGTATTTGCTTATAATCTCTTATTGGTGCAGGACAAGTCATTCCTGATGTTATTTTATTTTCAATTTCCATGCATTTACTATTTCCGAATTATTAATTATCAATTTTCAATTATTAATTCTCCTGTATCTGTAATAAGCCGCACAAGCACCTTCTGATGATACCATAGGAGCACCAAGTGGATGTTCTGGCTTACACTCTTTCCCATAAGAACTACACTTATCAGGTTTTTTTAATCCCTGCAATATTTCACCAGCAATGCAATTACCTTTTTCAATCCTACCTGTTTTTTCAAAATTAAAATTAATTAGAGCATCATATTTTTTATATTCATCTCTTAGTCTTAGTCCGCTATTTATAATAGTACCAATACCTCTCCACTCCCTGTCTTCCTTAATGAAAACTTTATCAATTATTTCCTTTGCTTTTATGTTCCCTTCTTTTGTTACTGTTCTTGAATATTGATTTTCAACTTCACATCGTTTTTCTGCAATCTGTTTTACTGTCAAATAAATTGCATTCATTATATCGAGTGGTTCAAAACCCGTAGCAACAATTGGAATGTGATATTTATCCGATAAGATTTCATATTCACTTAATCCCATTACTGTGCAGACATGACCCGCAGCTAGTATTCCATCCAATTTAATTTGAGTATTTGAAAGTAATGCTACTATTGCAGGGGGTACAAGCATATGTGAACAAATCATAAAATAGTTATTCAAATTCAATTTATCAGCTTCCAGAACAGCCCTTGCATTTGCAGGTGCAGTTGTTTCAAAACCAATAGCAAAGAAGACAACTTTTTTTTCAGGATAAGATTTTGCAATTTTCACAGAATCCAAAGGAGAATAAACCAAACGAATATCAGCACCATTTGCTCTAGCAGTCAGCAAATTTTTTGTTGAACCCGGAACTCTAAGCATATCTCCATAAGAGGTGAGTATTACATCTTCCCTCATTGAAAGCTCGATTGCTTTATCTATGAAATTAACAGGAGTAACGCAGACAGGACAGCCGGGACCATGAATCAAAGTAAGATGAGCTGGTAAAAATTCTTCGAGGTTGTATTTTAGAATAGTATGTGTCTGCCCTCCGCATATTTCCATTATGGATATTTTTCTTGTGGATATATCGTGAATTTTATCAGATACAGCCTTGATTAATTCCTGATTCCTATATTCATCAATATATTTCATTTATTCTTTCAAATATTATCTTTGCATCTCCGCGTCTTTGCGGTAAGTAATTAGATCCTTCGACAAGCTCAGGGTGACAGATTGAATGGATTCTGAACCAAGTTCAGAATGACATTTTCCCAATTCCCATTTCCTAATTACCATTTCCAATTAATAGCTCATAATTTCATTAATCAAATCAATATTTTTCAGTGCTTCTTCTTCATTTAAAACAATCAGTGCAAAACCGACATGAACTACAACATAATCTCCAACATTAACTTCAGGCACCAAATCAAAGCAAACATCCTTAATAATGCCGCTGAAATCCACCTTCCCCATTTTCAAATCTTCATTTGAATTGTCAATCGTAACTATTTTACCCGGGACAGCAAGACACATAATACCTATTCTTTCTATTAAGCTTTAATTTGAAATATTAAATTGATTTTAATAAACATTAATTTAAAATTTTTAATTTTCAATTTTCAATAAATTATAAATTTTATAATTTTCAATTTCTAAGTGTTTTATTTAATTCTAACTATGTTAAAAATTCGTTATTTTACTTCTGACAATCCAATCAGCGGCGGCAATCTGTCCAAACGCAATCCCACCGTCATTTGTCGGTACTCTCTGATGCCAGAAAACTTTAAAATTATTTATCTCAAGTAAATCAATCACACCTTCAAGCAAATAACTATTCTGAAAACATCCTCCGCTTAAAACAATTTTCTCTTCATTAAATTTAAGTGAAACGGAAAGAATTATCTCAATCAATGTGTTGTGGAATTTTGCAGAGACTATAGAATTTCCTATACCTGAATTAACATCTGATAAAATCTCTTCGATGATTGGCTGCCAATCTATTGTTATAAAACTATCACCAAAAAGATTAAAATGATAAGAACCTGTTTCATTTGATGAGGCTGTGAATTCAAGATTCATTGCCGCCTGACCTTCGAAGTTTATTTTCTGGTTCAAATTTAAAAGAGATGACACAGCATCAAAGAGCCTTCCGACGCTGGATGTCATCGGACAGTTTGTTTTATTTCTCAGCATCTTTTCTAATATAGATATTTCCTCAAACGTGAAATTATTTTGAATGACAGGAAAATTTAAAGCTGAACTATCATACATTTCATACAATAAGCCAAGTGCAGAACGGCGGGGTTCTCTTATTGCAATCTCACCACCAGGTAAAGGGAATTGCCTGCAACTGCAAATGTGCTCACATACATTGTCAGCTACTATGAAAAATTCTCCACCCCAAATAGTTTTATCTAATCCGTATCCGGTACCATCCCATGCTACTCCGAGACAGCTTCCTTTAACTTGATTTTCTGCTTTACATGAGGCAATATGTGCAACATGATGTTGAATACTTCTGCTATCAATTTTTAAGTTATTGGAAAATTTTGTTGAAAAATAGTCGGGATGAGAATCTTTAACTATTAGCTGCGGTTCTGCCTTATATAGCATTTTAAAATCATCTATAACATTTTTGTATGCTTTACAAGCCTCATGAGTTTCCAAATCACCAATATGCTGGCTGACAAAAACATTTGAGCCGACTTTCATTGCAATTGAATTTTTCAATTGACCACCTGCCGCAAGAATAACCTGATTATTATCTGTCTTTGTATTGTTGTGAATATCATACTCTAAAGGTAATGGGGCATATCCCCTTGCCCTGCGGATTACCATAACCTTTCCCTTGACAACACGAACTACAGAATCATCAATATGCCTCAGAATCGGACGATTATGAATAAGAAAATAATCGGCTATATTTTTCAATCTTTCAAGAGCTTCATATTCATCAATACACATAGGTTCTTCAGAAATGTTGGCGCTGGTGGCTATTATCGGAATATTCAGCTCTTTCATAATTAAATGATGAAGAGGCGAGTATGGCAGCATTACACCCAAATATGGATTGCCCGGTGCTGCATATTTTGATGGAGAAAGTATTGATGAATATTTTCTTTTTAATAATACAATTGGTGATTCGGGTGAAAGTAATAAATTTTCTTCAATCTTATCAACATAACATACATCTTTCACAGATTCAAGCGAAGGGAACATCAATGCAAAAGGCTTATCAATACGGTTTTTCCTCTCTCTCATTTTAATTATTGCATCATCATTTTGGGCATCACATACTAAATGAAATCCTCCAATCCCTTTTAATGCTGTAATTTCTCCTGCCTTTATCAATTCAACAAGTTTGAGAATTGCATTATGATGAGTTTCTGTGACTTTTCCTTTATTGTTCCACAATTCCACGTGTGGGCCACATTCAGGACAGGCAACAGGCTGGGCATGGTAACGCCTGTTTGTTGGGTCGTCATATTCATTTTGGCAGTAAGAACACATCTTAAAATTTTTCATTGAAGTGTTTTTTCTGTCATAAGGTATTGCTTCAACAATCGAAAAGCGGGGTCCACAGTTTGTGCAATTGATGAAAGGATACATATATCTTCTGTCTGATGGGTTCTTCATTTCTCTCAGACAATCATCGCATATTGCTATGTCAGGAAGTATAAATGCTGAAGTCTCGCTTGTTTCCTCGCTTTCAAGAATCCGAAAAGATTTGTAGCTATTTTTTTCATGAAAGGAAAATTCGAACCCTGTGATTTTTGCTAATGAAGGTTTTTTTTCACGAATAAAATTTATGAAATTATCAAGTGTCTGCTTTTCGCCCTCACCTTCAATGAGTACGCCTGTCGAATTGTTTTTTATGAATCCTTTTAATTGCAATTCAGAAGCAAGGCGATATATAAACGGACGGAATCCAACTCCCTGAACCGCTCCCCTGATTGATATTATGACTCTCGATGTCATTGTGATTTTACCTCATACAAAAGAAATTCGCACCACTCATTAATTCCTTCCATTGAGGTGCAAGAAACTTCGAAAACTTTTAAACCTGAATTTATTGAATGAGCATTCTTTATGATTGTATCAACATCGCAATTCACATGAGGCAATAAATCAATTTTATTAATTACGAGTACCTCAGAATTTCTGAATATTGCAGGGTACTTCAGAGGTTTATCGTCTCCTTCGGTTGTGCTGATGATTACCACTTTCATTTCTTCGCCAAGGTCATAAGCCGCCGGGCAAACAAGATTGCCGACATTTTCAATGAATAATATGTTTATGTCAATATCATTTAATTTTTGGAAAGCATCCCTGACAAGCATTGCATCTAAGTGGCAGGCACCATTTGTAACAATCTGGACAACAGGAACGCCCAGTGCGTCAATCCTCTGGGCATCGATATTCGTCTGGACATCACCTTCGATAACAGCAATGTTCATTTTCTCTTTTAACAATTTAATTGTTTGTTCGATTAAACATGTTTTTCCCGAACCCGGCGAACTGACCAGATTCAAAGTGAACATCCCTTTGAATCTAAATTTTTCGCGATTGATGTTGGCAATTTCATCATTCTTTTCGAGAATTTTTCTTTCAACGGTAATTAAACTCATATTTATTCCTTTCAGTCGTTAAGCTCAATTTCAATAACGTTTAACTCTGTACCCGTAAGAATTTCAACATTAGCACTTTCACATGAATTACAGAAGAAAAAAGGTTCTTCGAGGGTTGAAATATACCCACAGTCCTTGCATTTCACGGTCAATGGTATTTTGCTAATTATTAATTCAGCACCTTTCAATTCTGAATTTTCAGTCCTTACTTCAAAACCGAAGCTTAATGCTTCCGGTAAAATATTGCTGAATTCGCCAACTTCAACTTTAACCGATTTAACGGACACATGATTATTTTTTGGCAAATAACTTTTAACAATTTCAATAATTTCCTGTGCGATTGATACTTCGTGCATTTTATACAATTAACAACACATTTTATACAAACATTATGTAAAATAACAAAAATTTGATAATTTGGTTTTTTAAAATTTATATTTCTTAAAATATTTATGAAATATTACAAATTACAACATTCATTTATACCAGCAGATGTACATTTTATTGTTTTCTCAGGGGATTAATGTAAAAGATGATGAAGGTGAAATTATGGAAAAGTTAGTTATTAATGACAAGGAATACCAGCTTGATTCATTCGGGTTCCTTGCAAATGTTGACGATTGGGATGAAAATTTTGCAAAAGGCATGGCACTTAATTTAGAAATACCGGATGGCTTGACAGACAACCACTTGAAGGTTATTAATTACATCAGGGAAGTTTTTAAGAGAGACAACACATGCCCGACAGTATATGATACAATGGAACATTTTAATTTTAATATCGGCGAATTCAGGAATTTGTTTCCTGACGGTTATCAGAGAGGTGCCTGCAAGTTAGCCGGTATAAGCTATGCTCGAGGATACCTCACATTACACACTCTTAAAAAAGTTCATACGTTACCGTTATCAGAGGAAACAAAGTCTTACAGGATTAATTCCAAAGGTTTCCTGATTGACTGGACCGAGTGGGACGAAGAATTTGCACTTAACACGGCAGATGAATTAAAAATGCCGAATCTGCTAACTGATAAACATTGGGAAATAATTAAATATTTGCGAAATCATTTTGAAAAAGGGCAATCGGTTCCAAACATATATCAATTGTGCGACGATAATAGCATCACACTCGATGAACTGAAAGACCTGTTTCCCGATGGCTACCACAGGGGGGCTGTTAAAATCGCAGGCTTACGTATAAAATAAGTGAATAACGAATAATGAACAATAAAAAATTAACAATTCACAATTATTAATTAGCAATTAGTCATTAGTAATTAACCTCGGACTCCGTTAATGTAGTCCCTGAGGTATTTATTTTCATATTGAATAATCTTGCTTTGGGCTTTGACAATATCACCGATTGAAACAAGCCCGACTAATTTATTATTTTCAACAATGGGAACATGACGTATGAACTCACTCGTCATAACCATTTCGATATAATCAATATCATCGTCGGGTTCGGCTACTATGGTCTGCTTTGACATAACATTTTTAATGAGCAATTTCTGAAAATTATCGGGATACTTGAAGCATAATTCCAGTATATCCCTTTCGGTGATAATACCCGTCAAATCTCCACTAATATTCAATATGACAAGAGAACCGATGTGGTTCCTGTGCATCATATCTATAGATTCCTTAACTGTCCTGTCTTCCCCGATGCTATAGACATGAGGGCCTTTTGATTTTAAAATTTCACTTACTTTCATAACAACCCCCTTTTTTAATGAATAATTAATAATGAAAAATGAATAATTGCGGATATTTTTTTATAATCAGATTTTTCAAAAACATCACTTTTTCACGTTTCACTACCAATTAATTCGTAATTCATAATTCGTAATTAATTTAAATCCCCGGAAAATTATATTTCAATGAACAATCCCATTCTCAATTCAAAATCATCTTTTTGTCAGATATGCTTCAGTCTCTACAATACATAAATTCAATTTTGCTATTTACACTAATCAATGGGCAGAAAATTTTCTGCCCCCTACACCTTTATATTTATTTTTCTATTACCTCGTAATTACTTCTAATAAATTCTTGTCTTTATCATATATACTTAATTTCAATGGCATACTCCCGGGCAATGAATGTGTAGCACATCCATGACAGGGGTCATACGCCCTGAATGCCATTTCAATCATGTTCAATAAACCATCATTAACATTAAAATCATGAATAAGTGCTTTGGCACTTTTCTCCACACTCATAGCAATTCGGGCAGAATTATTTTGAGTAGCAACAATTAAATTTGCTTTAACTATTAATCCTTTCTCGTCAGTTTCATAATGGTGAATTAAAGTTCCACGCGGAGCTTCAACAACACCTATACCGACTTTCGGTTCGTTAACAGATATAGTCCTCAACTCTTTGCCAGTAATTTCCGGCATAGATAATATTTCATTAATCCTTTCGCCGGCATAAATCATCTCGATTACTCTTGCCCAATGATTAGCTAGAGTATGGTGAACAGGCTTACCTCCTAATGTCTTGAACATTTCATCATAAGCTTTTTGTGCTTGAGGTGTTGCCATGCCATCAGCGGCATTAAGCCTTGCAAGAGGTGCAACGGAATATATGCTTGTGTCACGCCCGTCAACAAAGCCATGCCAGCCTAATGGTTTCAAATAATTAAATTTGACATAGCTCCAAGGCTCAACATGCTCGGCAATGTAATCAGTGTAATCCTGAACCGGGAATTTTGCCCACTCTGCGCCAATCGTATCTACAACACGGATTTTCCCGTCATAAAAATTCACTTTATTATTCTCGTCAACCAGTCCCATATAATAGGTTTGATGTGTGTAAGCATCTGAAGTAATCAACTTGACATATTCTTCATTCTTGAGAACAATATCCTTGAATATTTGTAAAGTGAACAAAGCAAAGTCAAGTCCGTCTTTTCCTACTTTCTGAAATCTCGGTAATTCTTCGGGTGGTAAACCTTTCGCAACTCCACCAGGCAAGCCGAGAACGGGATGTATTACTTTCCCTCCCAAAAAAGTAATCAGTTCTCTCAACTCACGACGCATCGAAATCACTTTTTTTCCTATATCAATTCCTACTTTCTGAATAACACCAATAACATTTCTTTGTTCTTTCGGTGCATCGGGACCTACAACGAAGTCGGGACCACCAAGAATATAAAAGTGAAGAGCATGGTCCTCAAATGTAAAAAGGTTATAGACAAGCTCCCTAATGAGTTTTGCCGTAATTGGCGGTTCAACTTTGTAAAGGTCATCCAAGGCTTTGGTCGAAGCCATGTGGTGAGCTGTCGGGCAAACGCCACAAATACGGCTCGTGATTTGAGGCATATCCTCTGCGGGCCTGCCACGGCTGAAAACTTCAAAGCCCCTCAACTCAGGCACCTGGAAATATGCTTTTTCGACATCACCTTTGTCGTTAAGGAAGATGTCAATTTTCCCGTGTCCTTCGAGCCTAGTGATTGGGTCAATCAGTATCCGCCTTCTATTCATATAGGTCTCATCAGCTTTCTTCATAGCTTCATTAAACTTTTTTTTGATTATTTTTTCCATTTTAATCACCATTTTAATTATTCATATTGTTATTTAAATGAACATTTATCTTGCTGTTGAGAAAACATAAATATATTTCAACGGCTCACTGCCTGCATTGAATATGTTGTGCTGTGTTTGCGGCGGTATATATACTGCGCATCCGTTGTCAATCCTCTGTTTGCCGAGGCCTTCAGCTTCGACTTCACCGGTGCCGGACAGAATTATAAGCAATTCCTCTTTATTTTCAGTATTATGTGACCCGACATCCTGCCCGGATTGGAGAGTAACGAGTCCGGAACGCATAGTATAGCTCATGGAATCGTTAAGTATTTTAAAATAACTACTTCCGTCGTTCGGAAGAGTTAAAATGAGCGGTTTAAGACTTTTCCGTTCCTGAATATTATTTTCCGATTTATTTTTAAATGTCATTGATTATCCTTTATAAATTTTCGTTCCTTTTTAATCCAAAAACCGGCAAGAAAAGGAAGTAAGATAATCTGGCAGACCGCAGCAACAGCACCGGGTAGAAATGCCGCTTTCAAATAACCGTTAAAGCTTAATGGCAAAGTGTTAAAAATAATTTGGGAGAAGATAAATATAATTCTGCCAAGAATTAATGCGACTGCAATTGAAATAAAGGAATTTAATCCAAGCCTCTCCCTAAGAAATCCGGTGATAAAGCCATAAGCCGCCAGTTCCAGCATCATCGAAGGCAAAGAAATCGGTGATGGAAGGCCTGATAATAAAAAGCTTATTAGTGGAGCAGAAATTCCAATTAATAACCCGCTGCGCCACCCGTAAACCAAACCCGCAAGTATCACGGGCCAGTGCATAGGTAAAAAAACTCTTACAGGCGCTCCCGATAAATGAGCAAGGGAAGGCAATATAAGCGCTGAAGCAATGAGTATTATTTGAAATAGATAACTCCGGATTCCTGAAATTGCCAATGTCGGCTTTGTTACGGAATTAATCGTTTCAGAGTAATATGTCATCGTTTATTCTCCAATTGTTTTTTAATCATTATTTTCATTTGCTATATATAATTCGTAAATAATTATATAATCCCTACGGGATAAGTGTGGTAGTGATTATTTATTTGCTACTGATATTTAATCGCTATGCGATAAATTTGTATGTTTTAAATCAAAGAACAATACAATATAAAAATTTTCAATTTTCAATTTTCAATAAATTTTCAATAATTAATTATTAATTTTTAATTATTAATTCTATATATTTACCTTCTTTCTCAAAATAGAACCCGCCAGGCTATAACGATAGAATGTTCCCACGGGGTCAGGTATTCCATTAAGAACAGCATCAATTTCTTTTTCAGTTTTAGCTGAAACATTAGATGCAATTGATGATAATATTTTCGCCCCCTGGTCTTTAACCCGTGAAGTAGGGCCATAACACCCCGTACAGGGCATGTTTCCGTTAACACACAAGGCTCCGCATCCGCTTCGGGTTGCGGGTCCCATGCAGACAAATCCCTGCGAAAGAATACACTTTTCAGGGTCAATAATATGTAAATTTGGACGCAGGAATTCTGTGAATGCCAAATCGGTTGGCTTTGTATCTTTTCTCGGGCATTCATCGCAGAGAGCTATGTCAGGAGCAAGGACAGTACCTTTCGGAGGTAAATTCCCCGACAACAAAACCAACACAGCTTCTTTCAATAATTTCGGAGAAGGCGGGCAGCCGGGAATATAATAATCTACATCAATAACTTTGTCCAGAGGCCTAACTACATTCCACAATTCCGGCAAAAATACTTCAGAACCATTAACTTTATATTTAAGTTGAGGCCTTACTTTTTCTTCATTTATTATTGAGGGAGATTCTTCATATACCCATTTTAAAATTTCTTCTTTCTGAAATTCGTTAGCAAGCCCCGGTATTCCTCCGTACTGGGCGCATGCACCGTGGGCAATCACAACTTTGCTCTTCCTGCGAAGAAGCTGAACCATTTCCTGCTGTTCGGAAGTGCGTATTGCACCGTTAATCAGTGATGCAACAATCTCACCATCGGCATATTTTTCCACATCCGATTTCTTAAAGTCCATGGCAACAGGCCAGAAAATAATATCAACATTATCAACAACAAAGAGAATGTCTTCGGCAAGGTCAACAACCGATTCTTCGCAGCCTCCGCATGAGGCACACCAGTAAAAAGCTAATTTAGGTTTGTCAGGCATATACTTCCTCCTTCCCAGCAATTTCACTTTCTAAAACATTCATCTCATTAGCCCACTCTTTGTATTTAACAGGCAATCCGAGAGGTCCCAGAGCCTTGATTTTTGCAACCATGTCATTAACGACAATCCTTACTTTATCTCCTTCCGAAGCAGAAATCCACTCGAGGCGTAATCTATCTTTCTCGATACCGAGTGAATCAACAACCCTCCTTAACATCTGAAATCTTCTCAGGAATTTATAATTACCTTCCTGGTAATGGCAATCGCCCGGATGGCATCCTCCTATCAGCACTCCATCGGCTCCCTTGGCAAACGAATCGAGAATAAACTGCGGGTCAACCCTTCCGGAACACATCACCCTGATTACCCTGATATTCGGAGCATGTTTGATTCTCGAAACACCTGCTAAGTCTGCGGCAGTGTAGGTACACCAGTTGCAAAAGAATGCAACGATTTTCGGCTGCCATTGCTTAGAGGCGGCTTCTTCAATTTCAATTTTCAGCATAAAGCCTCCTCCATTTTGTAATTCAATATTCCGTCAATTTCACTGTAAATTTCCTCATCTTCAAACAGATTCTGTTTGATTGAACCCGAAGGACATGACGCAACGCAAGTACCACAGCCTTTGCACAATGCTTCGTTAATGCTCGCCTTCTTTTTCACTTCATCATAAGATATAGCTGTATAAGGACAAAGCGGAACACAGGATTTACAACCCGAACATTCTTCTTCGACTATAAATGCAGTATTCGGTTCGAGTTCGATATATCCCAAATCAATTAGTGCTAATGCCTCAGCCGCAGCAGCACCTGCCTGTGCTACTGTGTCAGGAATATCCTTAGGCCCCTGACAGCATCCTGCTAAAAAGATTCCATCTGTAAATGTATTCACCGGTGCCAACTTCGGATGTCGCTCGATGAAGAATCCCTCGGTCGAGCAGGATATATTGAGCATCCTCCTTACATCCTGTGCATCATCTCTTGGGACCAATCCCGTAGATAAAACAACCATATCTACAGGCACTTTGATAATTTCACTGATTAATGTGTCTTCTGCTTTAACGATCAACCTTCTATGCTCCTCATCATTCGTATCCGGGTAAATGTCTGCCACTCTGCCTCTTATGAATTTTACTCCTTCTTCAGATATTCTGGTATAAAACTCATCCATCATTTTTCCTGGAGTGCGAATATCGATATAGAAATTATATATGTTTGCGTGAGTGTGTTCTTTGAGGAGATGAGCCAGTTTCAATGAATACAGGCAGCATACTCTCGAACACCATAAATTAGTATTTTTATCCCTCGAACCTACGCAATGAACGATTGCTATTGACTTAGGCCTGCTGCCGTCTCTCATAACTACTTCACCCGATGTAGGGCCGGAGGCGTTTATCAGCCTTTCCACTTCGAGTGCTGTATATACATTAGGATAGGTGCCGTAGCCGTAATAGTAAACTTTCTTTGCATCAAAAGGTTGAAAGCCCGTTGCTACTATTATTGTTCCGACTTCGATTTCTTTATATGTCGGTTGTTGGTTCAGGTCAACTGCTTTCCTATCGCAAACCTCGACGCATGTTTGTTTACACTTTCCCGTTTTAAACCAAATACATGTTTCAGGGTCAATGACGACAAGCTGTGGGGTAGCCTGCGGAAAGGGCATATACACAGGTTTTCGCTTTGACAATCCCTGGTTAAATTCATCAAAGAACCTCGGCTCTTTATATACGCAGGCTTCTATGCAATCGAGACAGCCGACACATAAATCATCTATAATATATCGTGGTTTCCTTTTAACTTTTACCTGGAAATTTCCCACATAACCGTCAACGCTGACTACTTCGGAATAAGTCCACATTGTAATGTTGGGATGATTCTTGACAGCCGACATTTTCGGTGTAAGAATACATGCCGCACAATCGAGAGTAGGAAATGTCTTGTCGAACATTGCCATGTGTCCGCCGATTGTCGGGTCTCTTTCGACAAGATACACTTTCTTACCTGCATTTGCTAAAGTCAGTGAAGCGTGAATTCCTGCAATTCCGCCTCCCACAACCAGCACATCAGGTTTTATTGGAACTGTTTTTTTCTCAAGAGGTTTGTGAAAAGCGACCCTGTTAACAGCAGACCTAACCAAATCCATCGCCTTATCTGTTGAAGCTTCAGGGTCAAGATGTACCCAAGCATTCTGTTCACGAGTATTGACCATCTGAAAATAGAATTGATTCAATCCTGCCTGCGATGTGGCATTACGAAATGTACGCTCATGCAGCAAAGGAGAGCAGGCGGCAACGACAACCCTGTTCAGTTCATTATCTTTTATATCCTTCTGAATCATTTCCTGCCCGGGGTCAGAACACATATATTTATAGTGTTTTGATACTACAACATTCGGAAGAGTAGCTGCATAATCAACGACCTTCTGAACATCAATAATGCCTGCAATGTTTGTTCCGCAATGGCAGATATAAAAACCTATTTTTATTTTTCCGTTTGTACTTGACATAGTTCAATCCTCCATTGCTTCACAAACTAATTCCATAATATCCTTCACGGCCATTTTCTTGTCGTAACCGGCAACTTTGAGAGCATCTTCAAATCTTGGTATTTCATAAGGACAGACAACTGCAAGAACATCAGCACCCGTATCAATTGCCTCTCTTATTCTTATGTCAGAGAGACGCTCCATGTTTTGCGATTTAAAATAAGTGTCGAGCCACATTCCTCCTCCTCCTCCTCCGCAGCAAATTGAATTGATACGGTTATGCACCATCTCAATCAATTTCACTCCCTGTATTGATTTCAACAATGTCCGCGGTTCTTCATAATAATTATTATGTCTCCCAAGACAGCATGAATCATGGTATGTGACAGAGTATCCCAGTGTCTTTCTAAGCATAGGTTTCAACTTATCGAGATATTGCATGACGAAAGGCACAATGTGTGTTACGTTAGGTTTGAAGCCATACATTTTATATCTGAAATTAAAAGCATCGAGTGCATGAGGGTCGGAAGTAATTATTCTGTTAAATTTATACTTGCTAAGAATAGCCATGTTATAATCAACGAGAGCTTCAGCCAAACCTGACTCCCATGATAACAAACCACACTCGCCGGCGCTCTTCTCTTCATTACCGAGAATAGCAAAATCAACATCCAGGGCAGATAGTATTTTAGCAATTGCCCTGCATGTGTCCTGTCCTCGCGGATGATAAGCCGGATAGCTCTCGACAAACCATAAAACGTCAACCGGCTCGGGATTCTGGCTCAGTATGCGTATTGGCACAGTCGAAGTCTGCACCCAGTTAGCCCTTTTTCTGCCTGATTCGCCCATCGGATTGCCATAGCGGTAATTATTTTCAAGGGCTTTTTGCAGTTCGGGTGGCACCACAGGAAGTTTGATTACAGTCTGCTCTTTCACTAATTGGAGAAGAACTTCTGTTAAATGAATTTCTCTCGGACATTTCATCATGCAGGCATAACAGTTGACACACTTCAACATGCTGTCGGTGTTAAATACCTTATCAATCAAGCCGTGTTGAAGCATTTTAATTATTCTTCTCGGAGGGTAATCCATATATTCACCATAGGGACAAGCTCCTGCACATGTCCCGCATTGAATACAGGTCTGAATCAGCGTCCCTTCGGACGAATCATAAATTGTGTCGAGCGTTACACCTCTAATCGCATCAAGTTCAACAATCATATTCTTTCTCTCCTAATTTATTTTTATTTTAATCAATCTAATTCAGTCTAATAGTCTTAAGTCAACAGTCTTAAGTCAATAGTCTTAAGTCAACAGTCTTAAGTCAATAGTCTTAAGTCAATAGTCTTAAGTCAATAGTCTTAAGTGTCAATCTATAGTTATAATTTCTAAATCCCATTTCCCATCTCCTTAATTAAAATATTGCATATATCAATATTAATTATTCATCCCATTGCTTCAAATACCAACTCGGAAATATCCTTCACTTCAATCTTCTCTTCATTCCCAGTAGTTTTGATGGCATCCTGAAACATTACTATATCTTTCGGACATGCAACAACTAAAGTCGAAACATCTTTCAGCGACACAGCCTCACGGATTCTGTTTTCCGAGGGGCGTTCTTTAACCGGTGTTTTATCTTCCATCCATATTCTTCCCCCGCCTGCACCACAACAGTAACTCTTAGCCTTGTTCCTTGGCATTTCGACAAGGGTTATTCCAATTGATTTCAAAATCTTTCTCGGCGGTTCATAAACTCCGTTGTACCTTCCCAGATAGCAGGGGTCATGGTATGTTGCCCTGATGTTTAGTTTTTTATTAACAGAAAATTTATTATTTCTTATCAGTTCGTCAATAACTTCTGTATAGTGATGAACGCTTATACTATTGCCATTTGCATTTAATTTATACTCATTTTTAAGTGTGTTATAAGTATGCGGGTCGGTCGTAATAATTTTCTTGAATTTTGCTTTTTGCATTGATTGAATATTTTTCTCTTTTACTATCTCGAACAGCCCTTCCTCGCCTATCCTACGGACATCATTCCCCGAATTTTTTTCTGCTTCATATAAAATACCAAAATCCAAACCTGCCTTTTGGAAAATCATAGCAGTTTTCTGAGTTATTCCCTGCAATCTCGTATCAAAAGCTGCATAATCGCCTGTAATCCAGAGATACTCAACTTCTTCCTTACGTGCATCCTTAATTTTCGGTTCAAGTGTAGTTACCCATTTTGCCCTGTTGCGGTCGGACTGTCCGAAAGAGTTTCCATAGCGGGTGATTTTTTGCAATACATCCTGAACAGTCTGCTCGACTTCACCCTGATTAATAAGGAAACGCCTCATCGAAACAATCACAGGAATGTGCTCATTCAAAACAGGGCATTGCTGCATACAGGACATACAAGTCGTGCATTGCCACAATTCTTCCTTCGATATTTTTTCTGCGAATAATTCAGGTATTCCATTTCCTGTTGACTTAAATCCTGTTTCATACATCTGTTCTTTAATTTTATGAAGAATGACTCTCGGAGCAAGGGGCATACCAGAGTTAAGTGCAGGACAAGCCCTGTCGCATCTTCCGCACTCGGCACATGAAAAGCTGTTCAGCAAATCTTTCCAAGTGAATTCATTCCATTTGGAAGCACCTGTTGTAACATCCTCGCTTTTTGAGTTTATAGTTAAATCGGCAGGCTGGCTGTTGTTTCTGAATAACACATTGAATGGGGATGCAAGCAGGTGCATATGTTTTGAATAGGGTATATAGGCTAAAAAGAAGAGAACTGCGATTATGTGTACCCACCAGAAAGCTTTGAATGCAGCTATTGCAGTACTTTCCGATATTCCCGTTAATCCAGATGCAATAATACCTCCAATTGGACTCCACACTGAAGCCTCTAAAGTACCATTATAGCCCTGTCCCAGTAACAATGTAATCATTAGTATTGCTATCAATGATAATATTATTACAGCATCAAAAGATTGCTGCA
This sequence comes from Ignavibacteria bacterium RIFOXYC2_FULL_35_21, assembly GCA_001804705.1. GTDB lineage: Bacteria > Bacteroidota > Ignavibacteria > Kapaibacteriales > UBA2268 > XYC2-FULL-35-21. Next base: position 26,588 of record MHAY01000018.1, read on the forward strand.
AATGAGCTGGCGGGAAAAATATTCTCCTTAACACAGCAACGATGATTGACAGAATTACCAATACACCTGTTATTTCGAGGGCGAGGGCAACAATTCCTACCTCGTCTGAATAAGGTATCGGAAGAACCGGTATAAGCCCTCTAATCAGGTTCCACCAGAACGAGCCGGCATAGAAGACAAAACCCCAAAAGAAAAAGAAATGAGGAAGTCCTATTGTCCGTTCACCAAATATTTTCTTTTGCCCTAATACAAATAGAATAAAATTTACAATGTGCTCTTTAATATTTTCAAATCGGTTTTCAGGCTTTGCTTTTTTTAGAATCCCAACAATTTTAACTATTCTTCTCAGAAAAAAGAACATTGAAATTGCCGTCAATACCCACAGAATATAAACTCCCTGAATACCATAAATATTAATATCAACCGGATCCATATTAATCGCCTAATATTAAAATTTAACCATCATTCGAAATTCGTAAATGATTTATATAATCCCTACGGGATAAGAATGGTAGCGTTCATTCATCAGCTACATATATGTAATCCCAACGGGATAATTTTATTTAAATAATTCAAAGAACTTTATAAAAATTTTCAATTCATCATTTTACATTCTACATTTTGCATTCTATATTCAGAATTAATTAGCTTTTCTTTTCTTTAAGCTTATCAGTCAGCACCGGCATAATTTCAAGCAAATCTCCGCAGACTCCGTAATGTGCCACATTGAAAATCGGAGCCGCAGGGTCCTTATTGATTGCCACAATTAACTCGGAATCCTTCATTCCTTCAACGTGCTCAGGGGCTCCGCTGATTCCAAGAGCAAAGTATAATTTCGGCTTTACTGTCATACCCGATTTACCAACCTGCCGGTTTAACGGCAGCCACCCCTGGTCAATGACAGGCCTGGAAGCAGAAATAGCTCCACCTATAAGACCCACCAAATCCTCTGCTAATCCGATGTTATCGGCATTTTCAATTCCTCTGCCAATCGAAATGAGAATACTTTCCTTTGTAATATCCACATCACCAGCTTCAGGTTCGATATATTTTTTGAAATAATTTTTGATTCCTATACCTGATAAATCAATTTCCTCAACCGGAGCAACCTTGCTGGCTTTACCAGCATCTGCAGGAAAAGAGCCCGGATTGATACTGATTATACCTCTTTTACCTTCAAGTTTTACATCCGATAAAATTTTCCCTCCAAAAAGTTGATTCGTGATTATTAAGGAATCACCTTCGATTCGCATATTCTTGCAAAAGTTAAGAAAAGGTAATTTTAACTTTGAGGATAAAATAGGACCCACACCTGCAGTTGTATTTGTACAGCCTAAAATGACAATTGATAATCCTTTATTATCAAAAATACTTTTTATTATATCGGCTATCGTAACAGGACATGACATTTCCAGCTTTTCATCTTCGACAACTAAGATAGAATCTGCAATCCCAAGCTCCGGTAAATGTTTGTTTATGTCCTTACCGATTACTACTGCAAATAAAGGAACATTAAGGGAATCTGCTATTTTTCTGCCGATGCCAAGCATTTCGAATGTAATATCGGCAATAGCATCTTTAAGATGCTCGACTAAGACCATTATACCATTATTCATTCTGTCCTCCTTAAATAATTCCTTTATCCGAGAAAATGCCAATTAGTTTTTCAATTATTTCATCCGTTGAACCTTCGAGCATCTCAGCTTTTCCACTTGTCTCGGGTTCAAAAAGTTTATCAATGACTGCACCTGACGGTATGCCATCCAAAGGAATCTCTACTTCTTCGATAGAAGCAGATTTCATGATTGCACGAATTTTTGCAATAGGGATATATCTTGGTGGCTTCTCTGCCGCTTGAATACCAATAACTGCCGGTACCTCTGATTCGAACTCACCCCGCAAACCGCCTGCAAATTCTTTAACCAGGGAAATTCTGTTCTGGCCTGCATCATAATCAACATGAGTGATTACACCAAAAGCAGGAAGATTTAACAATTCGCCAAGATAATAAACAAGCTCACCTTCGATATCATCAATTGATTGTGAACCTGAGAGAATAAGCGTCTGATTATCAATTGGGTAATTATCTCTTAAATATTTTGCGAATATTTCTGCGATTGCGGGTGAACGGACATCTTTCCATTCACCAACAATTTTGACGGCTTTGTCTGCTCCTTTTGCGAGTGCATTGAAAAGTGCATCGTCAAGTTCAGGGGCATCGAGAGCGACAGCAGTTACAGTTCCACCAAATTTTTCTTTAAGAATAACAGCTTCCTCAACAGCATTCTCATCACATTCACTCAACTTCATTCTTATCCAGTTACTATCGAGAGTCTTACCATCATCAGCAATTTTCAATTCTTCAATAACGTCAGGAACCATCTTCAAAAACACAATAAATTTCATTAGCTCCTCCTAATTAAATATGTTAATTTATTTATTACATCATTTTTATCAATATCCTTTTATTGATTAAAAGCAATTGTTTTTACTTCGGGCATTTTATCGAGTACATTTCTAACATGTATTTCATATTTATCGCTGTCCATAATAGGACTCAACCCTTTAATTACCACCGAACGGTTGCGGGCATCTGCCTCCACATCAACTTCAATACCTCGTGTAACGGGCGATAGATACAGGTTTAATTGAACTTTTGCAGACAGATGTAAATTTTTTAATGCATTTAAGGATTCATTTGTCGAATTAAATTCCGGTTGTTGTAAAACGGTTGTTACTAAATTCGTAGCAGTTTTAACCCTCATTGATTCCAGGTTAATTACTAAATCGTAAAATTTAGGGTCTTCGATATTGACCCCGTATAAAAACTCAGACCAGTGCCTGCGCCTTTCGTCAACTAACTTTACATAATTTAAAGCCTGCTCATAATTCATCTTATTTTTTTCCATCTGATTAGCAATTCTCTTTTCCATTGGCTGTATGACCCTGATGCGAAGTACAAAAGGAATACCCGAAAGAAGATACTGGCCGAGATGGCCCTCATAAATACAACTGCCCTGAATAGCAAGGTCAAGCAATGCTACCTGAAAGCTGAGAATATAATGTTTGCGGCGGTAATATTGTCTTTCCAGTACGCTTGGCGCCCGGTCAATAAAGGAAATATCGCAAAAGCCGGTTTCGATTATTGAATATTTATCTGCTTCTTCAAAAACGTCTTCTCGCTTGATTATTGGTACATCAATCTCGCGAGCTAAATGCTCAGAGACTCTTTTGGCACCATCTAAAGAACCCCGGGAAATTGTGATAATCTGCATATTTGGACTCCTGACATATATTTTCAAAATTTTTATTTGTGATTTTATTCTGAAAAAAACATTATATCCGAACTACCGTGAGCTAATTTTGTACAAATTTTCTATAATATTAGTTGTACAAAAAACCAATCGTTGATTTTAATTGAGTTGATAATTAAATATTTGGAAAGGAATTGCCCGCTCTTGCACAATATAAACAGTACATAAAACTTGTCCCCGGCTATCTTTTGACATAACAAACAATAATAATGACTTTCAATGAATATTAATTATCAACATCAACATCACTATTAAAATAAAAATAATTTTTTTTAAAACAAAATATTTTTTTTATTTTTGGAAAAATTCTGTATAAAATAAGATTTTTGTATATTTGTAACATATAAGATTAACAATTAGTTTAGCGATGGTTAAAACACACAAGCTAACAATTTTGTATAGGATATATTTATTACGTATATAGATTTGTTTATTTTTCGAACTTCATTTTCTTATTTGGTTTATACTTATATAATTCCGGAGATTTGTTTAAAAGTGGATTAATACAAATTTATATACAAATTTTTTGTATTCTTAGATTCGAGGTAAAGCATCTCAAACAAAAAAATTAAAAGATTATATAGGACTGTATTAAGTAAATGAAAAACTCAAAACAAAATTATATACATAATAATCATATCACCATGTTGCAGTTCCCCGAAAATTTCACGGATGAATTGGACTGGTGGATGGATAATTATTTTGAATTTGAAGTACAAACATCTGACGAAACCCAAAAAGCACAGAAAAGAGACATCACCCTTTTCCTTGATTATATGCTTTCCCAAACAGGTTCAATAAAACGTAATAATTGGACTTTAAAAGTCTCGAGAGGATTTCAATCATATCTCAAATCACAGACTGATTCTGAGGGAAAGCCGCAAAGAAACGACAGGACAACCGACAGAATTATTGCTCACCTGAAAACTTTTGCAAAGTGGATCCACAGGATTCACCCTTTCACTTTATTTAATCCAATGCTTAAAATCAAATTGTCTGACTCGGGAAAATTTCTGGATATTGACAATGCCATTACATCCGAAGAGAGAGAAAAACTTCTCGATGTTGCCGATAACCTGGTTACACTGACTGCATTATCCAAAGATAAACACAGATATAAGGATAAGGAAAAGCCTCAGCTTAAGTACAAGCGTCCCTACCGTGACAGGGCTATTGTTTATACTCTGACGGAAACCGGTATGAGACGCAGTGATGTTATTAACATCACAATTGACAAAGTAAATTTCAAAACGAAAAAAATTTACATCAAAGGAAAGAAAACATATAAATACCAAATTTCAAAACCGGGAATTAATGCTGTAAAAGATTATATTAAAAAAGAAAGAGGAAAAGACTTCGAAAAATGGCAGTCAAACACTTTGTTTCTGCCCTCTTCCACAGTTAGCAGAGGCAAAGGCAAACTTACTCCCTGTGTAATTAACAATATATGGAATAAAGTATGCAAAGAAGCAGGAATCAGCGGCAAAACTCCTCACTCATCGAGGCATGCTATGGGTATTTACATTATGAAAAAGACAGGGAATCCTGCAGCCATTCAAAAGCAATTAGGACATAAAAATCCTGCTTATTCTGTACAATATTCAAAAGTATTGGAACAAAAAATCGAAGAAATTTTATTAGACAGATAAGAATTATTATGAATAAAATAATCACCCCTGAATCCTTCCTTTAATCAATGTGGGGAAATTTCGAGTGAAACGAGTAATAGGGGTGGTATGATATAATTGGTATTTAAATTTTTACTTATGAGAGTAACCCGAATAAAAAAAATCCGGAACTGCTCCCAAAGCAACAATCAAATTGATTTATTATTTGACAGAAAAATCAACAGGAATTTTCTGTTTTACCTCTCAGCATCAGGCAAACTCGAAATATTTGAAAATTTTGAAAAACCTTTTTTCCGATTACATTATAAAAATAAATATATACTCAAGGGAGCACTCGATAATTTTAAAGCAAGAATCTACCTACCCGAAGCCAATTGCAATGAAATCGTCGAGGAATTAAAATTATTGGTTGAATCATTCAACCCACCATTCAGGTTTTAACCATCACACAATGTATTTTCATTATTGTTCCATGGAATAGACAAATAAATTATCCCAAATTATTCAATAGAAATTGAAATGGTATAATTTAATGTCATGCTGGGAGAAGTCGTAGCATCTTTCTTTTTTAAAGGGGGATTTCAGAATCTTCGTCGTTTTACTCATCAGAATGAGAGTCAGGCACTTGTTTTTAGGAAAATAATTAACTTCTATTGAATAATTTGGTTTAACCCAGATTATTCAATAGAAATTGAAAGTATATAATTTAATGTCATGCTGAGCGAAGTCGAAGCATCTCACCGATGTAAGAGATTCTTCGTCGTTACACTCCTCAGAATGACCGTGCTATACTTACCTTTCGCATATAATTTATTTTTCAATGAATAATCCGGGTTTAAATATAATATAGATAACACATTTTATTAAATGTGTTATTATATAAATTATAGACGTTTCAGCGAATTTAAATTTCCTCAAAAATCCCTTAATTTTATAACTTAATTATTAGAAATGATATTTTTCAAAAATCGAATTCTTCCTAAAATATAATATTTTAAAAAAAATTATAGGTGGAAACCGATTGAAGTATTATGAAAAATATGTGTTTTTTGTCAAATATAGGAATTGTGAAATTAACTCGTAATTGAATTATTTTGTAAGTTTCCTTTTTTTATGTTAAATTCAAAATGAGGCGACAAGAAAAAAATCCTTGAAGTCATTTCAAAAAATTCTGTATTATAAGACTTGATATCATTATATATTAAAATAAAATTAGGTTCAAACATTTTAAGGAAGTCTTTATGAATTTAGGGGAACAAAAATATCCACACATTTTTAGCCCGGGAAAAATTGGGAAAATGGAAGTCAAAAACAGGATTAAGTACGCATCTACCGAAACAAATTTTAATTTGAGAGACGGTTTTGTTACCGATGTCGAAGTCGCTTACATGGAAGCTCAGGCAAAGAGTGGTGCGGGGATTGTTACAACCCAGGGAGCTTACACAGACCCTGCCGGTGAGGGTAAAGGATATGTAGGAATGATGGGAATCTGGGATGATAAATATATTCCCGGATTGAAAAGAATTGCGGATGTTATCAGGAAACACGGAGCTAAGAGCATGTGCCAGCTTATGCATTGCGGGCGTGTAGGAGGTGTCGAACTGGATTATACTGTGGGTCCTTCCGTTGTTAAGCAAGCTATTCCAAGGTTCAGGGAACCGGTCGAAATGTCGAAAGAGAAAATACAATTAACAATACAAGAACATATCAATGGTGCAAGACGTATTGTAGAAGCCGGATTTGATTCAATCGAAATATCCGGTATAGTCGGGTATTTAATTTCAAATTTTAATTCGAAATATACAAACAGGAGAACAGATGAATACGGCGGCTCTGTCGAAAACCGCGCCCGTTTTATGCGTGAAATTATTGAAGGAATACGAAAAGAAGTCGGTTCGGATATTCCAATCGTTATCAGGCTCTGCGGAGAAGAACTTCTCGATGACAGGGGCGGCAACACTCCGGAAGAATGTCTGCAAATTATCAAAATTGCAGAGAAATCAGGAATTGATGCACTTAGTGTTACTATAGGCTGGCAGGAATCGGCAGTCTCTGTGATTACCCGTGATATTCCAATGGGAAATTGGTTGTTTATTGCTGAGAGGATGAAAAATAACTTGAAAATTCCTGTTTGCATGGCTTACAGGCTTTTCGTTCCTGAGTTACCTGAAAAGGCGATAGCTGATGGTAAACTTGATTTTTGGGAGATGTGCCGTCCTATGATTGCCGATCCTAACTTACCCAGAAAAATTATTGAAGACCGGCAGGAAGACATCATTCCTTGTATGGCTTGCAATCTGTGCCTGGCAAGGCTCTTCCGCGACCAGCCGATTACTTGTTTGGTAAGGCCTACTGTTGGTTATGAAGGGAATCCCGATTGGCAAATTACTCCTGCTCCAAAGAAGAAAAGAGTTTATGTTATTGGTGGCGGCCCTGCAGGAATGCAATGTGCTGTGGTCGCTGCACAAAAAGGCCATGATGTTTCTCTTTTCGAAAAGAGCGACAGACTTGGAGGCCAACTTGCAACCGCATCAAAAGGATATTTTGGTGATGAGGAGTTCTCACGTCTAATTAATTACTTTTCGACACAATTAAAAAAGAATAATGTTCAGGTAACTTTAAACCGTCAAATGACCGAAAAAGATTTCGCCGACCCATTAACGGCTCCTGATACTGTTGTCCTGGCAAGCGGCAGTTACTTAAGCAAGTCGGATATTCCCGGGGCTAACAGAGATAATGTCTTTTTTGCTCATGATGTGATTGAAGGGAAAGTGAAACCCGGCAAAAAAGTGCTTGTTGCCGGGGGCCGTGGACTTGGAATAGCCGTTGCACAGTTTCTTCTTGGGAGCGGAAATAGTTATGAGATAACAATGGTTGAGGCTCAGAAAAAATTAGGCAGGGACGTCAATCCTTCATATATCTGGCGCTATGTTAAAAAGCTTAAAGAAGGTAATGTTACTGTTTACAAGGCAAGTAAAATTCTTGAAATAAATGATAACGGAGTTGTTGTCGAAAACCCCGAAAGCGGTAAGGTTACAATTGCTGTTGATACTGTTATTCTGTCCGAGCCTGTTCATTCGAGAAATGAGCTTGCAGAACATCTCGAGTATGCAGTCGGTGAACTTTATACAATCGGCGATGCCGCAAAACCGCGCCGCGCCCATAATGCTACTATGGAAGGATACAGGACCGGGTTGAAGATTTAATGAAGTTTTGAGTTTTGAATGTTAAGTGTTGAGTTAAAATTTGAATTCTAAATTTAAAACATAGTTAAATATTGATTAGAAAATAAAATTCAAATGGGAGTTTATCCCGTAGGGATTAAATATCGGTAGTAAATGTTTTGCTACACCCCAACTTATCCCGTAGGGATTATATATTGAGTGTTGGGTGATGAGTTAAATAATACATCTGTTGAATTAGTATTTTCATAAATAAATTAAAGAGTGGAAATTATATGGGTATTGAAATTCCATTAGAAAAAAAGTTTAAAATTTTATGCGGTATTGCCCGTGCACAGCATTTTGCCTGGCGTGAAGCCTGCAGGCAATTATGCCCTGAGAAGGATACTACCGAATTTGTAAATAAGATGTGGGAAGTTTCGGCAAACGATACAGCAAAAGCTTACCTGAAAATGCTCAATAAAGAAGAGTCCTTACCTAAACAGATAGCCGAATCTATTGTGAAAAGCAGTATCACAATGGGCGAAGACGCAAAAATTATTAAAGGCGAAAATGATAATGAGTATTTTGTTAAACACGAAGCGTGTCCTTGGTTCGATTGGCACAAGATGCTCGGCCTTCTTCCCGAAGACAGGCCCGGATGCGACACCTGGTATTTTAAGACGATTGATTACATGAATGAAGCATTAGGTACAAATGTAAAAATTGAAACTACAATGTCATTACCTGACGGAGACGATTGTTGCATGAGAAAAATCTGGGTCGAAAGTTGAGTGTTGAGTGTTAAGTTTTAAGTGTTTTATGATAAGAATTAATAAGATGAAATGAAAGATGGGAGCAGTTCAAATATTAAAGATAAGAGCTTTGATTTTGCTTTGGATATAATAAATTTATATAAAAAGTTGAAAGAGAATAATGAATTTATATTATCTAAACAGCTTTTAAGAGCTGGTACAAGCATAGGTGCCAATGTTGCAGAAGCTGGGGCTGCGCAGTCCAAAAAGGAATTTATTACTAAAATGTCAATCGCTTCTAAAGAGGCAAGAGAAACAAAATATTGGCTTCAACTATTAAAGCAAAGTAAAATTATTAAATTAGACTATGCTCCTTTTCTAACTGAAATTGATGGAATAATTAGTATTTTAACTAAAATCATAAAAACATCCCAAATGAATTTAGAGAATAAAAATAATTATAAAACGCAACACTCAAAACTTAACACTTAAAACTTAAAACTGAAAAATAGAAAGGATTATATAGATAATGATTCCTGTAATTGATGTTGAAAAATGTGACGGTTGTGAAAATTGCATAGAAGCTTGCCCTCCCCAGGCAATTTCAATGGTTGATGGGAAAGCTAAAATAGACGAAAGCTTTTGTGAGGAGTGCGGCGAATGTGTGAATGAATGCCCTATTGATGCTATTTCATTGCCGAGAGAGTAATCTGAAAGAAATTTTCAATTTTCAATTTTCAATAAATTTATAATTTCTAATGATAAAATAATAAAATATTATCAGGGAAATAAAACTTTGAAGATAGTATTAAAAAGAATTTTTGATTTTCATTTTTACAATTTTCAATTATAATGTTTTGCATAAAGTAACGAAATAACAATTAATGCCCGGAACAAAAATTTATACCTCAATAGATGATGCTTTAAGTAGTCCACTTGATGTAATAATGTTAGATTTATCTTACATGGATATCGAGGAATTGCCGGAAGACATCAAAGAATTTAGTAATCTTAAGAAATTGAATCTGCAGGATAACGAAATTGAATATTTACCAGAAAGTTTTGGTGAACTAAAGAAACTTGAATGGGTTGATATTCAAAACAACTATTTGAATTATTTACCAAAAAGTGTATCGGAATTAAATAAACTCGAATATTTGAATCTGAATGATAATGATTTAGTTGTCTTTCCCGAAAATTTTGGGCAGTTAAAGAATCTGGTATGGTTATACTTTAATAATAACAATCTAATCTCAATTCCCGACTGTATTTTTGATATGAATAAATTACAATCTCTTTGTGCTGATAATAATATGATAACCGAAATACCGGAACAAATTATAAGTTTAATGAATCTCAGCCAATTGAGCCTTGCTAATAATGAATTAACCTCACTACCCGATAGTATAGGAAAATTGAAAAATCTGAAATCTTTGGGATTACATAAAAATAAAATTACATTTTTACTTGACTGCATCGGTGAATTAAAGAAACTGTCAAAGCTTGACCTGCACTCAAATAATTTAAGCAGTCTTCCTGAGAGTTTTTCTAATTTAGAAAATCTTGAATACTTGTTTTTGAACGATAATAATTTAACGGAACTACCTGAAAATTTCGGTGCTTTAATAAAGCTTGTATATATAAATCTTTCTGGAAATAATTTCTCAATTGAGGAAAAAAATCGTATCCAACATATTTTTCTTGATACTGAAATTGAATGGTAACCTTTGAAAAAGGGTTGAGTTTTAAGTGTTGAATGTTGGGTGTTGATTTGAAGAAAGAAAATTTCGATTGCGATATGTTTTAATTGGGAATTTGATTTAAAAAGAAAATTTATCGCATAGCGATTAAATATTAGTAGTATATATAACCGCTATCAGACTTATCCCGTAGGGATTATATGTTGTTGATAGTCGAGAGTTGAGTGTTTAGTTAAATTGATTATGTTATTCATTGATGAGATTTTCATTAAATAAATAGAAATAGAGGGAAATCATAGACAAAGTATATATTGTAAAAGTTCTTTGTAATCCATAACTTTGAGATTATCTGTTATACTCTAAAATAAGTAGGGATTGATATGAAAGATTTATCTGATATTTTTAAGGAATGTAAAAGAATTGTTTTTGAGGATAATTATACTTTTGCAAAAAAGTGGAAATCCGAAGCCACTAACCGTGTATTAATTGGAATTATTCCAAATTATTTCCCGAGGGAAATCATTCATGCTGCCAACGGTTTGGCTGTAGGTATAATCGGAAAGGGATTAAAATATCCGACTGCCAAGGAGAGAAAAGAATCTGCATCATCTTCTTGCAGCATGCTTGAAGGATTATTTGAAGTCGTTCAAAACAAAAAATATAAAGATTTCGACGGATTTATTCTTCCTTCACAATGCCATACTCTTACTTCTAATAAAGAAATAAAGAAAATCAATAAAAAAGGGAAATTTATTAAGTATATTAATTTTCCTCAATACTTTCAAACTATTATCGGAGATGTTCTCAATCACTACCTGGTTCTTGATGTGCTTAAGGAAATTAAAAAAATCAATCACATAGATGTTACTGCTCAAGCATTAAGCAACTCGATACAATTATTTAAAGACAATCTTAAATTAACTGAAAAAATCAGCTCCCTTCGGGAGAAAAATAATATATCGCAAAACGATTTATACTATACTGTTCTGGCTGGTTTGCTTATACCAATAGAGGAGCATAATGAAATTCTCAGAAATATCATCGAATTATTGGACGATACCGAAGTAGTGGATGATAAATTATTTAAAGTATATGCTGGGGCTTATTGCTGAGTTTTAAGTGTTGAGTGCTGGGTGTTGAGTTTTGAGTGTTGTGTGTTAAGTAGAAATTTTGAATTTTAAATTTTTAAATTGTGGTTATATTTTAATTGGAAAAAAAATACACAGAGGAATTTATCCCGTAGGGATTATATATCGGTAGTAAATGTATAACCACTCCTCTGACCTATCCCGTAGGGATTATATATTGAAATGTTGAGTGATGATTTGATAATTGAAAATTGATTGAAAATTGTAAAATTGAAAATTGAAAATTTAAAATATAAGCTTGGTATTGATGTTGGTGGAACATTTACTGATTTTATCCTTATTTCAGAAGCGGGAAATACAACAATCCACAAAACCTTATCTACTCCAGAAGACCCGTCTATCGGTGTAATAACAGGTATTCAGGACCTTGCAGAAATGTTAGGAATCAGTTTAGCTCAATTGACCAACGATATAGAAACAATCGTCCATGGTACAACGGTTGCAACAAATGCACTGCTGACACTTAAAGGGGCTAAGACTGCACTGATTACTACGAAAGGATTCAGAGATGCTCTTGAAATGAGAAGAGGAATCAGGGAAGAACAATATAATAATCATTATAGAAACGTTCAGCCTCTCGTACCGAGATATCTCAGGCTGACAGTAGATGAAAGAATTGATACAGAAGGAAATGTACTAAAGAAAATTGATGAAACTTATTTAGATTTAGCATATGAAAAGTTGAAGAGTGAAAATGTTGATGCAATTGCAATTTGTTTTATAAATTCATTCATCAATCACACTCATGAAGAAATTGCGTTATCATATTTTAAAGAAAAGTTCCCCGATTGCTTCATCACAGCATCTGTCGAAGTACTGCCTTCAATCAGGTTTTACGAAAGGGTTAGTACAACAGTTGTTAACGCATATATTGGACCCATAGTAGCAAATTACCTTGATAAGCTCACAACAAAACTTGCTCAAATCAATTTCAAAGGAAAACTGCTTATAGTTCAATCGAACGGTGGAGTGGTTACACCTGATATTGTAAAAAAATCCCCTGTTGTAACAGTTTTATCAGGCCCTGCGGCGGCACCTACTGCAGGTATATTTTATGCTAACCTGCTTGGCAAAAAGAATTGTATTACGGTTGACATGGGCGGTACGAGCTTCGATGCAAGCCTTGTAGTTGATAATCAGTGTTTGACAAGCACCGAAGGTGAAATTAACAGGTATAAAATTGCATTGCCATCGCTCGATATTGTTACGATAGGTGCCGGTGGAGGCAGTATAGGATGGCTCAACAAAGGTGGATTGCTTCAGATGGGTCCACAGAGTGCAGGTGCCTCGCCGGGTCCGATTTGTTATGATAAGGGTGGTCAACTTCCGGCATGTACAGATGCTAATTTGATTTTAGGGTATTTGAATCCTGATTATTTTGCCGGAGGTAAAATCAAATTAAATTATGCCCAAACTCAAAATTTAATGGAGAAAGAACTTGCCTCAATATTGGGATTATCATTATTGGAAACTGCCGCCGGGATGTACAGGATTATCAACTCTAACATGGCACAAGGTGTCAGGCAGGTTTCTATCGAGAAGGGCCATGACCCCCGCGAGTTTTTATTCATTGTTGCAGGCGGCGCCGGTGCCATTCACGCAGGTGAGATATGCAAGGAACTTGAAATACCCATGTTCATGGTCCCTAATACTGCTTCGATATTTTGTGCGGCAGGTATGCTGCTTGGTGATTTAAAGCATGATTATGTTCTTTCATTTCTTTCTTCTTTTTCTAAATTCGACAAAAATGAATTGCTGAAACTTTACTCTCAAATGAGAGACAAAGGCATGAGTACTCTCATTTCGGAAGGAATCAAAAAAGAAAAGATTGAATACGAACCGATAATGGACCTCAGATACATAGGACAGTACCATGAAGTACAGCTTAATGTTGACTGGAAAGATATTGCAACCTGTAATCTTGAAAAAATCTCCGAAGCATTTCATGATGAACACAACAGACTGTATGGATATTCTTTAAGAGAGGGTGCAGAAATAGAATCAATAAATATTCGGCTTCGCTGCATCGGAAAAATTGAACGTCCAAAATTCCTGTCAGAAAGAATTGAAAGTATTCCTCTCGCTCAAGCCTTTAAGGGAAAAAGAAAAGCATTTATGCCCGAAACAAATTCTATGGTTGAAGTTCCTGTTTACGACGGCGACCTGGCAATCAGCAATAATAAAATCGAAGGTCCCGCTATTATTGAAAAAACTAATACATCAATATTCATCAGCGAAAGCTACGACTGCATTGTTGATAAATATTGCTCTTTTATTGTGTATAGTAAGAAGGATTTTCCTGAAGGAAATAAATTGATAACTAAAAATTTAAAGTCGTAAGTTTTTTTTCAAAAAAAATTATGAAAATTGATGGTGAACTTCTAAAAAAACGCAAAGAAAATTTAGCAAAAGCAATAGAATATCATGGACATTTGTGCCTGGGGCAAATACTCGGTGTTCATATTGCAGAGACAGGACTGAAGGCAATTGGAACCATTGACACGAAGAAAATAATTGTTTATGTCGAGATTGACCGATGCCTTGCCGATGCAATTCAGATAATTACCGGTACAAGATTAGGCAGGCGAAGTATGAAGCTTGTTAATTATGGAAAAATGGCAGCTACCTTTATTAACACTGAAACAGGGGACGCTTACAGGGTTTGGGTAAGTGGAAAAATCAAAGAAATAATGGGTACTGAAAGTATCGAAAAGTATAAAGATGAAAATCATTATGAAAAATTGCTGGAAGTTCCTTCGGAAGAAATAGTCAGTATTCAAAAAGTAATTGTAAATATTCCTAAGGAAGAAATGCCCGGAAAGCCATTACGAACGGTATTCTGTGTAAATTGTAATGAAAAAATATTTGATGGTAAAGAAATCCCGGGTGAGAAAGGCCCACTTTGCAAAGCATGTTCGGATAAACCATACTATATTGTAGGGGAGAATAACTAAAATGGAATTGGAAAATAAACTATTGCTTAGTGTCTCTGACCGGAATTACCCTGTGAAAGGAGTATGGATTGGGCTTTACTGGACTGCTATCGAGTCCAAATATATCGGGATGAGCCATACTTATAAAACCTCACAGAAAATAAATATAGAGAATGCAGGAGAGCTTACATCTTTATCAATAGAACAACTCGCAAATCGCATTTTTTCATGGCAGCCCCTTGAAGCATCTTTGGGAGTAGCTGCAATTAATTCGTTAATCGAACCTAAAGGTGAACCCGGAAATATTAAGGAATATATTAAAGATAAAGCAAAAAATAAAACCGTTACTATAATTGGAAGATTTCCTTTTAATAATGAGATATCTGATATTGCAAAAAAAACTTATATACTGGAGATAGAACCGGAAAAAAACGAATTGCCAATGATGGCTTGCGAAGATGTAATGCCAAAATCGGATATTAATATTATCACTGCAACTACACTTATTAATCACACACTACAACGCTTACTGGAACTTGGAAGCAATGGAATAAACATCGTATTGGGTCCTTCAACGCCGCTTTCACCGGTATTATTTGATTTTGGAGCCAATATACTGGCAGGGTTAAGAGTTAATAATATTAATGATATTGTGAAAAGTATAACACAAGGAGTAAAAAAATTTAGTCTCCTCAATGGAACGGAATCAATTTATTTATATAAAAAATAATGATTGAAGAGAGGTTATTATGAATACTATTAAAATTTCTCGATTAACCGAATCTACTAAAATAGGAAATATGTTGGTTGGTATGCTTGTTATTGGTTCTATCTGGGGTTTATTAGATGCTATAACAGTAATTTACATTTCACCGTTGTTTCATATGAGGAAACTATGTTTATGTCCTCTTTCGGTAGTTGTATACGGTTTTACACTTATGTCAATAGCACTGGTCATTTACAGAAAACCGTTAATGCTGATTGGAATCGGAATTATTGCAGCTTCGTTTAAATTGTTGGATTTTATATTTATCCCATTACCTGTCATAAATAATCATATCAATTATCAGCCGGTAGTAAACCCTGCTCTGGCGGCTATTACAGTTGCTATTATATATGCTTTGTTTTCGGGTATTCTTCTGAATAAATTGGAGAACAATAAATTTATGCTAATTTTGATAGGAACAGTTTCAGGTTTTATTAATACTATTGCTTTTACATATATTGCTTTTTATGTAGTACAAACTCCTCCGTTAATCGTTGAAAGTCCATTGCAATTTATTTTTCCCTTCCATGCACCTATGAGTGCATTATTGGGAGCTTTTTTCCTGCCATTTGGCTTTTGGCTTGAATCAAGATTGCACAACAAAATAAGTATATTGCAAACAAAAAAAGTGTCGCTATATTATATTGGTTCGGGAGCTATTGTTACGTTTAGTTTATTAGCTTGTATTATTATTTTAATTACACGGTGAAGAAATGTCGAAGCTGATGAGTTTTTTTGTGCTTGAAAGGAACTTTCTGAGTAAGTTGAAAAGAATAATACAATACACATAATTTTGAAAATTGAAAATTGAAAATTGAAAATTATTTAAGATGCTATGGCAGAAATTGATAAAATATTAGTCTCAATTTTTCAGCGGTCTTTCAAATCAATTACCGATGAGATGAGTATTTCATTGACGAAAACTACAAGGTCGCCTATTCTGTGCGAAGCTAAGGATTTTGTTACGGGATTGTATGATGCAAAAGGTCAGATGCTCGAACAAACCGAAAACCTGCCGATACTTTCTTTTTCGTTAGGACCGGTTTGCAAAGTGATTATTGATTTCTTCGGCGAGGAGATTGAACCGGGCGATGTAATTATTCATAATGATGTTTTCTCGATGGGTAATCAGAATAATGATGTCGCTATATTTAAGCCGATATTTTATGATAATATCCTCATTGGTTGGTCTGCCGCAAAGGGTCATCAGGCTGATATTGGCGGTGCTGTTCAGGGAGGATACAATCCTAATGCCACAGAAGTCTGGGAAGAAGCATTGAGAATACCTGCGGTTAAACTTTTTGAAAAAGGAAAACTGAGAAAAGATGTCTGGAATTTAATTTTTGCAAATATCAGGCTCCAGATGGTTCAGGAAGATATTATGGCTCAAATCGGTGCCTGTACACTTGGAGAAAGAAGATTGCAGGCATTAGTGGAAAAATACGGTTTTGAGACTTTTGAATCGCATAAGTTAGAGCTATTCCGCTCCACTGAAAATATGATGAGAGCAGAAATTCGCGGAATCCCGAATGGTGTCTATGAAGGCGAGAGCAGAGTTTATTATGACGGAAAGCATCCCGGCTCCAAATTCAATGTACATTCAAAAATAACGGTCGAAGATGAATCCATTACTTTTGATTTTTCGGATTCGTCACCTCAGACAAACGGATTTGTGAACGGAACTTATACATCAACATGTTCGGCGATTACACTAACATTTTTACAAACAGTAAATCCGAACATACCTCATAATGAGGGAATGTTGAAACCACTCAAATATATTGTTCCTGTCGGAACCATTCTGAATGCGGCATATCCGAAAGCAACAACTTTTGGTAATCACTTATGCCCGCAGGTTGCCGACTCGATTTTCAAAGCATTGTCCCAAGCTATCCCCGAAAGAGTTACGGCAGGATGGAATCATTTGCTTTGTTCATTGTTCACAGGATTGCATCCTCGAACAGGGAGGAAATATGTTGATATTTGTTTTATGGGTCTGAAGGGAGGCTCCGGTGCATTGGAAGGTGATGATGGTTATGACCATATTGGGATGATAGACGCTTCGGGAGGAGTGCTTGACCAGGATTATGAAATGTACGAACGCCAAACACCACATTTGATAATAAAACACGAATATTTGACTGACACTGCAGGAGCCGGCAAATGGCGAGGCGGTTTAGGTGTTGAAACAGTAATTCAAATTGGAGCAGCTCATACAAAAATGGTTGTCTTCGGCGATGGGGATGTAGAGCCTCCTTATGGCTTAAACGGAGGTAAGCAGGGAACATTAAATATAATCACCATAACCTATCCCGATGGCAAAGAAGTAATACCTATGAGCAAAGACCTTGTTAACGATATCCCGAAAGGCACAATATACAGACAGGTTGCCGGCGGCGGGGGCGGATATGGGAATCCAGAAGAAAGAGATAAAGTTCATGTTGATTTAGATATAAAAAATGAGGTTGTTTCTATTGATAAGGCAAAAGAAGAATACTTTTTTTAATTTTGAATTTTGAGTGTTGAATGTTGAGTGTAAATAATGTTTAATAATATGGACTATCAATTAAATGAAACACAGAAACTGATTCAGCGGTCTTTTAAAAGTTTTGTTGATGCACAATATAACACTGGATTCGAGTAATTGAAAATACGGATATCAAAATAAATATTATACTTAAACCGTTTTTAAATTCGTGGTTATGGTAAAATTCATATCTATCAAAATTTAAGGATTAATCTATGATAATTGAAAGAACAAAAGGCGAGGTAATAATTAAAGTGCCTTCTTTTGTAAATACTGAAGGTATTCAAAGAATTATTGATTTATTAGCATATCGTGAAGCAACTGCAAAAAGTAATGCTAAGGAGAAAGATATTGATAATCTTGTCAAGGAAATTAAAAAAGGCTGGTGGGCGAAAAATAAAAAAAGATTTGTAAAATGAAGATAATTGTTGACACTAACATTGTTTTTAGCGCCATTCTTAATACAGATAGCAAAATCGGTAATTTATTAATTGATTCCGAAAATCACTACCAATTTTATACCCCCGATTATTTAAGATACGAACTAATCAAGCACCATAAAAAGTTGAAGATAATTTCAAAATTAACAGACGAAGCAATTATTGAAGCAAAGTATAGAATCACTAAATATATTCATTTTATTAATGTTGAAATAATACCCAAAGATATTTGGTTGGAAGCCGAAGAATTAGTCAAAGATGTTGATATTGACGATATTGATTTTGTTGGCCTAACCAAATATTTGGGTGGTTATTTATGGACTGGTGATAAACGATTGTATGAAGGTTTAAAATTAAAAGAATTTACACGTATTTTCAACACAAAAGAACTTTGGGAAAGAAAAGAACGCTTACTGAATAAACAAAGATAATAACTCATAATAGATAAAATCATTATTATGATATGCTATAATTTAAAATTTGAAATATTTTTTAATTTTAATCTCTTAAATTCAAATTCTAATTTAAACATTGGATTTCCAATATATCAATCAGAAGTAAAAGTTTATTTATGGATTACCAATTAAATGAAACACAGAAACTGATTCAGCAGACTTTTAAAAGTTTTGTTGATGCTCGTGTCAAACCGCAGGCTGAGGCAATTGATATTAACAAAGAGTTTCCTCATGAATTATTCAAAGATGTGGGTGAACTTGGTTTCTACGGCATGAGGTATCCAGTTGAAGCAGGAGGCAGCGGACTCGATATTCTTTCTTATTGTCTCGCTGTAACAGAACTTGCAAGAGGTTCTCTGTCGCTTGCCGCCGCATGTTCAATGCAATCCCTGATGGCGACTTATTTTTTATACAGGTTCGGGGATGATGAAATAAAAACTAATTATTTTACTCCGGCTTTAACAGGCGAGAAAATCGGCACAATCTGTATGACCGAACCTAATGCAGGCAGCGACCTGTATAATATCACCACTACTGCGAAAGTTACAGACGATGAATTTATTTTAAACGGTCAAAAAATTTGGATAACAGCATCAACTGTTGCCGATTTTATGACAGTATTATCGAGAACCGACAACCATGAGAAGCTTTCGTTTTTTTTGGTTCCTTCGCACTTTGAAGGTGTTCATATCGGAAAGAGCATTGATAAGCTCGGTGTGAGGGGCTCTATTACAGGTGAAATATCTTTTGATAACGTCAAAATTCCCAAAAATTATCTTCTTGGTGCCATAGGTGAAGGAACAAAGAGCCTTCTTGAAATACTGGCAGAGATAAGAATAATGACGGCAGCACTTGCTTATGGTGTATCCCTCGCGGCTTTTGAAGATTCATTGGAGTATGCTAAAACCCGGGTTCAATTCGGTAAACCTATCGGGAAATTTCAATTGATTCAATCAAAGTTTGCAGATATAGCAGTTAAGCTTGAAACAATGAAACAAATGATTTACCATACCGCAAAGCTTTGCGACCTGAATCTTCCAAGACAAAAGGAAGCGGCAATCGTGAAGTTGTATGCCTCCGAATGTGCAAATTCGATATGCGATGAAGCTTCGAGAGTCATGGCTTCCTATGGATATGCGATGGAATATCCTATGCAGAGATACCTGCGTGATGCAAGGTTTACCTTAATTGGCGGCGGCACTAACGAAATTCTTAAAATAAATATTGCAAAAGAACTCGGACTATGAAAAAATTTTGAATGTTGAGTGTTGAATTTTGAATGATGGATAAAGTACTGTTATATGGAAAATAAAAAAGAAAATATCATTCAGACAAAAAGTTTTGATTTTGCATTGAAAATTATCGAATTATATAAGTTCCTGAAACAAAATAATGAATATGTAATTTCAAAACAATTATTAAAATCCGGTACAAGTATTGGTGCTAATGTTCAAGAAGCAGGTGCAGCCCAAACCAAAAAAGATTTTATAACCAAAATGTCCATAGCATCAAAAGAAGCACGTGAAACAAAATATTGGTTGAATCTACTTAACAAAAGTAATTTAGTTCAAAATAATTATAATGAATTTATGTCAGCCGTTGATGAATTAATTAATATTTTAACAGCTATTGTTAAAACTTCACAAAAAAATATATGAGGAGATTAAAAAAAATAATTCAACATTCAACATTCAACATTCAACATTATTTTTTATAAGGAGTTGAAATTGATGAAAAGGTTAAGGATATTGTTAGGAAAACCCGGGCTTGATGGCCATGATGTCGGAGTTAAGGTGCTTGCTCATGCACTCGTTGAAGAAGGATTTGATGTAGTTTACACAGGGTTGAGAAAGACTATAGAACAAATTGTTGATAAAGCAATTGATGTCAAAGCTGATGTTATTGGGCTGTCAATTTTATCGGGAACTCATATTGTCCTATGTCAGCAATTGAAGGAAGAATTAAACAAACGAGATTTGCTAATTCCCTGGATAGTCGGTGGCAACATACCGGATGAGGATGTTGAGAAAATCAAAGCAATAGGAGCTGATGCGGCTTTCCCAACAGGTACAAGTATTGAGACTGTAGTGAATTATTTCAAACAATTATGATTTTATGTTCGAAATTTGAAATTTAGATATTAAAAATTTATTGAAAATTGTAAAATTGAAAATTTTTTCAAAGAAATGAATGACAAAGACGTTTTTTGGGAATCGGGTTTAAAAATTAATCCACTATATACAAAAGAGGATTTAGAAAAAAACGTTCCCGAAGCTGATATTGGTTTACCCGGCGAATATCCTTTTACGAGGGGTATTCACAAATTAATGTACAGGAAACAGCCATTTACAATCAGACAATATGCAGGATTCGGAACTCCAGAAGAAACTCACGAGCGATTTTTATACCTTATAAAAAACGGACAGACAGGCTTAAACGTTGCTTTTGATTTACCCACACAAACAGGACTCGACTCCGATGATAACCGTGCTGTTGGTGAAGTTGGAAGAGTTGGAATGGCAGTTGATACATTGGCTGATTTCGAAACTGTTTTCAAAGATATTGATTTGGATAAAATCACTGTATCATTGACAATAAACGGCTCGGCAATTGTGCTTGTTGCTATGTATCTGGCTATGGCACAGAAATTCGGTTTTAATATAAAAAATTTAAGAGGAACTGCTCAGAATGATATATTGAAGGAATTTATCGGCAGAGGGACATGGATTTTCCCGGTTCCACAATCGGTTAAAATCGTAGTTGACATTATAGAATATTGTGCAAAAGAAGTCCCTAAATATAGTCCGGTAAGTGTTTGCGGTTATCATATCCGGGAATCGGGGGCTAATCCCGTTCAGGAAATGGCTTATGCTTTCTGCATAGCCAAAGCATATATAAATGAAACCCTGAAAAGAGGTATCACAATAGATGAGTTTGCATCGCGATTGTCCTTCAATTTCGATATACATGGGAATTTCTTCGAGCAAATTGCAAAATTCAGGGGAAGCCGAAGGCTTTGGGCAAAAATAATTAAAGAAGAATATAATGCAAAAGATGATGCCTCATGCTGGCTGCGTATGATTGCAGGTGGTGGCGGCGGTGGATTAACAAAAGAACAGCCTGAGAACAATATAATAAGAAGCGCCTATTATGCACTCATCAGTGCATTGTCGGGAACTCAAACAATGGCATTATGCTCTTATGATGAAGCATATACGATACCAACAGAGAAAGCTGCCGAGATTTCGCTCAGAACTATGCAAATCCTTCTTTATGAAATGGGTATATGCGATACGGTTGACCCATTGGGTGGTTCCTATTATATTGAGACTATGTCAACCGAAATGGAGAACGCTATAAAAAAACAAATGGCTGATGTTGAAGCACAGGGTGATATTGTCAAGGAGATTGCCGAGGGTAAGATTCAGGAGGCTATATCGAGACAGGCATACCAAAGGGAAAAGGGAATACAGGAAGGTAAAGTTAAAAAAGTTGGTGTTAATTGTTTCATAAAAGAAGAGGAAGTCAGAACCATTGAGTTTCATCCTTATCATGAAGAAAATGCGATGAAACAACTTGAAAATCTCAAAAAAATAAAAAATGAAAGAGATAATAATAAAGTATCAGAATGTCTTGATAAGATAAAAAAAGACGCTCAGGGGAATAAAAATCTAATGCCTTCAGTTATAGAAGCAGTCAAGGCTTATGCAACAGTCGGAGAAATAACGGATGCCATGAAGGAAGTCTATGGTGAGTATGAGGAGAAGATATATTTTTAGTTAATAATAAATGGATACTATTATAACTGATTAAAATAAATTTTTTTAATCAGGATTTATTTCAATACCTGTCCTTTTGATTTCTTCAATAAATGGGTCGCTTTCAATAAAATAATCAGTAGGAAAAGGATGCGTTTCAATATCAGGATAGTTTATATTTATTCTAGAATATTGCTTTATATTGTCGAATGGATTTCGTGTAAAATTATCGGAAACAAGCATGATATCAATATCAGACCACTCGTTCATATCATCTCTGGCAGCGGAACCGAACATTATCACCTTGTTTATGTTTAAGCCGATAATTTTGCAGTCATGCAAAAAACTCTTTACTTGTTTTATAGCAAGTTCTTTATTAAGCATACCCTAATCTCATCAATTTTTTTTAAACTGTTTTCTGTATATTCCAAAGTGCAAATCTTAAAGATATTGTTTAAATAATCAGGGTACCTGCCTTCAAGTTGAAATTTATTAACTTCAATTAAATATTCCTGTTGTTCTTGGTTTAAATTAACGGGTGTTTGAGATAGTAATTTCAATATATTATGAATTTTCGGTGGAATGTTGCTTTCATTATGCTTTACCCAAATTGCTTTTGAAATTTTCTCCAATACCAAATGTCCAAAGAATAAAGCCTGAACATAGTTTTTACCTTTTAAAAGAGAATAAACAGCCTTCCAATCCTCTTCTGCTGAATTTATCCAATATTCAATATGTTCTTCTTTTGTAAGCATCAATACAAAAATAATATAAATTTAGACATTTTGGTTACTAATAGCATTTACGAAGTTTTTTTTTATCGCAAGATAATTAATTCTAATTCTAAAAATTCAAGTTTAATGTTAATATAAACCCTCATTTTCTATCTTTATCCTCTTTTTTTTCTTTAATTTCATTATTTTTGTTTACATTCCTTTTTGGGTAGTTAGGTATTATTCGAATAATTTATAAAGATGGAAGCAAAAACTGTTTTATCGTTAGAACAAGCTCTGGCTTTGCCTTATGCAACGCAGAGGTTTGTTCATCTTGGCTGGCGTGTTATCAGGATTGAATCCACTGTCGGCGGTGGTGACCCAAACAGGTATATAGGCTCTGACAAAGGCATAAAAGACCTGCACTCATATTTCATAGCACCGAATATAGGCAAGGAAGCTATCACAATCAATTTGAAAATTGAAGAAGGACAGGAACTTCTAAGAAAAGTAATTAAGGAATTGAAAGTTGATATTTTTCTCTGCAACACACTTCCTATGCGATATAAACAGCTTGGTATTGACTTTGAAACACTGAAAGAAGCTAATCCTGAATTGATATGGTGCGGGATTTCAGCCTTGGGTCCCGATTATCCTGATATAGCAGGATACGACCCTGCTTTGCAGGCGATGCTTGGTTGTATGCATCTGACAGGTGAACCTGACAGAGACCCAATGCTTTGCGGCATTCCTGTGGTTGACCTGAAAGCCGGTGATGAAGCTTTTTCGCAAGTCTTATTGGCACTTTTGGAACAAAAAGACCTCTCCCCAACCCTCTCCAAAGGAGAGGGAGAAGGAAATGGAAAGGAAATCTTTATTTCAATGGCTCAGTGTTTTACATCCTGGCTGATTACTGCTTTACCTGAACTTGCATTTAATCCCGAAGAGACTGGCAGATTTACACGTAGCGGAAATGAACATAGGAGTTTTATCCCATGCAATTGTTATTCAACAAAGGATGGCTATGTCTATCTTGCCATCGGGAACGACATCCAATGGGAAAAACTTACTAAAATCAAGGGATTTGAGCATACTGCAAAACCTGAGAGGAAAACAAATGCCGGGCGTAATATAGATAAAGAAAATATATATGAAGATATCCGGCAGGGGACAAAATTGTACACCAATTCCGAATTTATTAAAGTTTGTGTTGAAAACAACCTTGCTGTTGCACCTGTAAATACCATCCCTGAAGTTGCTAATCTTGAGTTTGTTAAGAAAAATATGCTCAAAACAAAGTTGCCATTGGGAAAGACTGTTGAATTGTTTACGGCACCAATAAATACTGATTTCTTAATGCAAAGAGACATGAATCTTGAGTTAGCTCCAAGACTTGGTGAACACAATGACAGTATCTTCAAGGAAATAGGATTGAGCAGTGAGGAAATAGAAAAATTGAAAGAAGAAGGAATCATTTGATATAAATTCTGATTTGATAATTGATAATTGTAAATTGAAAATTCTGAAATTGAAAAATTATTGATTTGATATATGAGCAAATTCAGGGAAATTGTTGAGGCTCCGCCGGGAACCAAATTCATTCTTCAAGGCAATGAAGCATTTGCACTTGGTGTAATTCATGCCGGATATCATGCGGCTGACGGTTATCCGGGTACTCCAAGCACTGAAGTAATTGACAGGTCCTTAGCTTATGTACAGGATAAAATCAAAGTTGGGTGGTCAGTGAGTGAAGCGGTTGCGGTTGCAGTTGGCTTAGGCCATGCTATTGCGGGTTACGACGTAGTCGTTACAATGAAAATACCCGGTGTATTTCAGGCAGCGGATGCGATTTCATCTGCAGCATTTTTCTCAGGTGATGCAGGTGCTTTGGTGATTTTCGTTGCCACCGATTATGTTCCCTCAAGCACACAGCATGTAATTGACCCGAGATATTTCTTCTCCTCAATTTGTGTTCCTATATTAGAGCCGCGGGACCATCAGGAAATGTATGATATAGCCGCTACTGCGGCAGATATTAGTAAAAATTTTAGAACACCAGTTGTAGTTCTTGCATCGGGAATGTTGACTCATTCGGAAGGATTAGTAACATTGAAGAAACAAAGGATAATCGAGCCAAAAGGTTTACCAAAAAATATGACTGACTGGATGTGCCTTCCTTTTATTGCAAGAAATAATTATGACAGGGTGATTCGTGATAGGTTACCCGCTATAGCTGCTTGGGCTGAGGATTCTAACCTTGTTAACATAACCAAAGGTACAACCGAATGGGGAATAATTACCTGTGGTATAAATGATATAGTAGTTAGGGAAGCACTTCAATTAGTGAATGTCAAAGCACCAATTCTATCCTTGGGCAAAACAAATCCTTTACCAATTAAAATAATTAAAAAATTCAGGGATAATGTCAAAGGAAGAGTATTTGTTATTGAAGATGGGTACAGGTTTTTGTGGGAGAAAATTACTTTTATGGGGATTGATGTAATTGGAAAAGAAGAGACAAGCACAATTACCGAATGGACTCCCGATAGAATTTTGGAATTTCTTTCTTCTCATTTGAAAGATTTTGAATTTAAACCTAAAAGAACGAAAATTGACATTAAGCCAGTTGCAAGGCCTCCTTCAATCTGTCCGGGATGTCCTTACAGAGCACTAGCAGTGACGATTAATAAATTAAAGCGGAAGAAACTATTATTTGCTTCGTTTGGTGATATCGGCTGTTCGACATTACTATATTTTTTCAATGCCCTCGATACCGTGCTTTGTATGGGTGCTTCCGACTCTATGAGGCAGGGTTTCGTTATGTCCCGTCCTGATATGGCAGACAAGGTTATCAGTATAATAGGCGATTCGACTGAATGTCATAGCGGCTTGGATTCGACGAGAAATGCAATTTTCAGAAATGTTCCCGGTGTGAAAATAATCCTTGATAACAGAATAACTGCGATGACCGGGGGGCAGCCGGCACCGAGTTCACCGATTAATTTAGCCGGCTTTAAGCACAACTTTAACCTGAGAAAGGCTGTTGAAGCAGAAGGATGCAGGACAGTAATCCTGGATGGATATAATCTTAAACAAATTGAAGACGAGCTAAGAAATTCTCTCCTACTTGCAAAAGATGGAATCTTTTCTGCTTTAATTATTGAAGGGGATTGCATAAATGAGGTTCCGAAAGAACGGACTATTCCAAGGCTTGAAATAGATTATAATATATGCGTGAATTGCGGTATATGCAATATTTGTACAGGAATTGAACTTGACGAAAATAAAAAGCCATCATTTACTGTGTTTTGTACAGACTGCGGCTCATATGAGCAGGTGTGTAAACAGATTTGCCCAATTGATGGAGCTATTGTACCAAAAAAGGAAAAGAAAAGAGAAACAAAAAAATCAAAGCCAACTATTCCTGAGCATATTTATGAGATGAAGGGTTCAATTGCAAAAAAATCACTGCCTGATTCAATAAGAGTTGCTATCAGAGGAATCGGGGGCCAGGGAAATTTGTTTTTCGGAAAAGTGCTTTCTGAATTAGCATTAAGAACACCTTATTCAAATACTCATATTGTAAAAGGCGACACTCATGGAATGGCTCAACTTGGCGGACCTGTAATTTCGGTTTTCTGTTGCGGTGATGTTTATTCTCCGGTACTGGCTCCAAATTCTGTGGATATTTTAGTTGCTATGGAAATTAATGAGGTTTTGAGGCCCGGATTTATTGACCTGCTGAAACCAGACGGAACATTAATATTTAATGATTTTTCTGCTTTGCCGGTTAATACAAAAAAAGGAGATTATCCTGAATTTAAGCAAATCAAAAATGGATTGAAAGGTTATAACGTAGTTATTGCCGATTTCTATAAAGCTGCAAAAGAACTTGGAGATATTAAAGGCATAACTGCTAATGTTGTGGCTATAGGACTATTGTCAACCATAAAACCATGCAGTTCCATTCCTCTTGAATTATGGATGGAAGCCCTATCATCCATTTCACCGAATGAGACTGCAAGAGATGCTAATATCTCGGCGTTTCTGAAAGGCAGGGAGATTCATCAAGCCTGAGTGTTGAATGTTGAGTGTTGAGTTGAAAATTGAAAAATTGAATTTAGTAATTTTTTGGATTATCGCGTAGCGATTATATATCAGTAGTATATAATTTTCTGCATCCACTCTTATCCCTTAGGGATTATATTAATAAATATAGAGTGTTGATACATTTTTCAATAAGAAAATAAAGATTGGAATTTTAATATAAAAAGTATAAATTATTTTTTATTTTTATTGATAAACAATAATAGAATATTTTATCAATTGGGGAACTTAAATGTTGAAATCCGGTTCTTATATAACACAGCAGGGATGGCAGAAAATCAACTCTAACGTTAACGGCACACCGGTTGAAGTTTTCATTCCACAATCAATGCTCTTAATTGACCTGATTCGTGATGTATTAAATCTTAAAGGAACAAAACCCGGATGCCTCGAAGGTGAATGTGGAGCATGTACAGTTCTGTTAGATGGTAAAGCTATTAATTCCTGCCTTTACCTTGCTATTAATATTGATGGCAAAAAATTGACGACAATAGAAGGCTTATCAACAACTGAAAAACCGTTAGACATAGTACAGGAAAAAATGATAGAGCATGGAGCGGTGCAGTGTGGTTTTTGCTCTCCAGGTATGGTAATGTCCATCAAAGCATTTCAAAATGAATGTGAATCTAATCCCAATATCGAAAGGGATTCCGAAGCTATAAAAAAAGCAATAGAGGGCAATTTATGCAGGTGTACGGGATATGTAAAAATCATTGATGCTGCTGAGGATTTGCTTTCAAAATAGAGTATTGAGTTTTGAGTGTTAGATATTAAGCAATTGAGTAGGGGTTTAAAATTTTAAACCCCGATAAAAGATGAAAATTGAAAATTGAAAATTTATTTATTATGTTATATTTTGAGTGGCATAGGGAAAAAGAGTATTTGAATATTAAAAAGCATAATGTAAGTTTTAAGGAAGCACAAACTGTTTTTGAAGACCCGTTAGGTATTTACAAACCTGATTATGTCCATTCAATAGGAGAGGAACGCTCTTATTTAATCGGTAATTCTAATAAAAATAGATTAATAGTAGTTTCGTTCACCGAAAGAGCTGATAAAATAAGAATAATATCAGCAAGATTAGCAACAAAAAATGAGAGAAAAATATATGAAAAACGAGGTTAAAATATTAGATACACCATGTGATTATCTTGATGAGGATATTCCAAAGGAAATTGACTTTTCAGATGGTAATCCTAATCCTTTTGTTCAACGGAAAAAAGTCAAAGTCGAACTTGAACCTGATGTAGCAGATGTGTTCTCTAATTCTAATGAAGTAAATAATGCATTGAGGGTTCTCATGCGTTCCGCAAAAAAAATTAAGGCACTGTTATAGATGGTTTTAGATGTAGAATATTGAGTGTTGAATTGTAGTGGCTGAAAATTTTCAACCCAATTGATAATTGAAAATAGTAAAATTGAAAATAAATTTAAACGGAGGTTAAATGAGTTCAGGGTTTAATATACGGGCTTTGCTTGTGTCAATAATCGTAGGTACAATAGTAGTTTTGTTATTTTCGTGGGCTTCAGGAAGCCAGTTTGATACATCTCTTTTTCCCGTATTGGCGATGCTCTCGGGTTTTATCATTACAGGGTTCATTATAGGTATTATAACCAAAGGTATCACTATTATCGAACCGGGCTTAGGTTCAATAATAGTTGCATCAATTACATATTTTATTTTACCATCATTGCAAATCAAAGGTTTTACTGAGATTACTCAAGATACAGACTGGATAATTATTTTGATGAACGGAGTTGTTTTGACATTCTTAGGTGCTTGGCTTGGAGAGATGTTTCAGCACGGTGACATTAGAAAAGAAGAAGATAAATCCCTCTCATTTCATTGGGGCTGGGTATTTGCAGGTACGGTTTTCGGTATCCTGGTTAGCATAGTAATTGCCATCATTGTTAATCTGATTGTTGGAGATGAGCCTTTTTATTTTATTATTCCATTCTTTGTGGGATTGTTTTTTACCGGGATAATGGTTGGTATGAAATCACCTGGTATAACAATCAAAGAAGCAGGTTTGTCAGGCTTTTTAACGATAACAATTTTAACTTCTATTGTTCGCTTAACATTGGTAACAGAAATTGAGTTTGAATATATAATTCTTGGGTTGGTTCTTGGCTATGTAGTAGCAATGCTCGGAGGTTTTGCAGGCGAGAAATTGCAATCTAGAAAAGAAAAAAAAGCCTAACAAAGTGTTAGTTTTAAGTGTTAGGTGTTGAATTTTGAATTGTAGGGGCTGAATATTTTCAGCCCAATTAAAAATTTTAAAATTGAAAATTTAGGTAATTATGCCTGTTACGCAACAGCAAATAGATAAAGCGGTAGAAATCGCAAAAGAATATGGTGCAACTAAGGTTCTTCTTTTTGGGAGTGCCCTCGAAGACCCGGAGAATGCTAATGATTTGGATATTGGAGTATTAGGAATACCGGATGATAAGTTTTTTCAATTTGGTGGCGTTCTTGAAAATATCATTATTAAGAATGTAGATGTTGTTCCATTAAATAACAAATCTCTCTTTATTGAATACATTAAAAAACACGGGAAGTATATTTATGAATCTTGATGATTTGAAGGAGAATATTTAATCATTACTGTTTTATAAACATTTCAGAGTTAGGTTATGAAAAAGATTATTTTTTTCATAAATATTGTTTTTTTATTAATTGTTTGTGGTTGCCAATCTTCAAGATTTGCTCAAGTTGATATAAGACCTGATTTTAATAAAGATAGTTTAAAAATAAAAAAAGCATTTGTTATAACTCATATTGAACCAATTTATTCAAATAATAGTAATTATGAATTTCATAAAATAATTGGACAGACTATTTATCAAGAACTTGGTAAACATTCCATTTCCTATTTAGATGATATTGAAAGAAGAAATTTATTAAATGAATTTAAAAATTCTTATTCAATTGATTCTAATTTTATTTTATTATGCAAGCAAAATGAAATTGATTATATTTTTTATCCTAGTTTTAAATTATTCTCAAATAATATTGACGGAGGAATTATTTCATTTAATAAATATCATGTTGCAGGGAAAATAAAAATTTTTTCAATTGATAGCAATTCTTTTATTGGAGAAATAAATATTGGAGCAAGCCGACAAATTCCAAGAGGGATTATAACTACATTTGGTTCAATTGTTTCAGTTGGAGAAATATTTTTAAAAGGACAAACCAATTATGGCCCATATATTATTGGACTGGGATTATTATTGGATTTAATAAATTTAACTCAATCTTCTGAAAAAATATGGCAAGGTTTATTAAAAGATGCAATTGTTAGTGGATTTAATAAATTCTTTGATAATAATAAAATTGATATTTCTAAAAAAGACTTGTTAAAAAAAGGAATGACTATAAATGAAATTGAAAGCATTATTGGAACTGGAAAATTAGTAAGTAAAAAATATAATAATGAAATATATGAATGGGAAGATGAAGGTAATAGAGTGATAATTATTTTTAATGATGGTATTGTTGTAAAAATATCTTATAGATAAACATTTAAATAATATTAAGAAGTTTTTGGATTCAATTTGATATTCTTAGTTAGAATCTATGACAAAAGATTTGAAAATAATTGGTAAGCCGACACCCAAGATTGATGCTAACATCCGGGTTACAGGGGAAGCCCGGTACGGGCATGATATTCTACTCCCAAATATGTTATATGGAGCAATCCTGAGAACAAAAGAGCCCGCTGCGGATATTATTTCAATTGATACATCAAAGGCTAAACAGTTGGATGGTGTTAAATGCGTTATTACTGCGGATGATGTAGATGTAAATAATATCAGCTACAGGAGAGACCATCCGATTTTAAAAAAAGGGCAAGTGAATTGTATTCGCGATGAAATTGCCGCTGTGGCGGCGACATCTAAGGAAATTGCTCAAAAGGCACTCGAATTAATCGAGGTTGAATATAAAGTAAGGGAAGGTATTTTCGACCCGTTTGAAGCAATAAAGGAAAATGCTCCTCAAATAAATATGTTCATTGACGGAAAATATACTAATAAAAATATTGCTGAGCAATTTCATTATGAACATGGCAACCTTGAGGAAGAAAAAGCGAGAAGCAAATATATAGTAAGCCACAGATATACTCTTCCACGGGTTACTCATTGCTGTATGGCAACGAGTAACATGACTGCCGATTACTCAAAAACAGACGGCAGATTAACTTTGTACAGTACAACCCAGATTCCGTTTTTATACCAAAGAGACATTGCCAGGGCATTAAAAATGGAACCGTCAAAAATAAGAATAATACAAGTTGTTATCGGAGGTGGTTTCGGAAGCAAATTGGATATGTACCCTTATGAACCTATTTGTGCATTACTTTCGATGAAAAGCGGACAGCCTGTCCAACTCATTTTTTCAAGAGAGGAAGAATTTATTGCATCGCCGACACGCCAGACTATGGTTTATGATGTAACTGCCGGAGCGGATGAAAACGGAAGATTTACTTTCAGGGATGTAAAAGCTATACTCGATAACGGTGCATACACATCATGGGGAGCAACGACTCCGTTTGTTATGATGCAGACATTTTCATCTTTGTACCAATGCCCTGCTTGCTGTTTTGATTCAACTTCGGTCTATACAAATAATGTTTATGCAGGTTCATTCAGAGGATATGGTAATCCACAGGCTACTTTTGCTTTGGAAAGAACCATAGACCTTCTTGCCGAAGAAATCGGAATGAGTAAAGCAGAAATACGTTTAATAAATGCAAATTTTAAGGGAGAAATTACAAAGCAAGGTTTACACTTTAATACCTGTGGACATAAGGAAGCATTGGAAACTGTGATTAATAAGGTTAGAGATAGTTTAATAGAAATCCCCCGAACCCCCTTTGATAAAGGGGGAAAGAAACTTGAAGAAAGGTATAAGCGGGGTGTGGGTTATGCATCTATGCTACATGTTGGCGGCGGAGCAAAAATATATCCTTCAGACGGCTGTGGCACAACTCTCAAAATTGACCCCTTCGGCCATTTGATAATCATCACAGGTTCAAGTGAAATCGGGCAAGGCTCTGAGACTGTTCTCGCAATGATTGCTTCGGAGGAGTTGGGAATTGATATATCAAAAATTAAAGTAATTAATACCGACACTGATATTAAACCCTGGGACGTTGGTGTTCATGCCTCGCGGACAACTTTTGTTGCAGGTAATTCTGTGCTTGGAGCTGTTAAAAAGTTAAAAGAGAAAATTTCTCCGAAAGCGGCTCAAATGTTAAAAACTAATATTGATGATTTGAATTATGAAAAGGGAATTATTAATTCTATAAAAAATGGAAATTCAATTGAGCTTGATAAAGTTGTAAGAGCTATACACTTTAAAGAGCCGGGAGATTTATGTATTGACACATATTTCTTTGAGCCAAGCAGTGAATTTGCCGATAAAGAATTTAAGGGAAATATTTCGGGAGCTTATGCATTTGCCGCTCAGGCTGTTGAGGTCGAGGTTGATACATATACCGGAATTGTAAAAGTTTTGGACGTTTATGTTGCTCAGGATGTAGGTAAGGTTTTAAATCCTCTCGGGCTGACAGGCCAGATCGAAGGTGGGGTTGTTATGGGTATGGGGTATGCATTACTCGAGGAATTAATAGTAGATAAGGGAATAATATTGAATCCCAATTTTCATAATTATAAAATTCCTACTGCAATGGATGTCCCGCGGATTCATTTCTATCCGATTGAAACTGAAGATGCATTGGGCCCGTATGGTGCTAAAGGTGTTGGGGAAGCACCGTTGATTCCGACTGCACCGGCAATTGCAAATGCCATTTCGGATGCAATCGGGATTCAAATTGATTCATTGCCTGTTTTACCCGAAAAAGTGCTTAGGGCTTTGGCGGAAAAAGCAAAGTGAATTTTGAGTGTTTGGAGTTGAGTTGAAAATTGAAAATGTTGTGTGTTGGGTGTCATGTTTTGCATTTAATTAAATAATTTTTATTTGGTGATTTCTTAATTTTTCTGATTTAAATATTAAAATAAAATAGATGGAATCTACTTTCGACAATTCAGAAAAAGAGAGTTTTAAATATGAATATGTCGAGCTTGAAAATGGGAATATTCCTTTTATCAAATTTCTTGATTCACTAAGTATTATTGAAAAAGCTGAAATAATAGCTGCAATTGATGAATTATTAAATTGGCTTAATAAAAATGAAATTCCACCTCAAAATATTTCAAAACATTTAATGAATGGAATTTTTGAGCTTAGAGTTAAACATTTCAATAGAATTACACGTTCATTTTATTTCTATTCTATTGGAAAAATTATTATCTTTACACATGGATTTATAAAGAAAACAAATAAAATTGATAGGAAGGAAATTGAGAAAGCTATAAGATATAAGAATATTTATTTGAAAAGGATTCATAATGAAAACTAATGCAGAAATATATTTTGAAGAACAAATGAAAAATCCGGAATTTCGAGTTAATTATTCTTTTGCAAGAGAGAAATTCAAATTAGAATTTATGCTCGAGAAACTTATTGAAAACATCAATAATGATTTTGAAAAAACTAAATTATTGAAGCAAGCAAAAAAAATTGAAAAGTATGTTTCAAGGATTTGCTTAATTTAAAAAATTATATAACTTTTAAATAATCAATGGTTGATTTTGATGTTTTTACACCTGAAAACGTTGATGAATTGATTCGTGAAATTGATAATAATCAATCTAATAATTTCAGGTTTGGTGCTGGTTATACCGACTTGCTGCTTGAATTGAGAAAGCAGTCAGGACCAAAAATTAATGTGATAAATTTATCAAAGCTCAAAGACCCAAAATTTTCCGCAATTGAAAAAACTAATGATTATATTAGAATCGGCTCACTTGTTACTGCAGGCGAAATTGTAAAAAATAAAGAAATTCAGGAACTATATCCTGTGTTGCACCAAGCTGCAAATACACTTGCATCAAAACAAATCAGGCAGGTTGCTACTGTCGGCGGGAATATATGCACTGCATCGCCTGCAGGAGATATGGCAACTGCGTTGGTTGCATTAGAAGCTATTTGCGAAATTTTATCAACAAAGAATGAAATTCGTGAAGTCCCGTTAAAAGAATTTATGACAGGTGTCAGAAAAACCACACTGAAAAAAAATGAAATATTACGAAGCATTTCGATACCCCTGAGATTCTTCGCTACGCTCAGAATGACAAAGAATAAGAATTATTCTGATTTTATTAAAATCGGTACAAGGAAGTCAATGGAATGTGCTATCGTATCGTTAGCATATCACTTTCTGATTGACGATGAAGATAAAATTCAATATGCAGGAATTGCAATTGGCTCATCTGCTCCTACAATTAAATTCACAAAATCTGCATGTGATTTTTTGATTGGAAAAAGAATAAAAGAATTAAATGAAGATGATATTACTAATTTTGCTAATAAAGTCATCGAATATGCTACTCCGATATCCGACATACGTGGTTCGGAATGGTATAGGAAACAGGTATTATTCAATATCAGTAAAAGCATTTTGGAAGTCTAAGTAATTATTATTCTTACCTCTTTCTGAATAAAATGGAATATTCATTAATATAAAACAATAATCCGCCATATTATAACTCAACATCATCATTATATCACCCCCACTTCAATTAAAATATACAATTGTTTCTTTCCACTTGATTTATTTATCTGAAATATTATTGAGTTTTTATTTATTTTGTATTTATTGATTCATTAAATATGAATATTATGGGTAAAGAAATAAGAAAAGACACACCGATTAATTTTGAAATTGTAAAGAAGAATATCGGAATTTATGATGCAAAAAATATCAGCTTGGGCAATACAAGGATCGTTAGTAAAATAGTTGATAATATCGAAAGTGAAACCGGGGAAAAATTTATCCGCATGGAAATGGGGGTTCCAGGAATAAGCCCGTCTGAAATCGGAATAAATGCCGAAATCAATGCTTTAAAAAATAATGTAGCGGGTATTTATCCTCCTGTTGATGGACATTCCTTCCTGAAGAAAGAGATGTCGAGATTTGTAAAGTTATTTCTAAATATAGAAGTAAAGCCTGAAAACTGCTTCCCAACTGTCGGTTCAATCAATGGTAGTTATGCTTCGTTTATGGTTGCTGGCAGAAGAATCAAAGAGAAAAACACTATTCTGTTTATTGACCCGGGTTTTCCACCACATAAAAAAATAGTCCGTATGTTAGGCCTTCAACAGGAATCTTTTGATGTTAATAATTACCGGGGCAAGGAATTAAAAGATAAATTAACTGAAAAGCTTAATAAAGGAAACATAGCTGCACTTCTCTATTCAAATCCTAACAACCCCACGTGGATTTGCTTCACCGATGAAGAACTAAAAATTATAAGTGATATTGCAAGGGAAAATAATATTATCGTTATTGAAGACCTTGCATATTTGGGTATGGATTTCAGAAAGGATTATTCACATCCCGGGCAACCACCATATCAGCCTACAATAGCAAATTATATGGATAATTATATATTGTTGATATCAGGCTCCAAAGCATTCAGCTATGCCGGGCAAAGAATTGGTATGTTAATTATCTCAGAAAATTTATCTAAATCGCACTTTAAGGATTTATTGGATTATTATACAAGTGATATTTTCAGTAATGCCCTTATTTACGAAACTATTTTTTTAACTACAGCAGGTGTTGCTCAATCCGTGCAATACGGCTTTAGTGAAATCCTTAGGGCGGCGAACGACGGTAAATACAATTTTGTGGATGATGTAAGGGTTTATGGTGAAAAAGCAGAAATAATGAAAAAAATATTTACCGATAACGGTTTTAAAATTGTATATGACATGGATGGGGATGTGCCTATTGCCGATGGATTTTATTTTACTGTCTCCTTCCCGGGATTTCATGGGGATGAATTGTCGGAAAAGCTTCTTTATTACGGTATCAGTAGTATTCCTTTGTCTTCAACCGGGAGCCTGAGGACAGAAGGTATCAGGGCTTGCGTTTCACTTGTTCAAAAAGTGCAAATGCCGCAGTTGGAAAAAAGACTAAATGTATTTTATGGGCATTATAAAGAAAATATTATTGAATAATCCCGGTTTATTTAATGATTGGAATTATTCTGGGTTCGAATCACACCCTCTCCGCTTAAATTTGTGAATAATTAATAATGAATAGTGAATAATGAAAAAAATATTTGTTTTAATCTTGGTTTTATCTTTATTTCTTATAAATTTGAACTTATTTGCTGTTCAGACTAAGAAACCTGATTTTAAAAAGCTTCCGAAATATGAGAGCTTGCTTAAGAAATTAAAGAA
Organism: Ignavibacteria bacterium RIFOXYC2_FULL_35_21; assembly: GCA_001804705.1. Classification (GTDB taxonomy): domain Bacteria; phylum Bacteroidota; class Ignavibacteria; order Kapaibacteriales; family UBA2268; genus XYC2-FULL-35-21. The sequence continues at coordinate 63,309 of MHAY01000018.1, forward strand.
AGGAAATAAGGAAATAAACTATTTCGATTTGAGGATGAGTTTCACTCGCTCAAAGGATTATAAGCCATCAAATCCTGAACTTGATTCCCTTAGGAAAAATATGATTCAGGAATTAAATAGCAAAGAATACAAAAATGCAATAAAACTTGCTGATTCGATTCTCAGTAGAGAATATGTAGATATGTATGCACATTACACCTGCTATTATGCTTATACTGCACTCGGCGATTCTGTTAAAGCATCATATCATGAGTATATCATGGACAGGCTTTTGAATTCTGTCGTAGAATCCGGTGATGGGAAATCCCAGGAATCTGCATTTCTTATTATTTCTTCAAATGAAGAATATTTCTTAATCTTTATTTATAAGCTTCAGGCCAAAGAGAAATCATTCACAAATTTCAACGGTGAACCCATTGATGTATTCAAGGCTATTGACCCTGAAACCAAAGAATCTTTTGAATTGTATTTTAACACAAGCCTAATGATAAATGAACGGAACAAATAATTTGTCGTTTATCGATAAATCAATTAAATTCATTTTTATTTCGTATATTTAATATGTATGTAAAACTATAGGGGAAACAATTTCTTTTCAATGGAATTTTTATTTATTGGAGTTTCGATTCTTTTCGGGGCTTTTGCTGCATTGGTTTCAGCCATATTATCCTCTCTTTCCCAAGAAAAGTTAAATGATATTATAGGGAATAAAAATAAATCTTTTCAAAGGCTTCATTATCTCAGGAACCATATTGAAAATATCATCAGCGGATATTTTATCGTAGAAAATCTTTTTTATACGATTGCATTTGTTTTATTCGGATTAATAATTCAGAAAAACTATCAGAACTGGATTTTTGCCATTGTTGGTTTTGTTATTCTTTTCAATATTATTGTTTTTCTAAGAACTTTATTTTTCGCTCTCGGCAGGAGATACACAGACAATCTCGCAGTACCATTTTCAGGGTTGCTGTACCTTCTTGCAATGCCGACGTATCCTTTGATTAAAATTACAAGGTATATAATCTCAAAAATCGGAGGTAAAACAAATGAGGAAGCTTCACGCGAAGAATTGACAGCCCTTGTTGAATCGGCACGCGAGGAAGGTTCTATAGACACTGACGAATACCGCATTTTGAAAAACATAATGAATTTCAGCGAGGTGCTTGTTTCGGACGTAATGACTCCACGTACTGTTGTATTTAGCTGTGAAGCAGATAAAACTGTTGGCGACATCGTCAATTTACCGGAAATCCGCATATATTCACGATTTCCGGTTTGGGAAGGTGAATCGCTTGACGATGGAGTTGTCGGTTATGTTATGTCGAAGGATTTGCTTTATGCCGCTTATAACGGAAATACATCAAATAAGCTTAGGGACTATGTCAGAAAGGTACACTTCATACCTGAAAATGCAGAATTAGACAAAGCTCTTGAAAAATTTCTCGAAGCAAGGCAACACCTTTTTGTCGTGGTCGACGAGTATGGAGGAGTTGAAGGATTGCTTACGATGGAGGATGTGCTTGAAACAATACTTGGTGTAGAAATCGTTGACGAAGCAGACAGGATTGTTGACCTGCGTGAACTGGCGAAGAATCGCAGGGATAAACGTATTGCTATGCAGACAGCAAAAAGCGACAGCATTTGATAATTTTAATAAAATTGTGCAATTTTGTAATCCTTAAAATTACGGGGCGTGGCGCAGTCCGGTTAGCGCGCCTGGTTTGGGACCAGGAAGTCGGAGGTTCGAATCCTCTCGCCCCGACTTAATGATTATGTTATCACAGATAAATTAACTCACAATTAATAAATAAATTTTAAATTTTAAACTATCATATAACTGTGTCGGATTATTAGTCGAAAAATTTAAAATCCGGAACTTTGGTAAATATGAATTTTTTATTTAAAATAATTATATTTGCAGTGATGTATAAACTATGTTGCAATGATTGAATTTCCCCATACTGACTTTAATTAAAACAGAATAGAATTAAATGAAAATTTTATTGAAGAAACACTCGTTAACTCTCACAGTCATTCTGTTGTATCTGGCACTCGTAATTATTATAATTTTGATAACCTACAGGAACAATGATAATCACTTTATTTATCCGCTTGATGATACCTATATTCATCTTGCACTTGCGAAAAACCTGATAGGACATGGAGTCTTTGGTATTTCGCAATACCAATTTACAGCAACTTCTTCATCACCTGTTTGGTCTGCTATATTGTCATTAATGTTCTATATCGGGGGAACTAATGATTATTTACCTTTTGTTTTATGTGTTATTTTGTCACTTGTATTAATAACTTATATTAGCATAAAATTACAATATATGAATAATGATTTATTAAAATTCATAATAATAATTTTTGCTGTCTTATCATCATCAGTTCTTTCACTTACGTTTACCGGTTTGGAACACATATTGCAATCATTATTTGTGATTATTTATATTTTTAATTCTTCAAATTTAATAGATGATAACAAGAATCAGACTAAGAAGCAATTAACAATATTTTATATTTTAACTTTTTTACTTCCTTTAATCAGATATGAATCAATTTTCTTAATTGCTGTAGTATCATTTCTTTTATTATTAAAGAAGAATTATATATTGTGTATAAAATCTGCTATTATCGGCATTATTCCTTTAACTGTATTAGGTATCATTTATATAATAAATGGCTGGTATTTTTTTCCAAACTCTATTATATTAAAAACAGAAATTCAAAGTTCGTTTATATCTTCATTAGTAAAGATTGGCAAATCATTTATTATGAATATATATCATGTGCCTCATCTTGATATATTAGTTATTGGCTGTATATTTTACTTGTTTTTAGTAAAACGGAATTCTGACAAGAATAACGTGAGAAGAAAAACTATTATTATGATTTTTTTACTTACAACGTTATTACACTTAGCTTTTGCAAAGACGGTATGGTTTTTCAGGTATGAAGCATACCTTGTTTTTTCGGGTATTATTATACTTGGGATAATACTTCCCGATGCTTATCAAATAATATTTAAAAATTATAGTAAAAATATTAAGATTAAAATTTTTGCAGTATTGATAATGACTATGATTTTAATTGCTTTGATTAACAGAGCATATAAATCAAATTTCTATATAATTAAAGCAACACATAATATTTATTGCCAGCAATACCAGATTGCTTCTTTCATTCACAAATATTATAACAATGATAATGTAGCTTTAAATGATTTCGGTTTGATTTGTTATAAGAGCAATATAAAGCCATTAGATTTACAGGGATTAGCCAATATGGATGTAGCTAAGTTTAGAATAAGTAAAAAATTCAATACAAAAATTATTGATTCTCTTTTAAACAAGGATTCAATTAGTTTAACTATTATTTACGATTCATGGTTTGAAGATACCTGCAAACTACCACAAAAATGGAAGAGAGTATTTCGATGGTCAATGAAAGACAATTATATATGTGGGGATTCCATTGTTTCATTTTATGTTAGGGATAGTCTTAAAAGGATACAATTAGTTAATAAATTGAAAGAATTCTCATCAAAACTTCCCGGTGACGTAAAAATATTTTATGAATAAAATTCTCGCTATCCTTTAATTATTAATTTATAACTAAATTCTATAAATTTTTCTTATAAAATGTAGTCTAATTTTATCCTATCAAAATTAGGACTAATCAGTTATAATGAATCATCTATTCAAGATAAAAGTATTGAATTAGAAGTTATCACAATAATCAAATTGAAAAAATTTTCTTTAACCCAGATTTTTCAATAGAAATTGAAATGGTATAATTTAATGTCATGCTGAGCGAAGTCGAAGCATCTTTCCCCCTTTTTCAAAGGGGGATTAAGGGGGTTTCAGAATCTTCGTCGTTACACTGCTCAGAATGTCAGTCAGACACTTGCCTTTTGGATAATGATAAACTTCTAATGAATAATTTGGGTTTAATCCATTTTTCAATATTTTATTATATCAGGGCTTAAATTTTAAGCTCCAATTTTAGAGTAGGTAATTTTCAACTTCCTATTGTGAAAATCATTACTTAAATAATTTATTGCTAATAAATACCAACTTAACTTTCATTTACAAATAGTAAAAGGAAGTGATTTAATTCCCCATTTTGTACTGAATTTCATAAAATATACTCCATTATATAATAATGAATTGTTATACCTGTAGCTCCCAATCATTGATGTCCCTTCTAAAGAAATTTCATCCACCACATTTCCAATTGAATTTATTATTACAATTCTAATAAAAGATGGTCCAGGTAGTTGATATTTAATCATACAATTTTCATTAGCAGGAGAAGGTGAAATTGAAAAAACAGGATTTCCCAAATTAGATGTTATTTCATCAACATTGGTGATGGATTGAATCCACCTGTTATAAGCTACATTCAGCAACGGAATATATTCCGAAGTAGTTTTTTCGTTACCAACAGGATTAGGATGTTCATCTCCTCCTTCACTCGGATATGCTAAAGTATTACTGTTTCCATCATAAGTATGCTGAACGGCACCGTTCCACCATCTGTGATGATTCCCGTTCTCACTGCCAAGGTCGTTCGTTTCCGTATTTCCTCCATTTGTTGTAAGGCAATTATAGAAATCAAAAACGAATACGTTTGAGTGAGGATAACCTGTGAGCCAATTGTTAACAAGCCACAGATTAAAAGCTCTTGCATTATCTGCATAAGTCGGGTCAGACAGGGGTGGGGCAGTAATAACAATAAACAGCTTATCGGTTCTGGTCTTGAAATACTCGAGCAAGTCAATATAGATACCTTTTGCATTTGCTACTGTGTAACTCTCAGAACCCTCACTTTGGCCTTTCATAGAATTGTTGTCAATTGAGGGAACGGGGTCATTGGGGACGCCTAACAATTTCGAGTTTGGGAAACAGGACTTGAACATAATTATCACATTCTCACCACTCGGGTCGGGATTTACCGTCATTCTCTCAAATTCACCGTATTGCCCGTCCATCTGGTCAATAGCATAAAGGTCTTCGAGGTAGCCGGTGGAATTTTCAGGGTCTCTGAACCATTCCCACCAATTACCTAAATCGGTTCTGCTGCCGATATCGTTTCTTCCCCAGTAATAACAAACATCGCTGGCATAATAATTATTTTGCATTAGTGCTCTCCCAAGTCCTCCCCAGCTATCAGCAAGCCAGTTACCACCAGTTGAATGATGGATAAATACAAGCCTGACCGGATTTGCAGGCTGAGTCGGGTCATCCTGTAAAATTTTATTTGTTTGTGAAAGCGAGGGGAATGCTGTTATAGCAATTACCAAAGTGATTAACAGATACATTTGACAGAGTAAACGCATAACCATAGAAACCTCCATTCATAAATATATAAACTTCTTAATTAATATTCATTATTACGTAAGCCCAATTTGTTTTCGGAACGCTACCATAATATTCATCACTGAACGGATTTAAAACGAGAAAGACTTTATTTCCATCAGAACTGATAAATAAATATCTGCAAAAAGATTCTTTAATAATATATTTTTTACTATTATTAGGGTCATAAAGATAATAAGAAGGCACCTTAAAAATTTTGATTTCATTATAAGTATTATTATCAATAATACTCATATAAGTTTTATCCGGGTCATAGTTTTTAACAGTATTATATGCAATTCCAATAATGTTTTTATCGGAATTCTGATTTAAGCTATGTAAGGAACTGAATCCCATATTGCCATTATATATCATATCATCTGATTTTACCTCGTCGGATTTGAAGACATTGCCCGAACTGGTAAAAATCCTGATACCATCTTCGGACATCCAGAAATACGAACCCATAGCAAAATCTCCATGATATGGGCTATCGTACATCGATTTTACAGGCCCTTCGGAGATATCGAATTTTTCCATATCCTGTGGACTTAAGCCCATAGTAATACTATAAATGTAATTTCCTGATGTATGAAGTATGAATTTAGAACCGGCATATAAGTCCCAGTTTGAGTTTGGATTTTCCTTGCCGGTTGATAAATCAACACATCTTATCGATTCCCATTGGTCTTCCTGAGGAGAAGCATAAACCCAATTGTTAGGAGCAAGGATTATTGAAACCGGGTCGCAAGAAATTGAAAAAATATTTTCTACAGATAAAGTGGAGAGATTTATTACAGAAATTTTTCCCGAATGAGCGACAACAATTCTGTTATTGGATATATTAGACAAACAAAGCGGAATATATGTCAGGTTAATTGTATTTACAACATTTCCGTTTAAATCGACAAGCAAGATTCTGTTTGTATTCTTAACTGCAAAGACTATCAAATCGGAAGAACGCAAAAATTGGGCATCTACAATATCATAGTTTAAAAATGTTTTTTCTTCCTTAAAATGCGAGACTGATAGACTGATATTTGAATTGTCGTTATTGTAGCTTATATTCATCTGAGAGGTATATGTACCTGTTTCCAACTGATTTCTCAATACCGATAATTCTATTTTTACAGAATCTCCTCCCGGAATAACACCATTGCCAGGATTAATAGTAACATAATTTGGTATATCGGTTATTTCCCATTTTACATCATTATTGCCATAATTAGAAAAATAAAGTGTTGTATCATTAGTAAAGTTTGTTATCTGAATATCTCTGGGGAATCTAAAGTCTTCAATAACACTTATTGATATTCTTAATGTAATTTCCAATGTATCGGAGTTAGAAATTATTCTCGCATTTTCAACATATGAACCGGGTTTAAACTTTAACTTGTTCAAATATACGCTAACACTGGCTGATTGATTATATTTAAGAGAACCAGAATCCAGTGAATAACTCAACCCCGGATGGTTAGATTCAATTCTCCACTCCAATAGTCCTCCACCATCGTTTTTAATTTGAAATACTTCAGAATTGTCATAACTACTTAAAGATAATTCAGAAGGACTAACACTACAATGAGGATTATCATTTAAAGCCAGAATAACTGTAAGATTATAAACACCATGGCCGGGAACTGTGATTTCTACAACACCTTCAAGTGTTTGTGACTTGACAGGGTCAAGATTACCGGAAAAAATGATTTTTTCCGGCTGACCGGAAGAACTTCCGGCTTCTTCTGAAACATCCAGCCAATCCGGATGTTTGGTTATTATCCAATTAAAAGGCTTTGGCTCGTTTAATGACAACCAAATATAACCAGGTACTTTATTTGTAAGCGATAATATTTTTGGAGAGACGATGAAATCGGATGAACTACCCGGCTCAGTTGGATTTTCTTTGCAAGTTGCAAGAATTAATGAAATAGCAACGATTAAAAGGATATTTTTGATTTTCATATTTTTTTACCAATATAATGTTTATGGATATTAAATATACATAAAATTGCAATTAATTACAATATTCATTTTATGATAGGTCATTTCCAAAAATTAGTTGAAAATTTAGATCCTCTTTCAAAATCATTATACATTTAGTCTCTTAGTTACTTCAACTTTTATCT
>MHAY01000019.1 GCA_001804705.1 Ignavibacteria bacterium RIFOXYC2_FULL_35_21
GAGTTATAGATTGATACGGGGCTGTTCCGTCAGTTCCGGTTGTACATTGTGTTGAGAAATTTTTACAATCATCTTCTATGCCTACTATAGCATTACTTACTGTGTTCCCACTTTGGTCTCTTACAGTTAATGTGAAATTAACAGGTGTCCCAGGTAATTGCTTAGGTACACTTGTTGGTGATACGTCTAATGTTAGTATACAGCTATCTGAACTTATAACAAAAAAATCTAACTCATTACTTGGAATCGGTATAGGAATTTGTATTACGGCAATTGCAGGGCAAGCATGCACAACTACTTTCCCAGAAGTTGCTCCATCAGGAACTCTTACAATAATTTCATTATTATTCCAATTGTTGTATTCTTTTATTTCCTGATTATTTAAACTTACAAAACTCTTTCCTCGCAAAGAGCCTCCTAAACCAAAGCTATTTCCTGTGATTTTAATATTATCACCAATAGAAGCATGATTAGGTATTATTTTTTCTATCACAGGACTTTTCCATATTGTATATTTCCAAGAAAATGCATCCGGTTTATTAAAATCAAGGAATTTTATCCCTAATATTTCTAATACAGCTCCACCCCCACTTTGCACTCCAACACAAAAAGATGCTTGTGGTACTGCTGTCAAATTTTGTAATGAAAAAAGTTCCACTTTGAATTCACCATAAGTACTTGTATTAAAATAAGGGCCAATCATACCATATAATAAAAATAAAAATCTTTTTTCAATATTCAGTTTCAACTCAACTCCTGCTGTTGGTAATATTGGTTCAAATATAGGATTTACTTCGGGCATATCAAGATATGGACCTGCTTCACCATTTTTTTCAAATTTTACACCAACCCCTCCCGTAAAACTTAGTCCGATCTTGCCTTTCCAACCTGCATATAAATTACCATTAACACCAAGATACAATTCAATTTTAGGAGTGAAAACTACGGGTAATGGTATACCAATTGGTGATGGAACAAAAATAACAATTGGATTTAATTCGATTGTTGTTAGAAGTATATTGTATTTTAAAATATCCAATTTACCTGTCGCATTATAATTTAATTGGGGATCGACCGAGCATCTAATACCACCTTTAAATTTTTTTAATTGACTCCCATCTATTTCTAAGATTAAATCAATATCAAAATTTACTTTTACTTCCCCATTTATTTTTAATACTGGATTTGCATTAGCTGATGGTATTCTAAGAGTATCAATCGTAAAAGTTAATTCAAGTCGTTCCTGTTCTAAAGTTCTAGGATTATCCACACTCTTATCATTAAATCCTTTTAAACTGATCCCTTCAGTTAATGATATATTTCTTATCATTTTCTTAATAACAGGTGAGGAATAATTAATTTTACATTTCTCTATTGCATCTGTTATAGCAGCCTGTTCTGTTATTACAGATTTAATCCCATTTGATGAATCTATTCCAATTATTTTTCTAATAAATCCATCCCCTGAATCAGAGACCATAATATCATTAATACTAAGGTTATCAATTATTTCTTCGCCTTTTTTAAAGACATATAAAATTGAGTCTCGTGAAATTAGATTTTTACGAAGAGTATCAGAAAGAATTATCTTAGTATGTTGAGATATAATTGTTTGATTTGGAGATGTTGGAAAAGGGTTTCCATCTTCTCTACAACTACAAAGAATAATTATATGTGCTATAAAAAACCATATCATTGAATGACGAAAGTGTACTTTTTTTCTCATGATATTGCCTCAAAAAAGTTATTAATCATTTTTTACAAATATTATATTTCATAACTTAAAGGATACATTTAAACTCAAAGCTAAATAATTATTATTCATAGACTTATAATTAATTGTATTTGGTATTATAAGATTAAAATTATTAAAATTTATCATGTATCTAACTTCAAATGATACAAAAACTGGATAAAAAATACTAAATTTATAAGTATCAATTCCAATTGTCAAACCATAATCCCACTTAGGTAAATCTTGAAAATCATTAATATATGCTATATATTCATTATCATTGGTTGACCCTTTTAAAAATGATAATTCATTGATGTCGGCTAAATAATTTATACCAGGACCAATAAAAATCTCAATAGGATTCAAGACTTTCCATTTTATTAGCATACCAAAATCTAAATAATTCATTGATGATCTATAAGAAATATATTCATTAAGATAAGTTGATTGCCATTTTGCACCTATAAGAGTGAATAAGATTTCAGGTTGAATGGACAAATAGTTATTCTCTGTAATGCCAATTTCAAAAAATATACCTGTTATTATATTGGGATTAAGTTGTGCCTGTTTTGGTGATTCAGTTCCAGTATAAAATGAATGATTAATCCCCACTTTGAAACCAATAAAATTATCAACAATTGATATTTCATCAACATTTATTTTTTCTTTGTACTTTATACATTCTTTTAAAATATCTGAAAAATTTCTTATTCTTTTTGTTATTATTTGAATATTATCAATCATTTCATTAATTCGGTGAGCATACATATTTGGTTCATTTTGTGGTTCTATCCCATCAAAAATATATTCATCATACCCCGCTTCATTTTGTTGTTTAATTATTGTTGTTGTTAGTATTAAATTTTTTATTGAAGAATCAATTTTAAAATATTCATTGTTAATGTAACTAATATCACAAATTGATTCATTTTTATATAGAAATCTTGTAAAATTTAGCCAGACTGAATCTTTTACCCTATTTGCTTTTATATACTCTAATTCATTATAATTATACTCCATATTTGCAATTGTTATAGCCTGAAGCTTATCATTAATATTTTTTATTTTATTGATATTCTCTTCATAAACTTGAATTATAGAGGGATTTATATTATCAGAAATAAATTGCATTCTTAATTTTCTTAATGTATCTAACATGATAACTGAATTAATATAACTGCTTTCAACAAGTCCCTTCCTTAACACTGTTTCAAAAATACTTACTGCCTCAGTTACATTCTTTATTGATAAATTTAAATAATTTAACATTTTTAAAGAATCATTTTCATATAATAAGTAATCATTATAATAATTTTTATTAAATGCACTATCAAATCTATCATGATAGACCATACTTATATGTAGCTTTATTTGTGCAATGCGGTATAAATCGTTATTTCTTTCTGCACTTTCTAAAAGATTTTGAAAATTAATAAGTGCATTTTCATAATCTCCAATTGCTCTTTGACCATTAGCCATATGGAAGCACCTCTCAAACATAAAGTTATCCACATGATATTGCTTCGAGCAAGGATAATCATCATGATATTGACAAAATAATTTCCATTGCATTGCCAATAACAAAATTGAAAGAACCAGAGAAAAAAATACTTTACCCATTCTTTTAGGAACAAAACATTATTATTTTATAATCTATTTATTTGTTATATGGAATAATTATTTGTAACTTCACTATGAACACCTACAATAGTATCGTTTTCAAATTGTATCTTCTGTATTTGAGAAACTGAAATTTTTACAGTGCTGTCCTTTAAAGTTATAACGATAGTATCGCTTTGTGCCTGAACGATTAATGCAAAGCAAAATGATAATACAATGATAAGTAAAGAAAACCTCATATTTCCTCCAATAATTATATATTATATTATGAAATAATTTGATATAATGCAAATCATTTTTTTTTGTAAAAATATTTCTATGGAGTCATAATTTATTTAAATGTTAATTTCATTAATAATCATTTTTGTAAAAAAGCCCAATCCCTAGACCCCATGCCCTATTTCACATTTATCCTATTTAACAAATTATTATTAACTGAGAAATAAATCCAAATATTTTCAATAATCAGAAAATAATATTTGTACAAAAGCGCAAAAAACCGTATTTTTGAAGTCCCTTTAAATAGGCGTTCATTGAAAATTCAGGTGAGAAGCATCATTTAAGAATGCTTCTGGGAAGAGCCACAAAAATATTATGTTGTAATACCGAGTCATGAAGAAGAAACTCGTGACGGGCATGGTATAACAACCCAAAATAATTCGGTAAGTTAGTAAGGGCATACGGTGGATGCCTTGGCACAGAGAGGCGATGAAGGACGCGACTACCTGCGATAAGCCCCGGGAAGCTGGAAATGAGCTTTGATCCGGGGATTTCCGAATGGGATAACCCGGCAGGATTAATATTCTGCCATCAGAAATGAGGCTAACCCGGGGAAGTGAAACATCTCAGTACCCGGAGGAAAAGAAATCGAACGAGATTCCCGGAGTAGCGGCGAGCGAAATGGGAACAGCCTAAACCACGGTGCATGCACCGTGGGGTTGTAGGACCTCCCACAACCTTGCTTATGAATAGTAGAATGTTCTGGAAAGTTCAACCATAGAAGGTGACAGTCCTGTAAACGAAATTCAGAAGCAAGCGGGGGGTATCCTGAGTACTGCGGAGCAAGTGGAATTCTGCAGGAATCCGGGCCGACCACGGTCTAAGGCTAAATACTCCTCTGTGACCGATAGTGTACCAGTACCGTGAGGGAAAGGTGAAAAGAACCCTTCAGAAGGGAGTGAAAAGAACCTGAAACCGTATGCTTACAAACGGTGGGAGCAAAATATGATTCTTCGGAATCATAATGAGTGACCTCGTGCCTTTTGCTTAATGAGCCAACGAGTTGCTCGTTACGTGCAAGGGTAAGGCTCTATGAGCCGCACCCGCAGCGAAAGCAAGTCTGAATAGGGCGAATCAGTACGTAGCGGCAGACGCGAAACTGTGTGATCTATCCATGGTCAGGATGAAGCGTAGGTAACACTACGTGGAGGTCCGAACTAGTGTGGGTTGAAAACCGCTTGGATGAACTGTGGATAGGGGTGAAAGGCCAATCAAACTCAGTTATAGCTCGTACTCCCCGAAATGTTTTTAGGAACAGCCTTGCAATAGTGTACCGGAGGTAGGGCTCTGATTGGGCTAGGGCCGTTACAGCGGTACCAACCCCAGATAAACTACAAATTCCGGCTACATGGTCTGCAGGAGTGAGGCGGTGAGGGATAAGCTTCATTGCCGAGAGGGAAATAACCCAGACCTACAACTAAGGTCCCCAAGTAAATGCTAACAGATAAAGGAGGTTGTGTTGCTGAGACAGCCAGGATGTTGGCTTAGAAGCAGCCATTCATTCAAAGAGTGCGTAATAGCTCACTGGTCGAGCGACACAGCGCCGATAATACTCGGGACTAAGCATTTCACCGAAGTTTAGGATTTCTAGCAATAGAAGTGGTAGGGGAGCATTCCGTAGGCATCGAAGGTGTGATGTGAGTCATGCTGGAGCGTACGGAAGAGCAAATGTTGGCATAAGTAACGATAATTCAGATGAGAATTCTGGACGCCGAAAACCTAAGGTTTCCTTGAGCTCTGTTCGTCATCTCAGGGTTAGTCGGCCCCTAAGGCGAGGCTGAGAAGCGTAGTCGATGGAAAGCAGGCAAATTAAAACATTCCTGCACCACCAAAAACGTTAACCACAGGGACGCAGGAGCGTAGTTGCACCGGTTTAATGGCTATACCGGTGTAGTGAAGCACCTGCCGAGAAAAGCTGTGGGAATTGTTCAGGTGACCGTACCGTAAACCGACACAGGTGGGTGGGTTGAATATACTAAGGCGCGCGAGTGAGTCGTGGTTAAGGAACTCGGCAAATTAACCCCGTAACTTCGGGAGAAGGGGTGCTCCGGGCAACCGGAGCCGCAGTGAAATGGCCCAGGCGACTGTTTAACAAAAACACAGCACTCTGCTAACACGTGAAGTGGATGTATAGGGTGTGACACCTGCCCGGTGCCGGAAGGTTAAAAGGAGGAGTCATCCCGATTCGTCGGGAGAAGCCCTGAATTGAAGCCCCGGTAAACGGCGGCCGTAACTATAGAATAAGGACACTGTAGTTACTATAATAAATTTAGCTATATGCTGGAAAATCCGGTGTATCCGCTGCTACTCATTGCTAAATCTCACAAGAGATTGAATACGGCAATAGTGAAAATGCAAGCGGTGCGGACAATCAGCAGGAAAGGAGTGAATTAATGCTAAATCTGAAAAAAATCCCTCTCGCAACCGGCTACTACCTAGCAGGTTTTGCAGACGGAGAAGGAAGTTTTAACGTAAGTTTCCGTCCCAGAGCTGACTTTTCAGCTCATTGGAAAATATCACTGTGTTTCAATATATCTCAAAAAGATGCCGTAATATTATCTGCATTCAAGCGAACTCTCCAATGCGGAACCATGAGACAACGAAAAGACGGAATTTGGTATTACGAAGTGAATAATCTAGAATCCATTCGTAATAACGTAATTCCTTTTTTCAACAAATTTCGGTTTCGCTCTGCAAAAAAGAAAAGAGATTTCGCCAAATTCAAAGAAATTGCAGAATTAATGCTCGATAATAAACACTTAACTCTTGATGGTATAAAAGAAATACTGATAATCAGATATGATATGAATGACGGAGGCAAACGCAGATACAGTGACGAAGAAATTTTGTCACATTACACTAATCCTCAGAGACTACACGCTAAACACTGACATCAATCAGTGATGATATAGTCCGAACTGTATGGCGACATACAGAGGCAGGCAGAAATGCCCTGCCCCTTTAAATAATCAAACGATAATTTAAAGACGTAACATATTGAACGGTCCTAAGGTAGCGAAATTCCTTGTCGGGTAAGTTCCGACCTGCACGAATGGTGTAACGATCTGGGCACTGTCTCAACCACGAGCTCGGTGAAATTGTGGTACCGGTGAAGACGCCGGTTACCCGCACATGGACGGAAAGACCCCGTGCACCTTTACTGCAGCTTAATATTGGGTTTGGCTGCAGCTTGCGTAGGATAGGTGGGAGGCTTCGAAGCGGGACTCGCGGGTTCCGCAGAGCCAACGGTGAAATACCACCCTTGCTGCAATTGGATCCTAACCCGGAGGAGTGCATCCTCGGGGACAGTGTTAGGTGGGCAGTTTGACTGGGGCGGTCGCCTCCTAAATCGTAACGGAGGCTTACAAAGGTTACCTCAGCACGGTTGGTAATCGTGCTTAGAGCGCAAAGGCATAAGGTAGCTTAACTGCGAGACATACAGGTCGAGCAGGTGCGAAAGCAGGTCTTAGTGATCCGGCGGCACTGTGTGGAAGGGCCGTCGCTCAAAGGATAAAAGGTACGCCGGGGATAACAGGCTGATCTTCCCCAAGAGTTCATATCGACGGGAAGGTTTGGCACCTCGATGTCGGCTCATCGCATCCTGGGGCTGGAGAAGGTCCCAAGGGTTTGGCTGTTCGCCAATTAAAGCGGTACGTGAGCTGGGTTCAGAACGTCGTGAGACAGTTCGGTCCCTATCCTGTGCGGGCGGAGGACAATTGAGGGACCCCGTCATTAGTACGAGAGGACCGTGACGCCAGGACCTACGGTGTATCTGTTGTTACGCCAGTAGCATTGCAGAGTAGCCATGTCCTGAAAGGATAAGCGCTGAAAGCATCTCAAGCGCGAAACCTATCCCAAGATTAGTTGTCCCAATTAGTAAGGACCCAGGTAGATGACCTGGTTGATAGGCTTTACGTGGAAGTGTAGTAATACACGCAGCGGAGAAGTACTAATAGTCCGAGGACTTACCGTTTAATTTTTTTAGGTTGTTCTACCGACGCCCTTTTAAGTCGCGTGACTTCTTCATGACTTGATATTGCAACAAAAAGTCATTAGTCATTAGTCTCAAGTCAATAGTCATTAATTACTATTCACTTTCGACTTTCGACTGTCAACTTTCGACTATTATAGTGTTGGTTTCTTCCCAAACCAAACCTGATAAACAGAAAATAATTGAAAATTGAGAATTGAGAATTAATTCAACACTCAAAACTCAACACTCAAAATTTTTATAAAATTACCCGGTGACAATTGCGCAAGGGAAACACCTCTTCCCATTCCGAACAGAGAAGTTAAGCCTTGTTGCGTCGATGGTACTGCTCGGATTCCCGTGTGGGAGAGTAGATAGTTGCCGGGTTTTTTTGTTTTTAGGCTGTAGACTTTTAGACTGTTAGACTATTAGGTAAATGTCACCCTTTGCCTGTCGAAGGGTCTCCACATTGTCATTCCGCACTTGATGAGGAATCCATAGCGTTCAACCCGCATCAAATCAATATAACAATTCTATCACTTTAGTGAATATTTATAAAAGTATAAGTAACTAAATTTTTTTCTTTGTAAATTCAAAAATTATAACTAAATTTGTTACTTAAAGTCAACATAGATTATGATAAAAAAGGGATTAATAAATGAGTTAATAAAAACCAATGCTTTAACTAGCATTGAGCAACATTTGTTATATTCTTATTTAACAAATAATAAAATAGATTATTCAAAAAGTCCAATCTTATTAAATTATTTAAAAAACTTTGAACAAAACCCTCAATTGTTATTTGATACGTATTCGTTAAATATTTCTTCAATCAAAGAACTTGAGAACTATTTAGAACTGATAATTCCAAATAGTGACAGAAAATTTAACGGCGCATTTTTTACACCTGATTTCATTATTGACTATATCATAAACGAAATTAGACCAAAAGAGAATGATACCAACCTAGACAATTGTTGCGGTAGTGGAGCATTTTTAGTTGGCTTAACCGACTATTACAAACGAAATTTCAACAAACCAATTAAAAAAATTCTTAGAGAAAATATTTACGGTTCAGACATTCTAGAATATAATATTCGTAGAGCTAAACTCATTCTGACAATTTATGCATTGCAATTTGGCGAAATACTTGAAGACGATGATTTCAACCTTTGGCATCAAGATAGTTTACGCACTAAATGGATTATGAATTTTGATAATATAGTCGGCAACCCACCTTATGTTAAGTTTCAAGATCTGACTGAAGAAAATCGGAATTATTTGACAAAGCAATGGACTTCAGTTGAGGGTGGAACCTTCAATTTATATTTTGCTTTTTTTGAATTAGGTTATAAATTACTAAAACCTTCTGGAAAGCTTGGATACATAACACCTAACAATTATTTCACATCTTTATCTGGTGAATCACTTCGTAAATATTTTTATAATCAAAAATGTATTTCACGAATAATTGATTTCAACCACAAAAAAGTTTTTGATGCTCAAACATATACTGCTATTACATTTATTACAAAAGAAAAAAATGAATCAATTATTTACGATAGATTGGATGAAAATCAAAGCCCTGAAACATTTTTAGCAAATGCTAATGGTTCCCAAAACTATTTAAAAAATCTTAATGTAAAAAAGTGGAGACTTTTTAAAGCAGACGAGAAAGAAAACATAAGAATTATCGAAACTATTGGAACTCCAATAGGAAAACTATTTGAAATTTGCGTTGGAATTGCAACCTTAAAAGACGAAATATTTTTTATTGATGGAAACATTGAAAAAAACGGTTATTATATCAAAACAACAAATAATGGAATTTATGAAATTGAGAAAACTGCAACAAAAACAGTTTATAAAATATCGGATTTCAAAACACAGGATGAAATTACTCGAAATACAAGGAAGATAATTTTTCCTTACATTGTAAAAAACGGAATTGCTACTGCTATTCAGGAAATTGAATTCAAAAAGAAATTTCCAAAATGCTTCAATTATTTTCTATCGGAAAAAGAAAATTTACTTGCCAGAGATAAAGGCAAAGTTAAATATGATCCATTCTTTGCCTGGGGAAGAACACAGGGATTGACAAAATCGGGAAAAAAAATTCTAAGTCCCACTTTTAGTAAATATCCTAGATTTTTACTTATTCTTGAAGATGACGCTTTTTTCACAAATGGATATGGTATTTACTTTAGAAAAAAACAAAAAAATTCTTTGTTTACTGAAATGGTAAATCCAATTACAAAAGTTGAAAATATTGATGTTGTTCAAAAAATACTGAACTCATATCTAATGCATTACTATATAAGCAAAACAAGTATTGCAATTGAAGGTGGTTACCCTTGTTACCAAAAAAACTTTATTGAAAATTTTACGATTCCTGAATTTTCAGAAGAAGAAATTGAAATGCTTCGTTCAATTAATGATAATAAAGAAATTGATATTTTTCTTTTAGAAAAATATCATTTAAACTTCCCTGTTCCAAATCTTGTTGAGTAAATTTTGAGTAAATCCGGTACGAAACTTGGAAA
Organism: Ignavibacteria bacterium RIFOXYC2_FULL_35_21; assembly: GCA_001804705.1. GTDB lineage: Bacteria > Bacteroidota > Ignavibacteria > Kapaibacteriales > UBA2268 > XYC2-FULL-35-21. The sequence continues at coordinate 10,148 of MHAY01000019.1, forward strand.
ATTCAAGTTTGTAATTGAAGCTATGGAATTATCGGGCAGTAAATTATCGGCTTTTAATTCTGCATCTGTATTATAAACTTTGGGAACTTTCTGACTAAAATCAACAATCAGTAAACAAACTCTTTCGTATTTATAATGGTCAGCGGCAATGAGTTGACGGTTATTAACAGCTGCAAATGAAAGTAAATATTTTTCAATATGTTTTGAAATACCTTTTATATTTCTGAATTTAATTTCTTTTTTGTTTGCTCCTGCACTATCATATTCATTAACAGCAATCATATAAAATTCACCTAAAACCATTTTTGGACAGCGTAAATGTAAATTCAATGCTTCAGCAAAAGTTCTTTCATAAAGTGTATCAAAGTTTTTAGCAGAACTACTTAACTGACTACGTATATTTATTGAAAGTGATTGTTGAGTTAAATCAAATCCAAATTCATCTTCTTGACCGTAAAGTATTCCTTGAAATTTCAAGATTTCCATTTTTGCTTTTACATCATTGGGTGATACACAAACATCTTGGTCTTTCTTTTTGAAAAAACCAGCAAGAGACATTTCACCATATGATTTACCTAAGGATGGATTTAATAAATCTGGATTCACTTTATTTCGTATTAGCTCAGTTTTTATAACTTCGTGTAAAAGTTTTATCGGTTTTTGACTTCTGATAAGGTTATTTTTACCTTCAGTGCCAGTAGACTTGATAGCATTTTCAACAGACCGCTTAATTTCATTTAGTGCGGTTTGTAGTGTTGTCAATTTCGCCATAATTAAAAAATTCTTTTAGTGATAACCCAAAAGCCTTTGCAATCTTTTCAATATTTACAATCGAAACATTTCGTTGACCATTTTCAATACTTGCAATGTAACTTCTATCCAAATCAGCAGTATAAGCTAAATCCTTTTGAGCCATTTGAGTGACTTCACGGAGTTGCTTTATTCTTTGCCCAATTTTTTGTTTTACATTCACTTTGCAAAAATCTTAATTTGTTGACTATAAATCAAAGACTATAAGTAACATCTTTAACAATTTTTTCAAGAAATAATTATCAATTTTCAATTATTTTAAAACCGTTTTAAAACCGTTTTCTTGACATATCACTCCCACATCCTTATTTTTGCACCGCATGTTCTTTGCTAAACAATGTCGGGCTCCATCAGCCGAAGCCAATATGAATTGCTCCCTTTTCAAAAGGGGATTCAGGGGTTTTTACTGCCATTTTACAATTTCAAATTAAATCATTAAACCACCACCGCCATAGGCGGTGGATTTCTAAACACTCTAAAAGAGTGTAAAATTTTCCATG
>MHAY01000020.1 GCA_001804705.1 Ignavibacteria bacterium RIFOXYC2_FULL_35_21
GGAGCAAGAAAAATACATGGAAAATTTTACACTCTTTTAGAGTGTTTAGAAATCCACCGCCTATGGCGGTGGTGGTTTAATTCTTAAAGAAAATTGCCTTGAAAATCATACCAGCCATTTTTGGATTTTCTTTCAGACGCCTCGTTGAGTATCCGTACCAGTCCTTGCCGAAGGGGACATATACTCTCAGCCTGTGTCCCTGCGAAAGCAGCTCTTTTCTTTTCTCATCGCGCACTCCGAGAAGCATCTGAAACTCGTAATCCTCTTTTTTGAGTTTAATTTTGTCTAAATACTCCCGTGCATCATTTATAAGCGGGTCGTCATGTGTTGCGATTCCTATATGTAATCCGTTATCAATTATTAGCCTCAACAGCTTTTTGTAATTGTTCCTCACATCCTCTCTGGTTTGAAATGCAATCTCCGGTGATTCCCTGTAAATGCCCTTGCAGAGCCTGATTGAAGGTTTATATGGTATTAATTGTTTTATATCATCCTCGCTTCTGATAAGATATGACTGGATAACAACACCTACATTATTCAGTCCTTCTGCCCTTAATTTTTTATATAGATTCAGTGTCTTAGTAGTATATGGAGAATTTTCCATATCTAATCTTACGAAGATATTATACTCAGCCGCTTTTTTAATGATAAATGAAATATTATCAAAAGCAAATTCCTCATCAATACCTAATCCGAGTGATGTGGGTTTTACAGAGAGATAAGTATTAAGATTGTTTATTTTGATTGCATCCAAAACCTTTGAACATTCCTCTTTTTCAAGTAATGCTTGTTCTGTTGTCGTAACAAATTCGCCGAGAACATCAACGGTCGTCATTGCACCGCCGTTTGAGTGTAGTTCCTTTGAAACCCGCACCGCATCGCTTAATTCATCACCTGCTATATATCTTTTTGCCACTTGATGGATAATACCCTTCGGGACGATAGGCATCATCTTAACAATAATCTGATTAAACATTATTCCAAACCTTTAGTATTTTCTCAACTCAAATCTCAATTTATTTTTTATCTGATAACTTTTATTTTATACGCATAACAATAATCTCCCGAACAAGCTTTAATGTAATAATTTCCCTGAGCAAGGTCCGGTAATTTAATTTTAATATTTACTTTCTCTTCACCTGAAATATCGAATTTCCCTAAACTGCTAACCAATCTACCTGTATCATCAAATAATATTAGTAATATTATTTTTGCATTTAATTTATTCATGATTGTAATATCTGCTTCATCATTTACCGGATTTGGCTTTACATCTATAATTTTGAAGCCGGTGAATTTACCATTATCCTGGATTCCGGAAGCACAGGAATCAATAGAAAAAACAGAATCACTCATGTCTAAAATTAAATTTTTATCAAATTGGGGATAGAGTCTGAGTAAACAATTATCCGAAATTCGGTTTGGAACTTTCCATTTGTACTTTCCGGTTAGAGCATCGTTAATACCAAGTGAAACTTTTCTCCAGATAGCTCCATTGTCAACAGTGTATTCAAGCAATAAATTATTGAGATAATCAGACTCCCAGCGAATTTCAAAGTCATTTCCCACACAGAGCTTCTCAGCTCCGTTTGGGGAAATAAGCTTTGCAATTGATACACCTACTGCAAACATATCGCTTTCGGAAATGAGTTTATCTTCGGTGAGTGACTCGACTTTCAATCTGCAATTTGTGCTGACAACTTCGGGAATTTCCCATTCATACATATTAACTTTAACTTTCGAAACAATTTTTGTCCAGTTAGTTCCGCCATTAGTTGAAAAAAAGATTTGAACCGAATCAATGAAAACACTTTCCCATGTAACGTTATATTTTTCCCTTTGTCCAAATCTTGCTCCCTTCGATGGCCCATTTAAGGTAAGCACAGGAGTATGAATTGAAAACGGTTTTAAAACAGTATCGGCTATTTCGGAATTCCCAGTATCAAAAATGACAATTAATACTTTATCTGAATTAATATTTGGTACAGTCCAGGTAAATGATTTATCAGATGCAGGCCTTCCCATTGTTATTGAGTTCCAGGTTTTTCCATTATCTGAGGAATATTTAATACTTATCAAATTAATTAAAGTTGAAGTCCAGATTATTTCTTCTTTATGACCTGACTTCAATGCTCTATCGCCTGATGGATTCAGCAAGGAAATAAAAGGCTGTTTAACTTCAGTCATACAAGATGCTTCACCTAAAGCTGCCCTTATCACTGCAAGCATCCTGTCACCGAAAATATATTGCACCGAACGTGTTGAATTAGTAAGGTGGCAGTAGCTCATGATTGTTCCGGGCCTTGGAATTGGGTCTCCTTCTTCAACACAACCGTCAGACTCATATGGTTTGAATTTAGTTACACAAGTATCAATCATATCCGGTTCAAAATAGCAGCTATGTGTGTGAGGACCACCACAGGCATGACCGATTTCATGAGCAGTTACACTAACGTCAGAGACATAATTCATTGTTGGTAAAGCTGTACTGCCTTTAATTCCGAAGACACAATAACCGCTTCCTTTATCGCATAGTGTATTAATACCCATTGAAATTCCGGCAGTGTAATAGCCATTGCCATCAACGTGCAGACCAGCAAACAAACATGCTATTGTTCTGTTAATATTACTTCTGTTTTTCCACACTCTCGGCATCTGCCATAGTTTTTGTCCTACATCATTTTTATTTGCATAAGGGTCCTGGCTTGCGTCTTCCCAAATATAGACAAAGGGAATGTGGATTTTAACATTTAACTCACTGAGATAGATTTTCGAGACTATTGTCATTACGGCTGTCATATAAGCCGCCGCCTGTTCGTAATTTCCGTGCATCTGGAAATAATCATTCGAAGCTTCGAGTGCAATATCGAGTTGCAGCATTTTATCTTCTAAAATACCATCCTTTGCTTTATTTCTGATTTCCTTTTCGGATGGAATATTAATATAATCTTTTGTGAAACAGATGAAAGGCATTAAATCACTGTTCTCATAAGTATAGTTCGAGGCTACGAGCAGATGAGCGTATTTTGAATTTATTTTTTCGGGAACCGGATTGATAAAATATTTCTCACCGTTTTCCCTGTCAATAATGCAAAATAATTTTTCACCTGAATATCCGAAATAAATTTTTGAATTTTCTTCACCTTCAATTTTGCCGCAATAGAAGTCAAATTTAGGGGATTCTCCTTTTTTCACTCCATCCTTAGTATTTCGCATCCATACTGTATTTTCATCAACCGGTGTTTCGGCTTTTTCAAGGTATATATTTCTTAATTCAGAAGGAGAAATGGGAAAATTTTCAATTTTAATTTTATGTGGTTGTTTGTTTAAAACAGGTTCAATTATATTTGAATTTATTTTGAAAACAAGTCTATTATCATCACTCTGTATTGTCTGTACATCATTTTTACTTTTTATATTAAAAATCGCAATTTGATTGATGAATTTTCTGCCGTTAATAGTAACATAGTCATTGTCTTGTGATGATAAAACTGATGTAAGTAGAAGCACAAATATTATTTTAAAAATTATTTTCATGAGTCCCCTTAAAATTAATTCCTGCTTTGCAGGAATGAAATTACATAAATAAATGAATAATTTTATCCTTAATTATTTGAAATATTTCTTCCTTTTCTTTTGTGCCGTCAATGATTATTATTCGTTCGGATTCTTCATTAGCAATAGTTCTATAACCTTCTGTAACTCTATTGAAGAAAGCATCTCCTGATTGTTCAATTTTGTCAAGATTCCTGTGATTCGAACGTTCATACGATATTTCAACTGGTACATCGAGAAAAAAAGTAATAACCGGTTTTAAACCCGATATTGCAAGCCGGTTAATTTCTTTAACAACAGATAGTTCAATTTTCCTACCATAACCCTGATAGGCGGTTGTTGAATCGTAGAACCTGTCAAGTATTACAATTGTACCCTTGTCAAGAGCAGGCTTAATAACTTTTTCAATAAGGTCAGCCCTTGCCGCTTCGAAAAGGAATAGTTCGCTTTGTGGTGTTAACTTATCTTTGGAATGAAGGAGTAAATCACGAATCTTTTCTGAAAATTCAGTTCCTCCAGGCTCTCGTAATGTAAGAACATTTCTTCCAATCTCTCTCAAATAAGCCGTCAGAAGCCCTATTTGAGTGGTTTTCCCGCAGCCGTCTATTCCTTCAAAAGTTATGAGCATAATTCGTTAATTAAGAATTAATCAAACTACAAACTTATGATTTTTTTCATAGATAATTGATATAGTTTCGATAACAAATATGATTAACAAAAAACAGTTTTTGAATTTATCTGTTTCCTTCAATAACTACAACAAATTCACCCTTAATCGAAGTCTTGCTTTGTAGTTTCTGCTTACATTCTTCGAGTGTGCCTCGTATGTATTCTTCATATACTTTGCTTATTTCCCTGGCTATGCAGACCTGACGCTGGGAACCACAATGTTCTATTAACTCATCAATGAGTTTTAATATCTTATAAGGTGATTCGTATAATATTGAGGTAGCTTTTTGAGAAGCAACTTCCTGCAAAAATGTTTTCCTTCCTTTCTTGGCAGGCAGGAAGCCATAGAAGTGAAATTCATTAACGGGCAATCCACTTGCTACGAGTGCAGGAATGAAAGCAGTAGGACCTGGTAGAGATACAATTTTTATATTGTTTTCAATAGCTTTTTTTATGATTCGATATCCCGGGTCAGAAATACCGGGTGTACCGGCATCTGTAACGAGTGCAACAGACTTTCCTGATAGAATCTCATTCACAAGAAAAGCCGATTTTGATTCCTCATTATGCTCGTGGTAGCTTTCTAACTTTTTGTGAGGTATATTGAGTATTTTAAGCATAGTGCCGGTGTGTCTTGTGTCCTCACAAGCAATAATATCAGCAGAGGATAGGATTTTAACTGCACGAATTGTAATATCATCAAGATTTCCAATCGGGGTTGGAACAATGTATAATCCAGTTTCAATCTTACCAATTCCCAACTCCCAATTCCCAACTCCCATATTATTTCCCTCTTAATTTATTAAAGAAATCTTTTATCAGTTGTGAACATTCATCCTCTAAAACACCTTTTACTACTTCACACCTGTGGTTAAGTCGTTTATCCTGAATGATGTTATATATTGAACCACAAGCTCCTGTCTTTGGTTCAGAAGCCCCATAAACAACTTTCTTAATTCTCGTTAATACAATGGAACCCGCACACATAGGGCATGGTTCTAAAGTAACATATAAAATCGCATTTATTAAATGTTTATAATTAATATATTTAATAGCTTTTCGTATAGCAATTAACTCAGCATGTGCAGTCGGGTCTTTCAGCTTCTCTACTTGATTATATCCTCTGCCTATAATTTTATTATTTAGAACAACAACAGTACCAATCGGAACATCTTCATGCTTAGAACATTTCCTTGCTTCTTTTATTGCTTCTTTCATGAAGAAAATATGTCGTTCGTTTTTATCCAAGAAACCTCCTGAATCCCCCTTTGAAAAAGGGGGAAGTTGTGTCAGGAGTAACTCCTGACACAGTACTTTTGTAATGATTGTATGAATAACTATTACTCATATTTTGTATTTTCTTAAATTTTCTGCTCCCGCAATCAATGTTTCATTACTTTTTGCAAAGCAGAGGCGTAGCATAGTTCTGCCTTCATCTGATTTTCCGTAAAATACAGATGGTGGTATTGTTGCAATTTTATAATTTTTTACAAGCTCAATTGCAATTTCTTCATCATAATCTATGTCAGGAGTAACTCCTGACACAGTACTTTTGTAATGATTGTATGAATAACTATTACTCATATTTTGTATTTTCTTAAATTTTCTGCTCCTGCAATCAATGTTTCATTACTTTTTGCAAAGCAGAGGCGTAGCATAGTTCTGCCTTCATCTGATTTTCCGTAAAATACCGATGGTGGTATTGTTGCAATTTTATAATTTTTTACAAGCTCAATTGCAATTTCTTCATCATAATCTATGTCAGGAGTTACTCCTGACATGGTATTCAATTCAGGAATGTCCACCATCATAAAATAACTTCCTTTTGGAATGTGTGCATTAAAGGACGTTGTTTTTAATTCTTTCAATAGTAAATCACGCCGTTCAAGATATTCTTTTTGGAATACAGGAAGATATTCATCAAGCCTTGAGAAAGCATGAGCTATTGCGTGTTGTCCCGGTGTATTCACGGCGAATGTTGTCCATTGATGTACTTTTCTGATCGCATCTGTCAGTTTTGAACAAGAAATAGCCCAGCCGATTTTCCAGCCTGTCATGCTGAATGTTTTGCCTGCTGATGATATAGTAACAGTCCTGTCTTTCATGCCAGGTAGTGAAGCAATTGGTATGTGTTTTGAATTATCGAATGTAAGAAATTCATATACTTCATCGCTGATAACGAGCAAATCGTGTTTAACAGCCAATTGAGCAATTAATTTCAACTCCTCAATAGTATATACTTTACCTGTCGGATTGTGAGGCGTGTTTATAACAATGATTTTTGTTTTATCAGTAATCGTATGTTCAAGTTCATCGAAATCGAAGTGGAAATCCGGTTTTTTAAGAGTTACATATTTTGGAATACCTCCTGCAAGAATAACATCAGCCTGGTATGAATCATAAAATGGCTCGAACATTATGACTTCATCCCCTTCGTTGATTAAGGCTTGAAAAGTAGAGTATAGAGCCTCAGTAGCACCTGCAGTGATTGTAATTTCAGTTTCGGGATTCCAATCCAATCCATAATATTTTTTCTGCATTTCTGAAATTGCTTTTCTCAGGGATAAAATTCCTTGAGTAGGGGCATATTGATTTTTTCCTTCTTTCATCGCATTGAAGGCTTCTTCCATCAACCAGAGGGGACCGTCGAAATCGGGGAATCCCTGACCGAGATTGACAGCATGGTTCTCAAATGCAAGCCTGCTCATTGTCGAGAAGATTGAAGTTCCCATTCCTTTTATTCTAATCGCTGAAAATTCTTTGTTCATTATTCTTATTATTCTGGTTTTAAATAAAAACTAAATTAGTGAAAACTTGAGCAAGGTTAAAATTGCAAGTAATTAATACTTTGAAATGACAAAAATATTCGCAATATTTGGATACTTAATCATAAACAATCCGGAGTCAGCTATGAAAATAATTTATTTAAAATTAGCTGCTATTCTAATATCAGCCTGTCTGTTCTACGGATGCTCTGAAACAACCGATTCAACAAATGCCGGTAAAAGATATGTTTATTATTCAATGAGCGAATCTGATGGAGCACCAAGTGCTGATGCAGGTTTATATAGGTATGATGTATCGAGTGGTGAAACTGTAAGATTAGCTAATAATTCTGTAATTCATGTGACGGGTGTCTCAAAGGATGGAACAATAGGATTTGAATTTAAAGGTTTAGAACAAATACACTGGAAATACAACCCTAATAATGGTAGTGTTCCTCTATCATATCCTGTTTCTACAGATAAAGACTATATATATTGGATTTATGATATACCATATCTTACCAATTCCTATAATGGAAATAAGTTTGCTTATTTTATTGGCTACAGACATGTTGAAACATCAGATTTGTATAAGGATAAACCAAAACTTGTCATTTTAGATTATTTGCATTCTTCAACAAAAATTATCGAAATTGATGAAATTTGTAAATCATTTGTTAATGATACATCCATTGAAGGAGTTCAGCCATTTAATGAATATATTTTATCCAGTAATGATGGTAAGAAAATATGGTTTTTAATGAATAGTTTTGATATTTCAGGACATGATGATGTGGTTTCTATTGGAATAAGTGATTTTATGCTTTTAGAGTATAATAATGACAAAATAAAACCTATTATCAAACCTGATTATAGAATAAAACAAATTTTAGGTGTGGATTATCCTAATGAAAGAATTTTTGTATTATTAGTATCTTTGGAAGATTCGACAATATTTGCATTTAATGAAACAGATTCCATACCTGTGAATATTGATTATGAAAATTTCAGTAATCCCGAACAATTTGCAAAAGAAAAATCACAGATGGCAGTGTGGAGCGACGATGGTATTACGATTTATGATTTGACAACCATGTCAATTAAGCAAAATATTATTAGTTGGGGTAGGATAGATTCTCTATATCAGGGTTTAGCTCATAAGAAGAATAAAAGGCTTTCATTTTCGCCTGATGGTGAGTATATAACTTTTGCTTTACCGAATATAAATGATATGTATAATTATGATTTATTTGTTATAAAAAAAGATGGTTCAGAATTTAAAAGAATTTTAAAGAGTGCAAAAGTTGGTATTCCAGTTATATCAAGTGTGATTGAGTAGTAAAAGTGAATTATGAATAATAATTTTAAAGAAATAAATGGTGAATTATGAAATACTTTTACCTTTGTTTAATATTAACTTTAATAAGTACCAAACTATCAGCAACAGTTCTGAATGTTGGAGCCGGATTTACATATTCAACATTGTCTGATGCTGCTCAGGCAGCAGAGCCGGGTGATACAATTTTGGTAAATAATGTTGTGCAAGATGATACACAATGGATTTCCGAATTGAAAGGCACTTCAGATAATTGGATTTACATAATAGCAACAGATTTGCAGGAAATTGTTTACAGTGGGAATACTGAAGCATGGCATTTGAGTGATTGTGAATATATCTCTATATATGGTTTTAAGTTTGAAGGGCAGACAGGAAATGGTGTAAACATTGACGATGCAGGAACTTTCGATACACCTTCTCATCATATCACTATTGAAAGGTGTGAATGGGGATTAATGAATGCCAGCGCCAACAATGACCAGTTGAAATTATCCGGTGTCGATGATATTATTATCAAAGATTGCAATTTTCATGATGGTTCCGTCGGTGGAAGCATGGTTGATATGGTTGGCTGTCATGACGGACAATTTTATGATAATTATTTTTACAAAGCCGGGTCAAATGCTATTCAGGCTAAGGGAGGCTCTAAGGATATTTGGATTGAAAGAAACTGCTTTACTGAAGCAGGGCAGAGAGCAATTAACATTGGAGGCTCTACCGGAACTGCATTTTTCAGACCACAGGGAATAAATTATGAATCATCTAATATCTATGTCCACTCAAATATTTTTGTTGGTTCTCAAGCTCCGATAGCATTTGTTGGAACTGTCAATTCAGAAGTAATAAACAATACTATAGTCAATCCGGGCAAATGGGCGATTCGAATATTGCAGGAAACAGTTGACGGAATGCTGGAATGTTCAAATAATATCTTCAGGAATAATATTGTTTACATTCAGGACTTTGCATCAAATCCGACAATAAATATAGGGCCAAACACATTACCTGAAACATTTGAATTTAGCAATAATTTGTGGTATAACTGGCAGAATTCATCATGGCAGGGACCAAATCTACCTGTTGCCGAAACAGATGGAATAATAGGACAAGACCCATTGTTCGTGGATTATGCACATTACGGATATGAATTAAAACCCGGTTCACCTGCAATTGGTGCAGGTAAGGGACCAATAACATGGAAAGACCGGCATTACAATGATTATAAAAATCCTCCTTCTATTGGAGCTTATGAGGATACATCAGCTACAGGTGTTGAAGAATTTGCCGAAGAAAGTATTGATTTAAAAATAAGTCCAAATCCAGTTAACAGTTCATTTAAAGTATCATTTAACCTGATAAAAGATGAAAATGTTAAAATTTCATTATGTTATGTGCATGGGGAAAAAACGGTTATTTGGGAGCAGAGATTGGAGGCTGGGGATTTTAATATTGAATTCACTCCGGCTCAATTATCAGTATTAGCGAATGGAATCTATTTTGTTAAGCTAAGGATAGGAAACAATATAGGAATTGGAAAAGTGATTTTGTTAAGATGATATAATTCTGAATGCTGAACGCTGAATTGATGTGTTCCTTCGACAAGCTCAGGATGACATTTATTAATTCTAAATACCAATTTTTCACATTGTGATTAAATATTAGTTGGATAAAAAACAATATATGTAATTAAAAAAAGTCTCTGTAAAAAATAGGAGAAATATGAAATTGCAAATAGAAACAGACAGAGAAACCGACGGAAGATGGATTGCAGAAATACCCTCGATGCCGGGTGTAATGACTTATGGTAATACAAAGGAAGATGCTATTCAAAAGGTAATGTCACTTACTCTTAGGGTAATTGCTGATAAATATGAGAGCGGTGAGATTTCTGAAAAGCAGGTTGAAATATCATTTGCCTGATAATGGACACATTCCCATCAGCAAAAGCAAAACGTGTATTTTCAGCACTTGAAAGAATCGGTTGGAAAACTGTCAGAACTACTGGTTCTCATAAAGTGCTTTCACATTCTGATTATCCAAACTATGTATTTTCTTTTCATGATAATGAAGAGATTGGTCCTGTTATGCTTAAAAGAATTTCAAAACATACGGGTTTGAAACCGGAGGATTTATAAATTAAAATCCTATTGCTTTTGCTTCCATATCAAAATATTTTTCCAAATCATCATGATAATTATTGATGAATCTCTTTGTCAACTTCAATACATTCGGGTCGAGACAACACACTACTTTGCTTCCTGAACACATAGTTTTTCAAAATCCTCATTAGGTAAAATATCGTTCACTAAGCCGCCATTCAAAGCTTGCTCGGAATTAATATCGCAACAAGTATATAAAATTTCGGAACAAGGATTAACGAAGTAAGATTTGAAAATTTAAAATTATGAATCATGGGAGTGCTCCTGTCGGGTGCATACCATAAAGTTCGTAAAGTTCGTAATGTGTAAAATTTATAATTTAAAATTTAAAATTTTCAATAAATTTAGAATTCAAAAATTTAAAATGTTTAAATACATTATTCATTGAAAATTAGATATTTATTGAAAATTGAAAATTACATTCTTTTACAAATACTCTTATGTTGCGCAACGTGAGTTAATAAGTATCAAATAGATTATGAAATAAGAGAACAGGAATAAATAAATGGATAAAAATCCTAAAATACCTTCAGAAACACTCGATATTTTCAATAATTCTAGAAACATCTGAAAAATATTCTCTATATGTCATACCCGCGAAAGCGGGTATCCATAATGTTGCTCCGGAACTGGATTCCTGCTTTCGCAGGAATGACAATCTAGCATAATATTTCATTTTTTCAGAAGTTTCTTCTAATAAAAATTACTCACAAAATGTAGTTTCTAATAATGATGAAAATACAGAAGTGATTGATAAACAAAAGTTAATTAAAAAATCAAAAGATGTTCCCATCACTACAAAAGACAATGTATTAAGTGTACAAAAAAATCCACAAAATACACTAATATATATTATCAATTTGTTCCTGATGATATTATTATTTCAGATGATGATAAAAACCTTATAAGTGATTTATTTATATCCAAATATTATGATATTATCAAGTTTTATTATTGGTCATTTCCAAAAATTAGTTGAAAATTTAGATCCTCTTTCAAAATCATTATACATTTAGTCTCTTAGTTACTTCAACTTTTATCTTTATCTTC
>MHAY01000021.1 GCA_001804705.1 Ignavibacteria bacterium RIFOXYC2_FULL_35_21
TTTGTTAAACATTAATTTTTGGTAATTTTAAATTTAACAATTTTTAAGAGGAACCTTTTTTTATTTTTTAATTTTCAACTAAGTTTAAGATAACACCGAAAAATATTTTTCTTTATTAAATTATATGAACTATAACAGTATTTAGAAGGGAATATTTTGAATAGATAGATTTAAAACATTACAATAAGAATTTGTAAAATATTATTATATTAGTACCGTATCAGATAAAAAATATTTGAAAGGTATTATGAATACTGCAACATTAATTAAAGAAGCAAAAAAGCTAAGGAAAAAAGATAAAGAAAGACTCATCATTGAAACCATCAAGGATTTGGATGAATTCGAAGAAATTGAAGATGCCCTCGACATATTAAAATCTAAATATGATAGGGAGATTGATTGGAACGAAGCAAAAAAAATTCTTGAAGGCAAAGAACAAAGATGAAATATAAAATTGTAATTAAAGAACAAGCCATAAAACAATTATCTATTTTACCTAAAAATTTCTATAATAAAATCAAATTAAGAATTGATGACCTTGCCAATAATCCATTTCCCAAAGACTGTAAGAAACTTAAATTTATTGATGGTTATAGAATCAGAATTGGCAGTTATAGAATCCTATATACAATTGACAAAGGAATAATGATAATTAAGGTCATCAAAATTAAGCATCGTAAAGATGTTTATAGAGAATTGTAAACTTTTCAATTATTTCTCAAGTTTTTTTGAATTTTAAAAAGATATGCTTCGGAGTGATGTTACTCTTTTCAAATCCACCCTCTTTTCTTATATAGCTTATATCCTATCTCTAATGCTTCTTTAATCTGTTTTTCCAGGGTATCGTCCAGGTATTTAATGTGGAAGCAAGATTTTCCTTTTAATGTTTTAAGCAGTTCAGGTTTGAAGACGTCAAGAATATTTACATCCGAATAAACGGGCATAAAATAGAAACCTACATATTTGCTCTGGATTATTAATCCTGCAAAATAAACCTCTGTCCTCTTTCTGCCTTCGATTTCAAGAGCTTTGAAAGACCACAAATCATACTTGCCGTCGAGGTCCATTTTAGGTTTTAGCGGATTTTCATATTTCTTCAAAATGCTTTTCAGCCTTTTGTATATTTTACTTAAATCTTTTTCCATAACGTACCATACTTATTTGAAAAAAATAATATTGAAATGAAAAAACAAATGACGAATTTAGGATTGAAAGTGTGGCCTTTATTTTTCCCGGTTTCATTGCAATTATTATGAATGTTTTATATCTTTTTGAAGCAAACTTTCAATCTTTTCAATCTTTGATTTCATACGTGATTTATCACCCTTCCTGTAATCAACCTTGATGGAAGAAGAAATCCTGTTACTTTGTGGTTCCAGCACTTTAAAGCATGATGTAATTACACCAAACACTTCATCCCATCTGCCTTCCAGTATTGTACCCATAGGTGTAAGCTGGTATGTGATTCCGCTTTTATCAATCAAACCGATAATCTGCGAAACATAAGTGCTGACGCTTTCTCCTTTGTCAGTAGGAAACATCGAAAATTCCACAAGGACCATTTTTATTCTCCTTAATTGTTATCTCACAATGCTGAAAAATTTAGTTAATAAAACAGTTGGTGTACGAAGCATGTACATATAGACTCCGCTTTCAAGAGCGTTTGTCTTGTATTCAAGTTTGTATTTTCCTGCACTTGGATTTGATTCAACGAAAATTTCTTTGGTTCTGCCATACATATCGGAAATAACAAGTGAAGTCGGAGCTTCTTCGATTATTTCGAACTCAAATGTAATTTTCTCGTCTGCAGGATTCGGCTTAGCATCAAACAGGGTAATCTGCCCGGGAGATATTAGCCTCGTTCCGCCTTCCCTGCATAAACCTTCAATGCAAAATTGTCCATTTGTAATATTTGAACGGCACAATCCACCAGTCCATATTATAGTATCAATTTCTATTGTACTGCATTCTTCATCACCAAGTGCGGTTGTAAATTGAAGTTGAGCTAATGTGCCGGCAGTATCCTTCAATGTTCCGCTAAGCTCGATTATTCTCCTATCGTTCACAAAAATACCCTGCGGTGTGCTGCCGCGCGGCTTCAGGACTGTACGGTTTGTACTTATTCTGATTGTATATCTTGTAACACCGCTTTGAACCATTCCTTCTGATGAAGTGAGAATGATTGGAATTGTTATTGGTGTTCCGACCGAAGCACTATCGGTTGGAATTAACAGATATGCTTTAGCAGTCACCGGTAAACCCTGAGCGTTGACAGGAATTGTTTGGTCTAACCGGCAAGGCTGAGATGCAAATACTATCAGGTTGAATGTATGCAGTAAATCATCGTCAGCAAAAAATACAAGATTGAATACAAGCGAATCTCCCGGTAATAGGTCAACAGGCAATGCCGGATTGACAGCAGATATACTGAATAATTGCGGTGGTGTGGAAATACTGTCAATATGAATTACAGAATTGCCATTGTTTCTGAGGACAATCCTTCTTGTCGCTGTCATTCCGTTTTCAACGGAGTCAATTAATAGTGATAAGCTATCGGCTCTTAATTGCGGGTCAACAATTCTTGCAAGAAGGATTATATTTTTTATTCCGCCGCATGTGTCAATAATTTGCAATGTGTCCCGCAATGAACCGAGTGTAGATGAACCGTTAAATAATAAATCCATATTACGGGTTTCGTTAACATCGAATCCTGCAGCAAGCGGATTACCGGTTATGGTAAATAGTCCCGAAGGATTGTTGCTGCCAAAGCTGGTAGAAATCACTGAGGAATTGGTGAGATTAAATGATACGGTCTTTGTATCGTTTAAGCAAACATCACCGAAATCAACTGTATCCTGCACACTGATTTTAGGTTGAAAGACATTTGCTTTGAGAATAAGTGTTTTAGTATTTCCGCATGTATCCAAAATTACAAGAGAATCTATCATCAAACTCTCAACTGGAAAGCCTTTGAAGTATATCGGTACATCTCGTTTTTCACCTTGAGTAAACAGTGCTGTAAGGGAATAATCCATCAGCGAGAAAAGTGATGAGCTGTCAATTTTGCCCGTGAATGATGTAGCTCTCGAAGATGAATTAGTAAAGCTGAAATATTTACTTGATGTTTGATTTATACACACTATCCCAAAGTCGAGTGTATCGCCGAATGACATCGAAGGCTCTAATATGAATGATTTCAATTCAATTGTACGAACGTTTTTACACACATCTGTAAAAGTAAGAGTACCTGTATAGAAGCCTTCAGTACCGTTACCGAAACTTCTTACCCTGATGTTCTTAGTTTCATCAGCTAAAAATTTTATTGACAAAGGATTATTATCCAAAGAGAAAAGAGAAGTTGGATTAATATCAGCGAGGATTGTTGTTTCTCCTTGCGAAGCATTATGTATTGTCAAAAGTGTATCGGTTGTACCTGAAACGCAGACCGGTTTGAAATCTAGAGAGTCGGTTACATTCTGAAATTCAAGTACAACATTCGGATTTATTGAAATTGTTATTGTATCGCGTCCCACGCATCCGTTAGCTCCTGTAACTGCAAGTTCATACGAAGTTGTAACGGCAGGTGTTGCCAAAGGACTAAGCGAATTGGGATTACTCAGCCCGGTTGAAGGTGTCCACTTTATTAATTGATAAGGAGTAACTCCTCCCGTAGCCGTTCCGTTCATTTTAACTGACACAATGTCCCCCTGGCAAAAAACTGTGTCCCTTCCTGCATTTACGATAGGCGTAGATTTCATGCTAACGACAATTGTATCAGTATATGAGCAATTGTTTGCATAAGACGCAACAACCCAATAGGTTCCCGGTTTTGTAATTGTATAGACTGAATCGGTACTGCCATCCTGCCAGAGATAAGAAATAGCTCCATTAAAATTATTCGTTTTGATTATTTCACCCGGGCAAATATCCATATCAGGGCCTAACCCGTATATATAACCCGGCGAATTATTGAATATCCATTTTGTATTGTTACTTATATCCTTGCTAAACTTCCCTGCATAAAAGGTTGCTTCCCCTGTTGCCTGCATATCTGACATTTCAATAAAGTCACCCGATACTATACCTGAATTCTGATATATAAGCGCCTGCTGTCCTGAAGTGGATGCACGAAGTACAATCGGGAAGCAATTGTTACCCCTGATATTAAATTGTTTTCCTATATACTGTGTAAAGCCGCTTTGCAGCCTATAAGTTTTGTCGGGAGATAAGGTCAGAGTGTCGTACCTGCTGCTGTTATAAATTATTCCATTCCCACGAAAAACGACTTTATTATACAAAGCAGAATCATAAACCTGAACATTTGTAGCCGGATTTGTGAATTCTACATTATTGTATTTCATGCCTTTGCCAGATACCATTGCGATATCCGAACCTGTAAAAAATATGTTTGATTTACCGCAATTGAAAAAGAGACTTCTGTCAAGCAAATACCATTCGGGATTCGTTCCGCTTCCCGTTAATGTTACGGTTGAATTTCCAAGTACAAGTGCCCTTGCGTTATCCTGGTCAGAAACTAAATGTGAAGCGGTAATAGGTTTGTTATTTGTATTTAGGATACCATGATAATGGAAAATTTTGCCTGATGTATTTATTCCATCCTGAATATACCAGCTTCCGCTAACGCCATTGAATATATAATTGCTTATTACAGGGATTAAACCTGTAGAGATTGTCTTATCCAAAGTGGCCGCCTCAAATATGTACTGGCCATTGTACGTTATATTCATAGCTGGAATGAAAGTCAGTGAGCCATAAATTCTGATGTCAATGCTGTCGCCGGCGAATGTTGGCTGAAAGTTTGAACCCAACCAATTCATGTTGTTACATGCAGCATTTCTGAAATCAAGATAAACCGTCTGTCCAAGCATCCTGAAAGAATTTGCATCAAAAGAAACATTGTCAATAGCTGTTGGGGTACAGGTACCTCCGACACCTCCGCTTGATAATGACCAATGAGTAGCGTCGCTCCAATTACCCGTACCGCCTACCCAGTAAAAATTTTTTGGATTGAGTGAATTTATTGTCCAGCCTGTATTATTACCCATATCAATAGAATTATTAGCAATAAATGTAGCTGCTCCCTGTGCATGAATATCTTTCAGCGTAACGTAATCTATTGTAACCGACCCTGTGCTTTTCTCTATCGTTGCATGCGAACCTGTTGTAGTGCTTCTTATTGAAATGGGTGCAGCACAAGTGCCTGATGCACTCAACCTGATGTTTATTGTTTGTATTGAATTGCTGTAAAGAATATAACTCTTCCCCGGTGAGAGTATAAGGTCATCATATATGTTATTGTCGAATATGATTCCATTCCCGAAAAAAGTAACCCGTTTGAATGTTGAAGCACTATACAGCGAATAAGTTTCTTTCGGGTCAAAAAATTCAACTATGTTGTAAGTCAAGCCATTACCTGAGAACATACTCACATCTTTACCAATAAATCGAATTGTCGAAGTTCCGCAATCGAAGGTTAGGCTTATATCACTGACATTCCACTGGGCGTTTTTACCGCTTCCTATCAAAGATATTAGTGATGAGCCGAGAATTAAGCCTCTTGGCTTATTGCCGTCTGAAACAAACCTTTCGCATGTTACAGCCAGGTTGTTGGTTTTTAATGTGCCATTATTCAGAACGACGCTCGATGCACAACTCAAGGCATCAACCAAAATCCACTCTCCGCCTGCACCGTTGAATATAACATTGTTGATAAACTGTTTTCCTCCTGAATAAACAGTATTGCCTGCTGACTGGGATTCAAAATAAACCAGTCCCTGGAACTTAAGATTCATCAAAGGATTCAATTCAAGTGAACCGTAAATACTTAATGAATTTGTATTAGGGCCATCGAGAGTAGGGGTAAACCCTACGCCAATCCAACGCATGTTATTGCAGGAAGCATTTGTTGTATTCAGTAACACGGTTTGTGAATCGGCAGTAAATGAACTATTGTCAAAAAACACATTGTCATAAGGCGTAGGTATGCATGCTCCGCCGGCACCGCCGCTGGCTCTCGACCAGTGAGCAGGGTCAGTCCAGTTGCCTGAACCTCCAATCCAGTACAAATTGAGTGGCGTTGCCCTGAATATTATCCATCCGGTGTTATTACCAAGGTCAACAGAGTTCCTTGCCGTAAAGATTGCAAGCCCCTGGGTGTGACAATCTTTCAAAGTAACATAATCAACGTTAACACTTCCGGATGTTTTTGCGAATGTTGTATGAAAACCGGGGATTCGGGAACGAATAATAATCGAGCCGGTACAATTACCAACAGCCTTTAATGAATTTCCGATAATCTGAACTTTACTTGAATTGAGTTCGTATATTTTACCGGGAGCGAAAATTAATGTATCGAAGTAGTTGTTTTTCATTATTATGCCATTACCCTTAAATTCAAATCTTCTGTATGATGATGAATCATTCAGAGTATGGGTGGATGTGGTATCTTCGATTGTTACAAAATAATAAATCAAACCATTCCCGGGAACAATATTCAGCGATGAACCTGTGAATATCAGCTTTGAAGAGCCTGCCGAAAAATTTAAATATGACGAATTAATATTCCATTCGGGATTATTGCCATTGCCTGTTAGGGTTATTACCGAAGAGCCAAGATTCAAAATTCTTGGATTGGTATTATTCGAAACAAATCTCGAGCATGCTAAAGGCTGATTGTTGGTGTAAAAGTTGCCATTAATCAAAGTTATATTGCCTGTAACGTCAAGTTTGTCCTGCAAAGTCCAGCCGCCACCGGTGCCGTTAAATGTAACATTGTATTTAAGTTGTTTTCCGGCTGTTCGTATTGTATTTCCCAAATTAATTGACTCGAAATATATCTGGCCTGCAAATGTTAAATTCATAGCCGGAATTAATGTGAGTGAACCGTAAATCCTCAGATTGTTAAAATCACCTGCAAGAGTTGGATTGTTACTGGCTCCCGTCCAATTCATTGATTTGCAGACTGCCGAAGAATTAATTCTTACTATGCTTCCGTTTTGGTTAAATGAATTTGCATCGAAATACACGTCATCGTCCTGTGTAGGAACGACAAGGTGTGTTGTCGTACCCCCCGAAGTTATAGCCCAGTGGCTGATTTCCGACCAGTTTCCTGAGCCTCCTACCCAAAAATAATCAGCCGGGTATGATGTTACTGCTCCCGTCATAAGCAGTAAAATAATTGTTATTATCTTTTTCATATTAAAATTTTTGATTGTTTCATCTTTCATTTTATGTTTAAAATACTAATAAAAGTAATGAAATAAAACAAAAGCTTATCACATTTTTTTTCATTAATGTCCAAAATTTTTTAAATTACATTGATAATTTAGGATTAAGAATAAAATTGTGAAATTAGTTATATGGTAATTTTATGAAAATCAGAAAAATAATAATCGCAACTATTTCTATGTTATTATTAACAGGGCTTTCATTTTCTCAGAAAAAAGATGAAGGCTATGTGCAAACTGCTTATAAGGCAATCCTCAACAAAGATTATAAAAAAGCTATTGCCAATTATACGCTTGCAATTGAAAAGTTTAAGGGATATGCTCCGACATACTATGGAAGAGGGCTTGCTTATACTTATTTAGAACAGAATCAGGATGCTATTAATGATTTCTCGAAAGCAATCGAATTGAACGGTAACTATCACCAGGCTTATTATGGCAGGGGATTAGTATATTATAAAACCGGTGATATGGCAAATGCAATTTCCAATTTTACCTCAGCTATTGCTGCCGAACCAAAGGAATCGGATTATTATTATGCCCGTGCAATCGCATATTACCAGCAGAAGAATTTTGAGTCTGCCCTGGTTGATTATAACAAAGCAATTGAACTGAATCCAAAAAATGGCGTTGCTTTCTACGGCAGGGCTGTTGTTAATAAAATTATGAACCGTAAACAAGACGCCATTAATGATTTTACAACATACATTCAGCTTAATAACAACAACGATGGATTGGAGAGGGAAGTTTACAGATTGATAGCCGAGACTAAAGAGGAAGAAGAATAGCAATTTGTATGTTATAAAGAATTTGTTAATTCAATCATCTTATACTTGCTGTCATTTTTGATTGTGTGAATCTATTATATAATTGGATTAATATGAAAACTAAATTTCTAATTTTGATTATTTTATTATTAAACCTTAGTTCACTTTTATCGCAGGATATTTTTGAAAATGGAAAGCTATCGGGCAACTTCCAGCTTGATGCTCAATATTACCAAAAGGATTCAATAATCGGCGCTCAGGAAGTAGATGAAAAGATTTTGTCGAATGGCTTCCTTTACCTCAACTATACTTCAGGAAATTTTTCGATGGGAATGAGATATGAATCATATCTTAATCCCATACTCGGCATTGACCCTCGTTATAAAGGAAGCGGCATAGCATATAGGTTTGCCGAATTTAAATCGGACATGATTGATGTTACTGCCGGAAATTTCTATGAACAATTCGGCAGTGGATTAATTTTCAGAGCTTATGAAGAAAGATTACTTGGATATGACAATGCAGTCGATGGTTTCCGTGTGAAGTTCAGGCCAAAAGATGGAATCGAGTTTACGGGATTAATAGGTAACCAACGCTCATTTTGGTCAAGCGGTGCCGGAATTGTCAGGGGTGGAAACAGCAGATTTGAATTTAATACAATCTTCCCTGATTTACTTCCTTTCCAGACTACTATTGAAGGAAGTCTCGTCAGCAAATACCAGGCAGACCAGGAATCGTTCTATAATCTGCCTGAGAATGTTCTCGCATGGTCAGGCAAGCTATCTGTTAATGCAAGTGACTTTATGGTTGAAGGCGAATATGCTTATAAATATAACGACCCGAGTGCAGCGAATAATTTCAGTTTTAATCCTGGCAAAGCATTGATGTTAACTGCATCTTATTATCCTTCGGGATTCGGTGCTTCACTGAATTTCCATACTATTGACAATATGGATTTCCGAAGCGACAGGGATGCACGAGGGAATAATTTGAATCTGAACTTTATACCTCCATTGACAAAACAACATATTTACAGGCTTGCTACATTGTATCCGTTTGCAACACAATTAAAAGGGGAAATAGGTTTGCAGGCTGAACTCACCTATACTTTTCCTAAGAAAACATTCATCGGAGGGGACTACGGAACCACGCTTGCACTGAATTTCTCACAAATAAATTCAATGGATAAAACTCCGCTTGATATTGATACTTCAACCGGCCATGAGAATACTTATGAGTCCTCGATGTTCAAATTTGGTGAAAAGCTTTTCTTTCGGGATATAAATCTCGAACTAACAAAAAAATTGTCAAAAGATTTAAAATCAATTCTTACTTTTATTAATCTTGTATATGATAAAGATGTGATGGAAAATGAGGGTTCGGCAAAGTATGGAAAAGTAAATGCAACTATTGCCATAGCAGAACTGACTTATTTGATTTCCAAAACCCATGCTGTAAAAACGGAGTTCCAGCACTTATGGGCTAAGCAGGATTCTGTAATTAAAGTTCCCGATAACACAAATGGAAACTGGCTTATGTTTCTAATAGAATATACAATCGCACCATCCTGGTATTTCACCGTTTTTGATGAGTATAATTATGGTAATGATGCTCCCGAACGAAGAATACACTATTTGAATGGCTCATTCGCATTTATACACGAAGCAACGAGGGTGCAGCTTGGCTACGGAAGGCAGCGCGGAGGTTTGGTTTGTGTAGGTGGTGTCTGCAGGCCTGTACCTGCTTCAAACGGTTTCTTTTTAAGTATATCGTCAACATTTTAATAAGGAGATAAAATTGAAAATATTATATAAATTTTCGTTAGTAATTTTATTCACAGTGATTCTGATTAGCTGTGATGAAATTACAAGTGATTATAAGCAGTCTATTAATCAGAACATTGACACTTCTCAAAATCCAAGGAAAATCTTAATCGAAGATTACACAGGTTTCAAATGCGGGAACTGTCCACGCGCTGCTGAAAAGGCTCGTGACATTGCAGCATTGTACCCCGGCAGGGTTATTGTAATGGCAGTTCATGCATCAGGTTATTATTCGGAACCGGATAAAGTTCATACTTATGATTTCAGAACAACCGAAGGAACTGAGTGGGATGAGTTCTTTGGTATAAGTAAAATCGGAAATCCAAATGGTATGGTTAACAGAATTGAATATGACGGTTCCAGAGTGATTTCAGATGCCAAGTGGGACGCCGTAGTGCAATCTCTCCTGAAATCCGAACCTGTGATGAATATAGAACTGAAAGCTTATTACAGCATGAGCCGCAAAGAAATCACAGTTGAAGCTGTCGTTAAATACCTGAAAGACGGAAAATCAAGCCATCAGATTGTTGTATGTATTCTAGAAGACAGTATAGTGCAATATCAACATTATTACAATCATACACCACAAGATATAGAGGATTACGTTCATAATCATGTTTTAAGAGCAACTTTGAACAGTACATGGGGAGAGGCTCTTTATGCAGGTGACATAAAAACCGGTTCAGTATTCAGAAAGAGCTACAAATATACAATTCCGGCAGGAAAGGACTGGAGACCCGAGAAATTAAAAATAGTTGCCTTCGTTCATGATAATGGTACTAAAGAAATTCTTCAGGCTGAGGAAACTGATAAAATCATCCTCATACTTTAACTTAAATTTTTCAATAGTAATGAAGATATGTTTCTGATTGTCATACTGATTCCATGACCACCGCCGATGCGATGGTAAAACAAAAATTTGACAAATTAAAATCGTTCTTTATTTGAATAGCCACTATCTTCAGATAGTGGTGGTTTATTTCCACCCGATTCTGACTTTAGTCACTAATATTAAGGGGATAAATCCCGAATTGTGGTGAGTAACCATCCCACGACTTAAAAGTCGTGGCTATTCATAATATATCAAGATTTCTGGAAATGTGTCATTAACAGCGAAGTCGAAGCATCTTTCCACCCTTTTTCAAAAGGGGATTAAGAAGAATTTCAGAATCTTCGTCGTTTCACTCCTCAGAATGACAGTACCGCACTTGATTTTGAGGTAGTAAAAAAAAATAAATAATCTGGTTTAATGAATATGAAATGCCCAATTTGTAATTCCGAAATCGAAGCTGTAACAGTTTGTCCTGTTTGCAGTACAGAAATTGAGCTGGAAAATCATGATTGGAAGCAGTATCCCTGGCTTCTGATATACACGACAAACACTCTTATTGACGCAGAAATGTTCAAAGCAAACCTCGAAAGTGCAGATATACCCGTTCAAATTTTATCACAAATTGATTCTACCCGTCAGTTAACAATAGGCGATTTAGCCATTGTCAAGATATACGTTCCTTGTATTTACGAAACAGATGCTAAGGCAATAATCGGGCAGATAGAGTCTGGAAGCTGCATTAACAATAATACAAATTCTGAATTATGAATTCTGAATGCTGAATTGTTTTTTATAATTAATTTTACAATTTATTCAAATTCTTTATCTTCTCTTTTGAAGTCAGAATAATACTATTAATAATTCTCATTAATTCAATACAGTCTTTATTTATTGAGTCAAAAGATTTTTTTGAAATATAATCAGTTTCAATTAGTAATTTTAACCAATACTTTGTTTCACGTATCTCTTTTGCAGAAATACTTAATTTATGAATGAAATCCATCTTTGATTCAGCAGACTGAGCCTCGTTAATATTAGCACCAATTGATGTTCCGCATTTTAAAATTTGTTTGGATATTATATATTCCTTTTTATCATCAATTAAGAACTTATATAGTTTAATTATTCTTATCGCAAACTTATATGATTTATCTACTATTACATTTTCACTTTTCATATTTACTTTTTTAATCAAAGAAATCTACCGCCTTTGGCGGTAGTAATAACCGATTTTGGTTATACCTTATTATATAATTATTTATCCTTGTTAAATCCACCGCCTATGGCGGTGGTGGTTTAAATTCATAATTCAGCATTCAGAATTCATAATTAATTATATACTTCTTCTCTTTCAACTTCAAGCATTAACTGAAGTGCATCTATAACATTTTCCCTCGCTTCTTCAATTGTTTCTCCTTCGGAAATTACTCCTCGCATTTCCTTAATATAGGCAGTATAGCCTCCTTCTTCGCTAGGGGTAAATACAATTGTTAATTTTAATTTATTATCCATAAAAATTACTCATTAAATTTCTTTTCAAAATGTAATTCATGTTATTATATTGATAAATTATT
>MHAY01000022.1 GCA_001804705.1 Ignavibacteria bacterium RIFOXYC2_FULL_35_21
AGTAAAAATTTTTACTTTTGCTATCAAGGTATGAGCCAAATGGCACAAATAGGAATTACGAATAGTGAATAATTTCGGTTAAAATTTTCCATTTTAATAATATATAATCTTAGAATATATGCATCTAATAAGAATTAGATTTTCAATTATCTTAGTTATTATTTTATCATTCTTATATATTACATTCGGGAAGAATGAAAGCAAAGAAATCAAACTATCAAACTATATTAAGTTATTAACAAATCAAGATGATATAAAATTTATTAAAGAAATATTATCAAGTAAAGATATTGATTCAATTGTTATTAATAGAATTAATAATAAAAATAAAAGAATTGGTACATGGTTAACAAATGACGAATTTGGAAACCTCAAATATATTGAAAAATATGGAGAAGAGACAAATAAATATGCAAAAGTTGGTCAATTTTTATACCGTGATGAGAAAATAACCATTTATAATAATACTCCTCTGAAAATTCAGCTTTTGTTCGACCAATTTTATGAAAAATTCGGTAAGGTAAGATTCAATGAAAGCCTGTGGTTCTTCAAAGCGTGTAATGATTCAAACCTTGTGTTTAGTTTTGAGCCCAATTTGAATTTTGTTGTAAAAAATGATACGGTAGAAAATATATTAAATTACAAGTGCAGTACTGAACTAAAAGGCATAAGAGGAACAAACCCGGGATTCAATTCTAAGAGCGGAAAAATAATAATAAGGAAACAGAAACTAATTACGAGTTTTGGAAAAGTAACGGTTACGAGTTATGGCTCATTCTGCGAAGATACAGGATACAATCTTGTTGAACTGGAAACCAGGGGCGGCAAACTTACTTTTTCGGGAATGAGAAATGTATCAATTTATGAAGCTGATGCAAATAAAGATGGCAAGAATGAGTTGTATGTTCTCACACACCAGAACTGTGCCCAGATGCTGAGGATTTATAGGGTGGGAATTTAATTTATTAATATATTAATAATTAGTTTTTTATATGGAACTTTACTTTTTAATATTATTATGTGTGATCATTATTTTATCCTATTTTTACAACTATATCTCTTCAAAAATTAAGGTCCCTTCTGTTATTTTACTCATATTAACCGGAGTTTTTATAAAATATATTATTAATGCAACACGATTTAATTTCGAAATTCCAATGGATATTCTTAGTGTTGTTGGAACATTGGGATTAATTTTAATAGTATTTGAAGGTGCAATCGAACTCGAATTAAAACACAAAAAAAGAAAAGTAATAAATAGAGCATTTTTTTCAGCGAGCATCCAAATTATTCTTGCAGCTTTATTAATTGGTTTAATAATTTATTTATTAACAGGGACTAATTTTAAAAATGCAATTATCTATGCACTTCCCCTATCAGTAATAAGTAGTGCTATTGCTATACCTAGCGCTCACATATTGACAAACGAGAAAAAAGAATTTATCACGTACGAATCTACAATGTCAGATATTATAGGGATAATTCTTTTTAATTTTATAGTATCTAATAATGTTATAAACCTTCTGAATATTAGTGGATTTGCTTTTTCGATTGTCATTACATTAATTTTATCAGCAGTGATATCAATTCTGCTTCTTCTAATGTTAAATAAAATTCAATTGAAAGCAAAATTAATGTTTTTGTTATCTTTACTAGTTCTTTTATATGCTTCAGGAAAACTATTACATTTATCTTCTCTAATATTAGTTCTTATTTTAGGCTTAGTCATTAATAATCATCATTTGATAACAGATAAATTTAAAAAATTCTTCAATAGGGAATTAATTGAGGAAGACCATAAAATTTTGAAGACAATTACACAGGAGATGTCTTTTTTAGTAAGAACACTGTTCTTTGTCATTTTCGGTTTTTCTATTGATTTCGGATTAATTGCTGATTTTAAAACAATATATACAGGTTCACTGATATTATTATGTATTTATTTCTTAAGATTTTTTTATTTAAAACTAATTATTAAATCTCATTTATTCCCAGAAATATTTATTGCCCCAAGAGGTTTGATTACGATTCTTTTATATTATAGCATTCCTATTCAATATAAGATTATAAATTTTGAAGACAGTATCATCGTATTTGTAA
Source organism: Ignavibacteria bacterium RIFOXYC2_FULL_35_21 (assembly GCA_001804705.1). Taxonomy (GTDB): domain Bacteria; phylum Bacteroidota; class Ignavibacteria; order Kapaibacteriales; family UBA2268; genus XYC2-FULL-35-21. The sequence goes on from MHAY01000022.1 coordinate 2,101, forward strand.
TATTGGTATCAAGTGTATTAATGGCTGTTGGATTAATTACTTCAAACATGTCTATTATTGAAGAAAACATAAATAAAAATTAATACATTTTTTTGCTATTTAATTTTTTTTTTCTTATATTACTTTTAGAATCAATATTTTAAATTTTACGAATTGCTTGGTAAATAGATTACTTACCAAGAATTTTTGAGGGTTGGCTATGTCTAATGATATTAAAATAGAAGTTATAAGAGATTCTAAGCCGGTAGATATTAGAAAAGATATTGTAAAATATAAGGCTTACACACTTTTTAATTATAAAACATTACCACAAATAAAAAATCTTTCAGAGGAAGAATTATTTAATATAGATGTTGTTGGTAAAGTACTTCCTTTTAAATCAAATAATTATGTTGTTGATGAATTAATTGATTGGAACAATTATAAAAATGATCCGCTGTTCATACTAACCTTTCCTCAAAAAAGTATGCTGAAGACAAATCATTTTAATAAAATAGCTGATTTGATTAGAAACTGTGCAGATAATGAAAAAATAAATGATGAAGTAAATAAAATAAGACTTGAATTAAATCCTCATCCAGGTGGACAAATGGAGCAAAATGTACCTGTGTTTAAAGGTAAAAGATTAAGCGGTATTCAACATAAGTATAAAGAAACGATGCTGATATTTCCTCGTCAGGGGCAGACCTGTCATGCTTATTGTACTTTTTGTTTCAGGTGGCCTCAGTTTTTGAATGAGAAAAAATTTAAATTCCACACTGAAGATGTTAATATTATAATTGAGTATTTGAAAGCAAATCCCCAAATAACGAATATTTTGTTCACCGGCGGCGATCCAATGGTAATGAGTGCTTCTGTATTATCAAGATATATTGAGCCGATTTTAGATTTAAATCTTAAAAATCTGGTTTCAATAAGAATTGGTACAAAAGCATTATCCTATTGGCCTTATAAATTTTTCGGCGATAAAGACTCTGATGAGTTAATAAATTTATTTTTAAAGATAAAAAAAACAAGAAAACATCTTGCTATTATGGCTCACTTTAATCATACTAATGAATTAAGAACAAAAGCGGTACGTAGAGCGATTCATACTATACGGGAAACCGGAGCTCAAATAAGAACTCAATCACCACTTTTGAAGCATATTAATGATGATGCCAAAACTTGGAGTGATATGCTCAGGGAACAGGTAAAAAGAGGTATTATTCCATATTATATGTTTCTTCCAAGGGATACAGGTGCTCAACACTATTTTAGCGTTCCTCTTGTGAAAGCGTGGGAAATTTACAAGGATGCCTGTAAGGATGTAAGTGGCCTTTCGAAAACGCTTAGAGGTCCTGTAATGTCTTGTACACCGGGAAAGGTTCAGGTGCTTGGAGTTGCAAATGTCCACAACGAGAAAGTAATATCATTGAAGATGTTACAGGGAAGAAACAGTGAATGGACAAATCATCCATTCTTTGCTGAATTCAATCCAAAGGCTATCTGGTTTGACGATTTGAAACCAGCTTTCGGAGAGAAGAAATTCTTTTTCCAAGACTTGTAAATTAAAAATAGCCAAAATAATATTACTAATAAATTAACAGTAATAATAAAAACTTTATGAATTTATTAAGCAATTCGGTTTTGTCAGGTTTCAATACAACGGCATGGATTCTAATTCCATTATTTATTTTTCTTGCAAGAGTTTGTGACGTTAGTATTGGAACCTTACGTATAATATTAATAAGCAAGGGATACCGGTTTTATTCTGCAGCTTTGGGATTTGTTGAAGTATTTATCTGGATTACTGCTGTCAGTCAAATTATGTTAAATTTACATAACTTTTACTATTATTTTGTTTGGGCTTTGGGTTTTGCAACAGGTACTTATGTTGGTGTAACTATTGAGAGAAGAATTTCACTCGGCCAACTTATAGTAAGAGTTATCACACGCTTTAATGCTGACAACCTCATAGAATTTGTGAAGTCAAAGAATTATCACTTTACACATGTTGATGCAATCGGTAACAGTGGTAATGTTAAAGTGTTATATATTGTGATTAAAAGACAAAATCTTTACGAATTAATAGACAATATTAAAAATTATAATCCGAATGCCTTCTATACTGTAGAAGATGTCAGAATAGTCAGCGAAGGATATTTTCCAAAAAGGAATTTTGGTTGGTACAATCATTATTTGCCATTGAAAAAAATGTTCGTATCAAGGAAATAATAAATTACATGGAATGAACTTAATGTATGATTTTTTATTTAATAATAACTTTTTCAATTATGTATTTTATGGTAACAAATTAATTGATTACCTGTTGGTTATTTTTTTATTCGGAATTAGTGTCGTACTCTTAAAAATTTTTAAAATAATAACCATAAAATCAATCAAAAAAGTATTTGGTTCGTTGGGCGAAGAATTCTCTGAGTTTATTAAAATCAGAATAAAGAGAAGAATTGTTCCATTATTATATCTAATCGTATTTCTTTCTCTCGTAAAAACTTTAGATTTTCCATCAAAGGTTGACAGAATTATTGATATAATCTGGATGAGCTTGTTTACAGTTTTTGGTATTGTATCTATAATATCATTATTAGAGATAATTATTAATAAGCTATTATATGAAAAAGGCAAAGATGAATCAATGCCTCAGTTACTGAAAAGCATAATGCCTGCAATAAAAATTTCAATCTGGGTGGTCGGTATAATTTTTTTGTTGAGTAATCTTGGATTAAATATTTCAACAATTGTAGCTGCTTTAGGTATTGGCGGTATCGCAGTGGCTCTCGGAGCACAGTCAATACTTGGAGACTTATTCAGTTACATAGTTATAATTATTGACAAACCATTTGAGATTGGAGATTATATTGTTATTGATGATATGATGGGTAATGTCGAGCACATTGGAATTAAAACTACAAGAATTGTAAGTCTTTGGGGTGAACAATTGGTAGTATCTAATTCTGATATTACAAAATCAAGATTAAAAAATTATAAGAAAATGGAAATGAGACGCGTATTGTTTCGGTTTGGCTTAGTTTATAATACAGAAGCCGATAAACTAAAACAAATTCCAGATTTGATAAAAAATATCATCGAAAATATTGAAGAAACTAAATTCGACAGATGCCATTTTTTTTCATTCGATAAATCAGATTTAACCTTTGAAGTAGTATATTATGTCAACGGTAATGATTATAATAAATATATGGATATTCAGCAGGAAGTGAATCTGTCAATCAAAGAGAAGTTTGATAAGGAAAATATATATTTTGCTTATCCAACACAAACAGTTTTTATAAAAAATGAATTGGATAAAACATCATAGGATTGTGTAAGGTAATGAATAAATTAATAATTATATCAAACAGGCTCCCTATAAATATCACAAAAGTGGAAGGTAAACTTCATTTTGAGAAAAGTGTTGGGGGACTTGCCACGGCACTTAGCTCATTAAGGGCTTTTCCGAAAAAGGTATGGATGGGATGGCCTGGTATTGTTGATGAAGAGCTTAATGAAATTGAAAAAACTGAAATAATAACTGAATTAAAGAAGTTTGGTTGCATACCAATATTTTTAAACCAGGAGAAAATTGATAAATACTATTATGGTTTTTCAAATAAAACAATATGGCCGCTGTTTCATTATTTTCCTTTATACACCGACTATAACCAGGAATATTGGGAATCATATAAGGAAGTAAATAAAAGATTCTGCAATGAAATACTAAAATTTGCAAAGCAAGGCGATGATATATGGATACATGATTATCATTTAATGCTTTTACCAAATCTTTTAAGAGAATATTTGCCGGATTCTTCTATTGGTTTCTTTCTTCATATTCCATTTCCTTCTTCAGAATTATTCAGGCAACTACCCTATCGCAAGGAAATTCTCGAAGGAATGCTTGGGGCTGATCTAATTGGATTTCATACTTATGACTATGCAGGACATTTTAATGAAAGTGTGAGGCGAATTTTAGGATATGAACATGTATTTTCTCAAATTAATACTAATGAGAGAGTTGTTTATTCAGATATATTTCCAATAGGAATAAATTATAATAAGTACTCAAGAGCTAAGAAAAATAAGAGGACAAAAAGAATAGTAGGTATATTCAGAAAAAAATTTAAAGACAGAAAAATAATCGTTTCTATAGACAGACTGGATTATTCAAAAGGAATACCGAATAGAATCGAGGCCTATGAATATTTTTTGGAGCTATATCCTGAATACAGGGAAAAGGTAAGTTTAATAATGTGTGCTGTTCCGTCAAGAACACAGGTTGATACCTATACACAATTAAAGTACAAGGTTGATGAACTGGTGGGCAGGGTCAATGGTAAATTCGGGAACATTCATTGGACGCCGATATATTATTTGTATCGGTCCTTACCATTTGAAGAAATATCCGGCTTATACAACCTTGCAGATATAGCAATGGTTACGCCAATACGGGATGGGATGAACTTAGTAGCCAAAGAATTTATCGCTGCTAAGACTGATGCCAAAGGCGTTCTTATTCTCAGTGAAAGTGCAGGAGCATCACAGGAATTGGGCGAAGCTGTTATTGTCAATTCACATGATAAACGGGAAATGGCTGAAGCCATAAAAAAAGCATTGGAGATGCCGATTGAAAAGCAGATTAGCTCAAACCGTTTGATGCAGGAAAGACTAAAACGTTACGATATATCCCGATGGGCTAGTGATTTCCTCGATAGGTTAAATTTTGTTAAAGAACAGAGAGAAATTTTTAAAACGACATATTTAGCCGGTAAATTTGAAGAGAGCCTGATTGAAGATTATATAAAGAGTAAACAAAGGATGCTTTTATTGGATTATGATGGTACACTCGTTGGCTTCTATGACAAACCTGAGTTAGCAATGCCTGATAACGAGTTATTAAATATTATTGAAAAATTATCTGCTCAGAAAGGGAATTCAATAGTAATAATTAGTGGCAGAGACAGAAATACAATGGATAGTTGGTTTTCAAAATTAAATCTAACTCTTGTAGCAGAACATGGAGTCTGGATAAAAGACATTGGAAAGGATTGGAAAACTTTGCATCATCTCAAAAGAGAATGGAAGAAGGAAATCACCCCAATTCTTGAATTATTTGTTGATAGAACACCACTCTCTTTCCTCGAAGAAAAGGATTATTCTCTTGTTTGGCATTACAGGAATGTTAATACCAATTTAGCATCTAATCGGGTAAATGAGCTTAAGAATATCCTGGCAAATTTTACTGTAAATCTGAATATCGGTTTTTTAGAAGGCAACAAAGTACTGGAAATTAAGAACCTTGGGATTAACAAAGGTGCTGCCACTACAAGAATGATTAGAAAGCAAAAGCCTGATTTCATACTTTCTGTGGGTGATGACTTAACCGACGAAGATATGTTTGCCGTACTCGATGCTAATGCATATTCAATCAGAATCGGGAATGAGAAGTCAAAAGCAAAATTTCACTTAAAATCATATAAAGACGTCAGAGTATTATTAAAAAAATTGGGAGACTATTAATATGATAAGCATACAAAATTATTATGGAATTGTTGATGATGAAGTCATCCATAAACTATATAATGTCAGTAAAAAATTATTTAATAAAAGGATGGTTCATATAAATTCTACCTTCGTTGGCGGTGGTGTTGCAGAGATGTTATCCACCTTCATACCCTTAATGAATGATATCGGAGTCGAGGCTGAATGGAGAATTCAGTATGGAGTTCCCGATTTTTTCGCTATAACAAAAGAGTTTCATAATGCACTTCAGGGAGACAATATAACTCTGAGCGAACATAAAAGAAGAGCGTATTTATTAGCCAACGAAAGATTCTCGACTTTTACAAGATTGCATCATGATTTAATAATTATCCATGACCCTCAACCTTTGCCCTTGATTAATTATTATATAAAGAAGCAGCCGTGGATTTGGCGTTGTCATATTGATTTGTCACATCCTAATAAAGAATTATGGGCATATTTAAAAAAGTTTATAATTAAGTATGATATGGTGATAGTGTCAAATGAAAAATATATTCAAGACGACCTTCCAATCCAGTTTAAAATCATTAATCCGGCAATCAGTCCACTTTCTACAAAAAACATGGAATTATCAGATAAAGAAATCGAGGGGGTACTTCAAAAATATAAAATTCCGACCGATAAAAAGATAATAACCCAAATATCACGTTTCGATAAATGGAAGGACCCTGAAGGCGTGATTGAACTGTTTAAGATTGTTAAACAAAAATGCAAAGATTGCAGGCTTGTTTTATGTGGCAGCATGGCAACCGACGACCCGGAAGGTATCGAGATATACAAAAGAGTTCAGAAGAAAGCAAGCAGTCTTATTGAATCAGGAGATATTATATTAATTACTGTTGAAAATAATTTTCTTGTCAATGCACTTCAAAGAGCAAGTGCTGTAATAATTCAAAAGTCAATAAAAGAGGGTTTCGGATTAACTGTAACCGAAGCTTTATGGAAGGGTGCGGCTGTTGTAGCCTCACGAGTTGGTGGTATTCCTTTGCAGATAACTGATGGTGTTAGCGGATATTTACTTGACCCACAAGATGTTGATGGGTTTGCCGAAAGAATTATTTATTTATTACAAAATGAAAGTAAGGCTAAAGAATTTGGGATTGCAGGTAAAGAACATGTAAGAAAAAACTTTTTAATGACCAGATTGTTGCTTGATTATATGAATTTAATGAATGACATTTTTTAAATAGTGAAGTCTAATTTGTATATTGCTTTTATGTTTTATTGAATTTATAGAATATGAAAGAAATAATACCTCTTTGGTCAATGCTCCCTTTTATCCTGATGCTCGGCTCTATTGCTGTTTTTCCGGTTATTGCCGAAAGATTTTGGAAAAAGAATAGGAACAAATTCATCATGGCTTTAGTTCTTGGAATACCAACAGCAATCTGGCTTCTTGCAAACAGTCTTGGTAGTGAACTTTACCACTCGATGGTTTTCGATTATATACCTTTTATTATTTTACTTGGTGCTTTATTTGTAATAACCGGTGGAATTTTTGTTGATGGTGATATTGAAGCAAAACCAATTGCTAATACAGCTTTCCTTGCCATAGGAGCAGTCCTTGCTTCATTTATGGGTACAACAGGTGCGGCAATGCTTCTCATAAGACCCCTTATACATACAAACAAAAGAAGGGAATTAAAAACACATACAATTTTATTTTTTATTGGAATAGTAGCCAACTGTGGCGGCTTGCTAACTCCTCTCGGAGACCCTCCCCTATTTATGATGTATCTTCGTGGTGCTCCTTTCACATGGTTTCTGCATTTAGTTCCTGAGTGGCTTTTTGTGAATATCTTACTCCTAATTATTTACTTTTTTGTTGATACTTATTTTTGGAAAAAAGAAACACCTGAAGCCAAAAGAAGAGAACACGAATATAAGAAGCCTATCAAACTTGAAGGCAAGCTGAATTTTATCTGGCTTTTGGGAGTTATACTTGCTGTTGCTTTGATAAACCCTCATACAATTCCTGCTTTGGGAACGAATCCATATTTGTCATTTATAAGAGAAACTGTTATTGTTTTAATGGCTATACTTTCTTTGCAGTTTACAACGCATATGACTCGAACATCCAACAGCTTTTCATGGCATCCAATAGAGGAAGTAGCATATTTATTTTTAGGTATTTTCATTACTATGGTCCCCTGTTTGCTCTATCTTGAAAGTAATGCAGAATCGCTTGGAATAACAACTCACACATTGTTCTATTATGCAACTGGTGGCCTATCGGGTTTTCTCGATAATACACCAACTGCCGTAACATTTTATTCTTTGGCAAAGGGACTTGTAGAACAGGAACCCTTCCTTCTTCAAAATGTTCCTGTTGTAGCAGGTATTCCTGAAGTATTTATGAAAGCAATAAGTGTAAGTTCCGTGTTTTTTGGCTCTATGACTTACATAGGCAATGGACCAAATTTCATGGTCAAATCCATTGCCGAGCATAGCAATATCAAAATGCCACATTTCTTTGCATATATGTATAAGTTTTCACTTATCATACTCTTACCATTATTTATTTTATGCCAACTACTATTTCTTTAGCAAATAGTGAATAACGAATAGTGAATAATTTCAGTTAAAATGTTCAATTTGAATTTAATATAAATCCATAATTATTCATTATTCATTTTTAATTATTCAATAAAATTCTGAGACCTTTTTGGGTTTCATGTGTCATTGTATAAAAGATTGATGTACAATTAATAAAAAAGGTGATTATTTTTTTATTTCTACCTGTTTTTATCGGTGACTGAACAATATTGTGTCAGCACACAATTTAATATCAGAGGTAGTTATGAAAAAGTTCTATAACAATCAGGTAGCGTACATATCTATAACACTTATCATTTTTACACTGCTAATCATTGCGGCGGTAATATCAATAACAATAGGAATTCTGTAGTACAGAATAAAATGTAGAGACAGGTCTAAGACCTGTCTCTACATTGAAATATCCCTTCATCTTTCATTTTTTCATTAGCTCCTTTATCACTATTATTGCATTTCTTTTTTAATCAAAGAAATCCACCGCCTATGGCGGTGGTATGACCACTTG
>MHAY01000023.1 GCA_001804705.1 Ignavibacteria bacterium RIFOXYC2_FULL_35_21
AAGAGAGGGAGCAAGAAAAATACATGGAAAATTTTACACTCTTTTAGAGTGTTTAGAAATCCACCGCCTATGGCGGTGGTGGTTTAATTTTAAAATAAATAAATAATAAATAGAATCCATAATAATTTTTTTAATGATTGATGAATTTTGTGTAATTGAATTTTTTGAAAATTTGTTCATTGAAAATTCAATAAAAATAGAAATTGAAAATTTAAAATTATTTTAAATAATACGAATAAAATTTGGCTGAAAATATTCCATCGGTAAGTGAGCTGACAAAAAGGATTCAGCTTGTTCTCGAGAGCAGTTTCGACTTCGTAACTGTTCAGGGTGAGATTTCTAATTATAAACACCATTCGTCAGGACACCGTTACTTCTCTTTGAAGGATGAAAATGCCCAGATTAGTTGTACTATTTGGAAGGGTAGGCCTGTCAAATTTCAAATGAGCGATGGAATCAAAGTTATAATAACAGGCAGGATTTCAGTTTATCCACCGCAAGGTAAATATCAAATTGATGTTAGTTCTATTACTCCTCTTGGGCAAGGAGATTTATACATAGCGTTTGAAGCTTTGAAGAAAAAACTTGATGAGAAAGGATATTTCGCGTCCGAAAGAAAGAGAGATTTACCTTCAATGCCAATGAAAATAGGTGTTTCAACTTCTTCAACCGGAGCGGCTATTCACGATATTTTCAGTACAATCGAGAGAAGATTTCCATTAGCTGAAATATATTTCCGTCCAACACTCGTTCAGGGTGATGGTTCTGCAGAGGATATTGTTCATGCTATCCATGAATTAAATAATTACTCTCTTGATGTAATTATAATCGGCAGGGGAGGCGGTTCTATAGAAGATTTGTGGTCATACAATACCGAAATTGTTGCCGATGCAATTTTTCATTCTTCAATTCCGATTATAACAGCGGTAGGGCATGAGGTTGATTTCACTATTGCGGATTTTGTATCTGATATCCGTGCCGCTACTCCTACAGCCGCCGCAGAACTGGTTACTCCGATTACAATAGACTATCTATTTGACTTTATCGGTGATGCTCTTAATTCACTGGTGTCTTTGACCACCGATAAGATTAAAGATGAACAAGATAAGCTTGACGATATGTCAGGTACGAACATTTCAAGAAGAATTATTGAAAAAATAAAGATGAATGGGCAAATGGTGGATGATTATGAGACAAGAAATTCTCAAAATATCAAAAGAAGTATTGCATTTTTATCACAGCGTTTATCTTCGCTGGAAGGACATTGTAAATCTCTGAACCCAGTCGCACCGTTTAATAAGGGTTTTGCTCTTCTCGAATCTGATGGAAAAATGATTACGAAGGATGATACTCTTGGAAATTATATTTATATTGATATTGTCAGGCAGAATGAAAAAGCAAATGTTACTGTCAATAAAGTAATACCAAAAAACAATTGATGAGGAAAAATTATGGCAGTTAAAAAAAATAAACCTTTTGAGGAACAGCTTAAGCGGCTTGAGGAAATTGTTAATATTCTGGATGCAGGTGATGCTCCAATCGAAGAATTATTAAAACAATTCGAGGAAGGCATGGAGCTTGTCAAGGAACTGAGGAATTACCTCAACAAAGCTGAATTGAAGGTGATTGAAATTACAAAGAAGTTGGAAAAGGAAATTGAAACCGAAGATAATAATTAGGTTAAAATGTCACACTGAGCGAAGTCGAAGTGTGATAACCTTATTAAACTTTGCCTTCGAAAAGCTCAGGCTGACAAAAAGTAGATAAATTGATTATTATTTAACTGGAAAATATTATGTCAACACATATACCAACAAGAGAAGAAGCGTTTGAATTACTGAAAAAATATAATGAGACTCAATCATTGCTCAATCATGCTCTTTCAGTTGAAGCTGTGATGAGGTATGCTGCTAAGATAAAAGGTGAAGATGAGGAGAAGTGGGGAGTAATAGGGCTTGTCCATGACCTCGATTATGAAAAATATCCCGATGTGCATTGTACAATGACAAAGCAGATACTCGAAGAAGCGGGCTGGAGTGATGAGTATATTCGTGCTGTTCTTGCTCACGGCTGGGGAACTTGTACAGATGTCGAACCAACAAATGAATTAGAAAAAACTTTATTCGCAATTGATGAATTAACAGGATTAGTTACTGCGTGTGCTTTAGTTCGTCCTTCAAAGAGTGTAATGGATTTGGAAGTCAAATCAGTTAAAAAGAAATGGAAAGAAAAATCCTTTGCAGCCGGAGCAAACCGTGAAATCATTCAAAAGGGTGCCGATATGCTTGGCATCACTCTCGATGATTTGATTGATATGACAATCAAAGGAATGAGAGAAATTTCTAAAGAAATTGGCTTATAAATAAACATACATTTACATTTTCAATGCAAGCAAATACTTCATAATTTTGCAGGATGTTAATTTTGGAGTTTTCATGATTGAACGCTATACAGGTCCCGAAATGGGACATATCTGGTCAGAAGAAAATAAATATAAAATCTGGCTCGAAATCGAAATTCTTGCCTGTGAAGCTATGGCTGAACTGGGGCTTGTTCCGAAGGATGTTGCACCTGCGATTCGACAGAATGCTAAAGTCAATGTTAAAAGAATTTTGGAAATTGAAGAAACCACAAAGCATGATGTTATTGCTTTTTTAACAAGTATAGAAGAATATGCAGGAGAGCCTTCACGCTATTTACATCTTGGTATGACTTCAAGCGATGTTCTGGATACTTGTTTTGCCCTTCAGTGTAAACAAGCAGGGGAGCTAATCCTGAAAAGCTTAGAAAAACTCAGAGATGTCCTTCATAAGCGAGCAAATGAATTTAAACACATATTGTGTGTCGGAAGAACTCACGGCATTCATGCCGAGCCGACAACATTTGGTCTTAAAATGGCTCTGTGGTTTGATGAGTGCAAAAGAAATATTGAAAGAATGACAAGAGCAATCGAGGAGATTTCTTATGGCAAAATAAATGGTGCAGTTGGTACTTTTGAGCATCTTTCTCCAAAGGTTGAGGAATATGTATGCAAAAATCTCGGATTAAAACCAGCTCCAATAACAACTCAAGTAATTCAGAGAGACCGACATGCGAATTTAATTTCCACAATTGCTCTAATTGGTTCTATGCTTGAGAAAATCGCAACCGAAGTAAGGCATCTTCAGAAAACTGAAGTAATGGAAGCAGAAGAATATTTTTCAAAAGGGCAGAAGGGCAGCTCTGCTATGCCTCATAAGAAAAATCCTATTGTGTCGGAAAATATATGCGGACAGGCGAGGCTTCTGCGTTCCAATGCCATAGCCGCTTTCGAAAATAATGCACTCTGGCATGAACGCGATATTTCCCATTCAAGTGTGGAAAGAGTTATTTTCCCTGACTCCACAATTTCGCTTGATTATATATTGCATAAAGCTATTAATCTCGTTGACAATCTCGTTGTCTATCCTGAAAACATGCAAAAAAATCTTGAATTGACTAATGGATTGATTTATTCTCAGAAAGTCCTTCTCGAGCTTGCAAAAAAAGGATTGAAGCGTCAGGAAGCTTATGAGCTTGTACAGGCATCTGCAATGAAAACATGGATGGAGAAACTTCCATTCCAGCAATCATTGCTTGAAAATAAAGAAGTGATGAAACATTTTAGTAATGATGAACTGAATTCACTCTTTAACCATGATGTAATTTTCAGGAATGTGGATTTTATTTTTGAAAGGTGCGGGCTTTAGAAGAAATTTTCAATTTAGAATTTTCAATTTTCATTGAATTTAAAATGAACAAAGAAAAATTTAAAATATATCAATATGGTTTCTTTTATAAATTATAAATTGAATATTGAAAATTTATTGAAAATTAAAAATTGAAAATTAAAAATTATTTAATATTGTAATAATAAAATAATTGTAAACCGAGCTAATAATTAGTAAATGAAAATCTTTATTCCGTCATCCGGTGATAGCATAGAAAGTCCGATTGACAGCCGCTTCGGAAGATGCCGGTATTATATTATCTACGATATAATTCTCGATAACTACGAAATCTACCGCAATCCTTTTGCAGGGATGGAAAACGCTGCAGGCTCATCACTTGCACTGACAATAATTAATAAAAAAATTGAATCGGTTATTCTGACGAACATCGGAAGAAAAACATTCGACATCCTGACTGAGAAAAATGTAAAAATTTACAAAGCAGTACCAGGCTCGTCAGTCAAAGATGCTATCACAAATTGCCTCATGGGAAATCTTATTCAGGTAAGCCAATACGCCCAGTCTGACACTGTCTTCCAGCCTCACAATTTGAATTAATATAGTTCGTTTTATAACTATATTAATTCTTATGATTAAACTGAATAAATTTGTATTTTAGCAAAAAAATTATATATATCTGATTTTATATGAAAACTGAACTTCAAAATATTAAAGAAAATTACTACTTAGAAGCCCTGCGATATATGGACAATGCAAATGAAATACTGAAAAAAGCAGGAAAGAACAGTAGGTATTATAAAGATGCTAAGTATGTTAAAGCGGCTTGCGGTGTTGCATATAGTGCTGTTTTAGTTGCATTGGATGGCATGTTCGAGCTTAAGGGAATAAAAAAGAAAAAGGGACGGAAAAACGTAAATTATTACACAGAGAATTTAACCAAAATTGACAAAAAATTACTCAAATCATTTAATGGTGCTTATGATATACTCCACCTTGACGGCTATTATGATGGTATTACAATTATAAAACTAATTGAAACAGGTTTTGAAGAAGCTCTGTACATTATAGATAAATTAAAAGTTGTAAAATAAATAATTTCAAAAAAATCAAAATCTTTATTAAGGAGAATTTATGACAATTACAAAAGATAAAGTAACATTTTCAAGAAAACATTGGGAAGAGTTACGGACTGACGAATATTTCCGTGAAGTCATTGAAGTTATTGAAGACAGGGAACAACTTCTAAAAGCAATCGAAGAAACTGAATACTTCGTTGATTACGATGAATATCGGAAAAAAAGACTTGCCAAAATCCGTGTATAAAGTTTTGTATAGAAAAATCCAAACCAAGAATTTGAATTAAATTTTTCTTTTTATTTAAACAATGAATAACATCTTAAAACATATAATCCGTCATAAACCAGCCCTCATCCTGCTTTTTCTTGCTCTTGTACTCATTAATAGCCATGCTTTTTCTCAATCACATCAAAGAACAGAAATCGGTTATAAAATGCTTGACTTGGAAAAAGAAGGCGGCTTTCTGATTGATACAACTGCTTATTTAATTTTAGATAGTATAATGAATGATGCAGAGAAGGAAATTACATTCAAAGAAAAATACACAAAAGAAGAAGCTATTGATTTGCTAGAAAGATTTCATAAAATTTTAAAAAATTATAAAATCACTTATGATACATTACATACATATTCGCAAGCATTACTCGAAAGAAAATTTGATTGTAAATTTTATTCTTTAACTTATCTATCAATTGGTGAACGTTTTAAATTACCAATATATACTAACCTTGCACCAAGTCATATATTTATTGAATGGAAAAATATTAATGTAAATTTTTATTGGGAAACAACTTTTGGGTATGAATCGACAAAAGAGTTGTATATTGATTCTTTGAATATTTCTAAAGAATCTATAAAAAATGGTTATTATTTTCAAAGGATTTCAAAACTAGAAGATCCTTTTATTATTTATTTTTGTAGCGGGCAAGCAAATTATAATAATAAAAAATATATCAATGCTTTAGAGGATTATAATAGAGTAATTAAGATATATCCTAAACACTCAGAAACATATCACAATTGCGGAATTGTTAAAGAAAAATTAGGTAAAATCAAAGAAGCTATTCAAGACTATAATAGGTCGATTGAAATAAATCCGAATTATACTGAAGTCTATTATTGCCTAGGTAATATCAAATGCAAATTATATTCATTCAAAGAAGCAATAAAAGATTATACAAAAGCATTAGAAATAAATCCAGAATATGTTGATGCATATTTTAATCGTGGTTTTGCTAAATCAAAATTAGGTAATTATAAAGAAGCAATAAAAGATTTTACTAAGGCAATAGAAATAAATTCAAATTATTATGAAGCATACTACAATCGTGGAGTAACGAAAAAAAAATTAGGTAACAATAAAGGAGCAATTCAAGATTACACAATGGCAATAGAAATAAATCCAAATTTTGCTGAAGCATATTATAATCGTAGTATTGTTAAGACTAATTTATCCGATATCAAAGGAGCAATTGAAGACTGCACAAAAGCGATAGAAATAAATCCAAATTTTGCAGATGTATACTGTTATCGTGGGATTTCAAAGACTAAATTAAATGATTATAAAGGCGCAATTCAAGATTATACAAGGGCTATAGAAATAAATCCGAAATATGCGGGAGCATACTATAATCGTGGAATTTCAAAATCTAATATTGGAGATGATAATGGTGCTTGTCAAGATTGGAAAAAAGCATTAGAATTAGGGTATATGAAAGCTAAAGAATTAATTAAGAAAAATTGTAAGTAATTTTTAAGTATAAATATGAAACAAGTAAGTTTATTATTAGGTGCTGGTTTCTCAAGACCTGCCGGTTTCCCATCAACCAATGATATTACTAATGAAATTTTGTGTGGATGGGATAAATGGTATAAAAATGGTATTCAATATAGGTTAAAATCAAATTCACGGGAGGAATATGACAACTCTGAAACCGCCCTTTATCCTAATTATCTTGAAAAGGTCGCTTATTTCTTAAATTTAATTAAAAAAGAAATTGAACATTATTATTCTAGCATTGTTAAAACTGATATAAGGACAAATTATGAAGAAATCTATGATTTTGTATATCATATTTCGTATGCATTCTCAAGAGATATTGACAATCCAATTACTAACAGAATAATTCATAGTTTGGTTCCTTCTATAAAACCGTTAAATGAAGGAAATAATGATTTATATGGAGAATTGGAAAATATATCGAATGAATCTTTAAAATTTATTAAAAATGTCATTAAAATCGAATTAAATAAAGAACCACTTGCAACTACTTATTTGGATATAATTAATGAATTGAATAATTCTACTGATTTAAAACTTTTGAGTATTTTTACAACTAATCATGATTTATTGCTCGATAATTACTTGAAAGATTATATTGATGGTTTTGCTTCTGAGAATAATGGTGTTCGTCTTTGGGATCCCATGCAATGGAATATTGTTGATAAATTATTTTATTTAAAGTTACATGGTTCTTTAAATTGGTATAATTTCATGAAAGATACAGGAGTAAGTTATGAGATTGCTTTTATTGGATTAATAAAAAAATGGTATTGTCATGATGCGAATGATTATAAAATTGATGGAATAAATTACAAGGTTTATAACATGCCATTATATTTAACAGGTACAAATGACAAATACCTTGAATGCAACTATGGCATTTACCTTGAACTATTCTATCAATTTCACAGATTACTAAAGCAAACAGATATTCTTATTATAATTGGATATAGTTTTGGTGATAATGCTATAAATTTTCGTATAATTGATTGGTTCGGTCAAAACAAGGAATCAAAAATAATATTAGTTACAAAATGTAAGTATAATACATTTAACAATGCAAGAGGTGCAATTAATGAACGTCTTTGCGAATGGGAAAAAATTAAGAATCGTTTTTGTGTAATTGAGAAATTAATTGAAAATGTGAGTATAGAAGAACTTTTGGAAAGTATTTCTTAATAATGTGTCATAATATGTTTAATTAAAATTTCAGTTTTATATTAATAAATTTAGTGTTCCATCATTAACTATGAAATTCTCAGTAATAATAGAAAAAGGTGAAAACAGCTATGGAGGATATGTTCCCGACCTTCCGGGTTGCGCAGTTGTGGGCGAGACCGAAGAAGAAACTTTGCAACTTCTCAGAGAAGCGATTGAGATGCACCTTGAAGCTCTTAAAGAAGATGGAAAAGAATTTGTAATAGGTAAATCAGTGATAAGGGAACTTGAACTTGCATAATTCTAAAAAAAAAATCAACTCATTTAAACAAAGGTTGATTGTTTCTTTATATACTCATTAATGGGAATACTTTCTTACTTGCGGGCTTTCACTTCGTCATAGAGCTTGATATCCTGCTGTTCTTCCTAATAAAGTAATAAGGTTTGAGCTGGTGTAATAATGTTTGTTACTAAGGTTATTGGATACAATAAGGTTTTTAATAATTGAATATTAAAAATTTATTGAAAATTGAAAATTCTAAATTGAAATTTTTTTCCTACTGTGTGCTGTTTATTAATGAGTCGGGATTCTTGCTGTATCTGACTATATCCTGAACTGAAAGCCTGCGTCCGCCTATGAAACGTTTTTTATAGTATGTACTTTCGAGTGATGAGACGGTTACGCCGTATCGGGAGCTTGCATGTGTAAATAAATCATCACCGAGATAAATGCCTACGTGTGAAGCATAGCGGCGTGTGTATGTGTGGAAGAAAATCAAGTCGCCGAACTGAAGTTCACTTCTTTTGACTTTCATCCCAACATTAAATTGATTTCTTGCAGTTCTCGGAAGGTTAAGATTGCTCGACTCAGTGAAAACATTTTGGATATAACCTGAGCAATCGGTTGCTGATTTATTCCTGCCGCCAAACCTGTAAGGTGTACCGAGCCAGTGCATTATGACATCCATAATGTCTTTTTTATTTATGCCTCCGGCTGTCATTTCATCGCCAATTTCGTCTTCTTCGACATACGAGAGCCAGAGCATTTTGAATGTTTCCATATCAACCGGAACATCATCTTCCTTCTCGAGTTCAGTTATGTTCTCACCGATTTCGCCCTCATAGTTGTCATCATAAGGGTCAACATTTTCAGCATCACCTGAAATTAATGGAGGTAGTTTACCAAGTGAATCTGCCGGCAATGGATTTAGTCCTGCTAATGCACAAATCTCTTCGGAATTAGCCCTGATGATATCAATTGATAGGGCTCTGGTTTTAGTTGGGTTATAATGTCTTCTTTTACGGCGTTTTTTCTTCTTTTTCTTTTTGCTTTTGGATTTTACAGATGAGATTTTTTTAGTGCTTGCAGAATATATTTCGGGGGTTTCAAAAATCACAAATGAACTGGCTATTGCCAGAATCAGGAACTTCGTAATTATATTCTTCACTTTTAGAACCACTAAAACTCCAAAATTAATTCCATTAAGTTAAAAAAAAGTAAAGCTAACTTTAAGAAAAATTAAAGTGTGTAATAACCTACACAATCAACTACTCTGCAAGAAACAAATTTTTTCAAAAAGGAAAAAACGTTTTTTGTTTTATGAATTTATTTTAATTAATTGTTAACACAATGAATATTTGTTCATGTATTTTAAACATACACTTGCCAGTACTTAAGCATTAATAAAATAAAAAAAATAAAGGATAAAATTTGTATTGTATTTGGTGTATATGAAAAGTAGTAAATTCATTTTTTAATTAAAGTCAAACTCTGAATTAATATGAATTTCTTTAATTTTGCTTCCTTGACGGATTAATTTATGAGAAATTCAAATTTACGATTGTATAGTTATGAAGATTGCAGTAATTCAATTTGAGCCGGTTTTTCGTGATAAAGAAAAGAACCTCTCTAAAATTTTATCCTACATAAACAATATTGATTCTCAGATATTAATATTTCCTGAATTATGTTTGACAGGATATTATTTTCTTAACAGGGAAGAAGTTAATGAAATTGCTGAACATTCAAAAGGTGATGTAATATCGGAAATTCAAGCTTTAAGTTCAAAGTTGAATAAAGGTGTTGTTATTGGCTTTCCTGAAAAGGATGGAGAAAAACTATATAATTCATGTGCAGTTACGTTACCTGATAAAGCAAAAAGCCGGATTTACAGGAAGACACATCTATTTTACAGGGAACGTTTTTGTTTTGACCCGGGGGATACCGGTTTCTTTGTAATTGACGAGCCTGAATGGGATGTTAAAATTGGCACAATGATATGCTATGACTGGCGTTTTCCTGAAGTCGCAAGAACTTTGGCATTGAAAGGTGCTGATTTAATTGTATGTCCATCCAATCTCGTTACTAATGTCTGGCAGAATGCTTTATCAACACGTGCATTAGAAAACAATGTTTATATGGCTGTTGCGAATCGAATAGGAAGCGAAACAAGAAATGGTGAAACTTTAACATTTAATGGTGATTCGGCTATCTATGATTATAATGGAGGAGTATTAGCAAAAGCAAGTCAAGGTGATGAATCTGTTATTATTGCAGAAATTGAACCTGCGAAAACAAGGAAAAAATCTTTTAACGAATTTAATGATATATTTTCTGACCGCAGACCTGAGATGTATGATTTATAAAACACGTTACTCAATAGCCATTATTTCTCTAAGTAATAATTTTGCGAGTGTTAACTAATAGATAGATAACGTCTTATTTTGAAAATAACTATATCCATCTGCCTCATTTAGATACCAAGAAATACGCAATGTTATATCAATCATTTCTTCTGATTTTGATACTACCCTTAGTCTTTCTTGTCATTCTTCCCGATTAATGCCATATGTTTGAATTATTTTGTTCAATATTAACTGTGTATTTCTTGCCAATAACATGCATTTCTTTGGGAATAATCTTACCATAAACATCCCAGTCATCAGTATATATTTTAGCATCCTTACTTAAATTCAGCTTCTCGAATAAGGTTTTAAATGTTTCAGCATCACGAT
>MHAY01000024.1 GCA_001804705.1 Ignavibacteria bacterium RIFOXYC2_FULL_35_21
AGTTTACGGTTATGTTGGAATATAAATGAGAACAATAGTTTTGAATATTATAGAGAGATCTTTTTATCTATCTTTAGATAACACTCTCAAAAATAAATCATTTATGAATGATATTAAACCAATATCTGTAAATGTTCTTGAAGATGGTGAATATATTCAAAAAGATAGAGGAGATAATTTATGTGTTCCTTGGGATCCAAGAATAAATATTGATTTATTACCTGAAGGGTTGGAAGTTATACAACCCTACTTTATAGGTAAACCAAGAAGTAATTATATATCATACGACCTTGTTATAGAACAGGGGCAAGAAAAAAGTGAAAAATTTACTTTAGACAATAATATTTATAGAAAAAATGGTGATTGCAATATTGATATATTAGCACCTGCAAGAACTTTTACTTTAGAGTTAGATGGTTATTATACATTTAATCTTGGTTCTGTATCTTATGCTATACCTCATGTGGCAGCAACTGCAGCATTAATGTTATCAGTTGATTCGGTAATGAATGCAGAAAAAGACGATAATAACCAAGTAATAGATAGAGCAGATATACCTAGAAAAGTTTATGATATTATTACTTTTACTGCTGATAAAATACCTGTTACTACGTTATGGGATGATGTTTATGATGTATATGTTACACAAGAATATACAAGGCAAGTAGATAATGGTGTTCTAATTGACCCATTAGATCGTTGGTGGTCAGGTAATACGGGTTATGGAGCTATCAATGCTTATCGCTGCGTTGCTCATTCAATAAGGAATAAAGCTAATGCAGTTTATACTTCAGGTACATTGAATTTCATAACAGGTGAAGGTAATGTCAATGAGGATGGGAAAAAGCTGATGCATATGGGAGCAAGAAATGAGGAAAATGAATTAGTACTTGAACATGGTGGTGATAAATATACAGGTGAAGCTGATTATAACAACTGTCATGGTACAACAAAATTGAATGGCAATAATCTTGCTTTGGAAGTTCCTACTGATTGTATTTTAGCTATTGATGGTATACTGAAACAAGACCAGGAAACCAAACAAAGTAATAAAATATATACTTCAGGCAATGGAAAAATTCTGATGACGGGTTATTTGAATAATGTTGAATTAAATGGTTTATTGAAAACCTCAAATCTCAAGATTTTTTCAGCGAATGATGAAGGTTATGGGAAATTCATATCTAATGCACCTACGGGAGAAGTAACCGAAATATACGATTCATTAATAATAAATGATAATAGCATTATTGATTTTTATTCAGGTGATGCCACATTGATGCCTGGGGGAGTTATATATTTGAAGGGAGACAACGACCTTGTTATAGAAGATGGAGCTACACTAACCTTGGATTATTCTTCAAAGATTGCTCACAGCCCGAATAATCCAAGAAAAATAATAATCAAACCCGGCGGTACATTAATAGTAAAGGAAGGTGCAATAGCAGATATAAATTGTAAATTGATAGCTGAAAGCAACATAAACGAACCGGAAAAACATTCACAATTCATAGTTGAACCAAATGTATTATTAAGGTTGAAAGAATTTGATTTTGGAAAAGGCAGTTTATTTAAAGTTCAGGGAGGAAGCTGGGTAAGTCTAACAGAACATAAAGTAAATCCATTTAAAGGTGATTTTGAAATAGTTGGTAATGAAAACAATAGTGCAACGATTAGTGGCGATGTTTGTTATTGCGGTGAAGATGGTAATAAAATAAAAGTTATCAATTCTGCACGTATCAGGGTGCAGGGATATCCGAATGACCCACAAAATAGTGGACATTTGCAATTAATTAATGCTGTTATTGATAATGTTTCTATTTCTGCAAGAAAAGTATTAATTCAAAATATTGATAAATGCAAATTCTATGCTGATATTGATATTTTTGATTATGGCTATTTATTATCAGCAAATAATACTGTAAGGGGTATTAATGACTTAACATCCAATATCGTTATTACAGATTGTGAATTTAAAGACATCAAGATGGGTATAAGAAATGGTAAGAAAGATACTGAATACGAAATTTATGGTCTAATTATATCTGGTTTTGGATTAGTTAATATATCAGGATGTTCATTCTCAGGCTTAGAATATTCAGCAGATATTGAGGAATGTTTAAAATCAGAAATAAGTACCAGCACATTTAGTAATTGTAAAATTGGCACATTCAATAATCATTCAGAATTAAATTTACATAATAATACTTTTAATTATTTATATTGGGGCAGTGCTTATATTAATGCCAATCTTGGCTTTATTTATAATAATACTTATAATAGAAATTGCATAGCTAACGTTTCTTGGGAATCCAACAGACAATTTCTTTGCAATAATGATTATAATGAGTTTGTTAGGGGTATTCTTAGTATGAATAGTATTTATGACCTTGGTCCTTGGCATTATTATAATGATGAAAATGAATATGTAAGTATATGGCATGGTGGTAATTATTTTGAATTTGATAATAATCCATTCCCTGAAGATTTTCATTTTCGGTTATTAGATGGTGAGTATATTGATATTGAATGGTCAGGCGTTAGCAATTATGATTGGATTTGGGTATTAAAAGGTAAAAATAAATTTTCCATTAATTCAGATTATCATCTCAGTAGTTTAATGAACGGGATATATGTTCAAGGTAATGAATGGCGGCCTTATGTTGCGGAATCTAGTGATTGTGTAGTTCGTCATAATGAATATGTATATTTGAATTGGAATAATGATTTATGTAATAGTAACAGAGATAATATATGTGGTGATGTAATATCAGGTGTTCCTGACATGATTGATACTTGTTTGGGTATATATGGATATTTGATTAATGGGCATTATGTGTGGAACGTTGGTCAATGGACAGATACAACATTCTCTTTTGAAGAATGGCAATCAATAATTACGCAGGCAATAGATTATCTACAAGATTCTTTATATTATTGTAAATGTAAGTTTCAAATTTATAATGATTTACTTGCAGCAATTCAGCATGCCCATGATGATAGCGATTCAACGTATCAAAAGTTAAATACTCTCATACAGGAAATTAAAGATTGGTGTAACGATTATAAATTGATACATTGGTTTAATATGGCTTATTTATATGAATACTTTAATCAAATAGATTCTGCGAGGGCTATATATGTTGATATAGTTACTAATTATTCGTCACATACAATAGATTCAATAGTAGCAAATTGGCGGCTACTTTACCTTGATGCAATTACTCAAGATTCTACTTTCGAGGACTTATATGATTCATTATTGAATGTTTATCATGAACGTATTATTCAAGATATGCGAAGATTTCCTTGTCTGGTTACTTGTATTGATTCACTAGGTGATACTATTCATTATCGAAGAACTGATGTACCTTTTGATTTATCACAGGATTTTTCACTAGGTCAAAACATACCAAATCCATTTTCCGATGAAACTGAAATTCAGTTTTACCTGAAAAATCCTGCTTTTATCAAACTTGCTGTATATGATGCTTTTGGTCGTGAAATCGCTGTGCTTGTCAATGAATACCGCCAGCCTGGCAAACATTCGGCGATATACAGGTCGCCGAATTTATACAATGGAGTTTATTTCTATCGCCTCGAAGCAGGTGGTATAATTGAGACAAGGAAAATGCAATTGATAAGGTAAAAATTTATTCAATTCGCGAACTGGGCTTTCAGTATGCTCCATGTTGCGTTTATTGTGTCGTTTGACGGATTTGTGTCTGTCCACTTTTGGATGTACCAATAACTATTTGACGGATTGCGTATCATCATGAATTGGAGTGTGCCTGCAAATGCTGTGTCCAATCCTTGTATATTATGTCTTATAATAATTTTGTAGTCCGAAATGTAAGTTTCGGAGTTGGGTTGTTGGTCAAAGAAATCATAATTTGTCAACTCGAGTTGTGGTGATGTGCCTTCGGGCAATTTTGAAATTATTGAATAAAATGTACGTTTCTCGTCATCCAGGTCCCAATTGTCAAATAATGACTGGTAAAGTGCATAAGCATCGGGGGAAGGTACGAAAGTATATCTTTTATCGGAAAAATTTATCGTATCTAAGAAACATGATTTATAATTTTCAGAATTTTTTTCTATTATGGCATTTTTGAAATTAGTAATAACATCTACTGCTTTATTTGGCGGTATGTATGTGGATTTGTCCGAATCAGGGCTTTCGGGGTCGCGTGTTGAAAACAAACCGCATGAAGTCAAAGCTATAAGAAAAAAAATGTAATATAAATTTGTTCTTATCATCATTATTAGATTTTCGGTTATAATTTACATTTTTAAATTTGACTATAATTATTCATTTTTAAATATTAAGGACGGTTCTTTAAATTCATTTTTTTGGAATAATGAATATCAATTAACGATTTATAATTTTAAAAGTACTAAAAATCAGAAATCTAAAATCGTTGTTCCTTGTTCTTAAATCATTTTTTCAAATTTTTAGAACTCTCCTTAATTATTAATTCATACCTCAACCCTTCCTTCCAAAGCCCTTGTAATTGTAGCCTCGTCAGCAAACTCAAGGTCAGAGCCTATTGGAAGTCCCCTCGCAATTCGCGTTACTTTTATATTCAAAGGTTTTATTTGCTTCGACAGGTATTGGGTTGTTACTTCGCCCTCGACACTTGGATTGAGTGCGAGAATAATCTCTTCAACGTTCCCCAACCTTTCTATCAATTCCCTGATTTTCAAATCTTCGGGTGTTACTCCATCTAATGGATTCAATGTACCATGAAGCACATGATACATGCCGTAATATTCACCGGTTTTTTCAATTGCCATTACATCGTTTGGCTCTTCGACAACACAAATGGTATTACTCTGCCTTTTGGCTGATGAACAAATAGGGCAGGGGTCTGTTTCAGTGTAATTATAACAAACTGAACAGTACTTTACTTTTTTCTTTAGTGAAATTAATGACTCGGCAAATTGGTCAATAAACTCCTGCGGCTGTCTCAGGAGAAAAAAAGTTAGCCGCTGTGCTGTCTTCCTGCCTATTGTTGGCAGTGATGAAAATAATTCGACAATTTTTTCTATTGAATCGGATGTGTAAACCATTTATTATAATGAATAGTGAATAATGAAAAATTAAATAATTATCAAACAAAAACTTATATCCCAAGATTCAGTCCGGGGATGTTAGGTAACATACCGGTTACTTTACCTATCTCCTCATTCACCATTTCCTGAGCCGCTTTTACTGCTTTATTAGTTGCTGCAACAACGAGGTCTTCCAGCATTTCAATATCATCGGGATTGACTATTTCCTTACTGATTTTAATTGACTGCACCTGGTTAGCTCCATTCATCACTACCGTAACCATTCCCCCTCCGGAATCGGCAGTTACTGTCATTGCATTGACCTTTTGTCTGGCTCCTTCCATCTCTTGTTGTACTTTTTGTACCTTTTCGATTATGCCCTGCAATTCCATTTTCATATTAAATCCGAATTAGATGAAACATTTCATACATTTATAACGTTAGAAGCAAAACATATATTTGATTTTGATTTTGCTTTTCAGAAATGTAAATTAAGGGAAAAAAATTGAACAAATAAATTTTTATTCAAAATAATCGGGGAATTATATGAGTATTTTTCAAAGAATTTCAGATATTTTCAAGGCTAATATCAATGATGCTCTCGATAAGGCAGAAGACCCGGAGAAGATGCTGAAGCAGATGGTTATCGAAATGGAGGAGTCAATCAATAAGACTACATTGGCTGTTGCTAATGCAATAGCAAATGAAAAGTCACTCGAAAGAAAAACTGAGAAAGCTAAGAAAGACACTACCGAATGGGAGCAAAAGGCAATGCAGGCTCTGACTGCTGGCAGGGAAGACCTTGCAAAAGGGGCTCTCGAAAAGAAAGCTGTATCTGCTAGAAACGTTCAGGACCTTGAACCTGTTTACAAGCAGGCTAAAACTACTGCCGATAAGCTGAGAGAACAGCTTACTAAATTAAAAGCTAAGCTCGACGAAGCCCGCTCACGTGAAAGCACACTCATTGCCCGTTCACAGGCGGCAAAGGCTCAGAAGCAGATTTCTCAGGCTTTCGCAGGTGTCGGCACAGATGCCTTCAGCAAGTTCGATAAGTATGAGCAGAAAATCGAAAAGTCTGAAGCAGAGGCAGAAGCCTTCGAGCAGTTGGCAGGTGAAAATACTTCGCTTGACGATGAATTTAAGAAATTGACAACAGGTGCAACTGTTGACAATGACCTTCTCGAATTGAAAGCAAAAATGGGATTGCTTCCGGAACCCGGCGATGATAAAAATAATATATAGGGTACAAAATAATCTGTCCATTTAAAATGCAGGGGCAGAAAATCTTCTGCCCTATTAAAAATAATTGACAATTGAAATTTGACACACAAAGGAGAAAAAAATGAATGATAATAATAATATAAAAGCAACAATTGATAAAGTCAATGCCATTTTGAAGAAGAATTTTCCCGGACATCTCTCCTTCGGTGACGGCACTTTCACAATAACTCGAGGCTCTTCGAGCATTATGGTTAGTGTTAAGGATTTTGTCAGGAGTGAAACAATTATCGAATGTGTTGCTAATGTCGTTACAGGTGCAAATGTAACACCTGACCTTATGAAATTCTTATTACGAAAAAATGTGGAGCTTCATTTCGGTGCATTCGGATTGCTGTTTGACGATACAATCACATATTCCCATTCGATTACAGGCTCAAACCTCGATGAAAATGAATTAATCACAACTGTCAGCTCTGTCGGATTCATTGCCGATTATTATGATGACGTAATTGTCGAAATGGCAGGCGGCAAACGTGCGGCAGATGCAGGGATTGAATTATAAACGCAATGTAGGGGAAGGTACCAAACCTTCCCAAAAAATCAACGCAATGTAGGGGAAGGTACCAAACCTTCCCAAAAAATCAACGCAATGTAGGGGAAGGTTCCAAACCTTCCCAAAAATCAATAATTAACAATTCACAATTAAGAATTAGGTTGTTAGGTTGTTAGACTGTTAGACTGTTAGGTTGAATTAAATTAATATAACGATTGTTATCCCGTAGGGATTAAATATTAGTAGATGTAATTTTACCCGCTACATATGGTTTTCCCGTAGGGAATAAATATTTCACGCAAAGTCGCAAAGTATTCGCTAAGAACGCAAAGAATTTAAAATTGATAATTTAAAAAGATTTGCTTATTAGCAAATAATGATTTAATTTATGTTGGATAGAAAATAAATTAATATGCATAATAATAAAGGTGAGCATTATGCTTAAAATCAAAAATAATAATGTGCTAATACCAATCGCTGTTTGGGATGATTTAAAAAAGGACCAATATTTCAATGAGCTTATTGAAGCCTTTGAAGACAGACTGGATTTATTAGATGCCCAAAAGGAAGCAACTGAGTTTTTTGATTTCAGAGAATATGATAATAAAAGACTCAAAGAAATAAATTTTAATTTTTTATTTTAATGTATATAATTGTAATTAATATTCACAATTCGAGAATATTATGGTAACATCAGTATCAGATGGCTTATTATCTGTGGAACAAAAGGAATACCAAGAACTAAATTTATCAAAGAATCTAGACTGGTTAAAACTAAGAATTGGGAAATTTGTCTCTGGTGGTATTTATTTAATAGCAGGACAGCCAGGTATTGGAAAATCTACATTAGGGATACAATTGGCTTTGGATTTAGGAAGTACAGGTGAGAAAACTTTATACATTTTAACCGAACAATCTAAAGAAGAATTAAGTAATCGCGCAAGACAAATGAGTTCAGATTGGCCCAGAGAATTAGCAAACAAAGCTTTAGACAATATAAAACCTGGAGATCTATATGATATCGAAACCTTGCCAAACTTACTAGGTCGTGAAATATTAAATTCATCTGGCAAATATTATGGAATTAAATTTATAGTTATTGACTCAGTACATGGGCATGGACTTTCAGCAGGAGCAACAAATAAATATAAACGACTTTATGAATTTTGCAGTCAATGCAAATCTAATGGGATTACAGTCTTACTAGTTGCACATGTAACGAAAAAAGGAGACATTGCTGGACCAAAAGATATGGAACACAATGTTGACTGTGTAATAGTTATGAGAAAAGCTATGATTTACCGTCCCTTATTTATACCTAAAAATCGTTATGGCCCTGCAATTTTTAAACCTATCCCTTTAGAGATGGACAAAATAACAACGGCATTAAAAGTTTCAACTCATAGCGAGACAGTTAGTAGTATAGCAAATACATTTTTAGGAAATGGATTAGCCGAGGCACAAGCAGCTGTTTCACTGCCTTCTTATGGAACAAGAGGGAAAATAACTGCTCCAAATTTACCTAGAAAAGAAATCGAACAATTGACTAATTGCATTAGTCAAATTCCTGATATGGAAATTGAAGATCTCGATTATACTATTCATTGCCGTTTGCCTGGAGAAAAAAGATATAAAGCCTTATTGGGTTTACCTGTTTGTATGGCATTAATTTCATCATATATCCAAAGAGATATTCCTGCTTATCATATATATTTAGGTGAAATTGATTTATTAAGAAAAGTTCGAAAGGTCCCAGATGAAATAATAACTACCCTATGGGAACAAATTGAAAATGGATCAATTGATACACCAAAAAGGATTTTTTTACCTAAGGAGAGTGCTGAAATTATTACAAATGAAATTGATGGTATAACAGTTATAAGTTGCGAAAAGCTTGATGATGCTGTATTTTTTACTTGGCCTGAATTAAAGAAATAATCTATTTTACATAATTATCATTTTATGAAGTTAGAAGATTTTATAAGAAGTGATACCATTGGTATACGTGACAATTTAGATAAAATCAATCAGAAAAGATCTGATGTTTTTTCACATATGAGATCATCCGAAGAAATTTGTAAGAGGATTAATAATGATATTTCAAAAATAAAAATTGAAGAAAAAGAGTTAAAAGAGAAATTTAATTCATTAGATAATTTATTAAATGATATTAATCAGGAATTAGATAATATTGAGAAGAAAAGACAAGAATTAAATTCTAGCATTTTAGAAAAGCAAAATGAAAAACATAGATTAACTAAACAAATATCTGAAAGAGAAAAAACTTACAAAAAAAATATTGAAGAAATAAATAAAGAAAATGAAAAGAAGGATAAATATGAAAAAGAGAGCAATCATTTAACATCTGATTATGATAGAAATGAAGAAAATCTAAATAAAATATTAATTTCATCATTCAATAATTATATTAAATCAGTTAATTCTCAAATCATACAATCATATCAAACCAATTCTGAAATTAGTAAGAAATACAAAGAAGTTGAAAATTTAAAACAAAAAAGGAATACTGATCCTAAAATTGCTAGCTTATGGGAAGCTAGAGAAGAGTGGTATAGTATTATTAAATCTAAAAGTGTTCCAGCAGTTGTTAATGCTGCCAAAAGAGAATTAAAAATAATTGAAGATGAGATTAATAAACTATTTCCAGGTGCTCTTGAAGTTTCTGGTACAACTCAAATGACTAATCCAATAATAGATTTATATTATAGAATTAATGAAGAAGGTGAAATAAAATTATATTTACCATTTAATGAGTCTGATTGGATAATACTAAAGAATGGAGGTACTCAATTATCAAACAAAATTATTTCCTATTTTATTTGGTGGCTATCTAGTGAATTAAGTTTGAATCCTGAAAGTACAAAATATAATATTGAAAATCATAAAGTCATTTTATTTTATAAAATTGATTATGATGAAAGAATCAAAGATTCTATTAGAATGCAATTAGAAGGAAATACAGGTATATCATTTTTATTTTTTAAGGTTCCTGTTGAGTTAGAGAAAGCATTTGATTATGAGTAAAACAATATTTGATATAGCTAATTCCTGTAAATTACATCCATCAGATATTATTTTACGTTTATCTCATTTAGGTTGTACTTTTAACGACATTTGGCCTATTGTCAATGATATATGGTATGAAGAATTAAAAAAATCGTATTGGAAGATTTTTGGTCTTGAAAAAGTTATAATTAATTCAGAATTACCAAGTTTATCAAAAACAACTCTAAAAATTTTAGATAAACTTGATAGAAATCAATATTGGGGTGCTAAAACCATTTTTCATGATCACCTTCGGTTACACTTATGTAATAATCCACCAGATTTCAATGATTCCATAAAAGAATTATATAAAAATAATCTTCTAAGTACAAATCATAGTAATAAGGACAAAATAAGTCTTGGACCTAAAAAGAAAAAAGACATTGATCTTTTATTAAGAGATTATAGAAAAATCTTACATTAATTTCATCATCATATTATTTCAGTATTAATATAATATGATAATAAACAAATTTATTTCCTCAAGCTTATCTTCATTGACCTGTTGAGGAATCTGCCTTCTTCTGTGTCTTCCGGGTATTTTGATTTGTTGACATCAGTTATGAAATATACATATCAATTTAAAATCCTTTTAAAACCGTTTTCTTTTTATATAATCACCACAACCTTATCTTTGCACCGCTTGTTCTTTGAAATTCCGGGTTGAATAGCCACTATCTTTAGATAGTGGAGTTTGGTTTCCAGCATCTCACGACTTTAGTCACTTATTGTCATAAATTGCCAACCCAAATAGGACATCAATAGGACAAAATGAGACAAAACAGGACAAGTTGAGACAAATATTCCATATTCGTAATGTTTTAACTCCTTACAAATCAATTTTATTTCTGATTAGCAATCCATAAAATAAAAAAAACAGGACAAAATGAGACAAAACAGGACATTTTCCTTTTTCCCACTTTACTAAAGAGCTTGTCCTGAGTAATGCGAAGGAGGGATTCAGGGGAATTATTCAATCAATTTATCGACCATTCAAAATTCAAAACTCAAAATTCAAAATTGACTAAAACCTGCTCCGGATGCACAAAATGCACGTTTTGGCTCAATATAACCATATTTTTTCTCAGACACACTCTCTGTGGCTTTGCGACTCTGCGTGAAATTAATTATTGATGTGGATTTTGGCGATGGATTCTGAAATAAATTCAGAATGACAAATTTCATTCGTAATTCATAATTCGTAATTCGTAATTGAATATTTATTCCCTACGGGAAAATGAGGGTTGTGGGTTGTCTTTTACTACTAATATATAATCGCTATGCGATAAAATTGTTTTATTTTTTCCTAACACTCTAATAGTCAAAAATCAAAAGTCGAAAGTTAAAAAGTTGACTACCGACTGACGACTTGTGACTGACGACTTGTTAATTCCTACTGTAATTTATCTCAACCTAATTTTCATTGACCTGTTCAGGAATCTGCCTTCCTCTGTGTCTTCGGGAAATTTTGATTTGTTGACATCAGTTATGAATATGAATTTGTCATTTGAAATGGATTGAATAAAATCTTTCGTAACCTTTGCCCTCTCAAATTCAAGCTGTTTGTTTCTTTCTTCTGTACCGAGTGCATCGGCACTGCCGTATATAATCACTGTTGTGCCTTGAGGAAGTAATTCAGACATTTGTTTCAGCAAACCTTTATTATCCTCGCTCAAAACACTGCTGTTGTAATCAAACCTGAGAACAGCTTCGAATTTTGACAGGTCGAGGTCAATTTCCCTGACAGGAAGCATCGAAGGTTTTATCTCAAGTTCATCATTATCTTCGATTGTATCGGATTTTGCATTTACATCTAATATGGTTTTACCTGTTACATCGAAATATGGTAGTATGATTGGGATATTAAATGAGTCATTTGAAGTTGTTACAATTGTTGTATCGTAGAAAGATGGTTTAATTGTTATTATCTGATTATCTTTTAATCCTGATGATTTAACATTTATTTTTACAGTGCCTCTGATTTCTGCGAACTTCAATAGAGAAACATATTCCTGCAACGGAGCTTTTTCAACGAATAAATCCACTCTCTGATTCTCATCTACACCTTTTTCGTAATCCTGATTTGATGGGAACTTCGGATAAATCGAGGATGTTTTTCTCAACCTTTTTTCCAAATGTAGGTGTTCAATATTTTGAACCCCTACAATGGATTTCATAAATTCAGAATAGACAGTATCTGCTCTTTCATTTGCAATTTTCAATCCATCGGGTTCGTTTTCTTTTCCTGATGTAGCACCTGCAAGGATGAGTTTTGAATCGGGATTTTTTTCCATAATAGAAATTATTCTCGGAATAATATATTTATGAAGTCCGACAGCATCACCTTCGATAAAAGATGGTAGTTTGACAGTACTGAGTATATATTTTGCAGGCAGTACAGATGAATTTTTCGCAAAAAATATTGCATTGACCAATGGAAGAGTTGCCATCAGGTAACTACCTTTATAAATGTATGCATCAATGCCTGTAATTTCAACATCAATCATTGGAGGAATAGAGTCCTTCTTTTTTTCAACAATAATTGTTGTATCAGGCATGGGTAAAGGAAGAAGCGGGGGAGTTATTGGTTGTTTAACTTCTTTTTGTATAGAATACCTCAATCCTGCTATAAAACGGATGCCGAATGTTTTCCAGTTAGCATCTTTTGTTACATTGGGGAAATTATAATCAAATAATATTTGCTGTGTGATATAATTTCCTCTGCCGATGTTAAGCATATTCTCGAATCCAATTGAAATACCATAATTGAAAGGTGTGATTGTCTCAATTTTTCCCGATGCAATCTCTCTTTCTTTCTTCCCATTCGCTTTAAAAGTTGCGTTATCAGGTGATAATATTTTTTCAGTTTGCAGAAATGTACTATTAACAGGAAAAGAAATCCTTGGAGCAAATACTAGCCTTAGAGGCCCATTTAGAAATTTATCAGATAAAAGATATCTCATATCTGGCTGGATTTCTACATATCCCAAGCCTGCTGAAAGTTTATTTTCGGTAGTTACAAATTCAACGTTTCCTGAATTAATGTCATCACGTACAGGAAGTGTATTTTCAATTGAAAACAAACCGCTGCGGTCAACATATCCACCGGCTAAAGAAAAACTGATTTTGTTGTTATATTTAAACTCTATTCCCAATAAGCCCATCAAACCTGAGCCATAGCCGCTTTTGAATATGCCGCAATCAACAGAACCCTGAAATTGCGAGAAATCGGTCGAAAATAAATTTATACTATAACCAAGCTGAGGATAAATTGCGATTACTTCATTTTTATTTGGAAATTTATCCTGCGAATAAATTCCATTAAAACAAAAAAATGTTATTATTGTATATATAAATATTTTTGAATAATTTTTCATTAAATTTTTAAATTCAATCGAAAAGAAAAAAGTAAAGATATAAAAAATGATAATAAAAAAAGAAAAAGAAATGTTTGAGCAATATCTCACCGATGCCTCAAACTACACAGGGAATGCAGACGTATTATATGTTCCTGAGACAATAGATGAATTGAAAGAATGTGTCAGGAAATGTAATTCTGAAAAGATACCAATTACAATTTCAGGTGCAGGAACAGGTTTGACAGGCGGGAGAGTGCCTGAAGCCGGTGTTATCATCTCAACCGAAAGTATGAATAAAGTTATTTCAATAGACGAACAAAATAAATTAGTAACTGTACAGCCGGGATTATTACTTGTTGAAATGGAGGAAGAACTGTCAAATCATGGATTGTTTTATCCCGTTAATCCAACCGAAAAGAATGCTTCAATTGGAGGTAACATTGCTACAAATGCATCGGGGTCGAGAACTTTCAAATATGGACCAACAAGGGATTATGTAACGAAGTTGAAAGTAATTCTTGCTGATGGTGAAGAGCTTGAACTGAACAGGGGAGAGACCTTTGCAATAGAGAATCTGCTGGAAATAAAATCAATCAACGGAAAAATATATAATATTGAATTACTTGATTTGAAAATGCCGGAAGTTAAACATGCCGCAGGTTATTACATCATACCCGGTATGGATGCTATAGATTTATTTATTGGATGTGAAGGAACACTTGGAATCGTAACAGAAATTACATTGAAACTCGATTCTATGCCTGAAAATGTTCTCGGTGGTATTGCTTTCTTTGATAATTTGGAAAAACTGTTTGGGTTTGTCAATAGAGTGAGAGAGGGGAGTAGGAGGTATAGGTATAATACACACCCCTTTATCCCCTCTCTAGAGGGGAATGAAATCCCCCTTTATCCCCCTTTGAAAAAGGGGGAAAGCCTTATAGATGCGAGGACAGTCGAGTTCTTTGATAATAATTCTCTGAAGTTGCTGAAAGAGGTTTATGCTCAGATTCCGGAAAGGGCAGTGGGTGCTATTTGGTTTGAGCAGGAATATTTTTCCGAAAAAGAATCTGAAGTGATGGAAGTATGGTATAATACAATTTCTGAGTTCACCGAACTTGGAGATAATACCTGGACAGCAACAAGTCCTAAAGAACATAATTTGCTCAGAGAATTCCGTCATGCATTGCCTCAAAAAGTATTTGAAATCATTGTTAACAATAACACATTGAAAATCGGCACTGACACAGCGGTCCCGGATGAATATGTCGAGTTGTATTATAAATATATCGTTGAAAGACTCAAGTATTACAATTTGCATCATTATATCTGGGGACATATTGGCAACAGTCATTTCCATGCTAATGTAATTGTGAAAACTGAAGCAGAAGTAAAGAATGGTTATCTCTTTTATGATGAATGTATTGATAAAGCTTTGAGGCTTGGAGGCACAGTATCAGCAGAACACGGCATAGGTAAACTCAAAAGAAAATATTTCTACAAAATGTTTGGTGACAACGCAATCGAGGCAATGAAGAAAATTAAAAATGTATTTGACCCGAATAAAATAATAAATAGAGGAAATTTGTTTGAATGAGTATTAATCAAAGTCTTATTTACTCAATCTCATATATACCCTTATTTCAGTATGTTTTACGGGTTCGCTTTCTATTTCGAGATAGCCGTCATAAACTTGTAAAATTCTTTTCACAATGATTAATCCTAATCCTGAACCCTGCTGTTCATGCAGCTTGCGGTCGAATTGAACATAAGCACCGATTTTTGAGATTTGCTCCGGTGTTAGTCCGATTCCTAAGTCTTTTATTTTTAAAATATAATATTCGTTGTTAATTGTTGATGTAACATAAATGGATTTATTCTCTTCTGAAAATTTTAAAGCATTATCAAAAAGCTCTTCACAAATTTTATACAAATGTTCCTGAGTTATATTGATTGGATTATTTGATAGTACAACTTTGAGGTCATCGCTCCTTTTATAATTTGCAGCTAAGTTTTGTGCTATATCTTTTATAATCGGTTCAGGTGAATCAACTATAGAATTAGATTTCAGTGATTGAAGTTTTTGTTTATCTTTAAACAGTAGCTCTAAATCGGCAAATGTAAGGTAGTTTGTAATAAGCCTGTTCAATCTTTTTGCGGATGCATAAATGCTATTATGAACCTGTTTCACCTCGGTCAAATCCATATTATCAAAATGTTCGATTAATAAATGTGCTGATGCCAGAATACCGTTCAATGGTGTTCTCAGTTCATGCGGAAGAGTAGTAGCAAGGTTGATTCTAAGTTCGTTTAATTGCTTTTCTGATTTACTCATAATCTGTTCGGTTTTTGAGAGCCTGCTGTCAATAGCTTTGAAGACCTCTTTGTAAGTGAATGGTTTTGTGAGAAAATCGTCCGCACCAAGTTCCATACCATGCCTCATGTCTTCCTTTTCGGACCTTGCAGTCAGAAAGATGAACGGAATAGTTGATGTTGCTTCATTTTTCTTGATTGTACTAAGTACCTCATAGCCATCTATTTCCGGCATCATAATATCACATAGAATTAGGTCCGGGATATGCTCCATTGCAAGTTCGAGTCCCTTGATTCCATCGCTTGCGGTCAGTACAGTATATTCGGGAACTTCTTCGATAAGTTCCGCAAGATTTTCGAGAACAGGAATTTCATCTTCAATGATTAAAATTTTTTTCATTTGATTGATTTATCCCAGATTTTTCATTAGAAAAATTATGTATAAGATACAGGCAATGAAAAATGCCTGGAATTATCCCAAAGACCTAAAAACCATTGTCGCCGC
>MHAY01000025.1 GCA_001804705.1 Ignavibacteria bacterium RIFOXYC2_FULL_35_21
TGCTGCTTTTGCTTGCAAAATTAACACTTATTTTTCTCTTTATCTAATCTATTTATCAACAACTTATCCACTTTTTAAGGAACGACTATTTAATTCATCATTCACCGGGATGGAAACAAAGCCGAAAATTCTGCTCGTTGATGACGAAGAGTCATACAGGGATGCTCTGAAATTAATGCTTGAGTTTAACGGCTTCGATGTGATTGAAGCCGAGACTGGAAAAGAAG
The DNA here is from genome assembly GCA_001804705.1 of Ignavibacteria bacterium RIFOXYC2_FULL_35_21. Classification (GTDB taxonomy): domain Bacteria; phylum Bacteroidota; class Ignavibacteria; order Kapaibacteriales; family UBA2268; genus XYC2-FULL-35-21. The sequence goes on from MHAY01000025.1 coordinate 228, forward strand.
CAATAGAAAAATTAAAAGAAAAACCCGATGCGATTCTCCTCGATTTAATCTTACCCGACCTCTATGGCTTGGAAGTGCTGAAGGGAATTACTGCAAAAACAGATATTCCAACGATAATACTATCAGTGAAGGACGGAAAGCAGGACATTGATGATGCGTTGTCATTAGGAGCAGTGGATTATGTCATAAAACCGAACAAAAATGATGAACAGTTGATAGTAAAGCTGAACCACCTCATCAATAAAAAAAGACAAGCCGAAAGGGAAGAAATTATTACAATCGGCAATATCCGGATATATACCGGAAGTAAAATTGTAATGGTTGAAAACAACAGGATTCATTTGACAGATTACGAATACAAAATATTAGAGTTGTTAGTCAGAAATCCTAATAAGGTTTTAGGCATTGAAAATATAATTAAAGAAATCTGGGGTGAAGATTACACCTGTGAAGAAAGCCAAGTGAGAGGATATATAAAAAAGCTCAGGGATAAATTAGAAGAGGATGCAGCGAATCCGAAAATACTCGTTACGGAACGGACAAGGGGATATATTTTGGTAATCCCAAAATAAATTTTTATATATATGAAAAATAAACGAAAAATAAATTTTTTCTGTTACTGCATAATATTATTTTTGCATTAAATCAGTACTGAATCATTCTTTCTTTATGGGAAAGAAAAAGGAAAAATGTAATTTCATTCACAAAATCGAGGGAGGTGCATGAAAAGAGAGCAAATCAGAACGAAATCAAGGAAATTTTTTCAATTAAGTTTATTCGTAGGGACAGAACACTGCTCTGTCCGTGAATTTTGTTCTGCCATGTATTGACGAGCAACGAACCACAGTTAATATAATTAGAGCCGCCAGTAGAGCCGACGGCTCTTGAGCCAAAACAAAGTTGGTTCATCCACAGGTTTGTTAACCGACTGCCTGCGGATAGTTTTAAATTATGAAATTTTTTTAAAACTTTATTAACAATTTTTGGAGTTTATTATTAAAAAGTTAATTTTACTAATCGCTTTAATATTTACTGTTCAGTTCTATTCTTATGGACAAGGTACAATGTGTGAACCGATGCATATTTTTCCTTTAGTATATGATTGCGGTGAAGCAATACAATGTTCAACAACAGTGGATTTAGATTGTGGTAGTTTTACTGTTAGATATACATATCGATTATGTGAAGATAAACAAACACATGTATTTGTCTGTACTATTCAACTACAAACAGTAATTGAAGACATACCGGTAGATTGTTACGACGAATTCTTTGGAGAGGAAATTGATTTTTTTGACGGTATCATGGAAGCTATCCTTGCGGATATTTATGATGGTTCAGAATGTGGTCAGTATTGTAAACCAAATCAATTAAATCCATGCGGATATTACTATGATTTTTATGTTGCATCATGCTGGAAGTGGAGCGTATCAGAAATAAATCCAAATCCACCGTATAATCCGACAAAATATAAACTGGAAGCATGTTCTGATAATGGGTGTTGCAGGATAACCTGGGAAATTTGTATCATTGACAAAGTGCCACACTATATTAAGATATCGCAAAATCCTGAATTAGAATGTAGGCCTGACCCAGAGAATGGATGTTACGTGATATTATGCGGGGATGATGAATAATTATTCAAATAGAATTATGTATTATCAAAATAATAATAATTATTATACCGTTTATAATTATATCCGTCCCTGTTCAAAAGGGACGGATATAAATTCGCGGATTAAGCAATTATCATTAAAACTTTAAAAATTCAAAATAATTTAAGAGGTTATTATGTTATGCTCATCAAAAATCATCATGTTTGTAATGGTTATATTTACATTATTCTCAGGCACACAAACAACTAACGCCCAACTACGAAACCAGTGGATTATTGTTGATAGCAGCAGTGATTATTTTAATTTTGGAATTTGTTATGCTGATAATGATAATATTATTACAATGGCACAAAATGTTCATAATTACAATATAATTAAAAGAACAAATGATGGCGGCAAGAGTTGGAATATGATTTATTTAGATTCAACAAAACTTGAGAAATGGGAATCATTTGCTTATCCTTCCAAAGATAAAATAATTATTACGGGTGAAGACAGGGAGGTAATATACAAGGGTAAACATCAAGATTTTCATAAAGAGTACGGATTATTAATAATATCCATTGATTCAGGAAAAACATGGTCTAAAATTAATCTCGATTCAAATTCAAGATTGTCGGACATAGTGATGCTTGATGATAATTACGGTATTGCTCGTAAGACAGTATTAGGGAATTATTTTAATCCGGATGCTTATAATACAAACGATTCGATTCTGATTACAGAAGACGGCTGGCAAACATGGAGAGCCGTTCCAATTCCTTACGAATTAAAAGGTAAAATAGGTCAACTAAAATGTTTTGAAAAAAACATTTTTTTCATGAAAATATTTGATTATAATGCTGATAAAAGTAATCTCTATATTTCAGAGGATGGGGGCTTAAATTGGACAATATCGGATGCTCCTTATTATTCAGAAAAAATAAAATTTATAGATAGAAACACTGGTTGGGCAATTGGACGTACAGACACTATTTTTAAGACAACAAACGGGGGGCAGACATGGTCTTTTCAACGTTACATTGAACCTGGTAAATCTTGGATGGTTTTTACTGATTTAGATTTTGCAGATGAAATGCATGGAATTGTTGTCGGATTCGACAAATTGATATTAATAACAAGTGACGGAGGTGAAACCTGGTATAGGGAAAATCCGCCTTTAAATATACAAAGTCATTCTATAGTTGAATGGGTTATATATCCATCCCCGGATGCTGCTTATACAATATACGATGCTTATAAAATTATAAAAAGGACTAATAATAAAATATTAAAAGCGCCGACAATAAAAAGGAAAATATTTGCTAATCTGGTTCCTATTGCCGGAAATTTACTTGAATGGGATAAAATCGAAGGTGCAACACATTATGAATTATTAACATACAAAAAAAACCGGGATTCCACCTCTATTTTAGCAACATTTCAATATGTAAAGAATTATATAGTAACAGATACAAACCTGACACTCGATACATTGGAATACAACATGGCGTATCAATTCAAAATCAGGGCATACAATGACTCATTATCGAGTGAGTGGAATCAAGACACAAAGATTTTATGTACTTTAGAATCTCAAAATGCATTGTCAGTACCAGACATAATTTATCCCGAACCTTATTCTGATTTGTATTACCCTTCTAAGATGACAATGAGATGGTCATCGAATGAAAATGTGGACAGCTACGAAATGATATTATATGAGACAGACATTATAAGTAAAATAATATTAATTCATGAAACTGATTTAAAAGATACATCATATTATGTAGATATATTGTCGCCACTTACTGATTATATTTTAAGCGTAAGGTCAAAAAGGAATGACACATTAAGCGAATGGGCAAATTCATATTTCTTAACGGAACAATCTACAGATATAGTTGAATCAGAATCAAAGCAACCAGATAATATGATTAAAATTATTCCAAATCCCGCAACAAGCACTTGCAAAATTCTATTATACAATAAACCAATGAATATTACAAGTATGAAATTATACAATTCAATAGGTGTCGAATTGGCTGATTTGACTAAAGCCTTGCAACTGAAATACGGAGAAAAAGAATTGGAATTGAATTTATCATCATTGAGCAATGGTGTATATTTTGTTGTGGTGCGTGATAGACAATCTACCTTTTCAAAATCATTTATTGTGATTAAATAATATTTGAGGAAATTATGAAACTGCTCATATTGATATTTATTTTATTTTGCTTTTGTAATACATTATTGAGTCCAAAAGAAACAATATCAATACCTCTTACAAACGCAGGTGATTCCTGCATTACAGAACCACATATCTTTTTTGTTGACATTGATAAAAATAACGTTTGGGATATACTTTTTTATAATGGGTGTAATTCGAAATCGTTAGCTTATTCGCTTCAGGTTCTATCATTTGTGGAAATTAATATTAATCAAACTGCCTATCTCTCCGATGGCAGTATCGAAGCTAAAAATTTCATTATTCTAATTTATAACCCCGGCACTTACAAATATACACACAAACTTTATTACGACAACCAAATTTCAAAAGCTGTTCTCGAAGACTATACAGACAACGGCAATGAGCCATCCAATTACGAAGAAGCTGACAATTATTTTTATACACAGCAAATGGGTAGTACTCTTCTAATCACAAAGAAAGCTGAAATTGACGTACTGTCAGTTATGCTTTGCAGTCTCGACGGTAGAATAATTTCAAATTTGCAGAATGTCGAAGGTTGGTCGCAGTTCTCTTTTGATTTGTCATTAGAGCCAAGCGGTATGTATTTGCTCCGCTTCATTGCAAGGGATAAAGCATTGACGAAGCGGGTGATTTATTTGAAATGAAAAGCAGAAGCTGGAGCTTCAGTACATGCAGAACATTAGATTCGGTTTTATTGCAATGTTCTGAGTTAGATTAATATAAGATGTCAAGTGCTGTTCCTGACAGTAAAGGGAATTAATTTTAGAAATTATTCTTGTTAAATAGCTGGATTTTGGCTAAATTTGTAAGATAAAATTATAAAAAAGGTGAAAATATGTTTTCTGTATTAACTATAATAGTAATAATTGGTGCAATACTGATAATTGTTGCAGTGCTGTTGCAACCCGGTAAAGGTGACCTGACAGCAACCTTCGGTGGATTAAGTGCCCAGTTCGGTGCAGTATTCGGGATGCAGAGGGCAAACGACCTGCTTGCAAAAATCACAAAAGTTATTGCGGCAATTATTTTGATATTGGTTCTTGCTTCGAATAAATTCTTTATTCATACCGAGCAGGTTGTTCAGCAGAAACCTGTTACACAAGGGGCTGAAATACCGCAACAGCAAGGTCCATTGAAACCACCACCGGTTCCCCTGCCTCAACAAGGAGAATAAAATTTTAAGTTGTAAATAAAATCCATAGTACATAAGTACTGTGGATTTTTTATTTATATTCTTTAAGATATGAATTTAATTTATCCCTAATTTTGTATGATGAAACATAAATTAACAATTTTCAATTTCTAATTTTCATTGAATTTTCAATGATAAAATTTATAAATATTATTGAGATTAAAACTTTATTTATTTAAAATTAAATATTAAGAATTTATTGAAAATTGAAAATTTAATATTTTAAATTATTAGTAATGAAGAAATCAATTCTGCGATATATAAACAATTAATATATATGGTAAATGATAAAGTAAAAAAAAGAAGTCCCTGGCAATTTGTGCCTACTCAATATTTTGCAGAAGGCATCCCGTGGGTGATTGTGAATCAGCTATCAACAGCTTTGTATAAATCCCTCGAGGTTTCAAATTTATTCATAGGATTCACAAGTTTTCTTTATCTCCCCTGGTCAATAAAGCTTTTCTGGGGACCTTTTGTTGATTCGATTGCTACTAAAAGGAAATGGGTTTTGTGGATGCAGCTCGCTTTGGCTGTATGTTTTGGAATATTAGCCCTTACTCTGAATCTGTCAGGTTTTATTTTTATATCTCTTATCATTTTTACAGCCATAGCATTCCTTTCAGCAACGCATGACATAGCAACAGACGGATTTTACCTTCATGCACTCGATAAAAAAGAACAGGCATTCTTTACCGGAATCAGAAGCACTTTTTACAGGGTGGCTATGATTTTTTCCGGTGGTGTTTTGCTGGCAGTAGTCGGATGGTTAGCTGGAGAAAATAATGTAAAAATAAAGTTAGGGTGGACAACGGCATTTATTATCGCAGGTGTTGTATTCCTGCTTCTATATTTATATCATACATACATTCTTCCATATCCCAAAACAGATTTACCCGTAAAGGATAAAACCGATTCGGTTCCTTATAAATTAATCTTTAAGGAATATTTTACACAAAATAAAATCGGAGTAATACTCGCTTATATTTTATTATACAGATTCGGGGAAGCACTCCTATTGAAAATGGCTCAGCCCTTCTTTCTCGATAAACCCGAATTGGGTGGATTAGGTCTTGGTTTGAGCGAGGTTGGGATTTACTATGGGACGGTAGGAATTATCTCTCTTTTAACAGGTGGTATTGCCGGAGGATGGTTAGTAAAAAAATATGGATTGAAAAAGCTTGTATGGTTTCTTGCACTTAGTATGAATATTCCAACTGTTTTGTTTGTATATATGGCAGCGGCAAAACCATTATATCTTATGTCAATTGATTTTTCATGGCTATTCGGGGCAGGTTCAATCATCAGGTTTCATCCCATAATTCAGCTTTGTATTATCATAGAACAGCTTGGTTATGGATTGGGATTTACAGCTTATATGGTTTATCTGCTTTATATTTCAAAAGGTAAATTCAAAACATCCCATTATGCAATATCTACAGGTATTATGGCGTTTGGTATGATGCTCCCCGGTTTCATTAGCGGAGCGATACAAGAGCAAGTGGGGTATTTCTGGTTTTTTTCAATTAGTGTGCTGATGACAATTCCTGGAATGCTCACAATAATATTTTTACCTTTGGATTTTAATGATGATTGATTTTATTTTTTAAGGAGAAAATAAAATGATTAAGCTTGCAGTACCTAATAATTATATATATGATGAAATTCTAATTAATTGTGAATCTATGATTCGCAAAGGCGAAATCAGCATTTTCAGGCTAAATGAAAATGATTGTGCTTCACATCTTTTGAAAAATAGAGTTGATGCCGCTTTGCTTACACCGATGGGTTATGCAAAAGGCTTGTTTGACGCCGATTACAGAATCATTCCGGGCCCAGCACTTTTATCACAGGCATATACAAAAGCAGGTACGATTATATTTGGAAGAGAAGTTAAAAGCGTAAAGAGTTTTGCCTCAGACTCTCCGAATGATTTCATGGTAACAATAGGGAAACTGCTTTTGGGTGAAAGATATAATATTTTTCCTTCTATTGATGTTCAGTATAAAGATATTGACAACATGCTCAAAAATTGTGATGTTGTGATTACCTGGAATGGTGAAAGTGAAGATAGAATCACACTGGACATAAGCGATGAGTGGTACGACATGAATGAATTTGCTCTGCCACTCGCTTTCTGGGTGTGCAGGGCTGAAGAAGTACCCGAAAATATTCTGAATATTTTAAACTCACTTTCTTCCGATTCTGTCGAAAATGAAATCGTAGAAGAACTCCCTGAAGGTAAGGACTTTGTAGCAAGGCAGGGAAAGTTCTTTTACAGATGGAATGATGACTTTGAAAGAGCACTTGAATTTACTTTGCATTTCCTATATTATCACCAACTAATCACCGAAATTCCAGCAGTCAAGTTGCTTGGAAGAGACTAAAATTATTCTCCTATTGTCTGAACTATGATTTTTATGATTATTGTGATTTCTTTGATTTTAAATTTTCATTTTTTCAATAAAAATATAAACCCCACTCAACACCCAAAACTCAAAACTCAAAATTATTCTATCTCCCATAAACAACAATGTCATTTATAAAAATTTCGCTTTCATTTGATATGTCAAAAACTAAAATATCAATATATTTTGCTTCCTCATCAATTTTAGCCTTGTAATTTCTTACTTTTTCATCTTTTAACATATTACTTGGAGGATAAATACCAATGTATTGGTAAGGGTATGAACCAATCTTTATACCATTAATATATACCCCGCCTGCTGAACCCCAGTTATGTCCAATCTCAATCCAATTAAATGTTATATATGAAATAAAATATGATTTATCGAGGATTATTCTGAGAATTGTGCTGTTGGGCTGCATATAATAAGATATTGATTCTATTTCCTTATAACAACCGCTAATACAATCTCTAAGCCCAAATCCAAAAGCTTTGGATTCACCGAATTTTTCACAATATTTAATACCTGGATTTGATTTTATTGAAGCACCTTCTTTACTTTTTATAGCTACATATTGATATTTATATACTTTATAAGCTCTCTTATCATCATCAAATTCTATTCTTGTGATAATATTTTCTGAAACAGGAACAAGAATTGAGTCATAGTAATCAGGATTGAAATCAGATAATTTTAAAAATTGTTCCGAATAAACTTTTATTGCTTTTTGATATTTAAATTCACGCTCTGAGACTTGATTTTGTAATTCATAATATTGGAAGATCAGATAAATAACAGAAAATAATAACAAGAAAAAAATAAAGAACATTAATGGTTTTAAAATTTTGTTTTTTGGTTTAAATCCTAAAATTTTATTTGTCTTAGTATTGGAAATTTTGATTTCTGATACTAAGTTATTATTTATCTTTTGAATTTTGGCTTCATCCCACGGTACTCCATACCCATAAAGAGAAAGAATGTCGAGATTCTTCGATTGCATATTTATTTGTTCGCAATCCGTTTTTTTAAATAATTCTTTTAGTACGGTTATAGAGAACATCAGTTCATTTGTCTCGAAGTTTGCTTCTTTACCCATAAAAGAGAATTTATAATTTTCTTTCTTAGATTTATTAATCAATTCTTTACGTATATTTTCGAGGAGAGCATTGAAGTGTATGTTAGGTTCAGTTTTAATGTTATTGGCTTTGGCTTTTTCAAGAATTGCTTTACGAAGCTTATCAGCATCATCCTTAGAAATATAAACTTCAAAAGTCTTAAAAGTATGCTCGAGTGCCATTATTTTACCTGTCGAAAGTTATATCCATTATAAATCCTTTGCAGAACTTACGGATGTCTTGAATCCTTTATAAATCCTTTTTATTGACTAAAATTAACAATTATTTTTGGATAAAAAAAACAATAAGAAAAATCTTGAAAATTAATGTTTCAATTAACAAATAATTCAATGGAGGTTTTATGAAAAAAAATTTATGTGTTCTTTCAATCATAGTCATGTCAATGTTTCTTGAAATTTTAAGTTGCTATGCACAAAGCGGGTGGCAAAATCTCAATTCAGGAACTACAAGGAATTTAAAAGGGTTGTACTTTTTAAATGAACAAGTCGGATGGGTATGTGGTGAAGGAGGATTGATTAAGAAAACGACAGACGGAGGTAATAGCTGGTTCATACAAAGAGATGGTGGAAATCATCTTTATAATATCCAATTTGTTGATGAAAATATAGGATTTGCCCTTGGAGGTGGAGATCCCCCGCCAACAAGCCCAATATTACTCAAGACTACAGATGGTGGAAACAGTTGGACAGTTTTAAATACTACTTCACCCTATACACTTGTGGGATTATTTTTTATCAATGCACAGGTTGGATGGGTAACAGGTTACTACGGAACTATAAGGAAGACTACTGACGGTGGACAAACCTGGACGACACAAACTTCCCCTGGTGGTTATTGGTTTCATGACATTCAATTCATAAATGAAAATGTAGGTTGGATATGTGGAGAGGGTTCAAGGATACATAAGACAACCGATGGTGGCAAGAATTGGGTATCACAAGATAACCACGGTTATAGTTATGCCCATTGGGTGAAATTGTCTATCATAGATGAAAATAATTTATTTATAGTTGGCTATATGGGTAGTGGTGGTGGAAAAATAATTAATACAACAAATTCCGGAATCATTTGGACTGTTGTTTATGATAATAACGCAGATGCTTACAGTTGTGTAAATTTTGTAAATAACAATCTCGGTTGGGTGTCAAGCTGGTACGGAAATATTTTAGTTTCAACAAATGGAGGTGTAAGTTGGAGCAAGCAACTTTCAGGTACTACAAATGGACTTAATAAACTTCAAATGCTTAATGAAAATGTTGGCTATGTGGTCGGTTATAATGGAACTATTTTAAAAACAACATCTGGTGGAGTGATAGATAATATACCTCCGGAAATCGCAGTGTTATTATTTCCTAAAGATCTTTATGAACTTTGGCCCCCCAACCACAAGTTGTGGACTGTACAAGCGAGTGTAAATGCCACTGATAACTTACCAGGTGTTTCGTTTATTTTGAAATCAATAGTAAGTACCGAACCTGATATGGGGCTTGGATTTGACGATGTTGCCGGCGATATACAGAATGCTGAATTTGGAACACCAGACCTTAGTTTTGACTTGAGAGCCGAAAGATATGGAACCGGAGATGGCAGGACTTATACAATCACTTATGAAGCTACAGATGCCGCAGGTAACAAAGCACAAGCGATAGTAAATG
>MHAY01000026.1 GCA_001804705.1 Ignavibacteria bacterium RIFOXYC2_FULL_35_21
TGTTAAACATTAATTTTTGGTAATTTTAAATTTAACAATTTTTAAGAGGAACCTTTTTTTATTTTTTAATTTTCAACTAAGTTTAAGATAACACCTTATGATATATTTATTTTTATGTTGATGTGTTACACAATAGTGAAAGAATTTTGTATGAACTAAACCGGATTAAGAATTCCTGTAACAAGAACTTTGTTCTATAGTTAACATCTTGTCCAAATTATATCAATTTGTATTCTGTGAATTAATTATTTATTTTAACTTGTTTGGTTTTCACTTTATAACAGATTTGACTCGAATTTGATTTGAAATTTTTCTTTTGTTACTATTTTTGATTTTCTGATTGAAATTAATTGATAAATATAATCGCGCTCATAGCTACCTGAGGCTGTCTGTTACCGGCAATTGTAACCTGAATTGCATTTATTGCAATCCTTTGACTTCAGATGAGCTAATAAGCAAACACAGTTTGTCTAATCAGGAAATTATCAGATTAGCCAGGATATTTGTAACCCTATTTGAGTTTTCTAAAATTAGGCTTACGGGTGGTGAACCTTTTGCAAGGAAAAATATAATTGAGTTATTTGAAGAATTGTCAATTCTGAAAAAGGAATTCCCCTTTGAATTAGCCGTTACTACAAACGGAACGCTATTGAATGGGAAATTGAAGAAGCTCAAAGAACTGGGGCTGGACAGGCTCAACTTCAGTCTTGACTCTCTAATACCTGAGAGATATGCTCAGATAACAGGCAAGAATGTACAATCAAAAGTTCTTCATACAATCGATGAAGCCGAAAGTGAAGGCTTCCTGAATACGAAAATAAATACGGTGGTAATCCGAAATGTTAATGATGATGAAATTCCTGATTTCATTGAGTATTCAATTAAGACAGGCAGGAACATTCGCTTCATTGAATATATGCCGTTTTCGAACAACGGTTATGATAAAGACGGATTTATCTCATCAAAGGAATTGCTAAACACAATAAACAAAAGTTATAAATTGACACCTGATGAATTGGATGCAGGCTTTGTCGCAAAGGATTATCTGATAAAGAATACCAATGCAAGAATAAGCTTCATTAGTCCTATTTCAGACCATTTCTGCGGACTATGTAATAGATTACGTATAACAGCAGATGGTAAATTAAAACTTTGCCTTTTTTCTCCGCATAAAACCGAAATTGATTTACTCAATTTCATTCGCAATGGTTTTCCCGATGAGCAAATCAAAGATTCAATCAGCAATGCCTTGCTTGAAAAAGATTTTGCTCATCCTGAGATAGATGATTTAATACAATTGAAGAATAACGATATAATTTCGCTTGGAGGATGAATGGCGAATATTTCTCATACAGATAAATATGGCAAAGCAATGATGGTTGATGTTACAAACAAGCAAGTAACATTGAGAACAGCAAAGGCAAAGTCTAAGGTTTTGCTTGGTGAAAAGGCATACAAGGCAGTTAAGGAAAATAATATCAGTAAGGGTGATGTACTGTCTGTTGCTAAAATTGCAGGAATACAAGCGGCAAAGAAAACTTCGGAATTGATTCCTTTGTGTCATAATATTTTCATTAGCCAAATTGATATTATATTTAATTTAAATGATATTGAACATAGCATAGAAATTGGAGCAGAAGTCAAAACAGAAAGTCAAACAGGTGTGGAAATGGAAGCCCTGACAGCGGCTTCTGTTGCGGCATTGACCGTGTACGATATGTGCAAGAGCGTTGATAAATCAATCAGAATAACTGATATTGAACTAATTTCTAAAACAGGCGGTAAGAGTGGAGATTACAGAAAAAAATAAAGGGCGAATAGCAGCTATTTCTATAAGTAAAAGAAGAGGTGTTCCAAAATCGAATATCAAATCTGCTATACTGATCCCCAATCGGGGTATTGACGGAGACATTCACGCAGACGGCAGCCACAGGCAGATATCTCTACTCCCATTGGAAAGTATTAACAAGATGCAAGAATCAACAAGCATAAAACTTCGTCCCGGAATATTTGCTGAAAATTTCACGACTGAATTTATTGATTATAAGAAAATAATCATCGGAACAAAATTGAAAATTGGAAACGACTCAATTCTTGAAGTAACTCAAATTGGAAAAGAGTGCCACAACAGGTGTGCAATTTATGAATCAGCGGGTAATTGCATTATGCCTGACGAAGGTGTTTTTGCAAGGGTTATCAGTGGAGGCGAAATTAATGTCAACGATATAATTGAGGTGATTTCATTTGATGAACAATAATTTATAATTTTCAATTTTATAATTTTCAATCAATTTTAAATTTCAATTAATAAAACTTAGTATGATAAATAATATTTTAACTTATGAAGAATCTTATGAAATTTTAAAAGAGCATTTCAGACAGGTTAAGCCTTCGATTATTGAAATTGATATCCTCGATTCTGTAAATCATTTACTTGCTGAAGACATCATTTCCGATATTGATATGCCGCCATTCGATAACTCTCAAATGGATGGCTTTGCTATTAAATATAATAATGAAATAAGAGAATGGAATATTATCGGAGAAATTTCAGCAGGGAATTATCAGGAAATCGAAATAAGTGTTCACACAGCAGTATTAATTATGACAGGTGCAAAACTCCCTTCAAGAGCTGACACAGTAATACCCATCGAGGATGTCATTATTGAATCTAACAAAATTAAACTGAAAGATAACATCACATTAAAAAAAGGGAATGATGTACGTTTCAAGAGTGAAGATATAAAAAAAGGTACAATAGCAGTGAAATCCGGTACTCTGATAAAAACGAATAACATTCCTTTGCTGGCAGCTTGCGGAAAAAATAAGATTAAAGTTTATGCACCTTTTAGAATAGGATTGTTCGCTACGGGTGATGAATTGGTTGATATTGATTCAATTCCCATGAATGACCGGATTCGCTCATCTAATCTTTATTCTTTAACTACTTTGATTACTGAATCAAAAATGATACCGGTTAATTTTGGAATAGTTAAAGATGACAAGGCTCAAATCAAAGATACCATTATCAAAGCACTCGAAAGTGATATTGATATATTAATTTCAACCGGCGGTGTATCGGTAGGGAAATATGATTATCTAAAGGATGTGATTGAAGAATGTGGCTTTGAACTTGTATTCTGGAAGGTGAGAGTTAAACCCGGAAAGCCCCTGCTGTTCTGCATTCACAAGAAAACCGGTAAAAGCATTTTGTTTTTTGGTTTACCCGGTAATCCTGTGTCTGCTTTTGTTAGTTTCAACTTATTTATTAAACCATTTATTTCAGAGTTGTATAAATATGATTCACAAAAAAGATTTAAAGCTATACTTGAGCATGATTTAACAAAAAAAGATGATAGAAAAACCTTTGTCAGAGGAATTATAGATTTTCATATTGATAATTTTAATTCAAAACTCAAAACTCAAAACTCAAAACTCAAAACTCATCTTTTTACTGTCCGAAAAGTCTCCGGTGGAACTCAATCTTCAGGCGATATGGCAAGCCTAAGCGATGCGAACTGCCTGATTATTTTTGATGCCGATAAAAATAAATTAAATGACGGAGAATTTGTTGAATGTATAATGATATAACAGGCATAATACTTTCGGGTGGAAAAAGCACAAGGATGGGGCAGGACAAATCATTCCTGAAATTCGGCAATCAGACCGTGATTGAACATATTTCACAATTGATGAAATCAATTTTTCAGGATGTTATTATCATCACAAATGAACAGTATAAATATGAATTTCTCGGATTAAAGTGTTATGAAGATATAATCAAAAGCATAGGGCCTTTGGGAGGGATACACAGCGGATTAACTAATACGGTAAACGAATTGAATTTCATTATATCCTGCGATATTCCCTTTATCACGAAGGATGTAATTGATTTTATCATTTGTCAAAAAGAAGATAGGGACATTGTTGTAACGAGTGCAGATGGCTTTATTCAGCAATTGTGCGGATTATACAGGAAGAAACTCATACCTGAGATTAATAAAATGATTACAAATTCAATAGAGGTCGAGAAAGGAAATAATAACCAGCATAAAAGAAAGTGCAATGTTCTAAGTCTAATTGAAAGTGTAAATGCAAAAATTATTGATATTGAAAAAGAATTTTCGGATTATAAACCCGGAACATTTTTTAATATGAATAATCCTGATGATTATGAGAAAGTTCTTAAAATGATTTAAATATTATAAATATAATTTATCATTTAAGGTTCAGATGAGATTAATTAAATTCAAATACACAATTATACTATTGATTTTATTCCTTAATAGCTGTGGCACCATCTTTCAGGGTTATTATTTTGATACAAAAATTTTTGTTCCTGAAAATACCACAATCTATGACTCAAGTAATTATGAAATTCCAATTACAGAAGAACAATTATATGATACTTCAGATACTGTAAAATATATTGAACTAAGAACATCAGGGAAACAAGAGTTGACTTTTGTTTTAGATTCTCAATATAAAAAATTCACAGCAATACCCAAGGCTAATTACCTCACATTATTTTTCGATTTATGGTCAAGTATAAGCTTTTTTGGCATTCCGCTGATTGTAGATTTTGGCAATGGGAATATGTTTAAATATGACGATATTGTACTTAAAAGAGAAGATTTTAATCTATTGCTGAATGATTCAAAACATTTCATTAAAGTAAACGACAGTGCATATAAAAATAAGATAATTAAAGATTCGGTTTTAAGTGAAAAATCTGGATTAATATTTGATGATTCGAAGGGTTCATTATTTATTGGCTTCGGAGTTAGTTCTTTAGGATGGGTTTTTTTAATTCCTCCGCATGGAGCATGTGGTTTTAAATATAAAGGTACCGAAACATTTGAAATAGAAGCTTTAGCCGAATATAATTTCTTTAGTGATGAATATATAAATACAGATTATTCCGGGGGAGTTTTCCGGATTTCATTAGAATCAAAATACTATCCCGTCAAAGGTTTTCCGCTATTCTTTTCTGTTGCTTTTAATAGATTTTATACAGTATATGAAAAAGATTTGTATAACAGCCAGGATTATATAACTACCAGGCAGGAAATGTTTGGATTAAGTCTTGGAGGTGGATTTGGGTGGAAATGGTGGTTTTTTGAATGGAAAAATAATTTAGGTTTTGAAAAGATTAAACCTATAGGAGATAAACCTTTCAAATTATATTATACTTCCTTTGCTATATATTTTAATTTACCTCTTTGAAAATAATATTAAGAGTATTTGCATTTTTAATCTCCGGTTGGTTTTATATCAGCCGTTTCTACCATTAACATTACTGCCTTTTTTGGTGCCCTCGGTTTGTGCAATACCCCTTTTGGAATTGTTACTCCCTGAAAGGGATTAAGCTCGATTGTTTTATCCTCAAGGTCAATAAACAATTTTCCTTCGAGAACGAAAAAGAACTCATCGTCACTATCATGCTTATGCCAATGGAATTCACCTTCGATTATTCCAAGCCTGACAACAGAGTCGTTCACTTTTGTCAGAGTTTGATTGAACCATTTTTCCCTGCATTCCTGAACGATTGAATTAACGTCAATCAATTCGAGATGTTTGTATTTCACATCAAGGTTTATGTTGTATTTTGTATCTGTTTCCATTTAGCTTTTTCCTTAAATTACGAACCCCCTTTGAGAAAGGGGGCATCAAAGATATGGATAAATTTACAATTCAAAAATAAGTCTGATATAATTCAATGCTAATGCTGTAATAGAAATTCCGAGAATCCATTTGATTATTTTAGGCGGCACATATTTTTGCAATCTTGCACCACAGTACATACCTGCAAAACCTCCAATACCGAACAAAAACCCGAGCAGCCAGTCAGGTGCAACAGACAAACCCGGATAAAAATCAGATAATATCTGATAGTATAATACACCTGCAATGGAGGTAATAAATGTTCCCATCAATGCCGCACCTGCAACAGTGTAAACAGGCAATCCGAAGAATGCAACAAAGATAGGTGCCATAATTGCTCCTCCTCCTATTCCATAAGCACCACCGACTATGCCGACAACGAAACTCACGATTAGAATCTTATATGACTGAACATCATAAGTTTCGCCGTAGAAATCATAAATAAGATGTCTTAGATTAAATTTTTTAACTGATACTCTCGGTAGTTTTATTCTACTATCTTCAGATGAATTATTCTTATAATTTTTCATCATCTCCTGAAATTTTTCTTCTGATGATTGAATTCCATTATTCTTTTTCTTTTTAACAACTTCAAGAACAACTTTAATTCCAATGTAGAGTAATAGGAAGCCGGCAAAGATTTTAAAATGAATTGGATTCGGAAGATAATTTATTCTGAGTAATGCTCCTATAAACACACCTGGCAAAGTGCCAATAATCACAATCCATGTGAGTGGCCAGACCATCCTGCCTTCTTTAATGTAACGGTAAACACCGCTTGGTATGGCTACGATGTTATAAAGTTGATTAGTCGAACTGACCGCAGGGCTTGTGAATCCGAGAACACTAACCTGAAATGGAAGTATCAGGAAAGCACCGGATACTCCACCCATAGAAGTGAAAAATGATATTACAAATGCTACCAAAGGAGGAATAAACGGACTGACACTGACACCTGAGACTTCAAAATACATTTTATTAATTTACTCCTGTTTGTTCTTATCTTCAAATTGTAAAACCTTTGGCGGCTTATCCGGTTTTAACATACCAAGTTCCTTTTCAGCATAAGGAATAATTCTGTCAGCCGATTCAAGTTTTATTATTTCAGTTTTAAGCAATTCATTACCATTCTTTATGCTGTTATATATTTTCTTCATTGACTGCATTTCTTCAAGCTGCGCATCAACATATAAAACGTTACTAACATAAAGGAGCATGAGAGTTGCTGTTAAAAGGAGCAAACCGAAAAGTTTCCACCGGTTCACTCTCTTTTTTTCAATATGTACTTCGGATTCGGACATTATCAAACAAAAGGCATCTTAACAACTTCAGCAGGAAATGTTTTGCCTCTTGCCCCTATCTCTATCTTACTCCCGGGAGTGGAGTATTCATTTGATACATAACCCATACCGATTGGCTTGTTCAAAACAGGGGATATGTTGCCGCTTGTAACATGTCCGATTTCTATTCCATTTCCAATAATTTTGTATTCATGTCTTGGGATAAATTTCTCCGCTTCAACGATGAAACCTACCAGCCTTCTCTTGGGCCCTTCTTCCTTTACTTTGACAATAACTTCTTTACCATTGAAATCGCCCTTAGCTGGTTTTGTTATCCAACCTAATCCGGCTTCGATTGTGTTTGTAGTTTCATCAATGTCATTACCATAAAGGCAATACCCTTTTTCTAATCTAAGAGTATCGCGAGAGCCGAGTCCTACGGGTTCAATTCCAAACTCAGCACCAGCCTTGAAAATTTCGTCCCACACATGCTTAGCAGTATTAAAATCTCCTCTGAAATACAGTTCAAATCCAAGCTCTCCTGTATATCCTGTTCTTGAAATAATCATCTCGACACCTGCAGGAGCGCCATGTCTAAAGTTATAATATTCAATTTCAGTTAAATTGACCCCGGTAAGCTTTTGAAGTGTTTCGAGCGATTTCGGTCCCTGGACAGCGAGCAGATTTACCTCATCGGTAACATTATTCAATTCAACTTCAAATCCCTCTGTATTCTTTTGGCACCATGCAAAATCTTTGTCTATATTAGCTCCGTTGACTACGAGCATAAACCAGTCACCCATGCAATAGACAAGTAAGTCATCAACTATGCCGCCGTGAGGCAGGCAGAATGCCGAATACTGGACTTTCCCCGGTGTAAGTTTAGATGCATCATTAACTGTGATTTTCTGAACATAAGCGAGTGCATCCTTGCCTCTAATTTCAAACTCACCCATATGTGAAACATCAAACACCCCTACCTTATGCCTTATAACATTATGTTCGTGTATAATTCCATTCGGATATTGAATAGGCATTTCATAGCCTGCGAAAGCAACCATCTTGGCATTTAGTTCTTTATGAATTGCATTAAAAATTGTGTACTTCATTTCATTCCTTCAAATTTGTCAAAATAAACTTCTTAACTTCTCAAAATTCTTTCATTTTTTCAAATTTATACCAATTTAATTATATTGAAATAATATTTTTATAATTCAAACGGCATATTAATTTTTTAATAATAATTAATATAATGAAAAATATATATTCTTTTATTATAACACTGAACATATATGTAATTCTTGTTTTCCCGGTTCATTGTGAATCTCCCTATAAATTAGACTGGACACAGGATGGGATTTTAATCGGGACAGGTTTAGGATTAGGTGCTGTTTCATTAATTATTGATAATAAAGTCAAACCGATGACAATAGCTGAATATAATAATCTGAACAAAAACGATATTAATGGATTCGATAGATTTGCCTCTGAAAATTATTCTGAAAATATTTCAAAATTGAGTGATTATGCTCTGGGAACTGCAATTGTCTCACCTTTACTTTTTGTTTTATCTGAAAAAATGAGGGAAGACTGGTTTCCTATCGGAGTGATGTATAGTGAAACAATTATGTTTTCAGGATTTTTATCATATTTGGCAAAAAGCACTGCTCAAAGAATCAGACCTTATGCATATAATGACGAAGTTCCGACTATAAGGAAATTAAATGCCGATGTTAAAAAATCCTTTTTTTCAGGGCATACAAGCGTTGCTTTTTCTTCCGCTGTGTTTTTATCAGTTGTATATGAAGATTATTTCCCGGATTCAGATTACATTCCTTATATATGGTGTGCATCACTCTTACTTGCTTCAGGTATCGGAATAATGAGAATAGAATCAGGTAATCATTTTCCAACAGATGTTATAGTGGGAGCATTGGTAGGAAGTGCTTCGGGATACTTAATTCCATATTCACACAAAATGGCAAATAAGGAAGATGGTATAGGTTTTAACTTTGGGATTGATAGGGTAGTAGTTAGTTTTAAGTTCTAGATTTGAATATCAATTATCATTATCATAATTCATCAAACTCTTCTCTTGTGAGCTTCGCTTGTTTCAGTATAGAATTGAATGTTCCTGTTGGTACATCTTTTGTGTGCATTGCAACATAAGTTTGTCTTCCGTCTTCATGCCTTAGAACAATGTGGGAACCGCTTTGCCTGCGAATAATAAATCCGGCTCTGAGAAGCTTTGCTAAGATTTCATTTGCTTTATACGGCATCTACATTTTGATGGTTGAAAATAAATACTCTTCATTTAAATTAACAGGTTCGTTATTCGCTGTCTTTTCATCAAGCCAAAGCCTGATTAAATCTCCAGCGGCAGACTTCGCTCCTTCTATTCCCAAACCGTGAGTAGTTAAGTTTAATGTAGGGATATGAGCATAATAATATCCTTCAGGAAAATCCTTCTCAATAATTTTTTCATAAAGAATCGGAATATTCATAATCACTCCTTATTTTTTTCAATATACGAAATCACTTCATTTTTTATTGTTTTATAAAAGAGAATATGAACTAAGTGAAAATATTTCTAACACATTTGGTTTTAGCATTTGAAACCTCCCATTTCATCATCTGTATTTCTACCTCAACTCGATAAATTCTTTCATTTTTTCAAACTTCTTTTGTCCGATGCCTTTTATTTTCATTATGTCACTTGGTTTGGCAAACCCTTTTGACTGCCTGTATTCGAGTATTGCAATCGCTGTTTTTTCGCCGACTCCGGGCAGTTTCATCAGTTCAACTTTTGATGCAGTGTTCAGATTGATTTTTCCTGATGGAATTTCCTTCTTTTTTTGTGAGAAAAAGAAATCTTTCTTAACAAGTGTATCTGCTGAATTTAATTCTGCGAATGAACTATCTTTGATGTCGCTTCCTACATAAGTTGTTCGCTGAACTTCGGCGAGACTGTCTAAGGAATGATAAACAATATCAGCAATCTCATCTTTTCTTTTGTCCAGTTCTTTATTGTCGTAAATATTCTGAATAATCACACCGACAAGTAAACCAATAACAATAAAAAAAACAACAACCAACTCGTTCTTGGTAATTCCGAACATACTTTGAAGTTTTGTTATTATGGAATTCAGATTCATAATTGATTAAATAAAATGTATATTTTAATAAGCAAATACATTACTGTCCAGTTAAGGAAAAGAACAAAAAATGTAAATTATTAAAATACAATAAAATATAAATTAAATATTTTTTTTCGATTTGAAATCAC
>MHAY01000027.1 GCA_001804705.1 Ignavibacteria bacterium RIFOXYC2_FULL_35_21
AGAGAATTTAGAAATTACGGGACTATTGCTGCCTGATTTTTTATTATTTTTGTCCGAAGTATTGATTATAAACAACATCTTTTTTAAAGAATATTTCATCGCTTAAAAAATATTTGTCAATTTCCTTACCTTTATAATAAAACAGAAGGACTTCTCCATAAGGAGCAGAGTCGAGATTTCCATAAAGAGATTCGATTATTTTCTTATCATCCTTGTTGCTTGATACTAAGTATGTAGGAACAAAATCCTGTGCCATTAGTAAATTGATTTTCTCATCACTTAAAACGTGAGTTTTATAATTTTGCTGTAAAAAACCCGTATTAAGAATAATAAGGAATATTTTGTTGTTTTTTTCTGCTTCAGTTTTAGCTTCACTGCAATTCAACCAGCCGTTTATTATATTGCATGTAGTATCATTAATCCATAGGTATAATAACCTTGTATCAGCGCTCGAAAGTCTTCTGATTTCCTTGCCTTTCGGAGTTAATTCGATAATCGAGGGAATACCTTTGATACTAAACTGTTCCTTGGCAAGCATTTTATTTTGTTTATTATCGAGAACAATTCGTGCAAGAATATATTTTGATTTAAGTTGATTTTTGAGCGAGTCGTTTGAAAAAACATTCCTGTCGATTTGCTTACACTCCTCACTCCATAGTGAGTAAAAGTTAAGAAGAATCGGTTTGTTTTTCTTCGCCGCTACTATTAGTGCATCTTCATAACTCATCCAGTTCAGAGGCTGTTTTTCAGGAACAAAATAAAGAATAAATGCAAAAACAGTAACAGCCAGAAATGCAATTGCAAAAATATTCACATAAGTCTTATCATTCTGTTTCATTATTCAATCCCCTTGTCTATTTGAATAAAATTGAAATTGAATAATGCCAGGGCAATGAATCCAAACAGTGATGAGAAACCCCATAAAAGCTTTTCAAGCGGGAAACTCGCACCTGATACGAGTGATTCTGCTGCTTCCTGGAATCCGCCGGGGAAATAGAAATCAGCTATGAGCATTGCAATACTGCTGTCCCAAAAATAATTATTAACTACCATTGAAAGAATGCTGTTTGATAACATCCACACAATTAAAATAATAATATTCGTAAATCCCGGAAGCCAGCAGCTTATGAGTGAGCATATTGTAATATATGTTATTGCTTCGCCAAGAAACAAAGCATGTGTACCGATGAATTTTAGAAAATCAAAATTAGTATTGACTGGAGCAATAATGGATAATATAACTACAGGTAGTGTTCCTATAATTAACATTAAAATAAATATGGTCAATGAGGTTGATATTATTTTTGTTAATAGGAAATCTGCTCTAGTAATTGGCCTGCTTAATACTGTTCTTATCCAGTGATTTTTTATATCATTCGATATTATTCCTGCACCGAATATAAGCGATAACAAGGGTACAAGAATCGTGAAACCCTGAGATAATGCTGTTTGTATATCATATGATTTTATTGGGCCTTCTATGCTATAAGCACCAACAATTAAGGGAATGAAATTTACCAATAGACTTATCAGTAACAGAATGGATGAAATAATAATGACAGACAAATTCCACATCTTGCGGAATTCCAGGACCAGTAATTTTAATGATATACCTGTCATAATGAAATCCTTTCATCTCTGAACTTCCTGAATGCATCTTCAAGAAAGCCTGATTCCATTGCCAGTGTCTCATAATCTCCAACCAATAAACCTTCATTAATAAACAGGACACGGTCACAGATTTTCTCGACCTCAGTTAAATTATGAGAACTAAACAAAACCGTTATTCCATCTCTTTTCTTAGATTCAAGAAAATCTCTTAGCTCAAAAACAGACGGCGGGTCGAGGAAAGCTGTCGGCTCATCAAATATAACAAGTTCCGGCGAACCCAGAAAAACCTGAATTATTTCTATTTTTTGTCTCATACCCCGTGATAAAGACTGTAAGCTTTTCTTATATGATGAAGTCATGTGAAAAGTTTCAAGAAGATATCTTATTTCAGTTTCACCATCTTTTGCACCTGATAAGTGAGCATTAATGCTCAGATAGGATTCGACATTTACTGACTTCGATATATACTGTGTATCAGCCTGGTAGCCAAGTTTCTTTCTGACTGACATATCATCAGGCTGCTTATCGAATATATTGACAATACCCTTATCTGATTTTAGGAAACCCAATATTATTTTCAATAATGTAGTTTTTCCGGCTCCATTGGGACCAATTAATCCGGTAATTTCACCTTGATATATTTCTGTGGACAAAGCCTTCAGGGCTTGTGTCGGGTATTTGGATTTTGCTTTATATGTTTTGGAAACATCTTTAATACTGATTGCTGAACTTTTACTCATCTTCACAAATTTTATTTATACATAATTGTCAAAATACCTATTATTTTATTGATTGCAAAACAATTGCTGAGTAAAAATAAAAAAGCGTAGTAACTATTGTCACTACGCTTTTTAATTAAGCATGCTATTTTCTATTCGTGTGTTAACCTGACTGTTTCAATCTTCATGTTACATTCGGGGAAGTAAATACCGTCAATAATTTTATGCTGATAGCCTTCCTTAATTATCTTCACAACATAAGTTGACGGATGGCATAATCCTTCGAATATAACCCAGCCCTCTTCGTTGGTAGTTCCTTCCTTAACGATATCATCACCGAGGTAAACCTTTACGGTTGCACCATGAATAGGTTGTTCTGTTTCATTGTCAATGACTTTCAATTTGAGAACAGCAGTACAGCATGTATCGTTTGAATTTTTCTGAAGCTCTTTGTAAATTGGTTTCGTTTCATTACAACCGAGGTGTTCTTCAAATTCAATTGCACCGTAACCTTCTTTGTGAATGCTGAATCCATACTCGCCTTCGCAAAGTTCAACGAATTTTGCAACTCCATTTTCAACTGTTTTGGTTGCTATTAGTTGTCCATTCTTCCAAAGTTTTACTTTTGCCCCATTGAGAGGTTCTTGTGTATCTTTATCCTTTGGAAATACATGGAATTGACCCTGGCAACAAGAATCTTGCTGTAATCTTTGAAGAAGCCTTGTTTCTTCAATAACCTGGTTGCAGGTCATTGTAACATCAAATTCATCTCCTTCATAATGGTCTTTTGAAATTGTTAAGTGGTATGTACCCTCACAAAGTTCAACGAACTTGGCTAAGCCTTCCTGAACGGATTTTTGATATAAAAGTGTTCCGTTATGGAATAATTTAACAGTAGCTCCATTCAATGGTTCATTGTTGTCTTTATCTTTAGGATAAACTTTAATTATTCCTCTGCAACATGTGTCTTTCATAACAAGCAGCTTGTGGAAATAAACCGTATCATCGCAGCCCATTTGGAAAGAAAATTCCGAACCTTTATAAATCTCGTGACTGTATGAAATGCCATATTCACCTTCACAGATGAATTTGAAAACAACATTTCCTTCTTCATCGGTTTTATACAAACTTAATTTTTGATTGCCTTTCCACAGACTCACTACAACATTTTTTATAGGCAATCCGGTAGCCGAATCCTTAGCATTGAAGTAAATAGTACCATTACAACATGAATCATGGTCGCTTTCCATTAATTTTGTGAACTCTTTTACTTCATTTCCACCTATTTCTACAGCAAATTCCTGATGCCTGTAGCCATCTTTAGTAATATCAAATGAATATTTTCCTGCACAAAGTTCAGTAAATAATACAAAACCGTTTTCTACTGTTTTATGTCCTTTGAAATCGTCACCTTTCCACATTTTAACAGTAGCACCATTTAAAGGTTGTTCATTTTTCTTATCCTTGACATAAATTTTAATCTGACTTTGACAAGGCTCTGTATGTGGAACCATTTTCTTTTCGAATCGAACTGTGTCATTACAATTCATTTGGAATGAAAATTCCTGAGCGAGCCAGCCTTCTTTAGTTAGAGAAATTCCATATTCGCCTTCACAGATTTCTCTGAAGACAACTAAACCCTGCTCATTTGTTTTGTATTCGGCTAATTTTTGGTTACCTTTCCATAGTCTTACAGTAACACCCGGTAAAGGTGTATTCATTGCTGAATCCAAAGCAACAACTTCAATAACACCCTTGCAACATGAATCGAGGCTTGCTTTGCTTTGCATGTATTTGGTAACTTCTTTAGTCTCGTTGCAAGTCAACTCAATGCTAAACTCAATATGCTGATATCCTTCAAACAGAATATCAACTCCATAGGCACCTTCGCAAAGCTCCGGAAATTCTGCAACACCATTTTCAACTTTCTTTTCCATGATTAATTGGCCGTCTTTCCATAGTTTAACCGTTGCACCATTAAGCGGCTGGTCGTTTGATTTATCTTTTGGAAAAACTCTGAGAATACCATGGCAGCATGAATCATCAGTCGGTTTTAAATATCTTGAAAAATCAACTGTATCATCGCAATCCATATGGAAGTTGAATTCCTGTCCATAATATCTATATTTGAAAATTGACAATTGGTAGTCACCTTCACAAATACCGCGGAATATGACAATACCATCTTCATTTGTTTTATATTCGCCTAATTTATGTTCGCCTTTCCATAATCTTACAGTAGCTTGCGGCAGAGGTAATTGTGTTGCAGAATCCAGAACTGTTAGGTTGATAACACCATTACAACAGCTATCATGTTCATCATTAGATAACAAATAGAAAGAAAGGCCAAGAGTATCACAATCATTAAGCTCAAATGGTTTTTCAATTACTTTGTAACCTTCTTTAGCTAATCTGAGCCAATAGTGACCTTCGCAAACATGTTCAAATACTAAAATACCCTGTTCATTTGTATGGGCTTTTCTAATTAATTTGTCGCCACGGCTGAGCCTGACTTCGACACCCGAAAGTGCAGAGCTGTCGGAATGCTTAAATGTGTTAATCGTAACTTGTCCGCAGCAACTGTCTTCATGTAGTAATTTAATAGGAACATCTTTCCTGTCATGGTTGCCTATAAAATTAGATGCTTTTGCCTGAACAGATTTAAAATCCTCATGCGTTATTTTCAAGTCAACTTTACTAATGTCATCGGGCATCCCGTTCAAAGCAAATTTACCGTCTTCGTCAGTTGTATCGGAAGCAAGTAAGCTTTGAATGGCAGTGCCATTATTAATGGCTTCTATGAGAGCATTTGGTACTCCATTGTCCTGCTCGTCTTTGATAACACCTGCAATCATATTGCTGTCGTTTGGATTAGTATTATTATCCTTTGTACAAGCAAGAACGAAAATAAAGAGCAGAAATAGTACCGGTAGAAAGAAACGTGGTAATTTTTTTAATAGATTCATAAAGCCCTCAACAAAATGTATTATTAAATTTTAAAATTTTTCACCTCTTAGATAAATAATAACACTTATTACATAAAAAGGTTGCAGATATTTTTAAAAAATTTTTAATTTTTTTTAAATTTCTACTAACTATTTTATTATTAATAACTTACTTATATTATTATTTATTCTTATAAAATATATACCTGCCTCAATATAGCTTGTATTAAATCTGTATTCCTTCTGGTTGGGAGTAATTACATCATTTTCAATAGTTTGTCCAAATAAATTATAAACATTAATTGGTAAACTTATGTCAAATCCTTCTTTGAATTTAATTATTATTTCAAAATTCATTTCATTTTGATAAATGTCAAAAAATGTATTATCTGAATTATTCTCGAATACATTAGTTGCAAGAGGAATGAATTCGACATTGTCGCCTGAATAATTTGGGACCGCAAGTTCGTTCTTTATCGGATTGTAATAAATATCAGCAGGTCCGCTGAATCCTGTCCTGAATTCAGTTATAATTGACGGATTATTTGGGTCAAGTTTTAATATTTTACCCAGACCAGCCGAACCAAGCATGTCTCCCCAACTTGAGATATAATAAGACCCATTTCCATCGGATGTGATTCCATCAAACAAATTGTAGCCGGCAAGTGTGTGTTTTGTAATTCCACCATTATTTAAATCAACATCAATTAATTGACCGGGTGAATTGTAAGTAACAATCCATAAATGACTATTATCAAATATTAT
The DNA here is from genome assembly GCA_001804705.1 of Ignavibacteria bacterium RIFOXYC2_FULL_35_21. GTDB lineage: Bacteria > Bacteroidota > Ignavibacteria > Kapaibacteriales > UBA2268 > XYC2-FULL-35-21. The sequence continues at coordinate 6,041 of MHAY01000027.1, forward strand.
CCCGTTTGGAATTGTTCCCATTCCCCAAGAGAAATCGTATATGCTTTTGTTGCTTATAGTATAGAAATAGACCATATTAGTTTTTGTATCGGTTATATATAATGTACCCTCACCATCAGTTGTGATGTCATTAAGCAATTGGGAATTTGGAACTTCAAATTCTAAAAGGGAAGACCCATCTTCTAAGTTATAGGCTTTCAGGTAAGTATTATCGGCAACATAAAGAGTATCGTCAATTATATACATACCCCGCGGTTTTGTTAAGCCATCAATAAATATTGTAAGCTGGTTTGAAGCATCGAGAGCAAGTATATTTCCGTAGCCTTGATTGGAAATTAAATACCTACTGAGGTTAACATCATACAAAACACTTTCCGGGTGATAATATGACTGAGAAAATACTTTATTCAGACTTATAAAAGTCAATATAACTAAAATAATGTAAGTTAATTTTTTCATGATGATTTCCTAAAATAATTTATAAAATTCTTTGTCTTTGCCATTGCAGTATAAATATTTCATAGACTAAATTTCATTTTGTTATGTATCAAACTATAAAAATGGAAATTTTTCCACAGAAATCAAAATTAATGAGGAAAATTTGTGAACAAGATATTCCTTATGAATTTTGAGTGTTTTGTATTTTTGAATCGTTCATTTCAACTATTTCTTAATTCTTAATCAAGGTGAAAAATTGGGCGGCACATATATAAACGAATATGACAATGTATATCCTTATGCAAAAAAGTTCGCAGGGGGCAGGGAAAAATCAGTAAAGATAGATTTTGAATCTTTCGGTTCCAAAGTTCCTCCGCATTCTCCCGAAGCAGAGATGGCAGTAATCGGTTCTATGATGCTCGAGCAGTCCTCGATTGCCAAGGTGATTGAAATTCTGGAAGTCGAGAGTTTTTACAGCGAGGCAAACCGTAAAATATATGATGCAATTCTCGGAATGTTCAACAGGAAAATTGACGTTGATATTATTACTTTATCGGAAGAGTTGATTGGCAGAAACCAGCTCGAGGACATCGGCGGAACGGCATATCTTTCGGACATCAATCGAAAAACACCTACAGCGGCTAATGTTGAGCATTATGCAATGATTGTTCAGGAGAAATATCTTAAAAGAGCATTGATTACCACTGCGGGTAAGATTCTTTCAAGTGCTTATGATGAATCAACGGATGCCCTCGAAGAAATTGACCAGGCTGAAAGCGAAGTATTCAAGCTGTCCGACAAAAGATTTCACAAAGGATATGTCAAAATTAAGCCTATAATATATGACGCATTCAAGTTGATTGAAAGCCACGCAGAAGAAGGTAAAGGGGGAATGTTGGGGATTCCCTCCGGCTTTAAAAAGATTGACGATTTTCTCGGCGGCTTTCACGCTTCCGATTTTATTATTATTGCAGGACGTCCTTCTATGGGCAAGACAGCATTGGCTATGTCTATGGCAAGAAACATGGCAGTGGAGTATAAGAGGAAAGTCGGCTTCTTTTCGATTGAAATGGACTCTCAGCAGTTGGCTCTGCGTCTTCTTTCTGCAGAAGCCAAGGTCAATGCAAATGACATAAGAATCGGTAAAGTAACGGTTGACTCATTGCATAAAATAGTAAGGGTGATGAGTAAAATCAGCGAGGCTCCGATTATTATTGACGACAGTGCTTCGCTTACAATAATGGAACTTCGTGCTAAGTGCAGAAGGATGATTGCCGAGTACGGAGTTGACATTGTAATGGTTGACTATCTCCAGCTCATCAGGTCGCCGAAAGCGGAAAGCCGCGAACGTGAAATTTCTATTATTTCGCAAACTCTGAAGCAGATGGCAAAGGAACTGAAGATTCCGGTTATTGCACTGGCACAGCTCAACCGTTCGAGTGAAAAAAGGGAAGACAAACGCCCTATGCTTTCGGATTTGCGTGAATCGGGAAGTATAGAGCAGGACGCAGACGTTGTTATGTTTGTTCATAGGCCCGAGTACTACAAAATCAAAACTTATGAGGACAACACTCCGACAGAAGGTACAGCCGAAGTCATAATAGGCAAGCACAGGAACGGACCCGTGGGTGTATCTCGCCTGGCATTTGTCAAGGAGTATGCAAGGTTCGAAACACTCGCATTCGAGTACCAGGATATACCCGAAGACCTCGTCAAATTCGATGCCGACGAAGAGGAAGAAGAGCCTGTGTTTTAGAAAAATTCAACCTTATTTTATAATAATGAATTTGACAGTTTCATTATAATTAGCTGTTTTTAGTGAAAGAAAATATATTCCGGTAGACAGACCTTTTGAATCAAAATCAATTCTTTGAATCCCATAGTTTAATAATTTATTTTCTATGATTCTATAAACTTCACTACCTAATTGATCGGTTATAATTAAAGATATATTGCTTTCAAATTGATTGTTAAATTCAATAGTCGTTCTATCATTGAATGGGTTAGGGTAAACTTTTAAAATATTTGATTTAGCATTGACAGAATAATTGAAATCTTCTACAGATGTCAGTGTATCAATTATTTCAACTGTTCCTTGTAAAGTTGTATCAATTTTCTCATCCCCATTGTAATCAACTTCTAATTCATATTTATTCGTGCCTTTTCTATAATGATAATAAGCATACATACCAACTTTTGAAGTATCTTTAAAAGTAACTTTTAATAATTTTGAATTGTCAAGAGTTATCCCCGCAATGAAAGTATAAGGTCCATTATCAAAACCGTATAATTGAAAATCAAGGGTATCACTATGGGGAAAAATTACATTTGCTTCATTAGTCAAACTATCTTTATTGAAAAAGGATAATGGAATATCTGCAATAGTTGAACTATCAGGTAAAAATCCTGTTATATAATTTTGTCCGTTTTTAACAGATAAAAATACAGGTGAAAATATTGAGACCCTGTCCCAAAATTCTTGAGCGCCATAGCCAATATATAAAAAATTATAGAATAATTCTTTTGCACAACCAAGGGTTCCATCCCATAATGCAAATATTCTTTTAAAAATGATACTAGAAGCTTCTCCCGCACAGTTCATCACAGATAATGTAGTTTTTACAACAGCATTAGCCATTAATTGATCATCCCTTTTATTAGCAGCATCAATTAAAGATTTTGCTCCTAAAGTTAAATTTAAGTAGCAAATATAAGATTTCAAAGCTAATTCTGCAGATGTTAGTGTAGCTTCACTTAGACCTATTGTAGCTATTGTTAGGATAGCCATCGCACATCGCATCTTTTCATTTGAATTCGGATAAATATCGACCACTTGATCAATATTATTTACAAGATAGATGTTTTGAGTTTTATCTGAGACTGTAAAATGATTATCTAATTCAATTCTTAAAATTCTTTTTGGACCTATTGTTTCAAATTCATTAAGGATTACTCCGTAAGAAATAAATTGAACATTATTTATTGTTAATTGAAATGATTGCCCTGGGTTAATTTCCGGAATTGATATTTTCTGCATATTTGTATTATTATCTAACCATTCTGAAATAGCCATTAAATAATATTCATAAGTATCTTGTTTATTATATTTATTAGAAATTTTCAATAATAAGTTATTATATGCTTGAGATTTATTCATTCCATAATTCTTAATTGTTACTGTTATATGAAAAGGTTCACCAAATACAAGTGGTTTTGGTGTATAATCAATACTCTCTATTGCCAAACCAGGATTTTCAATAACCCTAACATAAACTGGTGCTTTTTTAATATACTCCCACTTAGTATTGGCTTCCACATGATTTTCAATTTTATCGCCTGCTTCGGCTGTATTTAATAATTTCACTTTGTAATAAACCCTGCTATCACAGTATCTACAATCAACATCTTTAATAGGAATAGACCATTTTAATCCTGTAATTTGGGAAACAGACGGCTGTGTTTCAGTCCAACTTGCATTATTGTCATAAGGATTATAGGATTCTGTAAACAGTAATTTTGTATTGTCTCCTGTAATTATGGCGCTGCCATCAATATATTCTGTATTTTTTGGTATAGAAGCAACAAACTCAAAATTTTCTGCCGGAATATTGCCTCTATTTGAATAATCAATAATATAAAAAATAGTGTCTCCACTTTGTTCAATAACAGAATTTTTATCAACAGATAGTGAAATATGAATATCAGTCCATCCATTATTGATTATTGGAATTCCGCTTACTTCATTGGAATTATCGCTTTCTTGTTTTGAGACTGGGTCGTAAGCCCGAACAACATAGTAATACCTTTTTCCATTAATTACATTGTTATCTGTATATTCAAGAGCATTAATTTCTTTAGCTATAGATTTTGAATAATCATAACTTCCTCTAGCAAGACTTCTATAAATGTTATATGTTACATTTGGGGTTGAACTGGCACCCCATTGAAGTTTTAAACCAACACCATCATTAATTGAAATTGTGAGATTAGTTGGAGGAAAGGGTTCTAGTATTGTTATTCCAAAATCATTTAAATTGGCTTTATATACATAACCATCGGATGTACCTGCAAATATATAAGTATTATTAATTGCAAACGAAGTTACCGCAGGATAAATAAATCCTTTATTTATTGTTCTCCAATTATCTCCATTATCAGTCGATAAAGAAACGCCACTTGAAATCCTCGCAAAAACATTATTTCCTATAGATATTAAATTTGAAACAAACCAATCATCTAAACCTTTATTTTTAACTTTCCAATTGCTTCCGTTATCGGATGAAAAAAACACACCTCCCAAATACAAACCAGCAAAAACATTGTTGCCACTTGTTGTTAATGTATAAATTGATTGTGGTGGATCTGGCAAACCTTGATTTATTGTTTCCCAATTATCTCCATTATCTGTTGATAAATAAACACCGTCCGAAGAAGTCCCTGCAAAAATAAGATTACCATTATTGGTTAGAGAATATATTGAAATATCTATAAAATTCTTTTTAATCCATTCAACTCCGTTATCAGTGGAAATAAATATTCCACCTGAAGTTCCTGCAAAAATATTTTTCCCATTAGAAACAATTGTATAAACTATACCTTGATTAACCAAATTCCAATTATTTCCATTATCTGATGAAAAAAATGTGTTGTGATATGTACCAACAAAAATATTATTTCCATTTATTGCTATTGTATTTATAATTATATATGAATCTGTTATCCCATTATTTATTTCTTTCCAATTTGCTCCAAGATTAGTAGTTAAAAAAATTCCTCCACCTTGGATTCCAGCAAAAATATTATTTCCAGATATTGCTAACGCATCGACACTATAATCACCTAATTTACCAATTTGAACCCATTGGGAATAAGAACTTATGAAAGATAAAAAAAGAAATAAAAATGACAAAATGAATAACTTTTTCATAAAATATCTCAAAAAATATTTTTCTTAAAATTTATCTAATTACAATAAACTTTTTATGTAAATAATAATTTCCATCTTTAAAAATGCAATAATAAATCCCTGTAGGAAATTCGCTGGTGTTAATGTTGATAAAATTATTATATGAATCCTGCATTTTTTTTATTTCATAAACAGTATTTCCAATTTCATTAATAATACTTAAAGAAATATTATTAGAAAAATTCTTGTCAGAATAATTAACTGTTAATAAATCTTCGACAGGGTTAGGAAATAAAGTTAATTGCTGTTTTTGAGGATTATCTTGGACATCATTTATTCCAAAATCGCTTAAATTTGCTTTAAAAATCCCTCCATCATATGTACCAGCAAAAATATTATTCCCACTTATTGCTAATGAATAGACAGTAAGATTAGTCATACCTTTATTTGCTGGATTCCAATTTGTACCATTATCTGTGGATAAATATACTCCATTGAGAGTCCCAGCAAAAATATTATTATCCCTTATTACTAATGAATAAACAATATTATTAGTTAAACCTTGATTTACCGTTCTCCAATTAGTACCGTTATCTGTGGATAAATATATTCCATTGCTACTCACTGCAAAAATATTATTACCGCTTATAGCTAATGCTGTAACTTCAAAATGTTTCGATCCTTGCATTACTACTTTCCAATTAGAACCGTTATCTGTGGATAAAGAAATATATCCACCGTAAGTACTTGCAAATCCAGGACCAGTCCCAGCAAAAATATTATTCCCGCTTGTTGCTAATGACATAACATTAGAAAAAGTAGTTAACGATTTCCAATTACTACCGTTATCTATGGATAAATATACTCCCCCTTCAGTACCTGCAAAAATATTATTATCGCTTGTTGCTAATGACCTAACATCATCATTAGTTAAACCTTGATTTACCGTTCTCCAATTAGTACCATTATCTGTGGATAAATATACTCCACCCCAAGCACCGGCAAAAATATTATTCCCGCTAATTGCTAATGCCCTAACTTCAACAAAAGTTGAACCTTGGAAAACTACTGTCCAATTATTACCATTATCTTTAGATAAATAAACATCCCCATTTACAGTCCCTGCAAAAATACTATTATCGCTTATTGCTATTGACTGAATCTTTTGATATAACAAACTTTGATTTAACTTTTTCCAAATAGTACCGTTGTCTGTGGATAAATATACTCCATTGGCAGTTCCGGCAAAAATATTATTCCCGCTTGTAGCTAATGAAGAAACATCAAAATTAAGCAAACCTTGATTTATTGCTTTCCAATTAGTACCGTTATCTGTGGATAAATATACTCCACCACCCCAAGTCCCTGCAAAAATATTATTCCCGTTTATTGCTAATGACAAAACATAAAGATAAGGAGGCTGAGGCAACAAACCTTGATTTATTGCTTTCCAATTTGTACCATTATCTGTGGATAGAAATATTCCACCACCAGAAGTCCCTGCAAAAATATTATTCCCGCTTATGGATAATAAATTGACATTTCGACCCGTTAGCACTGAATTTTTTTGAGTCCAGTTATTGCCATTATCTGTGGATAAAAATACTCCATTGTTTGTCCCTGCAAAAACATTATTTCCGTTTATTGCTAATGACAAAACATAAATATCAAGCAAACCTTGATTTACAGCTTTCCAATTAGTACCATTATCTGTGGATAAAAATACTCCATTGTTTGTCCCAGCAAAAATATTATTCCCGCTTATGGCTATTGAATAGACATTCCAAGCCGTTAATCCTGAATTTTTTCTGGTCCAGCTGTCGCCGTTATCAGTTGATAAAAATACACCGCCGTCATAAGTGCCTGCAAATATGTTATCACCGCTTATGGCTAATGACCAAACATTAAGATTAAGCAAACCTTGATTTATCGCTTTCCAATTAGTACCGTTATCAGTGGATAAATATACCCCCCCCCGTAAGTCCCTCCAAAAATATTATTCCCACTTATGGCTAATGCAGAGATATACGAGCCACCATATACGCCATTATTGCAAGCTTCCCATTGGGCGTTGAGGTTTGCAAAACTAAAAGTTGCAAATAAAATAAAAAAAAATACCTTTTTCATTTTTCCTCCATTTAGAATTTTCTGCAAATATACACTTTTATAAATGTATAATTAAAACTTTTCTCACATTTCCAAAAAATATTTTCCTAGACGCAAAAAAATTACGCAAATATTTTTAATATTTAGTACTTAAATTTTTGGTAAAGTGATTTTTTACCATTATTTTTGTTGTCTTGAAATTTTTGGAAGTTCATAATGTTTGAAAGTTTAACAGAAAAACTTGAATTAGCTCTGAAGCGTTTTCGCGGGCAAGCTACAATTACAGAAGATAATATAGAAGAGGCAATGCGTGAGATTCGCCGTGCTTTGCTCGAAGCGGATGTCAATCTGAATGTAGCACGTCAGTTCGTCGAGAATGTAAAGACAAAGGCAGTCGGTACAGAGGTTAAGGGAAGCCTCCTTCCCGAACAGCTTATTGTGAAGCTCGTCCATGCCGAGCTTGTTGAAATCATGGGTAATAAGAGGGCAGACCTGGTTTTCTCTCCTCATCCTCCGACAGTGATACTTGTTGCAGGATTGCAGGGTTCAGGTAAGACAACATTCTGCGCAAAACTTGCTAAAAGTCTCAGGAAAAAAGGGAGACAGCCATTGCTCGTTTCATGCGACGTTCACCGTCCTGCGGCTATTGACCAGTTGAAACAGCTTGCCCAGTCGGCGGGATTGCCTGTGTTTTCGTATGACAGCAACAACCCGATTAAAATAGCAACCGAAGCTATAAACTATTCAAAGCGTTTTGCAAGAGATACAGTCATCATTGACACGGCAGGCCGGCTAACGATTGACGAAGAGATGATGAAAGAGGTTTTCGAAATCTCCGATGCAGTGAAGCCAACAGAAACCCTCTTTGTATGTGATGCAATGATAGGACAGGATGCCGTTACTACTGCAAAGGCATTTCACGACAAGCTGAACCTGACAGGCGTAATACTTACAAAACTTGACGGCGACACAAGAGGTGGTGCGGCATTGTCTGTATTGTCCGTAGTCGGTAAGCCGATTAAATATGTCAGTACCGGAGAAAAGCTTGATGCACTCGAGCCTTTCCATCCCGAAAGAATTGCTTCACGAATTCTCGGAATGGGTGATATTCTCACTCTTGTAGAAAAAGCTGAATTAGAAGTTGATGAAAAGCAGGCACAAAAACTGGAAGAAAAACTCAGGAAAAATCAGTTTACATTTGATGATTTCCTCGAGCAATTGAAAACGATTAAGAAGATGGGTTCGATACGTGATTTGTTAGGCATGTTGCCGGGAATGGATAAAGCATTGAAAGGTGTGAATGTGGATGAAAAGAATTTCACACGAGTCGAGGCAATTGTTCTATCCATGACAAAATCAGAAAGGAATAATCCGAAAATACTGAATGGCACAAGAAGAAAAAGAATTGCAGATGGAAGCGGCACTACTATACAAGATGTTAACAGGCTCTTAAAGCAATTTGAAGAAATGAATAAGATGATGAAAGGCTTTGCCCGGGGAAATAAGATGAAAATGCTTCAAAACATGGGCTTGCCTAAAGGATTTGGAAATTGACCCACACTGTGGGTTTATAAGTCTAATTAATTCAACTACACAGCAGTATGGAATTAAGAACAAGGATTAACGATTTAAGATTTAAAAATGAATTAAACCTGATAAAACAGAAGTTCAAATTATCCTCGACTGAATCGAGAGTAATGAATTGATAGCAGTTATGTTAAAAGTGTTGAAAAAGTTCAGAAGAATAGTCAGTATAAATGATGAAAAGTCATAAATCAAAAATCGTTAATTCTTGTTCTTAAATCATTTTGAGAATATATATGTGCAGTATAGAAACATGTAGAAAAAGTTTGGAAATTTAGGAAATAATTTTTTTTAATATTTATTAAGGATTAAAATGGTAAAATTACGTTTAAAAAGAAAAGGCAGGATACACCACCCGGTTTATGACATCATTGCAATTGATGAAAGAAGCCGCCGCGATGGTGCTTTTATCGAGAGATTAGGTTATTATGACCCGAATCATCAGCCATCTGTTGTTAAGGTTGACCCTGACAGAACTATTTATTGGTTGAGTGTTGGCGCCCAACCGACTAACCTTGTAAGAAATCTTTTGAGCTATGAAGGAGTACTCCTGAGAAAATATATGGCATCTAAGGGCAAGAACCAGGTTGAAATCGAGGAAGCTGTCCAATTGCATAAAGAAGTAGCCAGGGCAAAGTATTTCAGGAGAAAAGAACTCCGAATAAAACGCAATGATGCAAAGGAAAAAGCTGCCGCAGCCGCCAAGGAAGAAGCAGCTAAACCTGCTCCTGTGCCGGAAGTGAAAGCAGAAGAGACTAAACCTGAAACAGTACCGGAAGTGAAAACAGAATCAGCAGTAACTACAGAATAAATCTGATTATCTCTTACGGGATTCGTTTATTAAAACAATCCCGTAAGGAGACTTATTTTAAAAATTACCCATTTGTAAAATTAATATAGATATTGAATTTATAAATTTATTTATATTGTTATAACTACTTTAATTCATACAACACATAATAGTTTTTTTAGTCTCATTACTTCTTAAATCCAATGATAATCTGCATTCAATTTTGTAATTTTGAAGTTTATTTTAAAATTATTAGAGAAAAACAGTAAAGTTAAAAGATGGGAATTTACGATTTTGAATTTAAGACTTTTGAAGAGATGACAACTGGTGATTATGAAAGAGTTGGTTTTATGTCCGGATTAGAAGTTCATCAGCAGTTAATGACAGATTTGAAACTTTTTTGCAGATGCCCCGCCGGGATTTACAGTAAAGAATATGATGCAGAAATATTAAGGCACATGAGGCCTACACTCTCCGAATTAGGTGAATATGACGGCACTGCTTTAATGGAATTTAAGACAAAGAAAGACATCATTTACAGAATACAACACGATACTGTTTGCACTTACGAGATGGATGATACGCCTCCTTTTCAGATTAACGAGCAGGCGTTAGATATTGCCCTTGAAATTTCGATGTTGACTAAGGCAAAAATTGTTGATGAAATGCATATTGCCCGCAAACAGTATCTTGACGGTAGTATCCCTACAGGCTTCCAACGCACAGCGATTGTATCCGTTGGTGGTGCTGTTCCATATAAAGACCGTGAAATAAGATTAATACAAATGTCTATCGAGGAAGATTCTTGCAGGGAAGCCGGGGATGTAGGGCATAAAAGAACATATTTAACCGACAGGCTCGGTATGCCGCTTATTGAAACTGTTACATACCCCGACATGAAAACACCGGTTGAGGTAGCAGAAGTTAACGATATTCTCCGAAGACTTGCAAGATGTACGGGAAAAGTCAGAATTGGTGTCGGTGCAGGCAGAGAAGATGTAAACGTTAGTGTTACCGGTGGAACAAGGATTGAAATAAAGGGTGTTCCAAGTATAAAAAGAATTCCCCTATTAACCTATAATGAAGCAATGAGACAATGGAATCTTTTAAGGTTAAGAGAGGAACTACACAATCGGGGTATAACAAAGGATACCTTTGAATCCAGGATAGATGATGTAACAAAATTACTGAACAAAACAAATTACCAGCCAATTAATAAGGCGATTGAAGAAGGACAAACTGTAAAATGTGTTACACTGAAAGGTTTTAAAGGGTTGTTGAGTTGGCAAACGCAGACCGATACTTATTTTTCAAAGGAAATATCAGACAGGGTAAGAGTTATAGCTTGCCTGACAACCTTACCGAATATTATTCATTCTGATAGTTACGAAAACACATTATCAACATCAGAAGGATTAAAAATTCGCAGGACCGTTGGTGCAAAAGATGATGACACACTTGTGATTGTTTGGGGTAATCAGGCAGATGCCGAATTGGGTGCCAACGAAATTATTATCCGGGCAAAAGAAGCCACAATCGGGATTCCATCAGAAACAAGACAAGCCCTGCGGGACGGTACTAATGGTTTTGAAAGGATTCTCCCGGGGCCTGACAGGATGTATCCCGACACAGATCTTCCGCCAAAAAGGATTACAAAGGAGAGGCGCGATAAAATAAGGATGCAAATCCCTAAACCATACTGGGAAAATGAAACATGGTATTACCAAATTGGTGTTCCGAAAGATTTAATAAGGGACTTATCAGGTTCAAGGTTTGCTAATCTTTTTGAGACTTGTGTGAGAGAATGGAAATTAGAACCAAAAACAGTTGCAACCGCTTTGATTCAATTTCCAAAAAGGTTGAAAAAGAAAAAGCTTGACATAAGTTTAATTGGTGTTGATGAGTTTAATAAGATTTTTGAAGCATTAAAGGATAAAAAAATTGTAAAAGACAGTATTCTTGATTTGCTTGAAAGAGTAATCAGAAATGGTGGATTTACTGAAGACCTGATGCTGAAGCCATCGCAAAAGAATGAACTGAAAAGTGTTTATAGCCAGGTTAAAAAAGAAATAAAAGATATTAAGCTAATGAATGAAGAACAAAAAGAGAAAATAATGATTGGTATGATGATGAATCATTTGCGTTCAAGAGTTAATGGTATTACGATAACAGAATTTGTCAGAGAACAACAAAAAGGAGCAAACTCATGAACGACAATGAAGCATATAAAGGTTATAAAGGCGAAGCACTTGAGACCTTGAAAAAGTTTAATGCAATGATTTGGAGTGATGTTGAAATAGACACAACTGATGGTGATTTTGATGGATTAATATTACCGCGTTCAGAAGCGGCTGACCAATATCATATCGTTTTAAAATTAAAAACCGGATATAATATCGGGCTTGCGGCGATTAAGATAAAAAGCATTAAAATAAACGGCAGAAAAGAAGCACATTATAAAATACCTGAAAAAGAATTTCCTTACTCCCCCAGAAAACCAAGAGTGAAACTCTTCGGTACTGGCGGCACAATTGCCAGCCGTCTCGATTACAGAACAGGAGCTGTTATACCTGCTTTTTCACCGGGTGAACTTTATGGTTCTGTCCCTGAACTTGCCGACATCTGCAATCTCGAAACGGAAAAACTTTATGGTGTGTTCAGTGAAAATATGGGACCCGACCAATGGAAGGGAACTGCTGAAGCCATTGGTAAAGAGATAGAAAAAGGTGTACAGGGTATTGTCATAGGACATGGTACAGACACAATGCACCATACTGCTGCAATTCTTTCCTTCATGATTCAAAATTCACCTGTTCCGATTGTCATGGTCGGCTCACAGCGTTCAAGCGACAGGCCTTCATCCGACGCTGCATTGAATCTTATGCATAGCGTGAAAACCGCCGCTGACAGCGACATTGCTGAGGTTATGGTTTGTATGTTCGGGCCGACTTCGGACAGTTACGGATTGCTTCACCAGGGAACCCGTGTCAGGAAAATGCATTCCAGTTACCGCTCGACTTTCAGAACCATAGGCGATATTCCTATAGCGATGGTTGACCGTGAGAAAATTACTCCATTGAGAAAAGATTACAGAAAAAGAAGGAACGATAATAATGTGATTATTAACACTGCCTTCGAAGAACGTGTCTCAATAGTTTATTATTATCCTAATATGAAACCGGATATAATTGATTCACTCATTGACAATGGTTATAAAGGCATCATCATAGCAGGAACTGGCTTGGGACATGTGAACAAGCCGCTTTATCCTTCATTGCAAAGAGCCAAGGATAAAAATATTGCTGTTTATATGACTGTCCAAACCCTTTGGGGATATGTGCAGATGTACGTTTATGATACGGGAAGGGATATGATGGAACTTGGGGTTGTACCTACTGCTAATATGCTTCCCGAAGTTGCTTATATGAAACTTTGCTGGGCTTTGGGACAATCAAGCGACCTTGAAGAAGTGAAGAAAATTATGTTAACACCGATTTCACATGATATAACTGAAAGGGAGCCAAGCAACGGCTATTTAATTTACCAGGGCGGTATTCCTGAGGTTGAGGAATTTATTTCGAAGTACAGGAAGTAAAAAATTTCATTTTAGTCCTGATTTATCCATTTAAGAAAATAAATTTGGAAAATTGATAAATATTCCTTATGTAGCAAAAAATAATTAATTATCAAAATAATAATGGAGGATGTATGAACTTCAAATATGGTTGGTTGTCTTGGATAATCTTACACGTTTGGGAAATCTAACCTTAAATTGTGTTAATTGTAATTAACTATTTGTGAATTAAAAAATTATTTTAATGAAATGATTAAATTAAAGACATTTTTATTTTTCTTAGTAGGGAATTTAATTTTATATTCCTGTGGAAATAATTTAATTCAACAAGATATTTACATAAATGATTCACTTAAAATTAAATCTATGCCAGTTATAGATTTTATTGATGTTGGCTCAAATTATAATTTGGATTCGATTGATGGTTATGTTCATCTTTGGATTATGTGCGGTAATTGTGATTATTGTATGTTTTTACCTAAAGCTTATGCAAAATTTAATAATCATATTTTTAAAGACCCTTTAAATTCAGGTTATGTTGGTGATATTAAACTTGGTAATTATTCAATGAAATTTAATATAGTAGGAAAATATTATTTTGGTTATAGATATAATAACAATCATAATGATGATTCTCTACCTTATCCAGATAAAAAAAGTTTATGGGAAATAATTGGCAATCCAGATGAGAACATTCCTGAAATTAGTGATAGTTTTTATTTACCATCAGAAACATATTTTTTGTCTGGTAAATTATGTGATTCAGCTTATTTTACTCAAGGTTTACCGATAGAATGGTTGCCTGATTCTAGTAATAGCGATAATTTTTGGATTTATATACATTATAATGGTATCAAATCAAAACAATATGATAAAAACTCTGATTCTATTGATAGATACTGGTATTTTAATATTATTGACAATGGCTATTATAATATACCATTTGATACTCTCGATTTACCTAAAGCTGGTGTTATTGAAATAGGTATAAAGAGAATTTACCAATTATTAATAAAAAAAAATAATTTGAAAATACTATATTCTGCCCAACTTTATGCTACACAGGAGGTGTTTTTTAATAGAAAGTAATTAATAACTGATCCTCACAATAAATTGCCTTGTTGTTCTGGTACAGGATCTCTTCAAGATAAAAGTAAAATTAAATGTCCATTATAATTGTATAATTATATGAGAAACTTTAATATATATATTTTTTTTGTATTCATTATTATTTCATTTTCATGTTCAAAATCATGTTTTTCAAAACCTCAGGATAGCTTAGGCAATCATTTGTGGTTTATTGAACTTGTTGGTGTAAATTATGGTATTTCATTTAATTATGAATATATATTTGCTAATGACGCTTTATTATTTGATAAAATTAGTTTAAGAACAGGTGTTGGAGGTCTTGTTGGTTTTGTTTTTCTACACATTGGCTCTCCACTCATGATTAACTTTTTATTAGGAAAAAAACATTGCTTTGAATTAGGAACTGGTGTATTATTCGATTATGCTCCAAAACAAGTAGAATATGATTATCCAACTCAAGCAATAAAATTTATCGGGAATATTGGTTATAGATACGTTAGTGATAGTGGTTTTATATTTAAATTAGTTTTTGTTCCTTTTTATTGGGGTGAAAGAGGTATAATCCCACTTTTTGGTATTAGCTTCGGCCATTATTTTTGAATGTGATTTTATTGGTAAGGATTTAATTACTGATCCATATGGAAAGTTATCATGTTGCTGTAATACTGGCACTCCAAAACAAAGAGCCAAAACGAATTGTCCACTGTAATTAATAGTTATGAATAATTCAAAATGTTTAATATATATAATTATTTTATTATTTAACTTTACTTTATTAAAGTCAAATGATACAATACCACTTAAAAATTTTGGAAATGAACTTTGGTATGTAGAATTAATGGGCAATTCATTTGTTTTATCTTTTAATTATGAATATTCAATAATAAAAAAATTTTTATTTACTGATGAAACTAATATTAGAATTGGAATTGGAAGTGCTTTCCCTTTTGATTATTTAAATATTCCTGTAATGTTGAATTTTATTTATGGAAAAAAACATTGTTTTGAAATTGGTGCTGGTTTATTATTTGACTATGTATATAAGGAAAAAGGTAAAAGTGAATATACATATCCACAACAAACTATTAAATATATTTCTGTTATTGGGTACAGATATAAAAATGATGGTGATATAATCATTAGAGCAGGATTAACTCCATTTTATTCTTCTGATGTTGGTATAAGATTATGGACTGGCATTAGTTTTGGGCAATATTTTTGATTTCTTTTTCAATCTAAAACACAGGTTCTTCTTCCTCTTCGTCGGCATCGAATTTGACAATGTCTTCGGGAATGTATAATTATTAACAATGATAAATTTAAGTATAACTATTCAGAATTCTAATTGCTTCTTCCAAATTTTTCCCGAAGCTGATTATTCCTTCGGGATGGCCACTCATAGCAAGAATTTTATACTTCATTAAATCTGAATGAGCAAATAATTTAATAATTTCAAAAGCCAGTTCTGGTGTGCCATATTCAGCATATTCAGGTGTAGTTGGAATTATATTTTTTAGTTTTTTCCATAATTCAATATTATGAATATGTATAACTGCATTTGCTTCCTCACAGGCAGAATAAATTGCCGCATGTGTCAATGATTCAGATGATGCCTGAACAGGACCTTTACAATGAATTAAATTTTTTTCAATTTCATAAGAAGTAACAGTGGTAAAATCATTTTCATCTGCTTTTTCTTTGATTCCTGTCTGTGAGCCGCTAATGATGAATTGATTTTCATTGTACCTGATGCTGATATTGCCATAACCAATACCATCTTTGTCAGTACCGATTAAATTCATTGAGTATAAACTATTCCTCGTGATAATTAAATCTTTGAGTATGCTTAGTGGCAAAGGCTTATCCTCAATCCATTCGCATTTAAATTTTATAACGCCTTCTTTCATTATTTCACTTTCTTATCTTATCAGGAAATAGTTTGGCAATACTTACTTTATTTGCTTTACAGATTCCTCTCTCAGTTATTAAACCGGTAACCAACCTTGCCGGTGTTACATCAAATGCATAATTGAGGGCAGGGCTTGTTTCAGGAGGTATCAATATATTTACAATTTCATTTTTATAAAGCCCATCAACATATCTTACTTCATCAGGATTCCGTTCTTCAATCGGAATATTTTCACCTTTTTCAATTTCCCAATCAATTGTTGATGAGGGCAAAGCTACATAAAAAGGAATGTTATTATCATAAGCAGCGAGAGCTTTAAGATATGTACCGATTTTGTTTGCTACATCACCTGCGGCTGTAGTTCTGTCGCTTCCGACAAGAACAAGGTCAACCATACCTTTCTGCATCAGGTGTCCACCTGCATTGTCAACAATCAGAATGTGAGGAATACCATTTTCGCCCAATTCCCATGCCGTAAGTTTTGCACCCTGGTTCCTCGGTCTTGTTTCATCTACCCACACGTGTAGTTTAATACCTCTTTCGTGTGCAATGTAAATCGGGGCTAAAGCTGTGCCGTAATCAACTGTTGCGAGCCAGCCTGCATTGCAGTGGGTTAATATATTTACTGTAGGGGCATATGATTCTACGCCACTGCCTTTTTTATTGATGTAAATATTTTCTATTATTTTAAATCCATATTCACCGATTGATTTGCAGTCTGAAATATCTTTCTCAGCCAGTTCTTCGGCTTTTGCTCTTGTAGCTCGAATAATTTCATCAATATCATCAAGATTTGAAATTGAAGATAACATCTCGTCAATAGCCCAAAACAGATTTTTTGCTGTCGGCCTTGTTGATTTAATTTTTTCGACTGATTCTAAAATATGTTTTTTATAGCCCTTTTTTTGCTGAGCTTCAATAGCGGAAATGTAAATACCATAAGCCGCAGTTATTCCAACTAAAGGTGCTCCTCTTACGTGCATTTCCTTGATTGCTTTTACAACGCCATCAACACTTTTCAGGCTCTCAATTATAAATTTATGTGGTAGCCACCTCTGGTCAATAACTTGAATAATTCCTGGTTTATTTTCATCTTCCCAGATTGTTCTGTAGTGTTTATTTCCAACTTTCATTTGAATACCAAATTAAATGCTCAATCAAAAATATTAAAAATATTTTAGAGTATCTTATATAATATAACTGATTTTACTAATAATTAATAATTTACAATTTTGCAATTTTCAATCATTATTTCAATTTTCAATGTTCAAATAGAAATGAACTTTACTACATTTTACCAATTTATTACTTTGAAGAAGAAAAATAATTGAATTACCCCGGATTATTCATTGGAAAAAAAATTATATGCGAAAGGCAAGTATAGCACGGTCATTCTGAAAAGTGTAACGACGAAGAACCTCTTACAATGGTGTGAGATGCTTCGACTTCGCTCAGCATGGCATTATTAAGATTTTCTTGCATTTCTAATGAATAATTTCGAATTAATTAATTCATGTTACGCAATATTGAAAACTTTATTCTACACCTTTGTAATTTTAAAAACCTTATTAGTACATTTAACCTTAGTAAAAAGTAAAATAACCGGCTACATTAACCTTATTAGCTTATTCAACCAAAAATCAAAATAAGCTAATAAGGTTTGATTTGTAGAATAATAAATTTTGTTACTAAGGTAAAAAGGGTGAAATAAGGTTTTGACTAAGGTTTGTAAAATTTATGCGTAAGGTGAGTTAATTAAGTGTTTTGAAAATTTATTTATTGAAAATTCAATGAAAATTATAAATTGAAAATTCTATTTTTATGTAAATGCTATTAAAATGCGAAATAACAATTATATAATTTAATCTTGTTCGTCAATGAAATATATCATAATTTTTGTAACTTTTTTTAGGGTTATTTACTCTTAAATATAAATCAATGTTTTACTTTAAATAAATTTTTCTAATATACAGGAGAAATTATGAAAAAGCTTTTTATTTGCCTTGGAATAATTAGTACAATCCTAACTTATTCAATTGCACAGAATACAAATCCTCAAGTTCCAAAAAGAATAAAGCAAATTAAAGTTTTGGCAATTCCAAATCAACAGAATACACAGCCAATCGAAAAGGGAGAGGACAGAACATTGTCTCCTTATTTCTTTGTACAGAGTGGCGATTCAACAGTTGACCAGCTACCGTTATATTCAACTTCAGCCGATGTAAATATTGCGGGAGTCATAGCTGATGTTAAGGTGAAACAGGTATATAAAAATACAGGCAAAAAGCCAATTGAAGCTATTTATATTTTTCCTGCATCTACGCGTGCGGCTGTTTATGGCATGACTATGACAATTGGCGAGCGTGTACTTGTAGCTGAAATTCAAAAGAAGGAAGAAGCAAGAAAGACTTATGAAAAGGCATTAAAAGAGGGAAAGAGTGCTTCATTACTTGAACAGGAAAGGCCGAACGTTTTTCAGATGAATGTCGGAAATATAATGCCCGGCGATACTATTATCGTTGAATTAAAATATACCGAACTGCTTATACCTACGGATGGAATTTATGAATTTGTTTATCCTTCGGTAGTCGGACCAAGATATTCTAACAAATCAGCAGATTCGGCAAAGCCTGAAGACAGGTTCGTTGAAACACCCTATCTTCATGAGGGTGAAATGCCGACATATTTATTTGATGTCAAAGTCAACATAGCTTCTGCTGTACCACTGGAGGATATTGAATGTAAATCCCACAAAGTCAATATTGAAAAAATTAATCCTGTGCAGGCATTCATAACAATGAATGAAACTGAAAAATATGGTGGTAATCGGGATTATATTTTGAAATACAGATTGACCGGAAATAAAATTCAATCAGGATTATTATTATCTGAAAATGAAAAAGAGAATTTCTTTTTGTTAATGCTTCAACCACCGAAAAGGGTGGAACCAAAGCAGATTCCACCCCGTGAGTTTATATTTATTGTAGATGTTTCCGGTTCTATGATAGGAAAACCACTCTCCATCTCAAAAGATATGATGAAAAAGCTTCTAGGAAATTTAAGGCAAGGGGAGAAATTCAATATTCTTTTATTCGCTGGTGCTTCTGAAGTTTTGTCCGATAATTCCATTGATGTTTCTCCAAGGAATATTCAAAAAGCAATTGATTTAATTGATGCTCAAAAAGGCGGTGGTGGTACAGAACTTCTTCCTGCATTGAAGAGAGTGTTTTCATTGCCGAAGGAACAAGGTAAGTCAAGAACGATAGTAATACTAACCGATGGGTATGTTGATGTCGAAGAAGAAGCTTTCGACTTAATCAGGAATAATCTTAATCAGAGTAATGTATTTGCATTTGGCATCGGAAGCAGTGTTAACAGGTTTCTCATTGAAGGTATAGCACGTGTTGGAATGGGAGAACCATTTATCATAACAAAAAATGAAAATTCGGATGCGATTGTTGAGAAATTCAGGAAATATGTTGAATCAGCGGTTATGACTGATATAAAAGTTGAATATGATGGATTTATGACTTATGATGTTGAGCCGGTTTCAATTCCTGATGTACTTGCTGAAAGGCCTATTCTTGTTTATGGTAAATGGATGGGGCAGCCAACAGGGAATATTATTGTCTCTGGTGTGTCAGGTGATACACGTTATAATGTTGAAATTGGAGTTCAGAAATTTGGAACAATTACACAAGGTGATGCTCTAAAATATTTGTGGGCGAGAAATAAAATAGCAATAATTTCAGATTATAATTCTTTGCGAAACAAAGTAGAGAGAAAAGATGAAATAACAGGACTAGGTTTGAAGTATAACCTGTTAACAAATTATACATCCTTTGTTGCTGTTGATTATATTTCGAGAAATAAAGATTCATTAGTCAGAGTAGAACAACCATTGCCTATGCCTGAGGATGTTTCGGACTACGCTGTCGGAAGGGGTTACAGCCTTGGTGCTGCACCGAAATTGCAAAAAAATATTTCTTTGTCTGAAAAATCAATTGACAATCCACTAATTCCTACGGAAAAAAAGAGGGATAAAGAGCCTGAGCCATACGAATATGTCGCTGTCAACAAACAGCCTGAAATGGATTTGGATTTATTAATGAAGAACCTTGTTTATCCCGAATTAGCAAGAGTGCTTGTAATCGAGGGGAAAGTGCAGATAAGGGCTATGATAGGTAAGGACGGAAAAGTTGAAAAAACTTTGGTCGAATATTCTGATAATCAAATTCTTAACGAAGCCGCAAAAGAAGCAGTGAATAAAACAAAGTTCACTGCCGCCGAATCAAACGGTAAACCTGTAGTGTTCTGGGTTAGTGTTCCAATCCAGTTCAAACTTGATGAGAAAGATTTTCCGGTTAATTTTGTGCGTGAGGAATTCAAGAGTACTCCATCAGGATTAAAATTTAAAGATGTTGTAATTGGAAACGGTGAGCCTGTGATGAAAAATCAGAAAGTAACAATTCATTACAAAGGTTATTTGCCTGATGGAACCAAATTCGAAGAGACTTTGGCTTCGGGAAAACCTCTTTCATTTGAAGTTGGAAAAGGTCAGGTGATTAAGGCATTCGACGAAGGATTATTGACTATGAAAGCCGGTGGTCGAAGGGTACTCGAAGTACCGTCTGAACTGGCTTACGGGCATTCGGGATTAACAGGGAAAGTTTCTCCCGATACGAAAGTGTTCTTCGAAGTTGAATTAATAAGTGTGAATTGAAATAGTTTTGAGTGTTGAATTTTGATTTTGAATTATCATTTTACTTTGTTAATCCTTTTAAACTTGGTAAAAGGGTATTCGGTTTTATCAAAACCTTATTACGTTATGAAGTGACTAATAAGGTTTATCAAGGGGGGATTGAATCTTTTACTAAGGTCAAATGGTTTCAATAAGGTTTTGAATCATTAAAAATTTTCAATAGAACTGAAACAATTTTCGATTTTTTGTGTTATTACAATATAGACATGAGTTAATTTTAAAATTATTATATTTTTTTTGAGACTTTTTGTTGTTTCATGTGTCTTTATATATATAATTGATGCAATATATAGAATTGTTTGTAATTTTGGCATATCGTTATTGGCAATTGAGTGAGGCGCACAGGACGTTGTTAGGGTATTTATAAAGCATCAGAGCAAGGAATATATTTTACTAAAATAAATTTCTAAGAATTATTTAAAGGTAAGAATATGAAAAGAAAGATATTCACACTGCTTGTAATGTTAGTTGCCTTGTCAGGTTTAGTCTTAGCACAAAATTTCAGCCTTGAATCTTACAAAAATTTCCTTAAAACTCATGAGAACATGACTACTGATGAAATGTATAGCTTGTATCCCACTGGTTTATTCAACAAGACTGTCAAATATGAACCCGGGACGGCAAAATATTTTGATACTATTAACACAAAATATTCACTCACTGATTTTGAGAAGCAGTTAATAGATGAGCATGGTTTCATGGTCTCAGAACGGCTTTCCTACAAATCATTTTGGAATGCTTATGAAGATATATGGGCAAAAGACCTTCCAGTGTTTATTTCGACTGATGCAATTTTACACGCATTACATATGTCTTACGATGCTATATTGAGAGATATTGAAAGTGCAATTATAATTTCAAAACTTGATACTTTACTTGAAAAATTTCATAATCATTTACTTGTTCTGATTGAGAAATACAAAGATTATCCCGATATGCAGGAAATGTTGAAAGACTATGATATATATTTTACTGTTGCAAGGTCATTATTGAACTACTATCAATCATCAACTCTAGAATCAAATAGAACAATATGTAGAGAACTGTATAATTTAATTCTTGAAGAAAAACCACAAGAATTCTCCTTATTCTCATCAACAAATAGAATGATTGATTTCAGTCAGTTTACAATTCGTGGGCATTATACTCAATCGAAAAGATTAGGGCAATACTTCAGAACAATGATATGGCTTGGCAGGACTGAATTTTATCTTATACCTCCGGAATCTGATGACGAACCAAAACAAACAATGCTGGATATCAGAAGACAAATAATAGATGCAGTTTTAATCCATGAAGCGTTTAATGAACTTAATTTAAAAAAAGAAATAGATGATATTGATAATATTATTAAAGCATTGGTTGGTGAATCTGATAATGTAAAAGTGGAACATATAGGTGAACTTATTGATGAAATGAATGTAAAAAGCCCGACAGAATTTCTTGATACAAATGTTTGCAAAACATTTCAAAATGCTCTTACAAACAAACCTTATGCAGAACAAAAAATACTTTCTCAAATATTAATTTCAAATCCTTTCAACACTGAACAAATTAAACCAGCCTCATCTTTTCTATTGTTTGGTCAACGGTTCGTAATTGATTCCTATATATTTTCTAATGTTGTATTTGACAGAATTATTTTTGAGAACCAAAAAATTCTTAGAATGCTTCCTTCCTCACTTGATGTTCTCTTCGCTCTTGGAAATAATGCTGCTTCAGATTTACTAAAACCTGAACTTGAACATTACAAATATTCACTAAATTTAAGTGGGTTGAGATATCTAATTGATGGATATGACAATGAATTTTGGGAACAATCATTTTATAATCGCTGGTTAAATACTATAAAGACATTAAATGCTCCTACCATTGGAGAAAGAGAGAAATATCCTGAATTTATGAAAACTGCCGCGTGGTGGCAGCAAAAGATGAATACACAACTTGCTTCATGGGCACAGTTAAGGCATGATAATTTATTATATGCAAAGCAATCTTACTCTGGTTCGTTTGGTTGTTCAAATCCAGATGCTTTTCTTGAACCTATGCCTGAATTCTATAAGGTCTTGTCAGACCTTTCTAAGTTTACAATTAAAAAATTAGAAAACTTCTTATTAACTGATAGCGGACAAAATTCAAATGATTATTTTAATAAAAAAATCAAAGATTACTTTGAGCATCTAAACAATATCTCTATTAAACTAAACTCAATTGCTCAAAAAGAATTACAAAATATAAATTTAAGTAATGACGAATTTTCATTTCTTAAAAGTATATTTTCAACTTGGGATAATTGTGATGGACCACACCCTAAAGGATGGTATGCTGATCTTTTTTATAATAGTGAAGATGATGCTGAAAAGATGGATATGGTAGTAGCTGATGTTCATACTGCACCTACTGATGAATATGGTAATCCGGTAGGTTGGGTAAAGCATGTCGGTACAGGTCCGATTAATCTTGCTGTTATTACAACAAAAAATAATGATGGTGATATTACTGCCTTCGTTGGTCCTGTGATGAGTTATTATGAATATACCTCTACAAACTTCAAGAGGTTGACCGATGAAGAATGGGAAGTGAATATGGATGAATTGCCGGCAAATAGGCCATTCTTTGTGAATTTATACCTTGCAAATGCTGATGGACAATCGAGGGAGATTAATCCTGTTTCACTTCCTGTTGGTGTTGATGATGGTGAAGAGGATTTGCCAAAACAATTAACATTTTCAAATTTTCCAAATCCATTTTCAAATTCAACATTTATAAACTTTATATTACCGATGACAGACTTCGTTTATAATGTAAATGTTGATGTTTTTGACATGAACGGGAAGCTAATCAACAACGTATTCAAAGGTACAATTCCATCCGGAAATTACATGACTAAATGGAATGGTGCCGATATGAAAGGTGCTAAGGTTAATGCAGGTGTTTATATTTATGTTATTAATTTAAACGGAGAAAATTATTCAGGTAAAATGCTCATGAAATAAGTATTAAATCATAAGTTAGTATTTTAGACAGCAGACTGAAAATCAATCAATCTAATGGACAAAAAAAGATAATAACCTAAATTGAAAATTGATTATTAAAAAATTCATTGAAAATTGTAAAATTCAAAATTTAAAATTTTTTATTAAGCTTTCTCGAGCAGTTTCAACACTATTTCATTTGGGCTGATATTATCGGCTTCTGCATTGAAGTTTGTTACGATTCTGTGACGTAAAACCGGTGATACAACTGCACGCACATCATCAATATCGGGAGTATATCTGCCTTTCATAGCGGCTCTTGATTTTGCACCAAGAATAAGATATTGTGAAGCCCTGGGACCTCCGCCATAACTCAAATAATCTTTTATAATTTGCTGTGAACCATTGCCGGGTCTTGTCGAGCGGACAAAATTAACTGCGAAATCAATTACATTATCAGCAACAGGTACACGTCGTATCAAATCCTGAAAATCAATAATTTCTTTTGCAATGAGAATTTTCTTTACATCAGGTGAATACTCTGCAGTTGTTGTTTTTACTATTTCTTTTTCTTCATTTGTCGAAGGATAGTCGAGCCAGATATTGAACATAAACCTGTCAAGCTGTGCTTCGGGCAATGGATATGTGCCTTCCTGCTCTATTGGATTTTGAGTTGCAAGTACAAAAAACGGTTCCTCGAGAGTATATGTCGTACCTGAGGCTGTTACTCTATGTTCCTGCATTGCCTCCAATAAAGCAGACTGTGTCTTTGGAGGTGTACGGTTTATTTCGTCGGCAAGAATAATATTAGCAAAGACAGGCCCTTTGACAAATCTGAATTGCTTCTGGCCTGTTGAGATATTGTCTTCGATAACCTCGGTTCCTGTAATGTCTCCCGGCATTAAATCGGGAGTAAACTGAATTCTGCTGAACTTTAAATCGAGAGCCTGGGATAATGTTGATATAAGTAATGTTTTGGCTAAGCCCGGAACTCCAATTAACAAACAATGACCTCTTGCAAATAGTGCGATTAGTAATTGCTCGATTGTTTCTTCTTGTCCTATTATTACTTTTCCAATTTCCTTCTTTACCGCTTTTATTGATTGAGAGAAATTTTGCAAAATTTTTACATCATCAGTATTCACGCTCATTTTAGAACCCTAAGTATTTTAATTTTATTATTAATAAAGAAATAATGCGTTAAGACGCTTACTATGAAATTAAATTGAGTTATAGAATTTAGCAACAAAACGTTTACAGTTTTAGAATAAATTAACCCATTAATCGTTATATGTTTTGATTTTAAATTAGTTTAAGCTAAATTTGAATATAGTTACATTTAAGCAAAAAATAATAAAAGATTAAATGAGATTGAGCGAAGCACCATCGAATGTTGAATTGCTTGTATGCGAAATCAGAACAGGTAAAGAAGGAAAAAGAAAACTTAATAATCTTGGTATCAGGACAGATGAATTGTTACTTAAGATTTCTGAAGCAAAATGGGGGCCTATACTGGTCAAGCCGCTCTCGAACGGTAATTCCAAAATTGCAATTGGCAGGGGAATAGCTAATAAAATAGAAGTCAGCTATGATGGTTAAACAGATAGTGCTTGTTGGACAGCCAAATTCGGGTAAAAGCACACTGTTTAATGTTCTTTCCGATATAAAAGTACCAACGTCTAATTTTTCCGGGACGACTGTAAAGCTTAAAGAATCTCAAATTAATATTTATGGGGAAATATATAATCTAATTGACCTTCCGGGAGTCTATTCGCTTAATCCAACAGATGAAGTTGAAAAATATACTTATGAATTTCTCCTTAATTCGGATGTTGATTTGATTGTAAATGTTGTTGATGCTTCACTTCTCGCCCGAAGCCTTGAAATGACAGTAGAGCTGGCTGAGCTTGGAATGCCTATGATTGTAGCATTAAATATGGTTGATGAAGCCGAGAAGCATGGATTAAAAATAAATGCAAAAGAACTTGAGGACATCCTGAATGTTCCGGTTGTTCCTACTGTTGCCCTTTATGGTAAAGGCGGTAAAGAATTGGTTGACAGGATTAACGAGATTTCTTCGGGAAGAACTGCAATCCCTTTATATCCTGAATATACAAAACATCTGGAAAATGATATTGATAAACTGACAAAAAACATAAAACCGATTGTTTCGGAAATGAAGGGTTCTGCGAGGTTCTATGCCATTAAATCAATAGAAAATCCGACACTCATTCCCCAATCAGTAACCTCAGAGATTCAGATTCAAAGAAACACAATCGAGATGGAGCTTGTTAAGAATCATCACAAAGATGTTTTTGAAACTATTCATTATGAGCGTCATCATCAAGCTATGAAAATAGCTGAAAAGATTTCTATCTTTACGGAAAGAAAGAAAAGGCCATTCAGTGAGAAATTAGATGATTGGCTTTTGCATCCTATATTTGGCTATGCTTTTTTGTTGAGTTTTTTCGTTTTATATTTCGCCATAATTTTTATTATCGGGAGTTTAATCGGCTCATTGGTTGATGCTCCTATACAAGCTTTGGCAGGGCTTTTTGAACCATTGAAAGCAACTCAACCTTTTATATGGCATTCAATAAACGGTGCTTTTATGGGTTTTGCAGGGATTTTTGGTATTGTACTACCTTATTTCTTGCCTCTTGTTTTTCTTACGACAATATTTGAAGACCTTGGGTATCTTTCCCGTGTTGCTTTTCTTATTGATGGCATCATGCACAAAATCGGATTACATGGAAAATCCGTCGTTCCGATAATACTCGGATTCGGTTGTTCTGTTCCGGCATTATATGCCACAAGGCTTATTGATAACAAACGTGATAAAATGGTTACTGGTGTACTTATTCCATTTATACCATGTTCAGCAAGAATATCGGTTATATTTGCATTGGCGGCTGCGTTCACAGGTCCCTTGTGGGCAATAGTAGTATTTGCTTATTTAATGCTCGTAATTGCAATTACAGGCCGTATAATGACAGTTTTTTTGAAAAAGCCAACCGGCTTCGTTATGGAAATACCAACATTAAAAATACCATCAATCAAATATTCCTTCAGAAAAACATGGTATCGAATTAAAGGTTTTTTAAAAGATGCTTCATTGTTTCTTATGGGAGGAAGCATTGTTCTTGGCTGGTTTGAATATTTCAAATTTGGATACTATATTAATATAGCTTTTGCACCTATAGTAAAATTTGTTCTTGGATTACCTATGGAATTAGGCTCCACGCTGGTTTTCGGGTTTCTAAGGAAGGAATTGATAATTGTGATGATGAACCAGGCAATGAATATTACAGCTTTAACACAGCTTCCTTTATCTTTAGGGCAAATAATTGTGTTTATTATATTTGTTTCCCTCTATTTCCCCTGCCTTACTACATTTGTAGTATTATGGAAGGAACTTGGATTTAAAGGAGTATTTTTATCCTCAATAACCAGCTTGTTTGTAGCAACTATTTCGGCATTTTTGTTTAAATTAGTTTTAAATGTTTAGTATTATTAAAAAAAAATATTTGATATGGAAAATTTGAATTTCGTAATTTCGTTTAATATAAAAAAAATATTTTGTTAAAACATAAATGAGAATTCGGAGTAGCTATGAAAGGGAGTGAATTATTAACTCAGTCAGTTCAGGATTATTTAAAAGCAATTTATAAACTTGAAGACAAAGGTACAGTTTCAACAACTGCACTTTCAAAGGAACTGGAAGTATCCGGAGCTTCAGTAACCGGTATGCTAAAACGACTATCTAAAATGGCATTGGTTGATTACAACTCCTACAAGGGTGTAAAACTTACAACAAGGGGTGAAAAGGTTTCATTGGAAATCATAAGACACCACAGACTGCTGGAATTATTCCTCAAAGAAGAGCTTGGGTACAAGCTTGACAGGGTCCACGAAGAAGCCTGCAGGCTCGAGCATTTTATTTCCGAAGAATTTGCAGACAAGATTACAGATATACTCGGTAATCCCAAATTTGACCCGCATGGACATCCGATCCCGACTAAGGAAGGTAAGATGCCTGTTATTCATGAAATAGCTTTATCACAGGTTGAACCTGGCAAAACGACTGTTATTCGCAGATTATCCGATACAGACCCCAAATTGCTTGGTTACCTTGAAGAAATTGGATTGACGCCAAATTCTAAGGTTTCGGTTTTAACAAAGAGTCCATTTAATGGCCCAATAACTATTAAACATGCTGAAACCGAAAAGGTGATTGGTTACGAAGTTGCCGGAAAAATATTTGTAGAGGTATTGAAATAATTTCTATGAATTTTATCCTGGATTTTTGATTTGTGAAATTTATTAATTTTCAAAATTATTTTTATTTCAATTTAAATCTTCCCTAACATCAGCAACTCTTTCAATAAAATATTATGTTTTCCGTAATTAATATTTAGTTATGTCTAATTATTTTATTACGGTGAAAAAATGATTATAAAATATTTTTTTATTTTTCTTCTGTTATTTAGCTGTAATTATTCGGCTGATATTAATGCACAGGCTGATATTAAAACAAGAGACCTTGTTACCGGATTGGATACTCCTTGGGAAATCCTATGGGGACCTGATGGCTTTATTTGGATGACGGAAAGATATGGAAGAGTAAGTAGGGTTAATCCCGCAACAGGTGAGGTTATTGAAATATTGAGGATTCAGGAAGTTCTCGAAGATGGTGAAAGGGGACTGATGGGGATGGTTCTTCATCCCAGGTTTTTTTCATCTGTTCCTGAAATGCCTGCCTATCCTTATGTGTATTTAGTTTACAATTACGGGTCAAAAGATAATACCAAGGTAAAAGTTGTAAGATTTACTTATTCTAATAACAAGCTGGAATCACCGGTTGAATTAATTAAAGACATACCGGGTGCATGGAACCATGACGGTTCCAGGATGTGGATAGACCCAAATGACTGGACATTATACCTAACAATGGGCGATGCTGCCGTTCAGGACAGGGCTCAAAATCTCAGCAGTTTGAATGGAAAAATTTTAAGGATGAATCTCGACGGGACTATTCCGCCAGATAATCCTTATCCCAATAGCTACGTTTGGAGCTGGGGACATCGAAATCCACAAGGTTTCGTATTTGCAAATGGCAAGATATATAGTTCGGAACATGGCCCTGATACCGATGATGAATTGAATATTATATATAAGGGCAGAAACTATGGCTGGCCCAATGTCCGGGGATATTGCGATTCCCCAAACGAGCAGGCTTTTTGCGAATCTAATAAAGTTGTAGAGCCGATAGCCGCCTGGACACCGACAATAGCCACTGCAGGAATTGATTTTTATAATCACAATTTAATAAGTGAATGGAAGAATTCTATTTTATTGGTAGCTCTGAAAGGTTCAATGCTTGTTCAATTAAAACTTAATGAAACCGGAGATGATGTTGTTACTCAGACAAATTATTTTTCAGGAAAATTCGGAAGACTTCGGGATATTTGTATTTCTCCTGACGGAAAAGTTTATATTGCTACAAGTAACAAAGATGGCAGAGGAAATCCGTCTGCAGTAGATGACAGAATTATTGAAATAACACCCACAGCATTAAAAAAAAATGATGAGAAAGATGAAATAGAAGAAATTGAATTCTATCCTAATCCATTTTCCGATAAAATTAATTTTAATTTGAATGATTATAACAATAATTGTACGGTTAACATACTCGATATTTTTGGAAATAAAGTAAGAGAATTATCTATAAATAACGATAGAAAAATTATCTGGGATGGAAGGGACATTAATGGGAATCATGTAAATAATGGATTTTATTTTGTAAGATTTTTCTCTTCAATTGGTCCTCATATTATTAAGGTGATTAAGTCGGGTATGTAAATTAAATAATAATACATCTATTCAATATTTGTGATTAATAAATAATTAGTTTAATTTTGTGTAAAGCCAACATAGCTCAGCTGGTAGAGCAGCTCATTCGTAATGAGCAGGCCGGCGGTTCGAGTCCGCCTGTTGGCTCTGAGAAATTTTAAGAAATGATAGTAAGGACACAGTATGCTGTGTCCTTACTATTTTCTAATTATTGACTCACATGATAACGAAGCATAGCCGATTCACTTCCGATGATATTATAAGTGTAAAAACTTACTTTAATTGATTCAGGGTCAACTCTATTTAGAATTAATCCAATATTTTCTCCATACCACTGATGGTTCGTTACTGTGAAATTAAGGTCTAATGGAATAGGTAATGCTGAAGGTGTGAATTTCCCACTGAAAGAATATAAGATTTTATATTCTTGAGCCATCACACTAATTGTTTGCCCTTCACCTGTATTCATTGATTGCTTTTTTCCTTTTTCTCCTTTGATACTAAATTCACCGTTTAATTTACCATTTATACCGGCAAGGGTTATATCTACATCGGTAAGCGACTGAGCAAAAATTGACCAGCTTGCTGAATCAGGGTCAGCAATTACTATCCATGCATCAGTATAATCAATTGGAAATGGTAATTGTGGAGGCATAACATTTCCAATGTTTGTGTAGAACCTTCCATTTTCTGTGTAATAATAACACTCTTTTTCTCCGCCTGAAAGAGGATATGTAGTATAAATATCAGAATTTCTTCCTAAAAATATACTCGTTGTTCCTGTAATAGCTATAGAGTCAATTGTTCTTGTTGATTCAACTCTATTACCAAGTGTATCGAGCGTGAAACTTTCATAGACCCAGTAATTTCCAACAGCATTTGGAAAATAATTTTTTACATCATTTGTTGATGTCGTTTCAGAACATGAATTAATTAATAATAATGTTCCAAAAATAAATGCTATATAAATAAAATTTGTAAATTTCATATTATACCTATTAAATTAATTTTGAAGATTTTTTTATTCTGTAACATTGTATCTTAAAAGTTTTCTTTCGAATCCTTCAAATTTATATGAACCGAATGAAGCAAGGTTAAATTTTGATTCGTCATAAGTCTGAAGTAGTATTCCAACTTTTTTATCAAACCAGGAATGAACTGTAATTGTAAAAGTTTGCTTAATCGTAGGTGCAAGACTAACATATCCTTCGAACTTGAATATTAGTTTAAATTCTTGTGCATTAAAGGTTTTCGAATTCACATCAATGTTTTTAGTAACACCTTTTTCTCCACTAACTGTAAAAGTACCATTTATACTAATACCGGGTACTATTTCAGTCGTTGGTATTGTATCTATCTTGACAAGCCAGGTATTGCTGTTATAATCTGCAATAGTTACCCACATGCTATCGAGTGAAAACGGTAATTGAACAGGTAAATTTTTCAGCATTGTAGTAATAACTTGATTTACAAAATCCGAATACATGAAGAATTTTTCTCCTTCTGTGTAGCAGTAATTTTCAACATCTTCAGAACCGGTTGTAACTGTTTTCATTTTGAAAGCTGTTTTACTTAATATAGTTTCATTACCTGTAATAAATGTTGAATCTGTTGTTGAATTTCCTGTTTGATTACCGAGAGAATCAATTATATATCTATCATAAATCCACCAATTACCTACATTCAGAAATGTAAAGTTGCCTTGCTGATTATTATCCGTGGGATTGTCGCTCGAACAGGAATTCAATATGACAAAACTTAATGATAGAAATGCTAAAGTAAGTAGTTTAAATGTTCTCATTTTTTTACCTCATAATTTATTTAAAAAATTAATTTGCAATGTGATGTCTTAATAAAATTTGTTCCTGCCCGGGGAAACTCCATGGTTGTAATGGCGAAATCTCGATTTTCATTGCTTCTGTCAAGGTTTTCACTAATCCGACATTATCTGCAAAATATAAATAAGTTTTTCTTTCGAGTGTAATTGGGATTTTATATGATTGATATTTAAAATTGCCTGTGAATATAGTTCTCACAGTGAATTTCCTTGTATTATATGATTTCGATTCTGCTGTTATTGTTTCATTTCCGGAATTCGAACCAAACGCTGACAGATTTCCTTCGATTGTTCCAATAATAACACTCGTTTCCGGTATTATTCCATCGAAGACCTTCCAATCCTCATCTTCAGCATCTACCAATTTCATCCAATGTTGAGTATATGTGATATTTGATGCAAATGGAATATCCTTCAACATGTATTCAATCAGATTAGTATATGCAAATACCTTCAAATTGCTAACCGAATAATAGACGGTATCAGAAGTTATAGAGCCAAGACTATCAATATGATAATTTATAAAAATTGAGCCACTTGTGTCATTTTTTGTAATATTGCCTGCAACATAAATAGAATCGTATGTTTTATAGTTGCCTATCCTGTTATTATTTGAATCGAGCGTATAATTCATATATACCCAGTATGTACCGGATTTCATAGGAAGTAATGTTGTTTGATTACCACCTGCCGGATTGTCATCTCCACATGAAATGAGAACAGTTGATATTAATATAAATATAAATAACAGAGTGATTTTTTTCATAACATATCTTTCAGTCGAATAACCTTAAATATATAATAATTTGTTAACGTGTTAAATAGAAATTAATTATAAATTGGAATATACTGAAATAAAAAAAAGCCTCAAAATATTTGAAGCTTTAATTTCTAAGCGGAGGGTGAGGGACTCGAACCCCCACAGGCTGACGCCCGGCGGTTTTCAAGACCGCTGCAATACCATTATGCGAACCCTCCTAATGGTACATTTTGGAATTACAAAATTCCGACTTTTTTTCGTAAATACAAAGCAGTTTCTTGTATGGTATTACTAAAATATATACATTTTCTAATCACTCTTCGATAAACTCAGAGTGACAACACTGTTTGTCATACTGAGCCTGTCGAAGTATGACTTTAATATGATTAAACTTCATTTTGAATGGTTTGTAAACCAATTTAGCAATACCTCTTGTATTACAAGCTAATCTAATTTAATTTGCAAATTCTATTTGTTTAATTAACTCTCAATAAAAATGAATTTACGTCTCGAAGGAAAAAATGCCTTAGTATGCGGAAGCAGTCAGGGTCTTGGTAAAGCAATTGCTGTACGTCTCGCTGAAATGGGAGCGAATGTAACTCTTTTGGCAAGAAATGAAGATACTTTAAAAATTACTGTTGGTGAGCTTCCAGCTAATAGTGAACAGAAACACAATTTTATTTCTGTTGATTTTTCAGAACCCGAAAATGCTATTCAAAATATAAAAAGCCAATTACCTTTAGATAAAGTTTATCATATTTTGATAAATAATGCAGGTGGTCCACAACCAGGTGAAATCAATTCTGCAGAGCCTGAACACTTGAGACAGGCATTCAATCAACATATAATAATGAGCCAACTTCTTGTCCAGCTCTTGTTACCGGGAATGAAAAAAGCAGGCTTTGGAAGAATTATTAATGTTATTTCTATCGGTGTGAAACAGCCTATCGAAAACCTTGGTGTGTCGAATACAATCCGTGCTGCAATGGCAAGCTGGTCAAAAACTCTATCACGTGAACTTGCTCCTTTCGGAATTACAGTTAATAATCTTTTACCGGGTCATACCCGCACAACAAGATTAGAAGCCCTTATTCAGAATCGTGCAAAATCGAAAGGCGTTACTGTTGAGGAAATGGAAAAATCAATGATAGCAGAAATTCCCGTCGGCAGATTCGGAAAACCCGAAGACATTGCTAATGCCGCAGGATTCCTTGCATCAGAAGAAGCGTCGTTTATAACCGGAATAAATCTTCCTGTTGATGGCGGATTTTTGAGAACTCTTTAGATTTACACCTAAATATTATGTAATACCCTGAGAAGCAAGAATTGAAGCGAGATTTAAGAATTTGGTATCAATATTATTTTTTATAAATCAAAACATCCTCAAATTGGTAATTAAGTCAATATTTCTCTCAAATGAATGTCATAACTAATTGTTTTATCAGTAATAGAACCTTAATCCACCTTGTCCGATTTGTAACATATTGATAAGTAATTAAATACAACTTATTTTCAATCAATAATTTATTAATCGAATATTAATATTTGATTAAACATGAGCTAAATTGTTAAAAATGAGGAAATTTTTGAATTTTTCTATTGACATTTAAATAAAAGTAATGTAAATTTGAAATAACGAGATACATTTTTTGCAGCATAGATGTATCCGTACATCATAAAATACCGTTAGGTAAATGTAAAAATATAAGTAATTATATGTTTTGTTTATAATAGCTATAAGTGTATTTAAACAGTGCAGTCCGCTGTTTTGGCTATTGTTTGAATTAGAATAATTAACGGCAGGAATGAGCAGCATCATTCTGTTGATACAATTAAATAACCTTTCTAATTGATGGACGAGTACGATGAGACATATTCCGCCGAGGGGGACAGCGGGGTCGAGGTGAAGAGCAAAAAAGGCTGGCTCTACATTTCACTTTTGATTGTCGTCATCTTTGTTTCAGGTGTTGTTTACCTGTCGAACAGCTATGCCGTACCACAAAAATTAACCAATATTATTATAACAGGAAATTTTGCTGTCAGCACGAATGAAATAATCAATAAAATAAATTTTGACAAAATCGAAAAGGCAGGAAATTTAAAAACGCTTGCCGAATTGAAAAAGCAAATCGAAAAAAATCCATACATTGATTATTCTTATGTCTATCAAAAGAATTCCTCAGAGATTGTCGTTGAGATTCACGAGAAAAAACCGGTAGCTATTCTTATTGATGATAATTATAATAATTATTTCATCTCAAAAGATGCATCCATTCTACCTTATAAGTTAATTCATCTGAAAAATGATTATCCTATCATCAGGGGAATTAACGTATCAGGTAATCGAAATAGTAAAATTGTAAAATCAGCACTGGAATTAATCACACTCATTGATAATGATGAATCCCAGGAACTATCTAAAGCAATTTCTGAAGTTGTATATAACCCGATTGCTCGAAATTTTAAAGTTATTCTTTCAGAGTCAGGGAAGGAAATTTTAATCGGCAGTTCTTCGGAAGCAGAAAATAAATCTGAGAAATTGAGAGTAGTGCTTCAAAATCTTGTACATGAGCAGGATTTGGCGGATGCAGAATTAATTGATTTAAGATGGAAAAATCAGATTGTTGTGAAAAACAAAATGGCTTATGTTATGCCGAATGATACTATTAAGAAAACAATTTAAAAATAAATAATAATGAAAGTTATAAAATGGCAATTTTGACACCAAGCAGAAACAACGGTAGTTCGCAGTCGAAGCAGAAAGTGATTGTGGGACTGGACATTGGAACATCCAAATTTTGCTGTCTGGTAGCCTCGCCGGACGAAAAAACAAAAAAGCTGGATATACTCGGCATCGGTATTTCCGAGGCTGAAGGCTTGTTCAGGGGTGTCGTAGTGAAAATTGACAACACCGTTAAAACAATTCAGAAGGTGATTGCAGAGGCTGAACAACAATCAGGTTTGCAGATTAAGGAAGTGATTGTCGGTATTGCCGGGGACCACATCGAGTCCTATCAATCGAGAGGTATTGTAGGCATTTCTAATATTAATAAGGAAGTATCCGAGAATGATGTCGAAAGGCTTTTGGAAGAAAGCTGTAAGATTGCAATACCAAGTGACAGGAGAATCCTACATGTCATACCGCAGGATTACATCATTGACGGACAGGATGGAATCATTGACCCGATTGGTATGAGTGGTGTCAGGATGGAAGCCAATGTTCATATCGTTACAGGATTAATCACGGCAATTCAGAATATTTATAAATGTGTCGAACGCAGTGGTATTAGGGTTAAGGATATTGTACTGGAGCCGCTCGCAAGCAGTCATGCCGTTCTCGATAGTGATGAGAAAGAAGTTGGTGTTGCTCTGATTGACATTGGCGGAGGTACTACAGACATAGCTATTTTTGAAGAAGGAATCGTTAGATTCACTTCGGGATTTGGTATCGCAGGAAAACAGGTTACTTATGATATTAAGACTGGGTTGGGTATAATTCCATCACAGGCAGAAAAAATTAAGAGAGAATACGGGCATGCTTATATGAATAATATTATGCATGATGATTTATTCATGGTTCCGGGAATTGGCGGCAGGAAGCCGATGGAAATTACAAAGAGTTATCTGTGCAGAATCATTCAACCGCGTTATGAAGAAATTTTTGAGTTTGCACTTAGCGAAATCCGGCGTTCTGGTTACTCGGGAAGACTGGGTGCAGGAATAGTACTAACCGGTGGAAGTGCTTTGGTCGGTGGAATTGAGGAGCTTGCACAGGAAGTTTTCGGAATGCCTGTTAAAATCGGAATTCCTTCGGGAGTTACTTATTCGGGACTTGTACAAGAAGTAGAGAATCCGATGTACTCGACTGCGGTTGGTCTGGTGTTGCATGAACTGAAGGGCATGGCACGTGATTCTGCTCCTGATGATGATGACGAACCTTTGCAATCAGAGAAGAAAAATAAAATGTCGTTTTTCAAAAAAGTAAGAAATTATTTGGAAGAACTTTAACTAATTATAAATTGTTACAAACTAAATGGGGATAGCTTATGGCAATTGAACTTGACACCACGATGCCCGATGGAGCCAGAATACGCGTCATCGGAGTTGGCGGCGGCGGCGGCAACGCAGTCAATAACATGATTAACCGCGGCCTTGACTCTGTGGATTTTATCGCTGCTAATACCGACAAGCAGGCACTCGACCACAACCTTGCGAATATCAAAATTCAGCTTGGCAAGGAATTTACCAAAGGATTGGGAGCAGGCTCGAGTCCTGATGTTGGTAGAAAATCCGTAGAGGAAAGCAACGAAGAAATTAAAAATTCTCTTCGCGGAAGCGACATGGTTTTCGTTACCTGCGGAATGGGCGGCGGCACAGGAACCGGTGGCAGCCCCTGGGTTGCAAGAGTTGCCCAGGAAGTCGGAGCCTTGGTTGTCGGTATTGTAACCAAGCCCTTCAGTTGGGAAGGTAAAAAGAGAATGGTGGTTGCCGAAACGGGCATCGAAGAACTGAGACAGCATGTCGATGCTTTGATTGTTATCCCGAATCAGAAACTGCTCGACGTCATCGAAAAGAACACAAACTTCGGCGAAGCTTTTCTGAAAGTTGACGAAGTGCTTTACAATGCCACCCGCGGGATTGCTGATATTATTTCTATGCACGGAGTTGTGAACGTTGACTTTGCAGATGTGAAAACCGTGATGAAAAACATGGGTGATGCAATCATGGGTATCGGCACTGCAACCGGTACTAACAGGGCGGCAGAAGCCACTCAGAATGCACTTAACTCGCCTCTGCTTGATGGTATTACAATATCCGGTGCTCAGGGTGTGCTGGTTAATATTACAGGTGGATGCGACATGACAATGCACGAAGTTGCGGAAGCTGTTACCATCGTCGAGGAAGCCTCAGGTGCGGATGTCAATCTTATTCACGGCGTTGTGTATAAGCCTGAACCATCTGAAGAAATATCCGTAACGGTTGTCGCTACGGGTTTCAATAAAGCAAAAATGAACGGAAAAAAATTTCCTGCCGATACATCTTTAAATTTCAAAGCTGAAGAACTGCCGTTCAACAAGAGAATGACAGAGCAGGTTAATCCTTTTAAATCAATTGCCGCATCGGGTGGAATCGTATCGCCTCATACTGCGACCGAAACCGTGTTCGTCAAGCCTGCCGTGGCAGAGCCGATGAAGAGCCCGAGAGGTGCCTCTGAGCTTAGAGAGTATGATGTGCCTGCTTACGAAAGAAGATTGGCAAGAGAAGAAATGGAAGAGATGGGAAATTCTCTTAACCGGATGGAAAAAGTGCATCACATTTCCGAAGGTGAAACCGTAGAAACAAACGGCAACGCTAAATACCATTTCGAGAAACCTGCCTTTTTAAGAAAAATAATGGACTAATTTAATTCATAAATTTTCTGGGTGAAAGCCTCCATCTGGAGGCTTTTTTTTGTCTTATTAAAGAAAAAAATTTAAATATTTTTCAACATCACTGTAACAAAATCCAAATTTTTTTGTTATTACATAAAATAAAACAACAGATTATGAAGTTTAGCTATTAAAAATGAAATAAATTATTTTTCGGAGGTATCTATGAAACATTTTCTTTGCCAAATTACGTTTTTAGTGATTTTTTTTCAGGCTAATATCATTTCACAAGACTGGCAATGGCAAAATCCTTTGCCGCAGGGAAATCATTTATATAACCTTAAATTTGTTGATTCAAATACTGGCTGGGCTGTTGGTCAGAACGGCACTATAATTAAGACAACCGATGGTGGTAACAGTTGGATTATAGAAAATTCAGGTTCTACGCAATATCTATTATGGTGCTTTTTTATCAATTCAAACATTGGCTGGGTTGTTGGTGATTCAAGCATTATTTTAAAAACGACTGATGGAGGAAATAACTGGAATAAGCAAAATTCCGGTATAGAAAACCTACTCAGGAGTGTATATTTTACTGACGAAAACAGAGGATGGATTGTCGGAGAAGTTGGTGCTATTATAAACACAACTGACGGGGGATTAAGTTGGAATACACAAACTTCAGGCACTACTGATTATTTATCCAGTGTATTTTTCGTAAATTCAAATAAAGGTTGGGCTGTTGGTAAAGCCGGTCTAATATTAAAGACAATAGATGGCGGATTAAGTTGGAATGTACAAACATCCAATACTTCATCAAGTTTGTTTAATATTTATTTTATAAATGAACAAACAGGCTGGTGTGTTGGTAATAATGGAACGATTTTAAAGACTACAAACGGTGGAACGACTTGGGATAGCTTGACATCAAATACATACTGGGAACTTTATGGCATACATTTTATTGATTCACTAACGGGATGGGTTTCGGGGTATTTTGGAAATATACTAAAGACAACCGATGGTGGTAATACATGGATTAAAGTATTAGATATTGAATACCAATTTATATTTAGCATACATTTTAAAGATTCACTTAATGGAATAGCAATTGGCTCACAAGGAATTATTCTGAAATCATCAGATGGTGGAATTTCTTGGAATTCAATATCCTCAGGTTATCATGAAACAATATTTAGTATTGATTTTGTTGATACTAATAATGGTTGGGCTGTGGGTGCATCTACATTCAAAACAACTAATTCAGGAAATAATTGGGAGATTCTTGATGATAGTTTACTTGTTATGGTTGATTTTATTGACACTAATACAGGCTGGGCAGTAGGGTATGAAGGTAAAATTCTAAAAACGACAAACGGGGGAAATGATTGGGTGGTTCAGCAATCAGAAATTAAATCAAGTTTTTATGGTTTACATTTTCTCAATGAAAATATTGGATGGATTTTGGGTAGATATGGCAATATACAGAAAACTACAAACGGAGGAGCAAATTGGATTTCTCAGATTTCTAGTACTAATAGGAATCTTTCAAGTATAGATTTTGTTGATGATAATAATGGTTGGGCTGTAGGTGATACCGGTACTGTTCTAAATACAACAAATGGAGGGGGCACCTGGTCCATTCAAAACTCAAATACTAATTATAAACTTACAAGTACCTCAGCAGTAAATGAAAATTTATGCTGGGCTGTCGGTTTAACGGGTACTATTTTAAATACAACTGATGGGGGGAAAAATTGGAACTTACAGACATCAGGAGTTACATTTAATCTTTTAGGAGTTCAATTTATTAATTCAAATGTTGGTTATGCTATTGGTTGGAGTGGAACAATTCTCAAAACAATAGATGGAGGTATAAACTGGAATAAACAATTTTCAGGAGCTTCTGTTCATCTCACAGGTGTACATTTTATCAATGAAAATATTGGTTGGATTACCGGAGATTATGGTACAATCCTACATACAACAAACGGTGGTGTAACTTTTGTAGAAGATAAACAATTTAATAAAGATTCAGATTATTCAGTTTACCCAAATCCGTTTACAAATAATTTAAATATAGATTTGCCCGATGGATTTAATGCTAAAAATATAATCATATATGATTTATTGGGTATAAAAATTAAAGAACTTCAACAAAGTGATATACACATGCAAAAAAATAATACATTCGAAATTGATTCAGAAGATTTACCTACTGGCGTTTATTTTATTCAAATTGGAAATGGAAAAGCAAAGATGATAATAAAGATTTGACACATTAATTTAAGTTTTTATTATAATAAACCCAGCTTTGAAGTTGGGCTTATTTGTAAATATTGACTTTTTCTTTACCTCTCCGCCCCACTGCGTGAAACCCATTCCCCCAAACCCTATTCCCCAGCCCCCATACCCATTCAGAATTATCATAATCACACGAATCAAAGTTCCGATAATTTTCTAAACCATTTTAAAATCCTTTTCTTGACTTATCATTCCATCAGCCTTATCTTTGCCCCGCATGTTCTTTGTTAATAAATGTAGGGCTTGAAATCAATGCCGGGATGAATAGCCACTATCTTTAGATAGTGGAAAATGGATTACCAGTACCACTTGACTTTAGTCACTTATTGGCACATAAAGATACTTCCAATAGGACATCAATAGGACAAAATGAGACAAAACAGGACAAATTGAGACAAATATTCCATATTCGCTATATTCTAACTCCTTACATATCAATTTTATTTCTGAATAGCAAACTAAAAATAAAAAAAACAGGACAAAACAGGACAAAACGTGACATTTACCATAAAACTCCCTTCTCCCAATGGGAGAAGGGTCGGGGTTGAGGGAAATAAATTAATCAAAAACCCTGTAACATCTGCTCCGGATGCACAAATTTGCACCTTTTTGGTTTAATATAGCCAGTATTTTTTCTCTTTGATTTTGTAATGTGAATTCATTAGTTTCGTCCATAATAAAAAATTTATAGGTTGATTATGAATAAAAAAACTATTACATATTGGCAGGATGGGGATTTTTGGCTTGGGTATATTAATGATTATCCTGAATATGTTACACAAGGATTGACACTTGATGAGTTAATTGAAAACCTCAAAGACATATACCATGATTTAACTAATGAATTAATTCCCGGCAAAAGAAAAAGTTTAGAATTAGAATTGATATGAAACGTAAGGAGCTTATCAAAATTCTTGAAAAATTGGGATGCGTTCTGATAAGACATGGTGGTAAGCATGACTGGTTCCAAAATAAATCATCAGGTGTATGCCAGCCAATACCGAGACATAGTGAGATTAATGAAAATCTTGCTAAATGAATTATAAAGAAACTATCATAAATTTCAAAAATCAATATAATGTTTGTAAAGGTTGGTTTAGCGGAATCTTGTTCTACTAATATTTAATCACTACGTGATAAAATTGTTATATTATTTTCTACAGCCTAAATTCCTACAGCCTAATTACCTATTTCCGATTGTTAATTGTGAATTTTTATTTATTTTCCAAAAATAAATTATTCAACAAAATTGAAAGTTACTAAATGAAAAAGTTAATTTACTTTGCTGTTGTCACAATCTTTATTTCTTCGTTCAACTTTTCAAATGTTTTTGCACAGGAAAATACAAACGATGCTTTTTATGAAATGCTAAATAGGGTTGGAATCAGTGAGCAGGATTTGGGTTTCCGTCCCAAGGGCTACTGGACACGCTATCCCGACCCGAAAGATATTCCGTATAAAATGCTTTCATTCGATGACCTGCTCGCTGAACCACAGCGTATATATGATTTCGTAAGGAACATGGCTCTTTCGGTTGATGATTACCTTCACCCGGATTACATGAAAGCTAATCATAATTCATTGCTGAAGCTGGCTTACTATTGCGGAGTGAGAAATGCAACGGGTGAGTTCCGCCAGTACAGTGCTTCGCTTTGGGCTGAAGTGGATTCGACAGAACCACTGCTGAAGGCAATCAAAGAGATTTATACAACAACTCACAGGGTGTGGAGATATAATGCAATGGGCAACGCATCGGACTTCCCGCTGATTGAAAAAGATTTGATGGCGGCAATAAAAAATATTCATCCCGAAGTGCAGAAGGCTGTGGCAAGGACTGTACTGCTTATGCTGGAGGCATACAGGTTCTGCAAAATCGGAATGCGTAACGTTGACGGGAAAGATGCAATCGAGTGCTGGAGAATCCGGCAGTTGGGCGAAACTCAATTCGATGGCTTGGAGTATTTCCCACAGCTTGAAGATGCGGCACAGAGCATTGATATTAATTCGATTTATTATGCGGGATATAAAATGCTGGAATCTTCATTACAGCTTGCTGATACTTTGACTGTGATGAGAACATCTAAACTGAAGATTGATTGGGAGAAACAGAATCTGAACATAATGACTCCAATTGGCAGAATAGTCCTGAGTGGAACGGGTAATGACAAACATCAATATTCTGATTTGCTTTTGCTTGTGGATTTCGGAGGTGATGATGAATACAGGGGAGCAGTGGGTTCTACTCCATCGCTTGAGATTCCGGTTTCACTTGCGATTGACCTCGATGGAAATGATAAATACATAAATGATGATGAATATCTACCTTCTCAGGGAGCAGGAGTATTCGGAGCGGGAATGCTACTCGATATGAAAGGCGATGATGAATATACATCAATGAAAATGGCTCAGGGAGCGGCTATGCTGGGTATAGGAATCCTTGCAGATATGGAAGGAAATGATGTTTATAAACTCGGAACTGACGGACAGGGTGGAGCATATTTTGGTGTCGGACTTGCAATTGACAATCGAGGCGATGATAAATATTTTATTGATGGAGACGGTCAGGGTTATGGCGGAGTCGGTGGTGTCGGCACTTTGGTAAACCGAAGCGGTAATGATTTTTACAGGGCAGAGCCTAAAGCCTCAGTTGTCTTTCGTCCTGATTATCATTCAAAGGACGGGAAGCTGAATTACTCTTATGCACAGGGCTGTGGAGTCGGAAGAAGGGGAGACGTAACAGACGGACACTCATGGGCAGGCGGAATGGGAACATTGATTGACCTCGAAGGAGATGATGTATATGAATCTGCGAACTGGTCACTCGGATGCGGATATTGGTATGGAATAGGATTTATTTATGACGGTGCAGGAAATGATAAGTATCACAGTGCAAGCTGGAGCCAGGCGGCAGGGGCTCATTTCTGTATAGGTGCTTTGATTGACGAAGGAGGAAATGATGAGCATATATTGTGGGAAGAGCAATCTGTGGGAATTGGCTTTGGGCATGATTATACAGTTGCTTTATTCCTTAATCGCGGAGGAAACGATAAATATCAATTGAAAGATGACGGTCTTGGTTTTGCAATTAATAAATCACAGGTTTTTATGTTCGATACTGATGGCGATGATACCTATATACGAAGCGGTAAGGGCAGGAACTACGGCTGGAACAATTTCGACAGCAATAATCCTCCTGAAGTCGAATCAATCTTTCATTTATATTCCGACCAAATATGTTTTTTTGCTGATGTAAATGGAACTGATAAATATATTCTAAAGGATTATGACAATGGAAAAGAGTCGGTTGATACATTGATGAAAGACGGTGCAGAAAATTTTGTACCCGCTGATAAAAGCAATCTTGCAAGCAAAAAGTTTTACGGATTAGGAAAAGATTTCACCGATTGGAAAGGACCAGAAATAGAATTTTTCAGGGATAAAATGAAAAAGAAATATCCTGAGTTTAAGAAGTAGTTTGATTGTGTCAGGAGTAACTCCTGACACGGTTTATGGATGCTGAACCAAGTTCAGCATGACATTTAACACTCAAAACTCAAAACTCAACACTTTTTTATTTATTGGTCAGTGAAGAAATACTCTGCGAGGTCATCAAATTTTA
This sequence comes from Ignavibacteria bacterium RIFOXYC2_FULL_35_21, assembly GCA_001804705.1. Taxonomy (GTDB): domain Bacteria; phylum Bacteroidota; class Ignavibacteria; order Kapaibacteriales; family UBA2268; genus XYC2-FULL-35-21. The sequence goes on from MHAY01000027.1 coordinate 49,916, forward strand.
TGTTAATGACAATCCAACCTCGTGAAGGCGAATTGTAATAAGTAATAATCCATCGCATGGGCATATCGGGATGGATGCTGAGATAGCGGACTCGAAGCAGTGATTCGGTTACCTGCTCGGAATTTACAGGTTCATAGCCCTGCATATTCCCGTAAAGTTTGAATGATTTCTTTGTTTGATCTATTAGATTTTTAATCTGGTCATCTTTTTTTGCAATCGGGCTGTTTTTTAATATTGTCTCAAAAGCCTTATCAACTTCTGCTGTAACGAGAAGTTTAAAGAAGGCTGTACAGCTTGCCTGAATCTCCTTTGGAACATTTGCAATACTGTTGCCTTCGCCAATTCCTGATGACTTTTGTAAACTACTTTCCTGTGAAAATACATTCAAAGATATAAAGAAAAGTATTCCAACTGCTAAAGATAAAATTCTCATATCTAACCCGATTAGTTTTTATACAAAAAAGAAAAATAACATATTTAATTAATTATTTCAAGAAAAATTGTTTTTCGTCAACATAAATTCCTGCCATTTTCTTAAGCTTATATAGTTCATGTCTGGATAAATGCCTGTAACTTCCCCTGGCTAATCCCTGTACAGACAATCCTGCAAAATATTTCCTGTCTAGCTTTTTCACCAAATAGCCAAGTTTTTCAAATATTCTTTTTACTTCGTGATTCTTCCCTTCTTTTAATGTAATTATAACATTAGACTTATTTTTTGGGTGTATAAATAGCTCGCATGGTGCGGTTTTTGCATCATCAATGTCAATACCCAAAGCTATTTTTTGAGCGTCTTCCGGTTTTAGAATTTTATCTAAAGTTACATTATATACACGCTCGATTTGAAATTTAGGATGAGTTAATTTGTGGGCAAGTTCTCCGTCGTTTGTGAGAAGAAGGACGCCCGTTGTGTTCCTGTCAAGCCTTCCGACGGGGTAAATTCTTTTACTTGATTTGACAATATCAAGGACAGTCTTTCTGTCTTTCTCGTCGCTTGTTGTTGTGATGTAATCTTTTGGTTTGTTTAGTAAAATATAAACAAGTTTTTGTTCTGTTTTTACAGGATTTCCATTTACAGAGACCCTATCGGTGTGTTGTATTTTAGTTCCTAAGTCAATAACGATTTTGTTATTGACCGATACTGAACCTTGTTTGATAAGTTCATCAGCCTTCCTGCGAGATGCTATTCCGGCATCGGCAAGGAATTTGTTAAGTCTTATTAAAGAACTCCCCGAACCCCCTTTGAAAAAGGGGGCAGAATTAGATTTTGATTTCATTTTCATATTTAACTTGCTTTGAGTCTTAATAATAATTATATTTTCGTAGTTAGGTTAACTATTATTGCAATTTAGTTAAGAATAATTAAATTTAAATAATGAATTCCAAAGGTTAGTAGTGTGATTTGGTAAATAAACAAAATTTTATTTGATGATTATAATGCTGAATCATTTTATATATATTTTTTTATTAATTACATTCTCATCTGTCTCTTTATGCCAGAGTTGGGAAAAACTCTATCGGCAGGCACATGAACAATTTGCTAATAATGATTTTAAAGCTTCATTAAACACAACTCGTTCTGCTCTCGTAAATGCTCAACGTGAATTTGGGGAACGCTCGGAAGAATTTACAAATACACTTGGTTTACTTTCTTCAATTTATTATTCAATGGGTGATTTTTATAGGGCAATTGATAATTATACGAGACAAAAGGATATAATCAGCAATTTAAAAGGTAAAAATAATGAAGAATATGCAAGAGCATTAAATAATCTAAGTGCTTCCTATCAAAAACTCGGCAGATATGCCGAAGCCGAACCAATTCTACTTGAAACAATAGATATAAAAGAGAAAATATTCGGTATTCTTGATACATCTTATGCTGTTTCGATCAATAATCTTGGTGAATTGTATCAATCGTTGGGGAGATATCCGGAAGCTGAGAAATTATATTTGCAGGCTTTGGAGATAAAAAAAGAAAAGCTTGGTACTTCGGATGTGTCGTATGCAGTAACATTATATAATTTATCTTATCTCTATAGGATTCTCGGGAATAACGACAAAGCACAGGAATTAATCGAACAGGCATTATTTATTTTTCAATCCAAGCTTGGGGATGATGACCCAATGGTGGCTTTAGCTCAGTTTGAGCAAGCTTCTGTTTATATATCACAAGGTAAGATGCTGGCGGCAGAAGCCATACTGTACAGGATTCAGGAGATACAAACGAAATCTGCAGGTGAAAGCAGTTCTCAATATGCTATCACGCTTTATAATCTTGCTAATCTATATATAAGAACATATAATCATCAAGCGGCTGATTCTTTGTTAGCTCTCGCGATTCAAATTGCAGAGGATAAAATCGGAAAATCGGTCCCGTTTTATTCGGACTGCCTTAATTCTTACGGCATAGTAAAATGGGTTTTGGGAGATTTGGATGAATCAAAAGACATGCTTGAAGAGGCTGTCTTCTGGAGAAAGAATCTGTTTGGAGAGAAAAGTCCTCTTTATGCTTCTACTCTGAGTAACCTTGCAGGTGTTTACAAGGACCTTGGTAATATGACTCGTGCTGAAGCTCTGTATAAAGAATCTCAATCTCATTTTCTTATGCAATTAGACAAATATTTTCCATACATGAGTGAGGTAGAGAGACTGAATTTTAATCATTCTCTCAAGGAAAGGCTGGATATGTTCTATTGCTTTGCTGTTGAAAGGATGAAGGATGAGCCTGGGATATTAGGAGATGTATATAATCAGCGGCTTGCTACAAAAGCAGTTTTGTTAAAAACCTCAAGAAATATAAGAGAGAAGATTGTCAGAGGTGGAAATCAGGAATTGATTAACAAATTTGACCGGTGGAAGAAATTGAAAGAAGAATTAGCATTGCTGTATTCTTTATCGAAGAAACAACTCTTATTAATGGATAAGAACATTGATTCACTAGAGGAAGCAGCAAATTCAATTGAAAAAGAACTATCATCGGTAATGGTGGAAATTAAAGACATTAACTCAAAAGAGAAAAATGATTGGAAGGAAATTCAGCAATCACTTAAACAAAATGAAGCTGCAATTGAAATTATCAGGGTGGATTATTTCGATAAAGGCTGGACAGACGATGCCTTTTACGGGGCATTGATTTTGACAAAAGAAAGCAGGAAAAACCCTGAACTGGTAATTCTTCATCATGCAAATTATCTTGATTCAATGTACCTCTTTTATTATAAAAGAAGCATAATGAATAAAATTCCGGATGAAGATTCATATAAATTCTTTTGGGAACAAATTGATGACAAACTTGAAGGCAAAAATATTATTTACTTGTCAACAGACGGCATATACAATAATATAAATATTAATACCTTGAAAAAACCCGATGGTACTTATGTAATTGATGAAAGGAATATAAGGCTTGTATCGAGTACATCAGGTATTTTAAAGACAGAAACACCTGCAAAGAAATCTACTTTCTTAAAAGAAGCATGTTTGATCGGTAATCCGAAATTCAATAAAGATACTGTTCCGAATCTTTACATCAATCCAGCACACACACGTGAAGCCAATGTTTTAAATTATGATATAATTAATAATAAAAAAATAATACCTGTTGCACCATTACCCGGAACTGAGGATGAGGTAAATAAGATTGACAGTTTACTTGCAGAAAAAAAATGGAAAGTTGATTATTATACAGGAGAACAGGCGAGTGAAAATACCCTGAAATCAATTAACAATCCTAACATATTACATATTGCAACACATGGATATTTTCTCGGTGATGAAGAATTAAAAAAGCATGAAAAGGTGTTTGGAGTAAGAATTGAAAAGGCTTTATCCGACCCATTATTAAGGTCAGGATTACTTTTAGCCGGAGCAGGCGAAGCTTTGAACTCACAGGAATTTAATTATTCAAGCGACAATGGTATCTTTACTGCTTATGAAGCATTAAACCTGAACCTCGAAAACACGAGTCTCGTTGTTTTAAGTGCCTGTGAAACTGGATTAGGGCAGGTGCTCAAAGGTGAAGGTGTTTATGGATTGCAAAGGGCTTTTCAGATTGCGGGGGCTGAGGATGTAATTATGAGTTTATGGGTTGTTAATGACATGGTAACCCAGGAATTAATGACAAGATTTTACAAGTATTGGCTAAGTGGTAAAGGAATTGGAATCGCTTTCAGAAATGCACAAATGGAGCTCAGGAATAAATACCCTGAACCCTATTATTGGGGTGGATTTGTTATTGTCGGAAAGTGATAATAATGCTTACATACCCTTTAGTAATTTTATTAATTTGAAGAAATTTATTAAATTACATAGTGGGTTATTATTTATATTGCTTGGGATTAACTCATCCTAAATGTACAAGTATGTTTTTAATAGGAATCAAGTAATTTTTGTGTGAGATTATTTATTGTAAAAGGATAAAGGGAATGAATAAATTTACAAGATATATTATTTTTTGTTTTGTATTAAATATATTTATTTTTTCAACTCAGTCATCATACGGTCAGCAGGAAAAACCTGAAAACCTGGGACCTACAATAAACAGCGACGGCGATGAACTAATGCCTGTAATATCGCCTGACGGTAAAACCATATATTTTTGCCGTGGTGATTTTGAAGCAAATTATGGTAAACAGGACATTTGGTATTCGGTACTTGACGAAACAGGAACATGGTCGCCATCAATTAATATGGGACCACCGTTGAATGATGAATATAATAACTTTGTTATTTCTGTTACACCTGATGGGAATACACTTCTACTTGGTAACGTTTATAAACCCGACGGGACAGTCGAAAGAGGTATCTCAATCTCACACAGAACTGCAGACGGATGGACATTTCCCGAAAAAGTCAATATTGAATATTATTATAATCTGAGCGAATATTCAAGTTTTTATCTTGCAAATGATGGTGTAACACTTCTGATGTCAATTCAAAGAGAAGATTCTTATGGAGAAAAAGATATATATATCAGTTTTCTTCAACCGAATGGTGAATTTACCGAGCCGATGAACTTAGGGCCTACTGTAAATACAGCCGGGGACGAAAGCACTCCGTTTCTTGCATCCGATGGTGTTTCATTATATTTCTCAAGTACGGGCCTTGGGGGTTATGGCAATTCGGACGTATTTTTTTCAAGAAGGGTTGATAGTAGTTGGACAAACTGGAAACAACCAAGGAATCTTGGACCGGCAATAAACACATCCGGTTCTGACCTGTATTTGAAACTATCAGCGGCAGGTGACTTTGCTTATTTTGTTTCAACGGAAAATTCTTATGGAAAAGGTGATATATTCAGGATTCGATTACCTGAAACATTAAGGCCATTGCCTGTTTTGTTGATTTATGGCAGGGTAATCAATAAAAAAACCAGGACACCATTGGAAGCTATTATTTCGTATGACCGTTTTCCTGATAAACTTGAAGCAGGAATTGCTCGTTCAGACCATATGGGTAATTATAAAATTGTTCTTCCCGCGGGATACCGTTACAAATTCCATGCAAAGGCAGATGGCTTTTTCTCTTTTACTGACAGTCTCGATTTACGTTTCTTGTCATTATATACCGAATTGGAGAGAGACATTGAATTAATACCATTAGAAGACTCGATTATGTGTTTTAGAAATATCCTGTTCAATACGGGAAAATCTGCTTTGTTTAAAGAATCATTAATTGAACTCGAGAAGGTTGTGAAATTTATGACAACCTACGAAGATATTAATCTGGATGTTTATGCTCACTGTGATAGTGTTGGCGGTGAAGAAATGAACCAACGGCTTTCTGAAAAGCGATCTAATGAAGTGACAAATTATTTATTTAAACGCGGGATTGACCCAAGCAGAGTTCAATCGGAAGGATTTGGCGAGATGAGGCCGCTTTGGAGTAATACTACTCCTGAAGGCAGACAATATAACAGGCGTGTAGAGTTTAAAATTTGGCGCAATATACTTAGATAAATAAATATCATGAATTCAAATTATTTATTCAATATTTTCATAGACTAATGAAAGAACTGAAAAATAAAATAGAACAATTATACTCGACTGAATCGGATGTATCTGATTTTGATATTGCACCAATAAAACATGAACTTGTTACAAACCTTAATACTGGAAAAATTCGAGCCGCAGAGCCTTTTAATGGAATATGGAAAGTTAATGAATGGGTGAAAAAAGGTATTTTACTATTATTCAGATATGGGAAATTGAGTAACATGAGTCATGAAGGTATCTTTAGTTTTTTTGATAAAGATACATTAACTGTTCATCCTTTTAGTCTGGAAGATTCTGTGAGAATAGTACCCGGAGGTTCGTCAATCAGGACTGGAAGTTATATAGCAAAGGGAGTGATATGTATGCCACCAATGTATATAAATATCGGTGCATACATTGATGAAGACACTATGATTGATTCACACGCACTTGTAGGGACCTGTGCTCAAATAGGAAAAAGGGTTCATTTGAGTGCAGCATCACAAATCGGAGGAGTTCTCGAACCGCCTGGTGCAAGGCCTGTCATTGTCGAGGATGATGTTATGATTGGAGGTAATTGCGGTGTTTACGAAGGTGTTCTTCTAAGGAAAAGGGCAGTTTTAGGTTCGGGGGTTATTCTAAATTCGTCAACAAAGGTATATGATATAATCAATGAAAAAATATTAAAAGCAGATAAAGATAATCCGCTTGAAATTCCTGAAAGTGCAGTTGTTATTCCTGGTTCAAGGCAGATTGATACTAAGTTCGGCAAAGCAAATGGATTATCGGTATCAACGGCAATTATCGTTAAATACAGGGATGAAAAGACTGATGCGAGAACTGCACTCGAACAGGCACTGAGATAATTACGAATTACGAATTATGAATTACGAAAAAAAAATGGCGTCTGAAGATAAGTTAGTAAGAGATTTAAAAAAGAGTAAAATCTATATTATTGGAGCTAATCTGGCAGCATGTCTATTATTTACTTTTGCAGCATTATATCTAAAAAATTACTGGCTTTTTCTTCCTGTTGTTTTACTTTTGATAGCTTCAGTTTCAGCATTTGTTCTTTATAAAAAAATTGAAAATAAATATAGAAATTCCGGAATAATAAAATAATTATTTAATATAGAAATAATAAAAAATAAGAAAAAACTAAGATTTATCATTGATTTTGAACTGAGGTTATTGTGAAAATTATTAAATTATTTTTTTTATTTATTATATATTGTTTTCTTTCCCACTTAGCTTATTGTCAGTACAATACTGATAGTTTATTCCAATTATTACAAAATTCACGGATTGAAAAAAAGGCTCAACTGTCTAATAAAATCGCAACTCTTGAACTAAAACAAGACCCCAAAAAAACGATTGTATTTGCATTGAAAGCAATCGAATATGCAAAATCAACCGGACAAAAGAATGAAGAGGTAATCGCTTATGTTAACCTTGGAGAAGGTTATTTTCAATTGAAAAAAACTGACAAGGCATTTGAATATTATTGGTTCGCTCTTGATTTAAGTAAAAAATACAATTTAAAATCCGAAATTGGTTTAGTCTTTAGTGAAATCGGGAACTCATATAAAAAATCAGGAAATAAAAACAAGTCAATTGAATATTATAATTATTCAATTAAAGTTTTCAAGGAAATAAAAGACACTGCAAGATGGGCAAGAATCTTACATCAAATAGCAGGTGTATATGATGATATTGGTAATTACCAGGCGGCTCTTGATTATTATAAAAAATCACTTGAGCTAAAACAAAAAATCAATGACAAAAAAGGAGTAGCTAATACATACAACAATATTGGAATCATTTACAAGGATATGGGGGATTACAGCAAAGCTCTCGAGTACCATTTAAATGCACAAAAAATATATGAGGAAACCGGAAATGCTAATGATGCTGCTTTGTCTTTTATGAATATAGGAATTATCTATAAAAATCTTGAAGATTATAAAAAATCACTTGAATATTCTAACAATGCACTTGAAGCCTTTAAACAAGCAAGGAATAATATTATGTATTCAAGAACTTTGAATAATATTGGCAATGTTTATGTTAAACTTAATGATTTTTTCAGGGCTGAAGAATATTTCAACAAGGCTTTAACATATTTCATACAACTTGATGACAGAAAAATGCTTGCGAAATGTATGAATAATATCGGTAACCTGAAACTTCGCCTTGGCAATAAAGATTCGGCATTATATTATTATTTGAAAGCCAGGGCAATTCATCAGGAAATTGATGATAAACAGGGATTAGCTATAATTTATCAAAATATGGGAAATATCTATATTGGAAAGGGTGAGTTAAACAAAGCTCTCGATTATGTTCAAAAGAGTCTTGCTATTGCCGAAGAACTTGGCATAAAGGAAATTATCAAAGATAATTATTTATATCTCACTGAGATATATGAAGCAAAAGGAAATACAAAAAAAGTGATAGATTTCCTTAGAAAACACGAGGCATTAAAAGATTCGATTTATAATGTTGAAATTGCAAAATCTTTGAGTGATTTGCAATATAAATTTGATATTGAAAAAAAGAATAAGGAAAATGCACTATTAAAAAAAGAAAATGAATCGAGAAATAAAATTGCATTACAATTTATTCTTCTTACAATATTGTCTGTCATCCTTTTAATATTAATTTTAAGCAGGTATATATTCCGTAGAAAAACTTTCAAACTAATTTCACAAAAGAATAAAGACCTCGGGGAAATTAATATCAGATTGACCGACTCCGAAAAGCACCTGAAAGAACTAAATGCCACCAAAGATAAATTCTTTTCGATTATTGCTCACGACCTGATAAATCCTTTCAATGCTTTCATGGAAACGACAAAATATTTATATGAAAATTATAATAAATTATCAGGAAATGAAATTCGGGAATTATTAGGGGATATTACAGAATCCGCAAAGAATCTTCATATATTGTTGGAAAATCTCCTGCAATGGTCCCGCACTCAAACAGGGAAAATTGCATTTAATCCTGATTATGTTAATATCAAATATATTATTGATAATATTTATTATCTGATGAAACTAAATGCCGAGAAGAAAAATATACAATTAAGTTATCAGGTCGATGAGAATATTATTGTCTTTGCCGACCCGTTCATGGTTACTACTATAATGAGAAATTTAATTTCCAACGCACTTAAATTCACCATGGAAGGAGGTAATATTTCAATTTTTGCAAAGGATAAAATTAACTTTGTTGAAATTGAGGTGAAGGACAATGGTATTGGTATGAATCCGGAAATGATTGCTCAACTTTTTAAGGTTGATGTCCAATTTACTACCTTAGGAACGGAACAAGAACAAGGAACAGGACTTGGTTTGGTATTATGCAAAGAATTTGTTGAAAAAAATGGCGGGAAGATTTGCGTTGAAAGTGTACAGGGTAATGGCTCCACTTTTAAATTCACTTTACCAAAAGCAGTTAAAGAAGTGAATAATGAAAAATGATTAGTGAAAAATTTGAGTTTATGGCAATATCATAAATTTTTTAAGTACGGTTTCTCCCGGATTATCACTATTCACATTAGAATATACCTTAAATAAATATATCCCCGGTTTAAGTTGATTGTTGTTATCGTCTTTCACATCCCATTCAACACCGCCATTATCATCATTTTCATAAAGTGTCTTTAATTGAGAACCTTCGAATGTCATTATGACAATCTCGGAATTGTTTGAAATGTTTCCGAAATAAACTTCTTTCATTTCACCGAGTCTTATGGGATTTGGATATACGAAAGCATCATCGCTGTTATTCGCTCCGAACGTGAAAGCAAGGGTATTTCCTGCTCCCTCCGTCATTTTATTTCCAGTTAAAGAAATAATATTTTTTGCAGTAATCGTATAAGTTTTACCATAAGAGCCTGGTAACTGAAGACTGCTCAAATTAATATTCACGGCAGAAGAATTTTCAGGATTAAGTAGAATGTTTTCGATTATGCCGTAAGGTTTCAAAATATAATTACCGATTATTACCGCTATTGGATCATTGATTGGTTCAGAAAATTCAAGCTGAATTTCTTTTTTAGAAATAATTTTCAGTTTTTTTAAATATACTTCATTTATTATTGTATCTGATGGTATATTTAAAAAATACAAAGACTCTTCAGTCGGTGTTCCATAATAATCAGGAAATGAGATTGAGCTGAACCATAAAGGATTTCCCCAAACATTTGAAAATTCACTTATGTCTTTGTCAAAATTTATAACAAGTGAAGTATCACTTATTGGAATGCAACTGAGCGGAGAAATTAGAAAAACACTATCCGTATTAAAAATTTTAAAATTGGACGGGTCAATGTTTTTATTTGGTATTTTTCCAGTGAAGATTAGAATCAATTCTTTTAATTTATGTATAATTACTGTATCAAGTTGAATCGGATTGTGTGTGAATACTACAACAACTTCAGAAATATCGCTTATAGAGTCATTCAATTGAGCATTAATGCTTCTTATTGCAAACCGATAATAATTATTTCCTGATAAATTATGTACGGAATAATGAGTAGTATCTGTTTCACCAACAATCTGTGCAGTCGAATCAGTCACAAGCATGAGTACCTGACAACGTTCAGCATCAATTGAACGATTCCATTTTAAGTATGCGGTTGAGTCATTCAATGCCCATCCTTTTATACCCAGAGGCGGTTTGGGACCATTAAATCCGGTATCATATTCAAAAAATCTTGTACTATCGAAAGTTGAAAAACCAAGCTCATTCACCCCGTTTTTATCGAAGTCATAAACTATTGCATCATTTGAATAAGAATACGGATACCACCATAATGGTTCGATTTTATTTTTATATGTAAATATGTACATATTCGGAAAAGCAGAAATTAATATTTCGTCACCTGGTTTTCCATCGAGATTTCCTGATGACACACCTTCTTTATAATTAATTCCTGCACGCACACCATAAATATAATCCGTCCAGATAAAATCATAAGTATTATCTGCAGTGCCCTTCAACAACCTGAACTGCCAGACAGGTTCACCAACGTAGTTTTTTCCATATAATGAATAACTACTGTAATTTCCAACTAAGATTTCCGGTTTGCCATCTCCATCTATATCAGCAGTACAAGCGAATTGCTCTCCATCTGATATTTTATTTGTATCGCCGAAAACCAAATTGAATTGTCCATTATCATACTCATAAATCAAAATATTTCCGTTCCATGTGCTTATGAAAATTTCATTCTTGCCATCACCGTCGAAATCTCCTTCAGCTATTCCGGGATAAGTATTTATGTTGTCAAGGTTTTTTGGTGGATTGATTTTGGATGATATTTGATATTTATTATTTTTATATGAGAGAATAATTATTGAAGTATCATCATGACAAACTATTTCATCTTTACCGTCATTATCTATATCATATAAATCGGATGCCCAGAGATTTATGGTATCAGGACTCTGATAAAGAATTTTTGAAAATGGAGAACTGCCCTGGCTTTCGGGCTGAAATAAAATCGTTTTACCAATACCTTTTGTCAAAATATCCGGTAAATTATCAGCATTGGTATTTCCGATTGATTTTGGTAAAAGAAAAGCTTCAGTTGAATCTTTAAGGTTAAAATTAGAATTATTAAATTCATATACTTTTGTTTTGCCATAATCACCACTTGAAATGTCATTCAGTATTATTGACGGATTTCCATCATTATATAAATCGCCAACATGATTTGATAAATATGAAAGAGGCAAAGAATAATTTTTCATTGTAAATCCGCTTTGAGGCATATCATTTCCTGAACGGGTAAATTCAGTGATATAAGTCCACTCAAAACCATCCTGACGTTTCAAATTTACTACTGCTTCCATTTCAATATCAGGCGGGCAGATATCATCTATAACTAATAAATGATATTTTGTAAAATTATTAGATTCTGTCAATTCTTTATTCTGTTCAGGACTGTTTTTTGGCCAAAATTTAATTGAACAGCTTGATTTGCTGTTTGTCTCGATCGCAATTAATGTAACTCTTTTGTCATTGTATAAAGCTGATAATATTTTTTTATTATTAACTTCAAAAATTTTATTATTTGAGAGTATCTCAAGGTTGATTCTTTTTTCTAATGTGTTTCCGTTTTTCAAATTAACAAGAATTCGAATAACTGATGATGTATCAGGCAGACTACTAAAATCAATTACTGCTAATGTATCATGTATTTTTTGATTTGAGATAATGTTTGAAACAGGCTGCCAGTTGTTTGGGTTGTCTCCTAATCCAACAAACACCTGGTAATTATCGAATAGGGGAGTGATAACATCTCCAATAATCGGTATGATTGGTGTTACGTTTTTATTAATATATGCATCATTTGTTGGATAGGAAATAGATAGTGATGTCCTGCCGATTGCATTGACTGCACTTCCAACATTTAGAATGCCTGCCCCATAATAAATATCCCAGCCAGTGTCTCCTGCATCATCAGCGGAAGCCATGAGAATCCCCTTGATATCTTGCGGTTTTAATGTTGAGTCTAACTCGAAAAGCAATGCAGATGCCGCTGAAACATGAGGAGCCGCATAAGATGTCCCTTTATTCCATTTATAATTTCCGCCCGGAATGGTTGTTAATATGCTATCTCCCGGAGCTGTCAGAGCAAGCCTGTTCCCATAATTGCTGACTGATGTTTTTAATCCTTTCTTGTTTATAGCTCCAACAGAAATTACCTCTTCAAAGTCAGATGGGTAATGAGGAAATTGCCAATTGTTGTTACCTGAAGATGCAGCCATTACACAGCCGAGTGAATATGCAAATTTAATAGCTTCGTGCATGATAGTTGAGGGAAAAGCTTCACCAAAACTAAAATTTAATACTTTTGCTCCTCTGAGTGCCGCATAAACAATTGCATTGGCAATGTCGTCGCTTTCACCATTGCCAGTTGCATCAATAGCACGTACTGTTAATATTTTTGAATCATAAGCTAATCCCGAAATTCCAATATTGTTATTTCTTTCTGCAGCTACTACTCCTGCTACTGTTGTGCCGTGGCTGTTTTCATCATAGGGATTTGGGTCAGGTTCGATATAATCACCAATATTTCCGAATGACTGGTCAACAAAATCATAACCTATAACATCATCAATAAAACCATCATTATCATCATCTATATTATTAAAGTCACCACTTATACCATTTCTGATTTCTTCCTCAGGCCATGGTTCGAATTTCCCGTTGTGGTTAATGTCTTCTTTTGAATTTATGTACAATTGATTATTTAATTCGGGATGTAGAAAATCAATTCCTGTATCAATTATTCCAATGATGATTCCTTTGCCGGTTGCTTTTTCCCATGCCTTTGCTATATTTACCGTTTTTAATGCCCATTGGTCTTTATAATACTGGTCATTAGGTTCATCGGTTGCTGTTTCGATATGATATATATAATTTGGTTCGACAAATTCAACATCATCTTTATTTTTAATCATTGTTAAAAGCTTATCCGAATCTATACCTGCCGGAATATTTATTGTGAGATATTTTTTTAATTCTTCGATTTTCAGATTTGATTCAGAAGACAAAATATTTTCTTTTTTAATTTCATCGCAATAATTCAGACATGATTTGAATGTGTTTGCAGTCTGAATCTTTAAAGATGATAAATAATTCAAAGTGTTTTCCGATTTAATTGATTTTAATTTCAAAATGTAAGATTTATTAACTGAGTTCTGTCCGCTAAGAAAAAACCAGGAACTCATCAAAATAAAAATGACAATGCTTTTGAATTTCATATTTATAACCTTAATTAAAATTATATGTTGTTATGACGTGAGAATGTAATGTTTTGTTTATGTGAATTTAATTAAAAATATATAATATAAGGTTAAAAAATAATTTAAATATTATCTACTGTATTTTCTGGTGGTTTATCAGATTCGATTTGTTTTTTAAATACATCATTGAAGGTTGGAATTTTCTTGTGAACAATAAGCAGTAGTACAACACCGACAGAAACACAGGAATCAGCAACATTGAAAACAGGAAAATGAGTATAATGAATATTCCAGAAATTAATATCCGGTATGTCCACCTGAATGAAATCAACAACTCTACCGTAGAACAAAGGAGACTCGTTGAAAAATATTCCGTAAAAAACACGGTCAATCAGATTGCCAAAAGCACCTGCAAAAATCAACATGACACCGATTCTTACCCAAATAGAAAATCCTTCAAGTTTGTAAAGGTAATATGCAAGTCCGATGCTTGCTATAATAGAAAATATGCTGAGGAAAATTTTACCTGCACCAAATGTAATACCGAGAGCCATGCCTGAATTTTCGACATAAGTAATTTGGAGAAAGTCTCCGATAACAGAAATGCTTTCACCGATTCTCATACCATTTAAGGTAATACCACCAAAGACAAAACCTTTAACAAGTAGTTTGGTAGCCTGGTCTAAGAGAATTAAAAATGCTGCCGATAAAAATAAAAATATTGTGTTCTTATTAATTTTACTCATGTTATCTCCACAAAAAGAAGGGGACAAGAAATTTGTCCCCTTGCAAAATTACAATATGTAATTCTTCAGCCTATTCTTCTTTGATAGGCTCGATTCTGTCTTTTCCGTCTTCAGGACATTTCTTCCTGATTTTATATGAAGCAGACAGAGTAGTGATAGGCACAGCCCAAAGCCTTTCTTTTGCAATTAAGCAACCGCAGACCCTGCATATGCCATACGTTTTATCTTTAATTCTGCTCAAAGCGTCATCCAGCTTCTTGATATATTCATTGATTCTTTGAATCTGAGCATACGTCTTTTCTTTTTCCATTGCTTCGGAACCTTGTTCAGCCATATGCATTGAATATATCATACTTTCCTCAGCGAAATCGTAAGCGTTCAGGTCTTCAAGCCTTTCACGGAGCATCCTAAGCTCGTCAATTGCTTCCTGCCTCATATCGAAAATTCTCTGCTTGAACATATCGAGGTCCTTATCAGAGTATCTGACACCAGGCTTTGGCTTTTTGATTTGAATAGGTTCAGGTTCGGCAACTGCTTTTTTCTGGGTTTGTACTTTAATTTTCAGAGTTGCCTTCTTCTGCTCTATTTTAGGCTTTTCAATCTTAGTAACTTTAATCGGTGCAGGTTTTGTTATTTTCTTCACTGCTTTAACCGGTTTCCTGGAAGGTGGTTTTACTACCTTCTTTGGTTTTACAGTTTTTTTCGGAGCAACTTTTTTAATTGTTTTTTTCACAATTATCCTGGTTGTCTTTTTAACTGTTTTCTTAACAGGTTTCACAGGAGTATTTGCAACGACTTTCTTTTGAGGTTTAGCAGAAATCTTTTTTGCTGGTATGACAGCTTTCTTAGGTTTGGCGAGTTTTTTATTTTTCAAAGCCGGCCGAGCAACTGACTTAGCAGAAGATTTCTTTGACTGCTTAGCCATACGTTTCTGGACCGGCTTGAAGGGACTTGCTTTGGTTGAGCCCTTCTTTGCCGCTTTTTTCGGAGCAGCTTTTTTAGCAACTTTTTTTGGAGCTGCTTTTTTCGGAGCAGCTTTCTTTGCTGGTTTTTTGGATACAGCTTTTTTTGGAGCTGCTTTAGCTGGAGCTGCCTTCTTTACCGGTTTTTTAGCAACTTTTTTTGGAGCTGCTTTTTTTGCTGCCGGCTTTTTTGCTGCCGGTTTTTTCGGAGCTGCTTTTTTCACCGGCTTTTTTGCTGCCGGTTTGGCCTTCTTTGCTGCTGCTTTTTTGGCAGCTGTAGCTTTTGGTTTTGTTTTTGCTTTACTTGGCATAATTCTTCCCCTTAGAGTTATACAAGTACACCCAGAATTTTTTTTCAAAAATTTTTGTTTTTTCAAACAACTTTCAAATATCAAGTTAACAAAATTTATAGATAATGCAAACATATGTGGAAAAATATTTTTGTTTTTTTTTTCATCAATAACTATTAACTTGCTACTCCCAGTTATATCTTATTTATAATAACTTTTATTATTTCGTTATCAATATCAAATTCACTACCACCTTCGAACTTAGACTGGTTCAGCTTTTCAGCTAAGGTTTCGCTCATGATATGTTGCTTTTTTTCTTCGATTGCAATTGAAATATTTTCACTTGCTTCATATAAAATTTTTATTCTGTCAGTTACATCATACCCGGAATTTTTTCTTAAGTTTTGAATTCTGTTTATAAATTCTCTTGCAATACCTTCTTTGATTAATTCATCATCAATCTGTGTATCGAGTGCAACTGTAATGCTCTCCTGCGAAGCTACGAGCCATCCCTCGATGTCTTCGCTTATTATTTCGACATCATCCGAAATTAATTCAATTTCAGTTTCTTCAATTTTTATTTTTAATGAATTTGCAGATTCTAAAATTTTTATTTCTTTTTCCGTGAGTTCTTTGATTGCGTTAGCAACAAGCTGTGTGATTTTTCCGAATTTCTTTCCGATTGATTTGAAATTCGGTTTTGCAGATTTCTTTACAATCTCTGTCTCGCCGCTCACAAACTCGATTTCTTTGACATTGATTTCCTCTTTAATCACATCTTCAAAGTATTGAATATCTCTTCTGAATTTTGGAGAAAGAACAGGAACAAGAATTCTTCTCAATGGTTGCCTGACTTTTATTTTTGAGGTTTCACGAAGTGACCTCACAAGAAAAACAATTGTCTGAGCTATTCCCATTCTTCTTTCAAGCTCTTTATTGATAAGAGCTAAATCAGGTTCAGGGATTGAAAGTAGATGTATTGATTCTTTATCGCCATCAATTCTCAATCGCTGATATAAAACCTCGGAAAGAAATGGGGCAGCAGGTGCAATAAGAGTTAATGCATGAATCAGAATTTTCCTTAATGTCTGATATGCAGCTTTTTTATCCTTGTCATTTTCACCTTTCCAGAATCTTCTTCTGTTGCGGCGGATGTACCAATTCGATAATTCGTTTCTAACGAAATTCTGAACGGCTCTCAGTGCTTTTGTGATATCATATCCTTCAAAATATTTTTTGTAGTCGGAAATCAATGTGTTAACTCGTGACAATAACCATCTGTCAATTTCCGGTAAATCATTGAAGTCAACTTCTTCCTCATTTCCAGTAAATCCATCAATGTTGGCATAAAGAGAAAAGAAAGCATAAGTATTTGTCAGCGACCTGAAGAAATCCGATATGACGGTTTTGGCAAGGTCTTCTTTATTAAATAAGGTTGCTTTCCATGGTGGATTGTTAACAAACAAATACCAGCGTACGGCATCGGCACCGAACTCTTCCATAATTTGAAACGGGTCAACAACATTGCCTTTTGATTTTGACATCTTAACGCCGTCTTTATCGAGAATGAGTTCATTGACTATAATATTTTTGAAAGCAGGTTTATTAAAAATACCGCATGCTATGTTATGCAATGTATAAAACCAGCCGCGTGTCTGGTCAATACCTTCTGCAATGAAATCTCCCGGAAATTCTTTTTCAAACAATTCCCGGTTTTCGAAAGGGTAGTGCATCTGTGCAAAAGGCATCGAACCCGAATCGAACCAAACATCAACAACTTCAGGAATTCTTCTGTACAGTTTTCCACTCTTCTCAAAAATTATTTTATCAACGAAGGGCCTGTGAATATCAATTTCAAAATCTGTTTCTTTTAAAGGAACTCTTTTGCCATCAGGATACTCATATAAGCCTTCTTTAAGTTCAGCGATTGAACCGATTGCAAACATATCGTTACCATCTTCCGATACCCAGATTGGAAGGGGTGTTCCCCAAAATCTATCTCTTGATAAATTCCACTCCTTAGCCTCTTCGAGCCAGTGGCCAAATCTGCCCGAACCAATTTCCGGCGGCTGCCAGTTAATCGTTTTATTTATTTTTACCATAGCTTCTTTGTAATCCGGCGATTTTATAAACCATGAATCACGTGCATAGTACATCACCGGATTTCCTGTCCTCCAGCAATGAGGATAGCTGTGCAGGTAATCATTAGTGGCTTTATAAATTTTTCCGGCATATTTCAACGCAATGATTATTTCTTTGTCCGAGCCTTCTTCTTCATGGTCGGCATAAGTTAAGTGCTTGATAGCTTTTCCGGCAAACTCTCCGAGCTCTTTTGTGAAATGGCCGTTCGGTGTTACAGGTTGAAGAAACGGCAAATTAAATTTCTTCGACATCTGGTAATCATCTTCGCCGAATGCCGGAGCGAGATGAACAATCCCACTTCCATCTTCTGTTGATACAAAATCCCCGGGAAGAACAGTCAAGGCATTTGGAAATTTATTTCTGTCAATATGAATGTAATTGAAAATTTGTTCAAACACAGTACCGATAATATCTTTACCTTTTATCTCTTTCAGAATTTCATACTCACCTTCGATAACATTTAATCTTGATTTTGCAAGTACAAGATAATCTGATAATTCCTCATCTTTGATTTTTCTTTTATTTTTTATAAAAACATAATCGATATCTTTACCAACTGCAAGAGCAACATTTGCAAAAAGAGTCCAAGGTGTGGTTGTCCAAACCATTAAATCAGCACCTTTGATTTCTTTAACCGGCGATGATAAAATTTTCAATTTCAGATAAACATTCGGGTCTCTAACATCCTTGTATCCAAGTGACAATTCATGTGAACTTAATGGAGTTTCAATTGTCGGTGATTGCGGGACAACCTTGAAACCTTTATATATAAGCCCTTTGTCAAAGAATTGTTTGAGTGCCCACCAAACTGATTCAGTATATTCATTTGTGCAAGTTATGTATGCGGAATCAAGGTCGAGCCAATAACCCATGCGGTTGGTGAGGTATCGCCAGCCCTGGTCCATTTCAATATTGTGATAAACAAACTCTTTGCATTTTTTATTAAAATTTTCAATTCCGAATTTTATTATTTCTTGTTTGGTATTAAATCCTAATTCTTTTTCGACTGCGATTTCAACAGGTAGTCCATGTGTATCCCATCCTGCTTGCCTGCGAACATAAAATCCTGTCATCGTTTTGTATCTGCATACTGCATCCTTAATTGTACGAGCCATTAAATGATGTAAACCGGGTTTCCCATTTACAGTAGGAGGCCCTTCGTAAAAGCTGTATGATTTGCACCCTTCACGATTTTTTAAAGATTTATCAAATATTTTATTATTTTCCCAAAATTTTAATATGTCATGCTCAAGCTCCGGATATGAGAGCTTTTCCTGTAACGGTTTAAACATAAGAGATATAGTCCATTAAATTTTACAAAAAAAAGAACAACAATAATATGATTTTTTATTAGATTATACAAATCTTGATACATGATTATTTCTGATTTTGTTATTAAATTGCTTCAATCAAAATAAATTATTTTTAATTTTGTTTATAGTAAAAATTAACTCTCAAATTATTCCAAAATATTTCAAAGGAGATTTTGTGAAAATTAAATTATTAAAACTTGCAATCATCATTGCTTTGTTTGCATTCGTTTCTTCACTCAATGCACAATTAAAAATTGATTACACAAACGTTAAAGCAAAAATTCCTCCAGACCCAAAAATTAAAATCGGGAAATTGAGTAATGGTTTGACTTATTATATTAAGGAAAACAAGAAACCCGAAAAAAGAGCTGAGCTTCTGCTCGCAGTCAATGCAGGTGCTATACTTGAAGACGACGACCAGGACGGGCTTGCCCACTTTTGCGAACACATGGCTTTTAACGGAACAAAAAATTTTCCAAAGAATGAATTGGTTAGTTTCCTTGAATCAACAGGCGTAAGATTCGGCAGTGACCTCAATGCCTATACGAATACTGATGAAACAGTATATATGTTAACCTTGCCAACTGACAAGGATGATATCCTGAATAAAGGCTTCCGAGTTCTGGAAGATTGGGCTCATAATGTTACATATAAAGATGAAGATATTGATAGTGAACGCGGTGTTATTCTTGAAGAATGGAGGCTTGGAAAAGGTGCAGAGGACAGAATTGACAGAATTCAAAGAACTATTCTATACAAAAATTCAAAATATGCTGTGCGTGATGTGATTGGTGATACGGCAATCATCAATCATGCCCCTTATGATGCTTTCAGAAGATTTTATCATGATTGGTACAGGCCTAATTTAATGGCAGTTATTGTTGTGGGTGATTTTGATGTAAATGTTATCGAAAAGAAAATTATCGAACATTTTGGAAAACTTGTGAATCCCGAAAAACCTCGTGAAAGAGTAAAATTCACAGTTCCTCCCCACAAAGATATTCTTGTTACAGTTGCTAAAGATGCTGAACTATCTATGCCTGGTATTGAAATCTATTTTAAACACGAAGGCAGAGAAGAGGGTACTGTTGGTTCAGCGAGACAAGATATCGTTGACAATCTTTTTTCAAGTATAATAAGTGAAAGATTGAGTGAGTTAACGAGGAAATCCAATCCTCCTTTCATTTATGCCTTCGCAAGAGAATCAAGGTTTGTTGACGATATTCGTTCCTTTACTTTAAGGGCAGGAGCTAAAAGTGACGGGATTAAATATGCTCTTGAATCATTACTTACTGAAGCATTCCGTGTTATGAACAACGGATTTAACGATTCAGAACTTGAAAGAGCAAAGAAAAATCTCCTCAGAAGATTGGAAAGGGCATATGCAGAACGTGATAAAACACCTTCACAAAATTTTGCATTTGAATTCGCAAGAAATTTTCTTGATGACGAATCTATTCCCGGTATCGAAACCGAATTGGAAATGTATAAACATTTTCTTCCAGAAATCACTTTAAAAGAAGTTAATGATATGCCGGGAAAATTAATTCGTAACGAAAATTGCGTAATTACTGTTTCTGCTCCCGATAAAACTGATGTAAATGCACCTTCAGAATCAGAAGTACTTGCTTTATACAATGAGATAGCTAATAAAAAAATCGAAGCATATTCCGATGTTGTTATTGATAAACCTTTGCTTCCTCAAATGCCCAAACCCGGTACTGTCTCACAGGAGAAACTGATTAAGGATATTGGTGTAACAGAATTAACACTTTCAAATGGAGCGAAAGTAGTCCTTAAACCTACCGAATTCCAAAATGATGAAATAGCATTTCGTTCATTTCATTCAGGGGGAACCTCTCTGGCTTCAGATAATGATTATTATTCTGCTTATTCGGCATCATCAATTATCAATCAAAGCGGTATCGGTGAATTTAACAGAACCCAGCTTTCAAAACTTTTAGCTGGTAAAGTTGTACGGGTCAATACTTATGTTGATGAATTGGATGAAGAGGTTTATGGTTCATGTTCACCGAATGATATGGAAACCATGTTTCAGTTGATAAATTCCTATTTCACACAACCCAGAAAGGATAAAGAATCATTTCAGTCATATATTGAAAAAATTAAATCCCAGGTAAGAGACTCTAAGAATAGTCCTAGGGCTGTATTTAACGATTCATTCAGAGTCACCATCAGCAATTATCATTTCAGAAGAATGCCCGCAACCGAAGATAAAATTGATAAAGTTAATCTCGATAAAGCTTATGAATTTTATAAACAGAGATTCTCAAATGCGAATGGTTTTACATTTTTCTTTGCAGGTAATTTTAGTGTTGAAAAAATCAAACCTTACCTGCTAACATATCTCGGAAGCCTTCCATCAAATACAAATATTGATAAATGGAAAGATGTTGGAATTCAAACTCCAAAAGGAAAAATTGATAAAGTTGTGAAAAAAGGTATTGAGGCTCAAAGCATTGTCAGGCTTGTGTTCTCAGGTGATTATCAATGGAATGAGCAAAATAATTTTGAATTTAGTGCAATGATGGATGTCTTCGATATAAAACTTCGTGAAGTACTCCGCGAAGACAAAGGTGGAGTTTACGGAGTTGGTGCATGGCAATCAACCGATAAATTCCCGAAGGAAAAATATAGTGTCAATATCGGTTTTGGATGTGACCCTCAGCGTGTTGACGAACTCATTAATGCTGTTCTCGATGTTATGAAAAATATGACATCGGAAAAACCGGACTCAACTTATATGAACAAAATAAAAGAGATTCAAAAAAGAGAAAATGAAGTTAATATGAAAGAAAATGGGTTCTGGATTAATTCCTTATATAGTTCTTATTACTATAGTGAAAATCCTGTCAACATTCTAAAAACAAATGATATGATTGACAAACTGACTGCAGATGATGTTTATGCAGCTGCAAAGAAATATTTCAAAACTGATAATTACATTCGTATGGTTCTTATGCCTGAAGACAAATAGAAATAAAATGTAGGGGCAGAATATTTTCTGCCCCCAAAAATAAAAGTAGTACCAGAATATTTTCTGCCCCCAAAAATAAAAGTAGTACCAGAATATTTTCTGCCCTCCAAAATAAATGTAGGGGCAGAATATTTTCTGCCCTCCAAAATCATTAATAATTTTAACGGGGATAAATGCCCGTTTTTTATTTCAAAAGTTTTATTAATTTTAAGTTAAGAATTTGTAGTATTAATAAATGGATAATTATTATGAAACTCACAACATTAATTTTTGTTCTTTTTCTTTCATCGCTTGTTTTACTCTCAGCTCAGGAGTTCGAGAGAGTCACTCTTAATGTAACTGTTTATAATAGTGACCTTGGAGTCATTAAAGATGTCCGAAAAATTGATATGAAAAAAGGAATTTCAAACATAAAAGTTACTGATGTTGCCGAAAGGATTGACCCGACAAGTGTTCATATTAAATTAAAAGGAACTGTCATCGAACAGAATTATCAGTATGACCTTGTCAGCCTCTCAAAAATTTTAGAAAAATATATTGATAATGAAATTACTCTTACTTCTGATAAAAATGTAATAAAAGGAAAGTTGCTTTCAACAGGCAACATAGTGCTAAGAAAAGATGACGGAAGTTTATTGATGCTTCCAAAGATTGATGATTACCAGGTAGCCGTTGGTGCATTGCCCGAAGGATTGATAACTAAACCAACATTAGTCTGGACATTGGAATCTGATGCTTCAGGAAAACAAGATGTTGAAATCACATATCAAACTTCCGGATTAAACTGGCACACAGAGTATGTTGCTTTATTAAACGAAAATGATACTAAAATGGATTTAAAAGCCTGGGTGAGCATTAACAACAATACAGGGGCAACCTACAAAGAAGCAAAGCTAAAACTTGTTGCTGGTGATGTTAATCGTGTTCACAGATATATTCCTGAGGCTGTCATGGATAAAAATGGTGGTTCAGGTTATGATGTAAGGGGAGAGCAATTCAAAGAAAAATCATTTTTTGAATATCACATATATAACCTACAAAGACCAACAACAATTGCTGACAATGAAACGAAACAAATATCTCTTTTTGATGTGAACGGAATTAAAGTTATAAAAAAATATATTTACAGAAGCGGGGGATATTATAATAATTCTGTAGAGACGCATGGCAATGCGTCTGTACAGGTTGAGTTTGAGAATAAAAAAGACAACAATCTCGGTATCCCAATGCCTGAGGGTAAGGCAAGGCTTTATAAGTCCGATGGTGAATCAGTTGAATTCATTGGAGAAGATATGATAGGCCATACTCCTAAGGATGAAATGATAAAACTCAAAGTAGGGGATGCTTTCGATATAGTTGTCGAGGACGTTGAAAAGGATTATAAGAGAATTTCAGATAAAGTTCACGAGCATTTATATGAAATAAAAATTAAAAATAGAAAAACTGAGAACATTGTTGTTGAAGTTGAACGATATTTGGGATACAACTGGGAAATTCTCGAATCATCGCTTGATTATGAGAAAAAAGATGCTCAGAACATAATATTTAAAGTGCCGGTTGAAAAAGAGAAGGAAAAAGTATTATCATTTAAAATTCGTTATAAAGATAAAACCAGCGGTTAATAAATTCCCGCAATAATTTATTATTTTCTTTTAATCCCACAATTGTGGGTTTAATTCCCCGAAGCTTGCTTCGTTATCAACATAATTGATTATTGATACTTCGTAGCTTGCTATGGGGCAGTTTATTAAAAAACAGTACATACTGAGTAAAGAGAACATGAATCAACTTTATTCAATAAAAAACATTTAATGAGTATGTAAATGATTTTGACAATTGTTCTATGATATATTAAGTAATAAGCATATTAATAAATTTATTAATTAGTATATTTGTCTCGTTTGTTGATAAAAGAAAAAAATACGAATTTATATTTTTGAAATTATTGGATTTTAAAAATTTCAATTGAAAATAAGAAAAATTATCATTCTTCAATTATTATGTTTAATTTATTTTGTGAAATTTTTATGAAAAAGTTTTTTCTATATAGATTATCTGCCTGTTTAATAATTTGGTTCATCAGTATAATTTCCTCATCTGTGTATGCCAAAGATATAAAAAAAGATACAATCAAAACCGACGAAATAATTGTAACTGCAAGCAGGGTTCCAATGCTTTATTCGGAAATCGGTAGATTTGTCCAAACTTTATCGAAATCTGAGATAACAATTGCTCCCGTACATAGTATTCAAGAGCTATTGAAGAATTCAACCAACATTGATGTACGACAGAGAGGCAGTATTGGTGTTTAGTCCGACATCAGTATGAGGGGAGGAACTTTTGAACAGACTCTGGTTTTATTAAACGGAATAAATATTAATGATCCTCAAACAGGCCATCACAATACAGATTTTCCTGTTGACCTCGATAATATTGACAGGATTGAAATTCTTAAGGGACCTGCTTCAAGGGCTTTCGGGGCCAATGCCTTTTCAGGGGCTGTTAATATCATTACAAATGAACCTGAACAAAATAAAATTCGTCTTACGATGAATGGAGGTGCGAACAATTATTATTCTCTTTCTGTTTCCGGGGCATACAATGTTTCTGGTTTTAACAATTTTTTATCAATTTCAAAGAAAAAGTCGGACGGGTATATTAAAAATACTGATTTTGACCTTTTAACCCTTTTTTATAGCAGTTCTTATGCAGCATCATTCGCAAAATTTGATTGCCAGGTTGGTTACATGGATAAGGCATTCGGAGCAAATAGCTTTTATTCACCTGATTTCCCTGACCAATTTGAATCAACAAAAACAATTTTTGCAAGTTTGAAATCAACAATAGGTTCAACCTTCAAATTAAGTCCTGTTTTATACTGGCGCCGTCATCAGGATAGGTTTGAATTATTCAGGGACAACCCACCTTCCTGGTACACAGAGCACAATTATCATTTAACGGATGTTTATGGTATTAATATCAACAATTCATTGCCTTCTGTTATTGGTATTACCAATATCGGTGCAGGCTACCGTTCTGAAAACATTCTCAGTAATAAGTTGGGCATCCCGATGAATCATATCCTACCTGTTCCCGGAGAACCTGATGGAAAATTCACAAACAAAGCAACAAGAGACATTTTAGACTTTTTTCTGGAGCATAACATTTTATGGAAAGTTTTATCAATATCCGGAGGATTGCTTGCTGACCATACATCTGAATTTAATTGGAATATATATGCCGGTGTCGATGCTAGTTATATGCTGTTTGAAAATTCAAATATTTTTGCTAATGTAAACAATTCATTCAGACTGCCTTCCTTTACAGAGCTTTATTATTCAGACCCTACGAGCAAGGGTAATCCGCAATTGCAACCTGAAAAGGCAATTTCTTATGAGTTTGGGTTAAAATATTTAAATGATTTTCTGAAGGTTCAATTATCTATTTTCAGAAGAGAAGGAAACAATTTAATTGACTGGACAAAACAGGCTGATGACTCTTTATGGCGAAGTACAAATTTAACAAATGTCAATTCGAATGGCTTAGATATTTATCTGAGCCTTTACCCTGAAAACTTGTTCAAAAATTCTTTTCCCATTCACAATGTAAATATATCTTACAGTTATTTATCTATGGATAAAATCTACGGTGGCTTTTTATCGGAATACGTGCTTGATTATTTGAGGAACAAATTAACAATAGTTATTTCTCATGACTTGGCATTCGATATAAAAATGAGCTGGAGTGTTTCCTACAACGACAGGGCTGGGCAATATCTTGACTACCAAACAAAAAATATCAAGTATTTCAAACCTTACTTTTTAGTTGACACAAAAATTTACACAACAATTAAAAATATTACTATATATCTTCTATCAACAAATTTGTTTGATGTAATCTATACTGATATAGCTAATCTTAAATTACCAGGCAGATGGCTCTCTATCGGAGTTAATTATGATTTGAATTTATAGTGTGAATATTTAGAGCTATACTATGATTTTTTGATATAAAGATAGTACTTGGTTTTCTTAATCTATTACTGAAATGATGAATTAATACCAAATTGCTATCAATAGAAAAATCAACCGGCGGTTAATCCGCTGGTTGATTAAAAATACAAAATATAAATTACAATTTTTGAAAACTATGCTGTAAAACTAATTTCGCTTATGTTATTCTAATTCAAATTACTAATATGGTAACCGGTATTATTCAATGTATATTCTTTCATAAATTGTTCCGGAATGGATTTTGGGACTTCTTTAGGCAACGTGAACATGAAAGTAGTACCTACATCTGTATTTCTTTTGACCCAGATTTTACCACCATGAATATCAATAAATTCTTTTGCTAAAATCAAACCTAAGCCCGTACCTTTTTCTCTTAGGGTCCCGATTGTTGTGTGATGAATATCAATTCTGAAAAGCTTTTTCAGGTCTTCTTCTTCAATTCCGACACCATTATCGGTAACTGAAATTTCAATCATCCCTTTTTCATCTTTTGAACAAATTTTCACCTGGCCATGTTCGTTAGTAAATTTTATTGCATTTGATATAAGATTTCTTATAACCGTAGAAATCATGTTGGGGTCTCCAAACACATATGTGGCATCAGGTATATAATTTTCTATAGTTATCTTCTTTTTGATAGCATTTCCCAGCAGTAAGCTGATATTTTCAACGCTTAGTTCTCTAATATCGAAATGTATCGGGTCGAATTCCATCTTTCCGCTTTGAGCTCGGGACCATTGTAATAAATTCTCGAGTAAACTGGATAAATGCTGTCCCGATTTGTATATGCTATTAATAAGGTCGAGTAGCTGTTCGCCGGACATCTGCTTATATTTATTTATAAGCAGGTCTGATGACAATGTGATTGAGTGTAATGGATTTTTTAAGTCATGTGCGATTATTGAGAAGAACTTATCTTTTGTTGCATTAGCTTCACTCAGATTTTCCTCTTTCTTTTGAAGCTCGACGAACATTTCTTCAAGTTTATGATGCTGGTTTTTTATTTGCAGATTTTTCTCGTTCAAAAGCTTGTTGGCTCTGTTTTTGTTAAAATACCTATTTAGAATTACTAAAATTAATATTAGAAATAATCCGGATATCACAATGAAATAGTATTGTTGAGCCTGCTTTGATTCTTTCAGCAATTTGTTTTCCCTTTCCTTGGTTTCAGTCCGCCATTTAACTTCCTGGTCTGCAAATCTCTTGTTCATAACCTCGGTACTGAGTGAATCTTTCAAATCCGTAAATCTTTTATGGTATTCCAGGGCTTTTTGAAAATCACCTGATTCGGCATACACTTCGTGTATGAGAAAATATGATTCCATTATCAGCTTTTTTTGATTGGTTTCTTCTGCCAATTGCTTAGCTTTATTTAGATAATCAAGTGCCTGCGGATAATCTTTCATTTTTAAGTAAATTTCAGCTATACTTGTATAAGGATAAAAAATTTCTGTTTTCTCATTAAGTTCAATCCTTAAATCAATTGATTGTTTACAATACTCAAGAGCCTTCTGATAATCACCCAAATTCTTATAAACTAAACCGATATTATTTAATATTCTTGCCATTCCGCGCTTCGACCCAAGTTCCTCTGCCAAAGCAAAAGATTTTTGATAATATTCCAAAGCCTTGTCGAATTTTTTCCAATCATAATAAACATTACCTATACTTGTAACGATTTGTGCAATTTTTTCCTTATCCCCTCCTGCTCTTGTCAGTCTTAATGCTCTTTGGTAATACTCGACAGCTTTCTTATAATAATTCAAGTTATAATATAACTTCCCAATATTATAAAGAAAGTCATCCATCTTTTCTTTATCTCCGATTTCTTCCCTGATTTTTATCTCTTTAAGATAATACTCCAAAGCTTTATCATTTTGGCCTATTTTAAAATATAGAAATCCAATACTGTTATAAACATTAGCTATTTCTTTCTTTTCACCGCTTTTCTCCCACAATTCAAGTTGCTGCATCCTGTAATTCAATGCTATATCATATTTACCCTGTTTTGCATATAAGGTACTTAAATTATTAATTGATTTAGCTATTTCTACCTTATTACCGGTTTTTTTTCTTATGGATAAGGCTTGTTGATAGTATTCTAAAGCTTTATCAAATTTATTTGTACTATAATACACTGTCCCGATATTATTTAATATTTTAGCTTTCTCACCCTCATTTTTTATTTTCGCAACTTCTTTTAATGCCTTTTCAAAGTTATTTAAGGCAGTTGAATAATCTTCCTTCTCATAGTAACCCTTTCCTATATTTGAATAAGCTTTCTGTATGTTGTAAATATCGCTGGTTTCTTCGGCAAGTGACAAAGCCTGGTTGCCGTAAACGATGCTTTTATCAGTATTAACAGTAAGATATTCCTGAGAAAGTAAATTCAATAAATTTATTTTTTCAACTCCTGATGCAGTTTTAAGCTTATTTTCAAGAGTCTCTATATTGTTGTTTGAAAATAGTGTTAAAATGCTCGAAAATACGAGCAACACTTGTATCCCAAGTTTTTTAGCTATATCCAATTGTTAACCTTATTATATTATAAGTAAATTTTACTTGTTTTTTTCAATAATTAAAATTAAATTTATAAAATTGTTTAAGTTTAATAAATCGTTAATACTTTATATTGTATCAACCTTATTTATTAAATAAATCATTGAATAATTATTTTAATTATAGAATTAATTATTTAACTAAAGGTATAAAACTGCAAATATCGAGCCATTTATTTTAGTTATTTAATACAGAAAATTGTTAAAAAAATTTGAAATATTATGAAAAAATAATTATTATATTTCATTAGAAAAAAAATTGATATATTATGTATCTCCTTATTTTTCAATGATAGTAATTTATTTTTCATTCAATAAATTCATTTTGGGTTCATTTATTTTTCATTTTTTTTATAAAAATGTTTGCATTTAACAATTTTTTTATTATATTAGAAGTGAATAGGATGTTCACAACACTAATACATTATGAGGTTATCATGGATGATACGGTCATTATGGTCTGTTTAAACCGGCTTAGGCTTGGTTTCCATATTACTATTCCATTGGTTAATCAAAATAATATGCAATATTTAGGCATAAGTGCATTTTAATGTTTATTCATTTATTTGCACAATGCCTTTTTTATAATGGTGCATCTTATCAGGATATGAAATTTATTTTTAAATATATTTTTTCAAAAATTTCGGAGGATTTATGATATTCTTAGTAGGTTTCTTTTGGTACTTACAGGCATTAATGCCTGATTCTGCCGCTGTTGTTGCAACAGATATTAATTACCTGTTGACAACATATCGGGCTAACTCAACTATTCATGTAACTAGCACTAACACCACAAGTCAAATTGAAAGTTTTCTAAAATCCGGTTCTGATTTTCAGATTAGAAACAAGGTTGAAAACTGGGGCGATGATAACGACAAGATTATTATTGATTAAATAATTTATTCATTTTTTAATAGGAGTTTATTATGGAAATTTTAATTGCAATTCTTTGGTACTTACAACTGCTTCTACCGGGTGTAACTTATGCCCAGACTGATGTAGAGCTGATGCTTCAGGCAAATCAGCCTACAATTGATATGATTCAGCAGGACCCAATGATGACAAACCAGATAATGGATGATTTCAATACGAATGCTGATGACCAGACAAAAAAGATAATTGAAGAGTGGGAAGATCCACCGCCGGACCCGATTCTTGATTAATTAAGTAAATAAAAG
>MHAY01000028.1 GCA_001804705.1 Ignavibacteria bacterium RIFOXYC2_FULL_35_21
ATATGAAGTTATATAAATTACTATTAGTTAATCAAAAAAATCATCTTTACGCAATTTTTGCTGATAATGGGGGTGGATATTTTACCGGGAGTCAACATGGTATTTACAAATCTATTGATTCAGGTCAAACATGGCAAAATGTGATTCATTTATATTTTTATGACAATTGTTTATTAACTAAAGACAATCATATATTATATAGTGACAATGGAGTATGGAGATCAAAATTTAAATTAGAATGATTTAAGAAATTAAAATTTAAATATATATTTTTTTACAATTTCATCTTCTTAAATATCCATTCCGGTATCATTTTTATTATGAACATAATCAATCTCCAGTAACCCGGTAGATATGCTACTGCTTTTCCTGATAGCATAGCTTTGTAAATTCCTTTCCCAACGACACCGGGCTTGGCAAATAGTGGACTCTTTGGCAAATGTGCTGTCATGGGTGTATCAACCATACCGGGTTTGATTGTTACAACCGAAACACCTGAATGAGTCATTCGATTTCTCAATCCCTGCAGAAATGTAGTTACTCCGCCTTTTGCGGCACCATATATATAATTACTCTGTCTTCCCCTGTCACCGGCAACTGAGGAAATTACAGCAATGCAACCTTCCTTCTTCTTTTCAAAATAATTTGCCGCTATTGATGCTAACGAAATCACAGAAACACAATTAATATTAAATTCTCGGATTATCATCTCCTGTGCTTCCTGTGTCTTTATCTGGTCGGGGAGAGTGCCATGCGCAATAAGGACAGCATCCAATCCTCCCAGAGTTTGAATTGCTTTGTCGAATAACTCCTGGTGCTTGTCAAAATCCAAAGCATTCATCTCATAAATTTCAATCTTTGTTTTGAATCTTGATAATATATCATCTCTCACGGCTTCCAACCTGCCGATATTCATATCCACAAGGAACAAATTTTCACCATCCCTTGCGAACAATTTTGCAGTTTCCTGTGCTATTGCCGATGCGGCACCGAATATCATTATTTTTTTCATATTTAAGTATCACCATTATAATTAATTGTATTCATCCTTTTCCCAATTAATGGGATTATATTTAATATATTGTCTTATTTTCCATAATTCTTTTTCATTACGAATTATATGTTCATAATAATTTCTTTGCCATATTGTTGTTCCGGTTGTGTTTCGCATTTCATTTATTTCCTTTGCGGAAAACGTTTTAAATTGTCTTACAATTTCTGGTAAACCATGTTTTTTTATTGGTGTAGGGGCAGGTTCACAACCTGCCCCGTTAATGTCGGAAACATTTTCGCAAGTAATCTGAACTGTATCTGATATCATAATTGAGTCAGGGGCAGGTTGTGAACCTGCCCCTACATTCGTTTCAATAAAATTTATTATTCCATGAATATGGTTTGGCATAATAACAAATGAATCCAATTTAATATTTGAATTGTGATTTGGTAAATCATACCATTTTTGTTTTGCAATTTCACCATATTTATTTAATTTCATTTTATAATCTGTAATATTACAAAATAAAATTTCTTTGTTGAAAGTACATATCGTTATATAATAATACACTGGTTTTGAATAATCATAATTTTTCAAACGAATTTGTTTTCGATTCCTAATAATTTTCAAATTGTTAATTGTGAATTATTAATTATTAATTTTCTTTGTTACCCTTCTCCAAAAACTGGAAGAAAATGCAGGGTCTATATATTTTTCAAATTCAGTCCACTGAGGATAAAATTTTTGGAAATCCTCTGCAGACATTCGGGCATCTTTTGCCGGATATATGACACCTCCTGATTCTCGAACAATACTATCCAGGCTTTCAAGAAATTTTAATGTCTTGTCCCCATTCATTCTAAAATCAATTGCCATAGTGACGCCTGGTCTTGGGAATGAGAGCATTCCAGGTGATTTCATATCACCGAATGTTTTTAATACGGTAAGAAATGATGACATACCTGAACCTGACACTTGCTTTAAGATTTCTCTTATTGTGTCTTTTTCATTTCCAAAAGGAACAACAAATTGATATTGCAGAAAACCTTGTTTACCATAAGCTTTGTTCCAGTGTAGTACTGCATCCAGGGGATAAAAGAACGGGTCATAATGAACAACATTCTTTTCAATTCTATTTATTTGTTTATTAAAATATAACATATTA
Organism: Ignavibacteria bacterium RIFOXYC2_FULL_35_21; assembly: GCA_001804705.1. Taxonomy (GTDB): domain Bacteria; phylum Bacteroidota; class Ignavibacteria; order Kapaibacteriales; family UBA2268; genus XYC2-FULL-35-21. Next base: position 2,160 of record MHAY01000028.1, read on the forward strand.
AAGACATTCACAGAAAAGGAGTTGATGAATGCGGCATCAAACGGAAATGATTTTAGTTTCTGATTTGGCAGTTTTGGAATTTCGTATTCTTCAGGATGTGCGTGATTTCCACGATTGTAAATCCCTCTGCCAAGACTACTTCCGCTTGCTGTACAGTCAACCCATGAAACAGTATAATCAAATGTCTTTTCCGATTTGTCATTAATATCAAAGAACTCATCAACGTTATAGAATTTTTCACTTTCCATTGCAAAGAAAGCACTGGGACAAGGTTTGAGTTTAAATTCAACCCATGTGATTAATCCTGTTAAACCAAGACCGCCAATTGTTGCTTTGAATAATTCTGTGTTTTCTTCATTTGAACAAATTAATCTTTCACCTGATGAACGTACTAATTCAAATTTCGTAACATGGCAACCAAATGAACCTGAATTGTGATGGTTCTTTCCATGAACATCATTAGCCACAGCACCTGCAACTGAAATGAACTTAGTTCCGGGAGTAACAGACAGAAACCAGCCCCTCGGTACAAAAAAATCAAGTATAGATGCGAGTGTTACACCTGCTTCACACCTGAACAGCCCATTTTCTTCATCAAATGAAATAAATTTTGAAAGGTTTTTTGTATCTATTAAAATCCCATTCTCATTAAGGCAGGAATCACCATAACTTTTTCCCCAGGCATAGGGAAGTATTTTATTTGGAAATTTACCTAGGTCGGGAATTTCATTTCGCCAATAAACAGAAAAAACATCATTTGGTTTATATTTCGGATATCTTCCCCATGACTCATAATCGCCAATAATCATAATGCCGCACCAATAGCCAATATACCCACAATTGCACCAACAACATAACTAACCCAATCCTTACCTGTATAGACCAAGGGGTCATCATCCATTTTCCCACGAAAAGCCAACAGCCACATCCTCGAAATCCAGAATAAAAGGCATAACACAACAAACCACAGTACTTCAGGCCTGTGATAAAGTGAAACTACTTCTTTGCTGTTTACATATAAAGCCAGCACCAGCACAGACATATAACCGCTGGCCGGTCCCATATTAGATATAAGACTCATATCTTCAACAATATATCCCCGCCCTTTTGATTCATTCTTGTTCTGTTCTCTCATTACGAGCAATTCCTGGTAGCGTTTGATGAATGCAAGACTCAGAAATAAGAATATAGAGAAACCAAGAAGCCAGGGCGATGCCTGAACTTGTACAGCCGATGCACCTGCAACCAGCCTTAATGTATAAAGGCACGCAAGTATGATTACATCAAATATCGGTTGTTTTTTAAGGTAGAATGAATAGGATGTAGTTAGAATGAAATATATTAATAAATAATAAAAAAAGTCAATTGGTAATAAATAAATTGATAATAATATTCCTCCTGCTAATAGCAGTGGAGACATAAAAAATCCCCACTCCAAACGTAAACTACCCGATGCAAATGGCCTGTTCTTCTTTCTTGGATGATGCCTGTCCGATTCAAGGTCGAGTAAATCATTCAAAACATAAACTGATGATGCTATTAGACTGAATGCAAAGAAAGCAAATATAACATTTACAAATGATTGTATATCTGTAACTTTATGTGCCATTAATAAAGGGAAAAATATCAGAATATTTTTTAGCCATTGATATACTCTTATTTCCCTGGTAATTAATTTTATTTTATTTATTCTATTCTTGAAAATTATTACTTCATCTTTTATTTTTTTAACTTTATTTTCAATTGATTTGCTTGGTTCAACTAATATCGCATAATCAGCGGCTTCCCATACTTCATAATCCGCCCCACTGTCACCAATATAACCAAAACCCTTCTCACCGTACAATTCAACGAGCCTATCTCTTTTACTTCTTGCCCTAAGATTGTTTGAATTTTCACTCGCTATAACTTTATCGAAAATTCCAAGATATGCAGCAACAGAATCAGCTATTGGTTTGACTGTAGCTGTAGCTAATACTATCTCACGCCCTTTTTGTTTTTCAGACTTTAGATAATTAATTATTTCTGGCCTATAAGGATATAACTCAGGTTTTGGTATGACTCTTTTACCTATCTGTGTTTTAAAATAATACCTGCCTCTAATTAACCAAAAGGGGAAAATCAACAGCATTAACGGATTTTTCTTAACAGCAATTAAAATTGATTCCATCAATGTATCTGTAGCGATGATGGTCCCGTCAAGGTCCACACACAATGGTTTTAGGGTATTTTCTTTTGTTTCTATCACTATTTTTGCTAATATATAAAAATTACAAAATTAATAATAATACAATCTATAACTTTTCTTTTTTTAATTACAGTCAGATTTTGAATCCGTTCCTACATTCTACATTTTGCATTCTACATTTTACATTATTTGGCAATTTCTTTATCAAATTTCATTAAAGCCACGCCAACTATCTGGTCCATATTATAATATTTATATTCGGCAAGCCTGCCTACAAATATTGTGTTCTTTAATTTCTCACTTTCCTTTTTATATCTATTGTACAAGTCATTATTACTCACGTTTTGAATAGGGTAATATGGCTCATTCTTTCCTAATTCAAACTCTTGTGGAAATTCAAATGCTACAGTTGTTGCCTTTGTTTTTTGTCTGTGAAAATGTTTAAATTCAGTGATTCTGGTATAATCAAAATCATTTGGATAATTAACTTGAGCTACTTCCTGAAACCATTCTTTTTTAAAAGTCTTAAAATCGAAATGCAGACTTCTGTATGGCAGTTTCCCAAATTTATAATCAAAATATTCATCAATTGGTCCTGTATATATTAATTTATTAAATTTAATACTTGATGAATTTATTTTATAATCGGTATTAAGTAAAACTTCTATATTCTTATTTTTAATAAGTTTATTAAATAATTCTGTGTATCCTTTCTCAGGAATACCTTGATAAGTATCCTGAAAATATCTGTTGTCGTGACTTATAAAAACCGGCACCCTTGATGTTACTGAAAAATCAAGCTCTTCTGGTTTTAATCCCCATTGTTTCAAAGTATATCCATAGAAAATATTTTGATAAATAAAATCAGCAATAACTTTTAAATCCTCCTGTTTATTTTCAAGAAGTTTCAGAATTGGTATTTTCAATCCATAACCATATTTCTCCAAAAGCAATGCTTGATATTTTGAAGCAATTTTTTTTGGAAATACTTGCTCTATTGAATTTAGATTAAAGGGTACAGGCACTTTTTTACCATTTACAACTGCCATTACAGTATGTTCATAAGGGATCCATTCTGTAAAATTGGATAAATAGTCCCAAACCTTTTTGGATGATGTATGAAAAATATGAGGTCCGTATTTATGAATGAGAATTCCATTATTATCATAATAATCATGAGCATTACCTGCAATGTGATTTCTTCGGTCAATAATCAATACTTTTTTCCCCAGTTGCGATGCTATTCTTTCGGCAATCACACATCCTGCAAAACCCCCTCCTACTATAAGATAATCATACATCACTTAGCCAAATACCCGTTATTTTGAATATAAATGTTTATTCTTCTTTTCTTAAATTTTGTTAAAATTTTCTTACTTTTAATTAATTGAAAAATCAAAATTATATTGGCAATTTCTTTATCAAATTTCATTTCCGTTCCTACATTCTACATTTTGCATTCTACATTTTACATTATTTCGACATTACATATTTCCATTAGTAATAAATTTCACTTTTCCCAAAAATCATCCCACCATTCGGCTTTTAATTCGGGAAAGAGCGAATTTCTTTGTTCAGTTTCTTCAAGATATTTCAATTCTTCATTTGTGATTTTTCCATTTTCGTTTGTTTTATCTGCAATTTCGCACAACTTGTTAAAGTCGGAATGGTGATTAGAAAACCTTTGCTCTGCATAATCCTTTGCCGATTGAGTATGAATAAGAAACTGCCAGTCCGATGACTGGACTAATAATAGCTCCCTCATCGCTTGTATTATTATTCTTCTTTCAATTGGCTTTAAATTCATTAAGGTATGTTTCTTAATCAAATTATGAAGTCTGAATTCATCATTATATTCCGCTTCCCATGTCCATTTATTTCCCTCATTACACCATACGTCATGATTATTATTTTCTCCCCATGAACCTTCAGGGATGCTCATCACTTCACTCGGTTTAACTCTAAAAATTTGTTCGGAAGCCGTTGCCGTATTAACATAAGGTGATTGTTGCAATCCTTTAATAACAGCTTTGATAAATTCAGGCCCTTCAAACCACCAATGCCCGAATAACTCGGTATCGAATGGAGTACACAGTGAACCGAATTTTCCTGTATTTCTATTGAAATAGTTTAGTGTGTTCTCTATATGGTGAATAAAATGATTCGATTGATGGTCAATCTTATCCTGTGTCCAGCTTGGCTCATAAAGGGTTTTATACATCATGTCAGCTTTATTATCTGTTACACGCCAATACCTGAGATAAGAACTCAGATGCTTTTTATGAAAATCAAGATAATCGGGTTGTCCGGGATATCCCACTTCACCGCTCCAGACCTGCATCGATATGTCTCTGTGCCTCGTCAAAGCTACTGATGTACCGTATCCTGTCTTTTCACTTGAACTTACATGATAGGGTATGAGATGCATATCTTTAAATGTATATGTTTGGTTTTGGTTAGCAAGTGATTTTGAATCAATGAACTTTTCTTTATCCGCATCAATAAAGGCTCCAAGCGGTTTTGCCCGGTCGGTTAGACTCTGGTCGGTAAAGAAATAATCCAAACCATATCTCGATAAAAACTGTTCTATTCCGGGCCTCAATCTTGATTCATTAAATGGATGAACAGGAAGCAGTGATTTCCATTCGTAAGAAGGCCTATATGCACATTCGGGAAGCCAAATCCCGCGTGGTTTTCTTCCAAAATGTTTTTTGTAATTTTCAGTTGCTAAATGTATTTGTAGATTGATACTTTTATCAAATCCAAGAAGAGGCAAATACCCGTGTGTTGCACCGCATGTTACAACTTCAATCGCACCTTCATCCTGAAGTTTTTTTAAAGCTCCTATAATAGAAGAACCATAATTGTAAATAAAGTTGTTCTTTCTGTCATCATACCATTTCTGCCAAAACCTGGCTAACCAAATATGATGCTCATTATATCCCCGGTCCGTAAAATTCTTCTCATCTCTTTGTGCAGCATCAATTTTATCTGAACAGTATTTCTCAAATATTGGTTTGAAATCTTTGTGTTCAAGCTGTTCACACAGTACAGGCGATATGTCTATGGTTACTTTTGGTAAGATATTTTCGTCGAGAAGTTCATGAAATTTATTTAGCAATGGAATGTAACATTCGGCAACGGCTTCACATAACCAGCCAACACCATGAGGTGAATTGCCATGGTGTAGTACCCAGGGAAGGTGTGTATGTAGAGCAAGCAAATAATTACCTGAATGCATCTAAACTCCATGCAGTCACAGAATAATGTTCTGTACCGGCATTTTCAAAATTAACCGTAATTCGTAATTCGTAATTCATAATTCGTAATTAATTTACTGTCGGTGCGCCCGGCATACCAGGAAAAATGTTTTGATTTGCATCAAGTTTAATTTCTCCATACTGCATTTCATACTTATGTATGTTATCTCCGAGAGCTCTTAACAACAATTTTGCATGTTGAGGAGTCATGACAATTCTTGCATGGACTTTTGCTTTTGGTACTCCGGGTAGAACTCTTGTAAAATCAATTACAAACTCGGCAGGAGAGTGGGAAATAATCGCAAGGTTGGAATAAATTCCTTCTGCTTCCTTCTCTCCAAGCTCGATGTTAATCTGCTGCTGTATTGGCTTCTCAGGTTTCTTTTCATTCATAATATCATCTTATGTAAATTTTCAAATAATGTATTGTTAAAAAAATATTTAATCAATTCCCAATACCAATTTCCTAATTCCTGTTTCCTGTGTTCAAAAGTTTATTAAAGGCAAATTCTATAATTCAACATTCAAAATCTAAAATTCAGAATTATTCATTGGGAGCATATTTCTCTGCTTCTTCTCTGGCTCTGTTCATCTTATCTGACATCTTCAAATCGCCGTATATTTTTACTAATTTCAAATAATAATCATACTTCTGCTCCAATGGAATCTCGGGTTCTAACTTTTCAAGTTCCTCAAGTATCCTTGTGCAATCCGCTTTTTTATCAGTTACATTAAAGATATTTGCTAATTCACTAAGCACATAAAAGTCTTTGGAATATTCCTTGAATTGTTTTGCTTTTAAGAAAAATGCTGCAGATTTATCCAGAAAAGGAATATATAATTCCGGTTTCTTTTTATACTTTGGGTCTTTGTCAGCAGCATCCTGCTGTTCCCTCTGCATAAGTACAGCTTTATTTTTATAAGCTGCAGCAAGGTTTCTCACAGCAGCGGCAAAGATTTGGTCAATTTGTATTGCCTTCTCAAATTGGTCGATTGCTTCCTGGTATTTCTCAACTTTGAAAAGCATTTGTCCATATTGCAGACGGTAGAATTTGTTGTTAGGGTTTGCCTTAACAAGTTCTGCGCTCGACTTTAAGGCTTCTTCAACTCCGCCTTGGGCTTCATATACATTTATAAGAAATGAGTTAGCATCCACATTGTTTGGGTCAATTGTAAGTATATTCAGTACATACTCGATTGACTTCTTATATTCTTTCTTCTGAAATGCTATTTGTGCAAGTTCAGCGATAGGCCCTATAGAAATGATATTTAAATCTGTCTTATCATTTTGAGGCCAGTTAGAAGGTGGATTAACAGTCCATCCGTCAATATTGAACATACCTTTATTTTTTTCTATTGATGTTACTATAAGTTCAGTGCCATTAATGTTAAAGAAATCATTAATGATAGAATCACTCATTGGAGAAAACTTTATGCTCTTTGTTTCATTAGGTTTTCCGATTGTTTTTAAAAGTTCATCACGGCTCATGTTGAGGTAAATATGTTTTTCTTTGGCAAAATTCAATTCTTTATCAATCAGAGTTATGTAATTATTATAGCAGGTTACAGTTTGAATGGTATCGTAAACAGATTCAAATAGCTGGCCCTTAATCCTTGTTAATTCTGCTTTTTCAGGACGTATGCTGATTGCTACATTCAAGTTATATAATGCTGAATTAAAATATTTCATGTCTTTCTTTGATTTTTCTTTATTTGGTTGTTCATGGTCAAGCCCAATTTGAGTCTTTGACGATACTTTTTTTCCTGTGAAACTAACAGTAATTATTTTATCTCCATTTTTCCATGTATAAATTTCAAATTCGCTGGATTGAGAATTTAATTCATATTGATTTCCTAATAAATCTACAACTTGTTTAAAATTATCTCCATCCTTAATTTTTAAAAAGTTTTCATAAGATACATTATCATACGTTACATCAGAAATACTGGAAATAAATTTGTTATACTCGTCAATACACCTTTGATAAGAAGCCACCCAAAGCTTTCGTTCCATTTCGTTTAACCGGCTTTTTGTTTCTTTATCTTCAATATTCTTTGATGCTTGTTTAATAATATTAGCTTCTTCTTCATATTTACCAAGTTCATCTTTCACCTGTGCAAGTAGAATCCAGGCTTCCTTTTCTTTGGCATTCTTTGAAACTGCAGATTCAAGATTAACCTCTGCTTTTTTCCATTCTTTGTTTCTAATCGCAAGTTTCGCAGTTGTAAGTTCAGGGGATGCACACTGAAAGCCTTCGGTCAATAATGCACCTAAGCTCAGAAAAAACAATAATGATAATATCTTTTTCAATTCAATACTCCTTTAATTCAATATAAACATCTTACAAAATTATGAAATGCACAAACAGAGAACAAACAATATTAATCAATATTTTGATTATTATTTGGCAGTTCGGCATTTCCGGACTGACACGCAGGTCTGTCCCTACCTTATATTTCGAACAATTTCTTTTATTTTCTTTTTGGCTCTGGGGTCAATTACAACCAGATAAAACTTTTCATCAACCTTTTCCTTCTTCATTATTTGTTCAGAAGAAACTGCAATATAAGATATATTCTTAGGATGCCTTGCCAGGTAATTCTTATAAAGTTTTATACCCTCATTAAAATCTCTTGAAAAACCAATCACTTCCACATCAGATTTATGTATAAAGGCTATTGGCGTTGTAATCGAATAACAGAAGAAATAATTGTCGGGAACATTCTCCCCAAAATTTACTCTTCCCGGAATAAAACCTTCTATAAGAACCTTTGATAATCCCGTATTTCCTATTTCAATTGAAGAAGAATAAGACAAATCCAATATCCTGTTACCTATAAAAGGCCCTCTGTCGTTAATTCTCACTAAAACAGCTAATCCATTATCAACATTCGAAACTTTTAAAATTGTTCCAAAGGGTAAATCCCGGTGAGCTGCACTATATTCATACATGTTGAAAAGTTCACCGTTAGCTGTTTTTCTCAAATGAAACTTTTTACCATACCATGAAGCAGTACCTGTATTAGTGTAAAAATAATCCTCTCCGATTTTCAAATCACTAATATCAACAACATCACGTTCATATAAGGTTATGTTAACAACTTCTTCCAATAGGGTTGTGTCTTGAGCAATTGTAAACAGATAAGAAAAAATGAAGATAATTAGATAAACTGCACAAAGTTGAATCAGTTTGTTACATAATTTGGAACGTGAAATAAATTCAGTTCTAAATAATAAAGAATCTAATATTTCAGGAACTCTTCTCAAATCCGTTTATATTAATCTTTTAAAATAACCTAAATCATTTGTTTAATATAATAATAATAAGGATAAAATGAAATTAAAACATTTTAATCATTTGATTGATTGATGAATTACCGGAAAAATTAATTTGATTTGTTTCATTATAAGAAAATTAATTCGTAATTCGTAAATCATAATTCGTAATTAAAACAAGACTCCTGCACCAATCCTATAAATTCCTAAATTCCAGCTATTTTTCCCAAGTAATTTAATGTTATAATTGAATTCTCCATAAATTGATTCCGAGAAAAACATAGAGAATTCAAAACCAATAGCAATATAATCTTCCTGTGTGACAATCTGGTTGGTTTTAAGAGGTATGACCTCCTTAAAAGATTTCATACTTAAAACGAAATCACTTGTAACGGATAATTTTGAGTTAGGAACTGTGCAAATTCCCGCTTCTATTCTTATTATGAATTGGTCGGCAAGTTCTTCGTCCCGGTAATTATACAAAAACATTGATTCTAATAAAAACTTATCTGTTTTAATGCCGAATGCCAGGCCTGATAGTAGTTCAAAGGCTCCATCTCCCAAGAAAAAATTTTTTGAAGTATCAAGCATACCTCTTTTAAATCCGGGCGGAATTCTTGCTTCAATTAATAAAACACCATAAGACTTTCTTCTAAAGAATTCATATTTTGCCCCAATTCCAAAATATTCAGGATGGGTGAGCGAGTATTTGGCTTTATCATACCTAACTCCAATACTGTCTCCAATATATTTTTCCTCCAGACTATTAAATGTGATTGGCATGTTACCAAATAATATCAAATTGTCGAATAAAGAATATTCACATAATAATCCAATTGTATTTTTGCTTAATTCAATAGTATAGTCTTTTACGGAGTATTTGGAACTGTCGTCAGTTAATTTTGTTAATAAATTTTCATCCAGGTCAAATATACTTGACCCGGATGAACCTCCTCCATAAAGTTTGATAAAAATAGATTTTTCTTTTCTGAAAACAATTTCAGACGACATATCATTAATGCACAAAAAAAACAAAATCACAAGCCACAATACTTTTACCTTCATTTTCAATTCCTTAAATAAAATATTCAAATGATTTAATAATTCTATTCACTACCAAATATAATCATTTTCTTTTATTCTATTCCTTACAAATCCTGTGACTCAGCAGATATAGCTGAACGATTTTGTTTAAACCATGTCAGGAGTTACTCCTGACATAATAACGCTTGGATAATTGTTTCTATAAGATTCATCTATAATCAAAGTATGGAAACTTTATGAAAAGTGTAGTAATGTTAAAATAAAAACCTCCTTCTTATGGAAGGAGGTTATCTTTTAAAACAAAATTAAAGGTAGTATTAAATATGAAAAAGATTATTTGTCAACGGAAATTTAATATAAATAAATGTTATTTCCAAATTTATTATGTTTATCGCTTGGTTTTTAAACCATGTCAGGAGTTACTCCTGACATAATAACGTTCGGAATAATGCTTATGGTCAGATATTATTGAAATTGCACTGTCAAAACCGGCTTTAATAATTACAACCTTTTTCTCTCCTTCATAATACCCATCAGGTTGTAATGCGTGATAGGCATTATTTAAATGATTTAATAGATTTTTATCAATTCTTGATAATTCATTTTGGTAGTAATCAACGGTTTTTCTACCTCTTCTCTTATGAACGTTTTTTATGTCAAAGAAGAAATCAAGTCCTTTCGGAACACTTGAATAAACTATAACTTTGTTTAAACCATGTCAGGAGTTACTCCTGACATAATTACGTATTTTTCATCAGAATAGAATTTACCTTCTCTACCGGTTTTTTCAAAATCTCTTCATCGTTTACAATATAATTTGTTTAAACCATGTCAGGAGTTACTCCTTTAAACCATGTCAGGAGTTACTCCTGACATAATAACGTATGGCTTCCTTGCATGGATTTTCGGATAGCATAATAATTCTTTATTTTAAATTATATTTTTCAAAATTACAAAAGTTTACATAATCATTATATTGCAAAAAAATTAATTAAGGTAATTTGATTAGTATTACCAGCATCTATAGATATTTTAGTATTTGCAACTTTTTCATTAATAAATCGTATTGAAAATTGAGGTTCTTCGACTTCACCGATTAAGGAACATTATTTATAAAATTTATTTATGTCAGGAGTAACTCCTGACATGGTTTAAACAAATTTTAAGGATAGTTATGAATAGAAAATTTTACCGTTCGAAGCAAGACAAAGTGATTGGTGGCGTAGCCGGCGGACTGGCTGAATATTTTGATATTGACCCTGTTATCGTAAGGGTGGTCTTTGTTTTGGCTGCACTCGGCTGGGGAGTAAGCATTCTTGCTTATATAATACTTTGGATAATAACACCCGAATCACTTGAACCATACAAGGAGAAAACTCGGGAAGATACCGAGGCCGAAGCGGACTATCTTGCAAAAGTACATGCAGACAAAGAGAGGAAAAGAACTAACATGAAGGTTATTATTGCTGTTTTATTGATAATAATAGGAGCAACCTGGTTTTTAGGAAATATATTTGATTTTGTCAGGTTTACTCATGTCTGGCCATTAGTTCTGATTGTATTGGGAATTCTTATTCTGTTTAAGGCACCAATTTTTGGAAACCATAGGAGGGTAAATCATCATGAAGTTCGATAAAGACAAAATTAAGACATCATCAATATTTTGGGGAGTATTTCTAATATTTCTCGGTTTGTTTTTTTTACTCAATGAACTCAGCCTATGGAATTATGATTTGAGCATCATTCAGTATTTCTGGCCTCTTCTTCTCGTGATTTGGGGAATTTCAATTTTAAAAATTCCCGGGATTGCAAAAAAGATACTTGCATCGCTTGCAGCTATTTTACTTGCTTTATTCATTATGAGCCTGGTTACTCATCACTGGAGCTGTAATGTAAACCACAATATTGTATCTATTTTTGCTCAAGATGACTCGAACATACCTGATGATTCTATTAAGTATGAATTAGTACTTAACTATCCTTATGATTCATTGTGCAAGGCTGCTACTCTGAATTTTGATGCCGGTGCAGGCTCATTTAGGATTAAAGATACTTGTTCCGGTATTTTGGAAGTTTACTCTTATAGTAAACTTGGCGACTTCGAATTGAATAATTCAGGTACAAGAGAGAATGTCAATCTAAACCTCGACATGAGTCTCGATAAATTCTGGAAGAAAAATAAAATGAAGAGAAAAGCAGAAATTAAGTTTAGTCCTGTGATTCCCTGGGATTTGAATCTTAATATCGGAGCTTCAAATTTTGACTGCGATTTATCAAAATATAAAATTAAAAATCTGAATATTGACGGCGGTGCTTCTAATATTGAAATCATGCTTGGAGACTTGTACGATACAACAAATGTGAATATCGAAGTTGGTGCTTCGAATATTGAGATTGCAATTCCTTCCACATCAGCATGTCAAATTGTTACAAGCACAGGTTTATCGCAAAAAGATTTCAGCGGTTTTAAGAGGAGCGAAGATACATACACTACCGAAAATTTTTATACAAGCAAGAAAAGGATATTCCTTAATCTTTCTGGCGGTGTGTCAAGCTTCGAAGTAAAAAGATACTAATAAATTACGAATTATGAATTACGAATTATGAATGAATAAGATATTGGTATATAATAACTTATAAATTCGATTCGATTTTAATGATTTAGTAGAAAATTTTTTATAAAATAAAACTTGCATTCAAAAGTTTTTCTTAGTATATTTTGAAGAGCTGAAACGATAAAGTGTTAGATGCAGCAATTTTTATATAAGTTTATTATAAGGTTTATATTGATTCTATTAGCTTATAATATGCTATTTTCGGAAGACAGCGAGAACAAGCCGTACTATAAATATAAACATTTTTCATCAATAGCATGTATATATACGGGTTTTGGATTTGCAACAAATTCGGTAGAATTTTTTAATGACTACAATACATACTTCAATGAGTATATAGAACAATTTAAGGTAACGCCTGTTATCGGATTGGCTTTAAAATTCAATTTTCACGAGGATTATCGCTTTGGCTTATCAGTGGATTATGTCGGAGCAAATCTGAAGGATTATTTCAGTGAATCATTTACAAGTTATGGCCAGGATTACACAAGAGGGATTGGAGAAAATATTAGTATAACATCAATTCCTTTCTTATTAACTGCTGAGTTTAAGCCGATTGAACAGCAGTTTCAGGGTTATATAGGCGTTGGAGCAGGTTTTGTTTATAGTGAAATAAATTGGAAAGAGAATGTTGAATCAGGATATTCTGATGACAGCAGGACAAGTTCAACGGTATTAGACGAGAAAAAAGTTTATCCGGTTTTTAGAATTTATAGCGGTGTTGAACTTGGGTTTGATAAACAACCCGGTTCAAATTTTCTTGGAAGTTTTATTATTGAGGCTGGTTACACATTTATAGTGAGGTACACAGAAATATATTCAAATTTAACGGAACAATTTTCTCCAGCTCCTGAGGGATGGAGTAAAAGTTATGCAATTTTTCCTGGTTATATTAATTTATCAATTGGTTTGTCTTTCAATTTTCAGAGAGGAGGGAAAATAAAATAATTACGAATTATGAATTACGAATTATGAATGAAATAAAATTTGTGATTGGTAATTGATGAATAGGTTCGATTCTTTCGTATTAATTAATTGGATTAATTTTTTTATCGGAGGATTTATGAAAACAAAGGTAACATTCAGGCACGTCAAAACACAACCGGAACTACAGGAAGCGGCTTTAGAAGCGGCAGAAAGATTCGAAAAGTTTTACAGCGGTATTACAAGCACCGATATTATTTTTAAAAATGAAGCAGATAAAATTGTGGAATTTACAGTCAGAGTTCAGGGCAATACATTAATTGCCAAGGAAAGCTCCGATGAATTCCATAAAAGCCTCAATGAGGCTTCAGACAAAATGATTCGACAACTTCGCAAAAGGAAGGAGAAAATATATCAGAATGTTTAAAGAAAATGTATAAATTGAATGAAAATCGAAAAAGTGTTTTAAAGAATAAAATTAATGGGGCTATCAAGCCCCATTTTTATTTTCCAATTAAGCTAAGAAATGTTTAATATTGTAAAATTATTTAATTTGTCAGCTTGAATTTTACTCATTAAAGGAATACAGATGAAACAGTTTGAAGACATCAAAATATTACAACAAAAAAAAATAACCGTCGAACAATTATACGAGGCTCCTGTTAAGCTTGAAAAGCTTACAGGCGACATAGGGATTAATAACAACATTGTAGATAGAAATATTTACAGGCCACAGCTTGCTCTGACAGGTTATGTAGATTTATTCACATATAAACAGGTTCAGATTCTTGGAAATACCGAGATTTTTTACCTCAAGAGTTTGTCAAAAGACGAAAGAATCAAGGCTTTTCAGACAATTTGTCATTTTCCTATACCTTGCATGATATTGACAAACAACCATAAACTTGAACCCGAGTTGCTTAATATTGCAAAGAAAAATAAAATAGCTATTCTTAATACTCCTTACGAAACAACTAAAGCAACCTTTTTATTATCCGAATTTCTGGACGACCAGTTTGCTCCCCAATCAGTTGTTCACGGTTCATTTGTTGATGTGTATGGTGTTGGAGTACTTTTTGTTGGGAGAAGCGGTATCGGAAAAAGTGAAATAGCTCTCGACCTTGTCGAGAGAGGGCACAGGCTTGTTGCGGATGATGTCGTAATGCTAACGAAAAAAAGAGAATCAATCATAATGGGTACCGGAACAAGCCTTGTGAAGCATTTCATGGAAATTCGGGGTTTGGGTGTTATCGACATACGCCAGATGTTCGGTATAAGGTCAATCAGATTTCAAAAAAGGCTTGAGATAATAGTTGAACTTTTAGAATGGAAAGAAGCAGAAGAATACACAAGGACCGGATTGGACGAAGCACCAACGGAAGTTATGGGTATTGAAATTTCTACTGTAAAACTTCCCATTTTCCCCGGAAAAAACATTACTGTCATTGCCGAAGTTGTCGCCATAAATTACTTGCTCAGGACTTATGGATACAATGCGGCAAGAGTATTTTCCGATAACTTACAGACTGAAATTACAAAAAACATAGGCCCTAAGATGGCGTTTCAGGACCAGAGGCACATCTCGTTTTTCCAAAGCGATAATGAGTGAAAATTAATTACTAATTACCAATTATTAATTACTAATGTTTTGAATAACTATGATAGAAAATCAAAATCTTAACCTGTAACTATTTCCATTAAAAAAGTTTAATATAAAACATAGTAAATAAATATACGTCAAAGTAAAAAAATTTTAGTCAATCAGGTTTTGGAATTTCAAATGAAAATAAAATATTTGCTTTTACTTATTATTGGGATATTCTTTTTCTTATCAATAAATTTATACGGCAAAGATGTAAAGCATGTCAGGTTCACAGCACAGCCATCAAAGCTTGAAGTTAAAAACGGCGAAAAATTCAGTGTTTTATTGACAATGAAGCTGGATAAGCATTGGCATTCCTATAGCTTGAATGAGCAAATAGGTAGCGAAGGTATTGGCCCATCAACAACTGAGATAACAGCAGGGCCAAAAAATGTAATTGTTATAGCTGGAAAAATTAAAGCACCAAAACCAAAAATCGAATATGATAGTGGTTTTGAAATGAAAGTCGAAATGTATTATAGCAAGGCTGAATTTGAAATAATACTAAAAGCAAAAAATGATATCAATTTTAACAAGGATAAAGCATTTATAAATGTAAATCTTGAACTTTGTGATACTGCAAGTTGTTTACCTTCTGATGATTATAGAGTAACAATTGGAAATCAAATTTATACTCCCACTGTGGGTCTGATTGAAGAAGCAGATACGAGCGAGATTGCAAAAACGGATGTAGATTCTTCGTCTTCACTCAGAATTACAAGTAATGAAACAATAAAAAAAAGCAGGGTAGATGCAACAGAATCACAAAAAGAAATAGAATCGAAAAAGGGTGGAGGAATTCTCTCTTTTCTTTGGTTGGCAATAACAGCAGGAGCTTTGGCATTGTTGACTCCATGTGTTTTCCCTATGGTGCCTATTACAGTGTCATTTTTTGCTAAAAGGGCAGAAACAACAAGAGGCAAAGGTTTACGGGATGCTTTGGTATATGCTTTTGGAATTATCATAACCTTTACATCTTTAGGATTTTTATTTTCAGTTTTGTTCGGAGCATCAGGTATTCAGGATTTTGCAAAAAGTCCGGGAGTATATTTGTTTGTAGCAGGTATATTTTTGTTATTTACATTCAATTTGTTCGGTGCTTATGAAATTCAAATGCCGGCTGGTTTGATGAATAAACTTAACACCAAAAGTATGCAAGGCAAAGGTGTTGGTAGTGTGATTTTAATGGGATTAACTTTTTCACTTGCTTCATTTTCATGCACGGGTCCTCTTGTCGGTGCGGCATTGATTGCGGCTTCCACAGGAGAGTGGTTCCATCCTATAATTTCGATGATTGCCTTTTCGGCTACATTGGCTCTGCCATTTTTCTTTTTAGCTTTGTTTCCTTCTGCATTGAGCCGATTACCAAAAGCAGGCGGCTGGATGAATAATATGAAGGTGGTATTGGGATTTATCGTGCTTGCTACATCTCTGTATTTTATAAATAATGCTCTGCTCCAGTGGGGTGGCGGCTTATCACGCGAAGTATTCTTAAGTATTTGGATTGCAATTTTTGTAATGACAACCTTGTATATTCTCGGAGTTTTCAAATTAAAGCTCGACTCAGCCATAGAAACAATAGGTTCTGTGAGATTGATTTTTGCATTGTCCTTTGCCAGTATTACATTTTATTTGGTTGGCGGTTTATTCGGAATGAATCTTGGAGAGCTTGAAGCTTATGTTCCTCTATCGGAGAAACCTTTGATTGCGGCTTCTGTTGCTGATGCAGCTTCAGGAACAAAAACTGCTGAAACCGGGGTTTGGCTGGAAAATTATGAGAAGGCACTTGTTGTAGCTAAAGCCGAGAACAAACCGATTTTTATTGACTTCACAGGTAGAACCTGCACAAACTGTAAGAAAATGGAGAAAAATATGTTTCCAAAACAAAACATAAATTCCCTGCTTTCTAAAATGGTAAAAGTCAAGTTGCTCACTGATGTGAATGAAGAACCTTACATTTCCAATAAAAATTTTCAATTAGAAAAATTCAATTCTGTTGCTTTGCCATTATATGTAATACTGACTCCCGATGGAAAGGTTATCAGCACAGAAACATATACAAGAGATGAAAAGAAGTTTATTGCGTTTTTGAATAAAGCGTTTAAAAAATAATTCTGAATTCTGAATTAGATTTTATTTTAAATCCCGAACTGTTATCAAATTATCGTCTTAATTAATAAACACTCTATTCTAAAGTAAAGGATTATATCACATTAATTTTACTTCTTTTTTACCTTATTTTATCCCATAAATATTTTTTTCTTAAATATAAAAATTGTAGCTTTTTATTAGATAAATGTTTAAATTAAACCTAGAAATATTAAAAGGTGTAATAAAAACAATTCGTAATTCATAATTGGTAATTCGTAATTATTCTTGTGGGGGCTTTATGAAAAATTTATACTTCTTAGTGTTATTTGTTTTAATAACTACTGCCTATACTAATTTATCAGGTGCAGAGAAATGGTCAAAATTGGCTGTTCCGCCTGACCCGTTTGGTAAAATAATATCATTAGCAGTTGAAGGCGACAACATTTTTTTTGGAACAGATATTAGCGGTATGTTTTTCTCAAGTGATGCAGGAAGAACATTTAAGAACATAGGAGAGAATCTTCCACAATCAAAAATTGGACATATACTAGTAAAACAAGGGAATTACTATGCAGTTGTTGATGATAATTTGTATAGGTCTGATGATGTCGGAGTGAATTGGATTTTGATTGGTATGTTCAAGGAAAAAGGAGAAAAAATTACGTGTTTTTATATCAGCGAAAATGTGGAATTATTGGTTGGGACAGACAAAGCTTTGTATTCATCAAGGGATGGAGGAGCAAACTGGGAAGTACTGACAATTGAACTCAAAACTGTGAATTGTTTTGCTGTAACTGTGAATGAGAAAGGTTTTATTTTTCTTTCATTTTCTCGTGGTGGTGAGAGGATTGATTTGTACCGTACGTCTGACAGGGGAGATACATGGGAGGAATCTGAGAATGGAATAGAAGGTTTACCTGAGGTGAGTTCTTTCGCTCAATCCGGTAATAATATTTATGCATCAATATACAATAGTGTCTACTTAACCGGAAATAATGGTACAAATTGGATAAGAATACCAAGCGAATTTCAATATCCTATTAGAAAATTAGAAATCAGTAAAGATGAATATTTAATCGCAAGATTCGATGATTTCATAAGCATATATGATAAGGAAAAGAATGAGTGGTTGATTGATGATGAAGAAATGAGGTTTAAAGATACAGTCAAGGCTTCTGATAGGGATGATAATGATAATTTATATATCGCTACAGATAAGGAAATTTTCAGGAGCCTTGGTGATATATTAATTTTTGTTGATTTCTACCCGACATATTTCATAACACTTCATGATATTAATAATAATCCAATATCAAACAAATTATTTTATATCATTAGGAATGGTTATAATATCGGTTCAGTTACAACAAATTCATTAGGGAAATTCAATTTATCAACATCTAATGGTGATAGTTTAAAAGTTGAACATTATCCGGGAGGATTTGCAGCTGTTAAACCCGGGCATAATACCAATAACGGTAATACTATGTATTATCTGATTCTCGATAATGCTAAATTTGATGCGAATGGCAACATGTCTTATTTCAGGCTTGATGGGAATCTTAATCCAACAATCATTGTTGACCACACAACAATAAAAATGAGCCTGATTGTATCATTGGGGTGGGAGGCTAAACGTTCTTATATGGATAGTGTAGCACAATGGTTCAGGCAGTTGTCAAACTATTATTATGATGTTACTGACGGACAATTATTCTTCCATCAAATTGACATTTATGATAATATGCAGAAATGGAATGAATGTGATGTCAGAGTATGGGCTGATAATATGGTATGGCCTAATGCATCTGTTGGAGGCATATTCAGTAGTAATTCAGACCATCATGCGAATATGCCAAGAAAATGGTATGGTAATTCCGACCCAACGAGAAACGGC
Organism: Ignavibacteria bacterium RIFOXYC2_FULL_35_21; assembly: GCA_001804705.1. GTDB lineage: Bacteria > Bacteroidota > Ignavibacteria > Kapaibacteriales > UBA2268 > XYC2-FULL-35-21. The sequence goes on from MHAY01000028.1 coordinate 21,098, forward strand.
ACTGCAAGGAATGACTGGCTTACATCGGGCAATGGAAATCATTGGACTACAATCGGTCATGAATTAGGGCATTACATGATGGCTTTTTATGATGAGTACGTATATGTAAATAGCGACGGTAGCGGCTTGCCTGCAGGATATAATTATGGTTATATGGATTATCAATATCCCAATGGGGGAGATTGGGCAACCGAAATGTCGAATGCTACAAGATATCCAAATAATACATATAAAATCACCGCTCAATGGGTTTATAACAACGGGGATTGCTGGACCGATTTTGAAGGAGATTATGAAAAATCATATAACGGGGTATTTTGCCCAATTATTAAACCTTCTGAAAGAACATTAAATCCAGGGGCAACATTTTTGTCAGGTCCAATTCGAGATGTTGGGTATAACCTCATCACAAACATTTATGATGTAAATACCGGTGCAGGTGATGTTGATATAACAGTTCTTGACCCAAATATGACTGTGTTGACAAGAGCAAAAGTTGATTTATACAAGCCGGTCGGTATTGTAACCCTTGTTATCAAAGAGGGACAGGCAGCGGACAACGGTAATTTCAAAGTCATTGGAGCTAATGTCGGTGATGCAATAAGGGTTTCACATTTTTTAAAATTATCCCCGTATTTTACATACCACTACACTTATAATGTCACGGCTGTTACCAATGCAGAAAAAACAAAAGAAAAAATCCAGCAGGATGATTATATACAAATAAAATTGAGAGAAGTTAACGGCATATTCAACCAGGTCAATACATGGGAATTTGATGATAATGCAAATTTATTTTTCAAATCTTATGTAAATAAAGAATTCTCACAAGCTCCAAAACTTGAAGTTCCCACGGGACAGGATATACTCGAAAACCGTGACCTTGCATTTAACAAAGGAAAACTTGATTACAATTGCACCCTCGATGAATCCATTAACAAGCAAGGATTATTTTCAATTGCAGCATATGACGATTCTCAAGAGTTATTCTATATCCCCATCAGTTATTTAATAACAGGATATTCACCCATATTGTCGGGTCCTGACGGAGATGTAAATTTATATCTCGACCAAAGAAATGACAAAATTTCCAAATTTGCTATTTTAACATGCGGTTCCCACACAAGCCGGAAAGGATTGGATGCCGATGTAGAGCAGTCGGGTAATGTACATTCAATTACTACTTACCCTTATCCCATAAGTACAGAAATACCAACCATTCTGCAAATCGGATATTCTCCCGATGAGCTTGTAAATAAAACACAGGATTTACTGCGTATTTTCTTATGGGATGCTTCGTCTTTGCATTGGACTAAGATTGGGGGTATTGTTGATTCAATAAGGAATTATGTTAGAGTGCCTATCACTGCAACCGGAACTTTTGCTGTATTTACTTCAAATGAGCCCGATGCAGTTGATGAAGGCTCATTATATCACAACCTGCAAATATCACCAAATCCTTGTGATGAACTGACAACTTTGACTTATACTAATCTGAGAGATGAGCTTGTATCAATCTCATTAATAAATTCTTTAGGCAATGAATTGTCTGTTCTTTCTGAGAATACTCTACTGGCACCGGGAAATCATAAGCTTGAAATTAATACAACTGCTCTACCGGCGGGAGCATATTTCATCAGGTTGAAAACAATATCGAGTTCTCTTATGGTAAAATTTATTGTTGTTAGGTAATCTCGATAACTAAGGGGCAGATTTGGAATCTGCCCCTGCATTTTACATTCTACATTTTGCATTCTACATTCTACATTCTACATTTTGCATTCTACATTTTACATTCTACATTTTGCATTCTACATTTTGCATTCTACATTTTGCATTCTACATTTTGCATTCTACATTTTGCATTCTACATTTTGCATTCTACATTTTGCATTTTGCATTCTACATTCTACATTAAACATCATTCACTCATTTTAAGTTTCTTCGACATTCTCTTACCGGGATTAATCAAATCCCTGTAATACTCTTTTTCTTCAAAATCCTTATCTGTTACAATATGTATGTCTAATATGTTATTTAATCTGTATCCGGTCTGAATATAATTTATTTCGCTCAAAGAATGATTCCAGCCTTCGAACCACGGCCACAGCCTTTCTCTCTGTTCATTATTTCCATTAAAATGCACGAGTAAATCAATATCCGAATTTGCTCCTGCAGCTAAATTGAAAACAGTACCAAATAAATATATAGCCTTAACACCAAATTGTTTACCGTCCAATTTTGATGCTAACAAATCAGCTATGTGCAATCTCCAATGCAGGGGTTCATTAAATACATTTTCCTTTTGTAGCATTGTGGATGTGTTGTAAATAGGTACAACCGATGGTTGAGTTAGAATTGAAACGGCTTCCTCATCATCGGCATTCATCAACAGTCTCATAACCATTCCGTTTGTGGTTTCAGGAATATTTATAATTTTAATTGTGTCGGACAAATAGGATGCTTCGGGTAATATCCTCGATAAAATATTTTCACTGTTCCTAAAAAAGTTTTCATTGAAAACAATATCTTTATCGTCGGGGTAAAGAGGTAAATACCTTATAGAAGTTTCAACCAAATCCTGAAAGAAGTGAGTTCCAAAAGACAAATCGGGAGTATAGTTTCCTTTCTGTTTCGCAATCTCAATCAGAACCGCAGTATTATTAATATCGGAATATGTAACATTCACACCAAGCCTGATATCATCCCTGCTTCCCCATCTTCCCGGACCCATTAAAACAAACCTCTTTTTGGGTAAAAGCTGATTGATTTTTCCAATAAATCTGCCGATTGCCTTCAAATTATGCAGCTCATGATTTGTGTAATTAACAGGGTCAACATACACTATATAATTAATATCAGGCACAATCCCGTTTGACACATATTTATTAGCAGTAAACAAAATCCTTTCTTCGGGAATATCTCTCGGAATCACGGCCGACACACTATCCGACGACGAACTCTGTGGCCTGCATTGCAGCAAATACAAATTATCTCCGTCACATGCAAACTCTATATCGACAGGTGTCCCAAGCTTCTTCCTCAGCACCTTCAATAATCCATGAACCTGTTTTAAATATTCCGTATTTGTTACCATATTATCAAACGTAACAACCACATCATGCTTCTTAGTATCAATTCCCAAACCAACAGGCTTCCTCAAATGCATTTCCTCCCGAATCGAAAAAACTTCATTTAGCATCGGGAATTCATCACCGATCTCCCCCAACAATTCACTTATTAATTTTGTTTCAAATGAATTTGTTTCCAGGTTCAACACATCAATATTTCTCGGTGAATACCTCACCATCTCATCAAATGACAAATTCACCTTCAAATCCGGCTGCCCCGGCACTATCAATATAGGATACTCGCTCGAAACCCTGTCAACTGCCCTCGTCCCAAGCCCCGCTACCATCCTGATTAATCCGTCATCCCTCTTTATCCTCGGAGACCATCTGAATTCATTGTTGCTGAATGCCGCACCTGCAAAAGCCGGAAAAAAATACTTACCGATTCTTTTACCTACCACTTCCTGTATCATTATTCCCATCTCTTCATTAAAATCCAGCAATCCTCTTTCAATCCTATAACCGATTGGGTCAGGGCCAAACGTAGATGCAAACACCTCCGCTATTGCATCCATCAACGCATCTAACCTATCCTCCTTTGTCCCCTGATTTGCAAGAAACAAACTCTTGTACTTACCCGCAAACGAAGAACCCATCCTGTCCTCCAGCAAACTCGAACTCCTCACTATTATCGGATTCTCCCACAAATCATCCAAAGCCCTCGACAAACCATTCTTCAGCTCCGGCGGAAATTCCGAATTCTTGAATGCCTGTATCATATGCGGATACTCCTCACGGATTTCATCTATATCCTTATACTTCTCCTCTATCACCTCTTCCAGGTTATTATAATAAATAAAACTCATTATCCCGTCCGACGTTATATACCATGTTTTAGGAACTTTCACATTTCCAAGCAACGTCTTCTCCTCACTGCTCCTCTCGATAACCTTATATGCCAAAAACAAACCCGCACTCTTCCCCCCAACCTTACCATGACTCTCTGCCGGAAATATCAACCTCTGAAGCAAATCATAAAAATCCCTTATCCTGCAATAATTCTTCGCCGTATTTATAAACTCCAGCTGCTCCGTCAAAAACCTTCTAATCAGCGCTACTCGTATCCCTTTCTTCACCGGGCTCGTCTCCTCCTCAATATCTCCCTCCGTTGTATCTACCCCTTCCCCAATGCTATAATAATACCTCCGCACACCCTCCGTCACCTCTCCTATCGGCGAATTCTGCTGCACCAGCGCCTTCTCCAGGTAATGCGACTTCTCCTCCCTTATCCACTTCTCCACCATCCCCATCATCTCTCCATCTCCCAGTCTCTCACGACCCACCCTGAAAATCAAATCACCATGTGCAAACAAATTATCCGACAAACTCCTCCGTGTAGGCATATTAACCTCACCCCGTCCGTCCTCCTTCCCCAACCGTCCGAAAAGCTCCTTCCCCCCCTTTATCCTCTTCACAAACAAATGATTCAGCAGCTTCCGCGCCACCACCATATACATCTGCCGGTCAGTCCTCCTCAGCACATCCACCACCACCTCCCATTCAGCTCGCCCATGTTCAGCAATATTACCTTCCATTTATTCCTCAAATTCCATCAATAAAAACATAAAAAACCATTACCATTCCCATCTTCTTCAAACTTATCAACTTCAAACAAATAATCAAACACATTTCATTAAATAACCCTCCACCATTCCAACAAATAAACACCAACCCATTCCAATCCCACTATTCAATCCAAAATAAATTTTCAATCATTCCAAACCCCCATTCCCTTCACATTTCTCATACATCCTCATAAAAATAGTTTACTTATTATTATTTCATTTTTATTTAATTTGCAAGGTTTGTTTATTCAAAAATCGGATAAACACAAGAGGTTCAGCCTCTAAATAGTTTTATGAATTTAGGAGTTTATCAATTATGTCAGTTAGTGAATCTTTCAATCCTTTTAAAATGGCACAGCAACAATTCGATGACGTTGCCCAGAAATTAGCCCTCGACCAACCAACTCGAGACCTTTTACGCAATCCCGACCGGGAGCACCACTTCAACATACCAATTCGCATGGACGACGGCACCTATCGCGTCTTTCGCGGTTTCCGTGTCCAGCACAACGACGCTCGTGGCCCCTGCAAAGGCGGAATTCGCTTCCACCCGCAGGAAACAATAGACACAGTTCGTGCACTCGCCATGTGGATGACCTGGAAAACAGCAGTCGTTGACATACCCCTTGGCGGAGGTAAAGGCGGAGTAATCTGCGACCCCCACAACCTATCAATGCGCGAGCAGGAAGCACTCTGCCGCGGCTGGATTCGACAGCTTGCCGCAAACGTAGGTCCCTTGCAGGATGTTCCCGCACCCGATGTCATGACTACAGGCCAGCACATGCTCTGGATGCTCGATGAATATGAAAGAATACACGGTGCAAAATATCCCGGCTTCATCACAGGCAAACCCGTTGGCCTTGGTGGCTCGCTTGGCAGAACAGAAGCCACAGGCTATGGAGTCATCTTTACATTAAGAGAAGCATTGAAACATCTTGGAATAAAACTTAACCAAACAACGGCTTCATTCCAGGGATTTGGAAACGTCAGCCAATATTCACTTGATTTATACACACAGCTCGGGGGCAAAGCCATTGCTGTTTCATGCTGGGACCAAAAAGAACAAAAATCTTACACATACAAAAAATCAGATGGTATTCAGTTCAAACATCTAATGGATATAACCAACAGATTTGGAGAAATTGACCGTAAGAAAGCTGTTGATTTAGGATTTGAAATTCTCGATGGTGGTGCATGGATTGAGCAGGATGTTGATATACTTGTTCCAGCCGCACTCGAAAACCAGGTTAATGCCGAAACTGCACCGAAAATAAGTAAGAATGTAAAAGTCATTGTCGAAGGAGCTAATGGCCCGACAACACCTGATGCGGATAAAATTATTAAAGAAAGAAAAATCTGGTTAATTCCTGATTTCCTTGCTAATGCAGGTGGTGTAACATGCTCGTACTTCGAACAGGTTCAGTGCAACATGAACTATTTCTGGACAAAGGAAGAAGTTCTCAAGCGCCTCGATGAAAAGATGACTATAGCCTATCATGCAGTATCCGAACTTGCTATGACAAGGAAAATTTACATGCGCGAAGCTGCTTATATGATTTCAATATCGAGAGTAGCAGAAGCTTGCAAAATGCGCGGCTGGGTCTAACCAGTTAAAAGTAAAAAGTTAGAAGTTATAAAGTAAAAACCGAAAATTAATCCCTGCTATGTAAAATTCACAGCAGGGATTTTCATTTTAATTGTGAATTGTGAATTGTGAATTTTTAATTTCAAAGTTTCTTAAACATATCTTCGACTTCCTCTTTGTCAACATCCATTATGTATTGAATGCCGCTGATTTCGGAGCCTTGCTTAGTCAAAGATGCAATGTCGTTTCTCGTGATGTATTCAAGAGAGAATTTCCTTGCTCCTGTCATTAATTGCCTCAAGCCTTGCCCCAGTCTTTCATAGTATGTATATAAACCAATGGCACCTGTAGGAAGTTTCTCAAATTCATCATCACCAAGCTCTTTTCTGATTTGAGCCGCTGTAACAAATATTTCATCTTTTGTAGTACCGAATCTTTCAACATACACAGGAACCTGGCCATCATCAATTGACCTTCCGATTGTCTTTCCTACCATTGCCGCCGCAATAGGTGAGCGAGCCATACCTATCATTTTCACGAAAGGAGCACCAAGTGATAAGCCTTTGAATATCTGGTCTTCGAAAGTAAAGCCTCCGGCAAGAACGAGTGCCGGGACATATTTCTTGGCTTCATGTAATCTCTTTGCATATTGATAAAGCAATGAATGAAGCTCGACAGGCGGGACACCCCATTCGTTCATCATTCTCCAGGGGCTCATTCCGGTGCCGCCGCCGGCACCGTCAACCGTAAGCATATCAATTTTATATTTCGAGGAATAGATAATTGCTCGTGCAAGGTCAGCAGGGCCATAAGCACCGGTCTTAAGAAATACATATTTTGCTCCTGCTTTTCTCAACTCTTCAACACGCTTGGCAAATGATTCTTCCGCAACCATTCCGACCCTTGAATGCCTTTCGAATTCTTTGAATGAGCCTCTTTCGAAAGCCTTAATAACATTCGGGTCAGTTGGATTAGGTAAAACAATATAACCTCTTTCATACAACTTCTGAGCTTTCTTGAGGTCATTTACCTTAACTTCTCCCCCTATGTTTTTTGCACCCTGCCCCCATTTTAATTCGACAATTTCGACACCGAGTTTATCTATTGCATATTCCTGAACACCCAACCTTGTATCCTCGACATTCGCCTGAACGATGATTGCACCGTAACCATCACGTTGATTGTCTTTATATAATTTTACTCTTCTTTTCAAATCAACAGTATCAGTAATTTTTCCATTAACAATGGTTGCTTCCATATCCATTCCGCCAACATTTTCACCGATAGTTAATCCGGTGCCGGATAGGGCAGAACCTATTGCAAGGCCTTCCCAGTTGTTCTTGGCAACATTTGTAGAGCCTATTCCGGGAATAATCCACGGGTAACGGAATTTTATTTTCTTATCATATCCGATTTTTACTTCAAGATTAACGGCAGGGAAAATAGCTTTGTCACTGTCAGCTTCAATGCCTTGTGCACCGACTGCTGTACCCATTATATTAAAATCAGAATAATCAACGGGATACTTTTTCTCTGATGCTGTGGTTATCACTCCGAAGGGTTGAGGGTAAATCACTTCATGTCCGCGATACGCAGACTTGCCGATTTCACACATACCTATACATCCATCCACACATGTTACACACATTCCTGAAGCCGGGGTAATTGAATCTTCAGTTCTGTTTTTTGTTAAAGTTGCTGCCGATGAATTCACTCTCGAATACATTATCATTGTTTCACCTTAAATTTGTTTTTAATATTTTATTATATAATTAATATTCATTTTTTCTTGAAAATCCCTGTCAGGAGTTACTCCTGACAGACCTACATTTATTTTATATTTGAATAATGCGTTCCCGATATTTCACATGCCACACAGGGGTCCATATAACACATCATTTCCTTGAATTGGTCTTTTTCAACACAAGGCAAGCTCAGATTCACACATCCATTACAAATAGCATTATCCTTATCTGTATATGTACATCTTAGCTGACAAACAGGACATACATACATACATCCACCGCAAAGCCGGCATTCCTCCGATTTCATATCGAATGGTGTTCCGATTCTTCTCGTTTCTCCTCTTCCCTGGTAGCCTATAGCATGTCCTGTCATCTGTTCGGCACACATTCTTACACATCTTCCGCAAAGAATGCATGTCTCCCATTCTTGTTTGAATCTCTGCTGCCTTACGTCAAATTTAGATGCCAAATCCTGTATTGTTTTAGATTGAGGGCACGATGCAAGAAGCAATTCAATCACCATCTTTCTTGCTTTAACTACCCTTGCTGTTGATGTACGCACTTTCATACCTTCTTCGGCAGGGTATGTACATGATGATACCAACTTTGCTTTAGGGCCTTCTCCGATTTCAACAACACAGAGTCTGCATGCTCCGTAAGGACTCAATCCTTCCATATGGCAAAGTGTCGGTATCGGGAATCCAAGGAATTGAGCCGCTTCTAATATTGTCGTACCCTTATCAACCGATAATTGCGCTCCGTTTATAGTTAAGGTTATCATACCAATACCTCTCCTTTCTGTAAAATATCCTGCTTTAATTCTTCTTGTTCAATTTTTATCTTTTCGGTATAAGTAAATTCAAGGTCACATCTCATACAACGAGATGCTTCATAAACTGCAGATTCTTCCGAAAGTGTTTTCTCAACTTCCTCAAGTGTGGTTCTTCTCTTTGCTGCTGAAATTGTAGGAAGTTTAATTCTTTTCATTTCTTCCTCACTCTCTTCTCCCACAACTTCCTTTGGTGGAACATAAACCGAAGGCATCTTCCTGTCTAATGGTTTTCCAAGTTCTTCACCGTTTAAAAATCTATCAATCATAATTGCTGCTTTCTTTCCTGCTGCTATTGCTTCTACAACGGTATTTGGCCCGGTAACTACATCTCCTCCTGCAAATACACCGGGGCGGTTAGTCTCCAGTGTGTCTTCATTGACAATCAAAGTTCCCCACTTATTAACATCAATTCCCATATATGTAATATAACCAACATCGGGAGTGTCCCCAATCGTTACAATAAGATTATCTAACGGCACAAAATATTCACTTCCTTTAATTGCCTGGGGATTTCTTCTACCGCTTGCATCGACATCTCCAAGCATATTTTTAATAAATTCAACTCCTCTCAGCTTTCCTTTTTCCGATTTTATTTTAACAGGAGAAACCAGTGTGTAAAGTATTATCCCTTCTTCCAATGCCGCATCAATTTCGTGTTGCAGGGCAGGCATTTCGTTTCGTGTTCTTCTATAGAAAATCGTAACGCTTTCAACATCTTTCTGTCTCAATGCAACACGGGCAGCATCAATAGCAGAGTCGCCCCCACCAATGACACCTACATGCCCATGTGCAAGTTTCTTTCCCTCAATATTAAAAGCCTTCAGGAATTCGATTGCTGGGAAAACACCTTCAAGGTCTTCACCTTCTATATTAAGTAATTTGCTCTTATGTGCTCCCATGCCAAGGAAGACTGATTTATATCCATTATTCAATAGATAATCAATCGTAATATCCTTACCCAGGGCAGTATTACAATGAAGTGTAATATTTTCATCAATCAAGCTTGCAATTTCTTTTCTCAGCACGTCCCTGGGGAGCCTGTATTCAGGAATACCGCTGATTAGCATACCGCCGGGCTCTGTGTCTTTTTCAAAAACAGTTACCTTATAACCCATGAGTGATAATCTGTGAGCGGCTGTTAAACCTGCAGGCCCAGCTCCGATTACTGCAACTTTATTATCATCGGCATTTTCTTTTATTTTTCGTACAGGTTTATAAACCGATGGTTCTATCATATCTGTAATAAATCTTTTCAATGCTCTGATAGCAACAGGTTCTCCCGTCAGAACTCCGGCTTTGCACATCTTTTCGCATGGATGACTACATACCCTTGCACATACAGACGGGAAAGGATTTGCTTCCCTGAGTGCTATATATGCCTGTTCATACTCTCCCCGTGCAATATGAGCAATATACCGCCATGCTTCTGTACCAATCGGGCAGGTAGCCTGGCAAGGTGCTCCGACAAGTTCCTTGCAAACTCCTGCTTTACAATGTTTATTTTTTATATGGTCAATATATTCATCCCTGAAATATTTTATGGTTGATAATACCGGGTTTGATGCAGTCTGGCCCAAGCCGCACATGGTAGTATCTTTTACGACGAGAGCAAGCTCTTCAAGAAGGTCAAGCTGTTCCATTGTAGCTTTACCTTTAGTGATGTCATCCAGGATTTCATACATACGTTGAGTTCCCTTACGGCAGGTAAAACACTTACCGCAGGATTCGCTTTTAAGAAAATTCATAAAATATCTTGCAACATCAACAATACATGTTCTTTCATCCATAACTATCATGCCGCCTGAACCCATGATTGAGCCGACTTCAGAAAGTTTTTCAAAATCAATTGGTATGTCGAACATATTAACAGGAATGCATCCACCCGATGGGCCTCCTGTTTGTATAGCTTTTATTTTTACATCACCCGGAGCACCACCGCCAATATCATAAACCAATTCTTTTATTGTCATACCTAACGGTATTTCTACCAATCCCGTATTTTTAATCTTTCCAACGAGACTGAATATTTTTGTACCTGTGCTGGTTTTAGTTCCGATTTTGGCATATTCTGAGCCACCAATATCAATTATAATTGGAATATTAGCCCAGGTTTCAACATTATTAATAACGGTCGGTCTTCCATAGACCCCCTTTTCAACAGGGTAGGGAGGCCTTTGTCTTGGTTCACCCATCTTCCCTTCGATAGATTTGATTAGTGCAGTTTCTTCACCACAAACAAAAGCACCTGCACCGCGAACAATTTTTATATCGAAATTAAATCCTGTGCCAAGTATGTTATCACCCAGCAAACCGACATCCTTAGCTTGCCGTAATGCAATTGTGAGATGTTTGATAGCCAATGGATATTCATTTCTTACATATACAACACCGTTTGTAGCTACGGTTGCATAGCCTCCTATCAGCATACCTTCAATAATACTGTGAGGATTACCTTCAAGGACACTACGGTCCATATATGCACCCGGGTCACCCTCGTCAGCATTACATATAATATATTTACCTTTGTCGCCAGGCTGCTTCGACAGAAATTCCCATTTAATACCTGTTGGAAATCCCGCGCCACCTCTACCTCTGATTCCGGAAATTTTTACTTGTTCGATTACTTGTTGGGGTGACATCGAGCATAGAATTTTTTCAAGAGATTTATAACCAAAGTTAGTGAAATAGTCGGTTATTCTAATCGGGTCAATGTTCTGATTCTTTTTCAGTATGGTTCTTTGCTGCTTGCTGAAAAATGGAATATCGTGCTGCTTGTAATATCTCTCTCCGGTTTTCGGGTCAGTGTAAAGTAACTCTTCTACAAGCTTACCTTCGATTGTAGCATCAATTATACTGCCAATCGTATCAAGCGTTACTTTGTGATAAAAAGCATCATCTGGCTTGATAAGTATAAATGGTCCCATTTCACAGAATCCATGGCATCCGGTAATTTTCAACGTAATTTTGTTTTGAAGGTTATTTTCAATTATATACTTCTTCATGCCGCGAATAATGTCTCCTGTTCCGCTTGCATGACACGCAGTACCCGAACAGATTACAAGCTGTGGTTTGTCGTCGTTTTTAATTTTTTCGAATAATGACCAGTAAAGTTTTTTTAAGTCGTCAATCGAATTAAGCTTTTGTAGTTCTTCTATTGAAGATATATCACTCATTATTTTTTCTCCTGTGTCTGTTACATTATTTTTAAAAAATTAAAACAGATCCAGTAAATGTCCCTGACAGCCACGTTTAGGACATACCTGAACAATTCCCCCTCCTTTTAACATAAGTGGTATCATATATTCTCCGCAATCAGGGCAGATAGTTGGACTTTTCAGTTCTGCATGGCAATGAGGACAGAAGAAGTTAACAGTAGTATCTTCCGGCACTTCATACTCTGATTCAATATTATAACTGCCATACATTCCGGAAAGTCTTACTGAACCATGTTTATCCTTGAAAGATATGGTTAATCTTATTGAAGGATAATTATCAATTAACACTTCATTGTCCATCAGTGTGTGGTTGCATTTTGTACAACTAACCTCGACGGGAAAGATTCGCTTATCTCCCTCGACTCTGACAGCCTCTAATCCTTTCTTTGCTTCTTCAAGGATATGTTTAACTTTAGTTGTCTTAACTTTTGAAAAGTAATGGCCGTCAACAACTGCAACAGGCCCTAAAGCGCAAGCACCAAGACAATTAACAGTTTCAAACGTAAATTCGTTGTCAGGTGTAGTTTCTCCGGGTGGGATTTTTAATTGTTTTTGAAATTCATCGGCAATTGACTGGCCACCTCTTACATGACAAGCTGTACCAAGACAGCAATTGACTAAATGTTTCCCTTTCGGTTTTAAGCTAAAATATCTATAGAACGTTGCCACTCCATAAATATCTACCAGAGATTTGCCTGTTTCATCTGCAACTGTTCTCAGTGCATAATCAGGCAGATAACTGTACTTTGCCTGGATATCCTCCAGTATGGAGATTATCCCGTCACCATCCTTCTTGTGTTTTTCAACAATTTTAAGAACAGCATCTTCACTCATAAAAATCCATGATTATTGAATAATAACTCTAAAATATATTTATATAAATCTTATTTTTTCTTGTTATTATTTCAAAGTAGTTTCACTTTGTACGAATCTTTAAATAACTGTATTATTCAGTTGCCCCGGGTTTAATAATACCCGAAAAACTGTACCCTGGCTATCCAGAGTAATATTTAAACAAATACAGGTCTTACTTTTCTATTCATGTTAAAGAACAGAAAATAGATATTCGTATGTATGTTATGTTGTGGTTTAATCAATTGTAATTGAAGTGTACAGCTTTCGCCAAATGTCTCCCTATAATAAGTTAGAGCAGCTGTTGTTTTGTGAAATTTGTAAAATTCAATAACCATCTAAGCGTTCATCTTCATTATTCCACCCTATATTGACTTAAAAATTCCCATTCTTTTAACTTTCGTTTTGTCAATATATAAAATCTTCCCGTTCACAAAAGCAAACTAAAAAAAATTCTTTAACTACCAAACAAAAATTATATTTATTTTTTTTTAATATTCGATTTTAAATATGTTTTAATACTTCTGAATTTTTGTTATCTGCATTTGTTAAAATTCAATTTAATAATCCATAATTATTTTGTATGTTTGTCAATTATTAAAATTCATAATCATTTAAAAATAAAGCTATATGTCAATACTTCAAGAATTGATTGAAACACAAGAATTTGCAACTTTGCCACCTGTTGCAACAAAAATACTGAAATTACTTGAAAATGATAATATTGACTTCAGGGATATTGCAAGAATAGTTGAAGCTGATGCTTCATTAACATTAAAGCTGCTTAAAGTTGCGAATTCACCTATCTATGCAACAAGAACGGAAGTATCTTCCGTTCAACAGGCTATTGTTACTCTCGGATTAAACAGATTAACAAATATTGTGCTTGGTATTTCAATTTTTTCTCGCTTTTTCTTTAGTTCACAAAAGCAGGCTGCCGATATAATTCAAAAATTCTGGTGGCATTCTTCATGTACCGGTATGGTGGCAAAATCTCTTGCTATAAAACTAAACAGATTTTTTAAAGAGAATGAGTTTATCGGAGGTTTGCTCCATGATATTGGAAAACTTGCAATGATTCAATACAATGCTCAGATGTTCAGAAGTGTTATTGAGCTGGTTGAGACAAAAAACATGATGGATGTAGAAGCCGAACTTTCCGTTTTCGGTGTTGACCATATTGAAATTGGAAAAAGCATTGCAGAACATTGGAAATTACCGCACGAACTTTATTCAATAATTTCCGGACATAATAAACCTTCAGAGTTAACTGAAAACAGGGAATTGACAGCTATTGTACGTTTTGCAGATGTATTGTGTGAAATTTGGGGTGCTGACGTTTTCGAAGGCTTTAAAACTGTTGATTTACGCGAAGAAGAATCATGGAAATTATTATGTACATCTTATCCCGAACTTGCAAACTTTGACCTTGAAGCATTTACATTTGAGCTTGAGGAAGATTTTAAAAATTCTTCAACCTTCCTTAGCCTGATTTCTCAAAATCAATATTGACTCTTCTTTTCCCCTTTTTCAAAGAGCCTGCCCTGAGCAAAGCGAAGGGGGGACTTTAGTGGATTTATTCAGAACAGATGCAATCTCATCAACTATAAGTTTTGTTGAACCTGTATGTTTATTTACATAATGAATTGCTTTCAAACCAAGCTCATTTTTCAATTCTGTTGCTTCAAGCAATTTTTTCAACCATTCATAAAAATCATCTTTATTTTTAATTATTTCTAATCCACCAAGTTTGTGAAGTGAAACTGCATCCGGTGAATTATGGAATTTAATACCGGTTGCAAGAGGAATACCATAACCTGCAGGTTCTGTTACACTATGAACACCTGCACCAAAGCCGCCACCAATATATGCGGCATCTGCTAATGAATATAAGCTTAATAGATGTCCAATGGAATCTACAATAATATGATTCCAACCGAGGAAATTTTTTATTTCGTTCTCATCCCTTTTGAATGAAAGAAAATTTAAAATTTCACTCAGCAAAAAAGAATTGGGCAGTTTATGCTTAACTTTCTCTATATGTTTCTCAGTTGGTTCATGAGGAACAAGTATTAATCTGATTGCTTCATGATTTTCTTTTTCAAACTGTTTGACGGTATCAATAATTATGTCTTCGTCTGCATCCCAGGTACTTCCTGCAACAAGAACAAATGTCATTCTGAGCGAAGTCGAAGAATCCCCTTTAAACATTTCAGGGGGAATTATTTGTTTTTGCCTGGATTCATTCGCTTTTTCAACAATGCGGTCAAATCTCGTATCCGAGGCAGTCATTAGTTCAGTATTTATTTTCATTTTCCTAAACTGCTTGGTTTCAGTCTCAGATGCAGTATAGATTTTATCAAAAAGATTGTAATTCGATTTCATAAGAGAACCGATTAGAAGAATTTTCCTAAGTAATTTGTTACGTGGTGCAGTTGCACAAATAAGATAAGTCGGAATGGAACTTTGTTTTAAAATCCATAAATGGTTTCTCCAGATTTCATATCTCACAAAAACGGCAAGGTCAGGTTTGATTAATTTGATTATTTTTTTTGCTCCGGATATAGAATCAAAGGGCATATATAAAAAGGCATCTGCATATTTGTAATTCTTCTGATTGTTGTAGCCTGAAGGTGAATAAAAAGTAACAATAATTTTTACATCTTTATTATTTTTCTTCAGCATTTCGATGATAGGTTTTGCCTGCTCAAATTCACCCATCGAGGAAGCATGAAACCAAATATATTTGGAGTGTTCATCACGTTTAATTTTTTCAAACTGTAATAATAGCCCTTTCCAATTTCTTTCTCTTTCCTTTACCTTTGGATTTATAAGCTTCATCACCTGCTTAATTAGCCATAGCACAGGTACAAAGAAAATATTATAAATTACTGTCCAAAACACTAAATAATCACCATAAATTTCTTATTCAAAATTATGAATATACGAGTTAATAAACAGAATTATTTCTAATTCGGACAAATTTGTCCTTTTTTATGTTTTTGAAAAGAATTAATTTGCATTAAGTAAAAATTGAATGTTTAAAAAGTTAAATAGGATTAAAATGAACAACAATTATCTTGATGTTTTAACTAATGACCATCTTCTGATTGAAAAGGCTTTAATACTCGTAGAAAAGGAAGCCAAAAAAGAAGAGAAAATGAATGTCAGCATGGTAAAAACACTTATTGAATTTCTTGATGATTATGGCGACAAATGTCATAACATGAAAGAAGAGAAAATATATTTTCCATTACTTCTCGAAAGAGGGTTACCGCCACAGGGACCTATCGGCGTCATGCTCCAGGAGCACCAGATGGAGCGTGAATACCTCGATAAACTTAAAGAATCCATTAATGATATTGAGAAGTCAGGAAAATTTATTACCGAATTTGCTAATCTGGTAGCCGGATATGAGGAGCTAACCAAGAGCCACATCTGGAAGGAAAATGATATTCTTTACCCGATGGGTAAACATGTAATCACTCCTGAGGATGAAACATATCTTTACAATGAGTTCATCAAAATCGAGAGTGAAACTGCAGGTGCAGGTGCCTATGAAAGGTATGTCGTGCAAATCAATACTTTTGAGAAACAGACAGGGCAGAGGATTGACCTTCTTTCAGCCATATCAACTGAGATAATGACAAATATGCTCGATTCAATTCCGGTTGAATTGTCGTTTGTTGATGCAGACAACAGAGTTAGATACTTTAATAAGATTTATGAAAAGAAAATATTCACACGTACACTATCAGTAATCGGCAGGACAGTACAGCAGTGCCATCCTCAGAAAAGTGTTCATCTTGTTAATCAAATCATCGAGGAAATGAAGACGGGTAAGCGTGACCAGGCTTCGTTCTGGATTAATTTCGAGAGCATGTTCGTTCACATTTCATATTATGCAGTACGTAATGAAAAAGGCGAATACCAGGGAGTTGTCGAAATGGTTCAAGATGTCAAGCCTTATCGAGACCTGGAAGGAGAGAAACGGCTGCTTGATTAATTCAAAATGCATAATGTAGAATTTTAAATGTAGGGGCAGATTCCAAATCTGCCCTTGTTTTAACATTGAAATTTAATTTTTGATTGCAATAATAAATCAGAAATTCCGACTTTAAATAAAAAATTTGGAGATAAAGATGAAACCTCTATATACTGCAATACTCGAAAAAGAAAAAGATATGTATGTTGCAAATTGTCCTGAATTCGATATTGCAAGTCAGGGCTACACTATAGAAGAGGCTAAAGCTAATCTGCGTGAAGCTGTAGAACTTTTTCTTGAAACTGCAACTCAGGAAGAAATTAAAAGAAGGTATAAACCTGAAATTTTGATATCCAAATTCGAGGTTAGCTTTGGGTAAGCTCAAAGTCCTCTCAGGTGAAGAAGTTTGTAAAATTCTTATGCTTAATGGTTTTGAACGGATTCGCCAAAGAGGCAGTCATATTATAATGCAGAAGAAATTTGAAAATACCAGTATAACAGTTCCTGTACCGAATCACAAAGAATTGATGAGCGGCACATTAAAATCAATCATAAAACAATCAGGCTTATCAAAAGAAATATTTGAGACATAAAATCAAATAATTTTTTAAATTTGAATTATGAGCGAAAAGGAGAACATATCGAAAATATTTAAGTCTTATAAAGACTATCTTTGCAATAAGTACAGTCTTAAATATATCGGTTTGTTCGGTTCTGTATGCAGAGATGATTTTAATGATACAAGTGATATAGATGTACTTGTTGAGTTTGACAAGACAATTGGTGTTGAATTTATTGACCTTGCCGATGAACTGGAATCACTTTTGAAAAGAAAAGTTGACCTTGTTTCAAAAAATGGTATAAAGCCAAAGTATTTTGCTGAAATTGAAAAAGATTTAGTATATGTCTAAACGCACTCCCAAACTTGTTCTCGAAGATATATTTGAAGCTGCTGAAAGCATCATTACCTATACAGAAAAAATTACTTATGAAGAATTTGTAAATGATAAAAAGACTATTGATGCTGTTATCAGAAATTTTGAAATTATTGGGGAAGCTGTCAAACTCTTACCACTAGTTTTGAAAAATAAATACACAGAAATAAATTGGCAAAGAATCAGAGGATTCCGTAACAGAATAATCCATGACTATTTCGGTGTTGATTTAAGCATAGTATGGACTATTATCGAAACTCAAATAATGGATTTGAAAAATAATATTAATCAGATTCTAAGTGAGATATAATAAATTCTTCTCACTTCAGCACCACAAACAATTACTATAATTTGATAAAATCGAAAATTATCGAGGAAAGCGAATTGTTCGCATAAAAACAACAATACCTTGCAAGCTATTTACGAGGAACCATACGGAGCCCCACCTGCAAGGATTTACTTGTTGATTGCAAATTTAGTAAACAAGACAAGAAAAAGCAAGAAATATTTTATAAAGTTTATCTTTTCCTTATCACCTCAGCACCACAAACGGTTTTGAATAGGTTTTGCGGTTGTTTTGGAAAATTCAGTTTTTATAAACGGAATTAAAATATTAATTTTTCTATATCGTGATTTATAAAAATTAAATTAATTATAGGAACTAAATTATGCACGCTACATATCAGATAAATGCAGATGAATTGAATTTCGATTTTTTTCAATCCGTCAAAGATACCTTTAAGGGAAAAGAAATTGAGATTTCTATTATGGATTTTGATGAAACTGAGTATCTGCTTCGTTCGCCTAAAAATAAAGAAATTCTCTTGCAGCGTATAAAGGATGTGGAAGAAGGAAAGAATCTGATTGAAGTTCCAATCGAAGAATTTGAAAAGGTATTATGAGGAATATCTTATTTCAGAAGGATTCATTCGAGGAATTTCTTGAATGGGGAAATACAGACAAAAAGAAACAAAAGAAATTAGGAAAACTAATCGTAGAAACTATAAAAAATCCTTTTGAAGGATTAGGTAAACCAGAGCCATTGAAAGCAGATTTAAAAGGTTATTGGTCAAGACGTATAGATGAAGAACACCGATTGGTTTACAAAGTAACCGTTACATCAATTATTATAATTTCCTGCAAAGAGCATTATTAATCATTAATTATACTAATTCCTTCTTACCTCAGCACCACAAACGGTTTTGAAATGGTTTTTGACTGTAGAAGTTGTTGAAAAGATAAAAAATCTGTTTACATTAATAGTTACTCAAACTGTTTTATATTAAAGAAAAATTATTTAAATTGATTTATCTTTCTAATCATTTATGAATAATGAAAGTAAATAGTAAAAGAGAAATATTGGAATTAATAAGTATGAATAAGCAGAAATTCCATGAGTATGGTATTCAAAGAATTGGCTTATTCGGTTCTTTTGTACGCAATGAAAATAATGATAAAAGTGATATTGATTTTATAATTAAGTTTGACATTGGAAAAAAGAATTATGATAACTTTATACACCTGTCTTTCTTTCTCAGCGAACTTCTCGAACGAAAAATCGAGCTTATAACAGAAGAATCTCTTAGCCCATATTTGAGAGAACACATTATGAGTGGAGTAGAGTATGTCTCCTTCTAATGTAGAAATCACAAAGCATATCTTTGATGAAATCGAATTTATTTTAAAGCAAACATCAGGAATTGACTTTTTAACATTTTCCAAAGATGGTGTTTTACAAAGAGCAGTAATCAGGAGTTTTGAAATCATTGGTGAAGCATCCAAAAAATTATCTGTTGAGTTCAAATCAAAATACCAAGCAATTCCATGGAAAGAAATGGCAGGTTTCAGAGATGTACTGATCCACGACTATTTTGGTGTTGATATTGAAATTGTTTGGGACATAGCCGAAAATCAGATTCCTAAAATTGAGCCTCAAATCAAACAATTAATTGATGCAGAGGAAGGAAGGTCCGGACAGCAGGAAAGAATAAATTATTAATAATCTTCCTGTATCTATATCTTATCACCTCAGCACCACAAACGGTTTTGAATAGGTTTTGTCATTGATATTGGCAAAAAGGAAATAGATAAAAATTGTTTACTAAAAAAAATATTAATAATTTGAGAAAATAAATTAATTTATACCTTTGAAATCAAATTATAAGCAATTTTATTTATTAGTGAACAATATGAAGCAATTAATTGGTGTTAGAGGATTACATACATTATTAATAGAAGATCTTAAAAAAGATTTATTATTTTTTGATAAATTATATATTATCGGGCTAAAGGATTTTAAATATGAAGTTCAAAAGGAATATCCTTATAAAAAAGTTAGAACTTATAAAGATTTGGTAATATTTTCATTCTATCATAACCTTTATGAAAAAATTAAACACGGAGGGTTACCAGAATATTTAGAATATCTCAATAAGGAATTGGATTATTTAATTGAAAATGATAAAATCATTATGGATGCTCCAACTTATTTAGAATTACAAGATGAAAAAATAGAAGAATGTAGACAAATAAGTCATGCATTGAGTGATAGTATCTTACATTATTCAAAATCAAAAAGTGAATCACAGCAATTGTATTCAAATACTGAATTTAGTTCTGAGAAAATGCAAGATATAGCAAATTTCTTTGCAAGAAGAAAACAACCAATTGTTTTTGATAATGATTTAATTGTATATGCTCATAATTTAGCAATAAGAGAAGAGTCTATTTATTTTAATTATACAAATCATTTTAATTCTACTCCAATTATTCAAAAGTTCAATGAATTTGAAGGATATGAGACAAAAAAGCAAAAAATAATTAACATTTTTTATAACAAAATTCCTTTACCATCGGATCAATGCCCTTGGGAAGAAATATTTAATTTTAAAAATGATGAAACTTCAATAGGTTTTTTAAAAGGTTTAAAACATTTTATTAATTGTCTCTCAAATGACATAAGACCAATCAATGAAATAGAGGATGAATTAGAATGGAGATTATTTAAATATGAAGAAGCATTACGATTGCATAGACTAAAAACAGAAAACTCTACGCTAAAAATAATTTTAATGATTGGAGCAGAAATTTTAGAAAATTTACCAAGATTAAGATTTAGTAAAATCATTCAATCTTTTTATAAATTAAAAGAAAATAAAATAGAACTTTTAGAAGCTGAATTGAAAACAGAGGGTTCAGAATTAGCATATATTTCAAGAGCCAAAAAAAGATTTATAAAATAAAATGATATTTTAAAATATATGAAAATCAATTTTAGAATAAAATTAAGAAAAAAATTTAATCATCCCAGTAATTTATTGAAAAATAATAAATCCTTATATTATTTTTTGGACTGTTAATATTATTAATAAGAATTAGTCATACGAAGTAATCTATCTTTGATTTCATTTGGGAAAAATTTTTCAATAAATTGACTTAAAATTTCAGGATCATATCCTAATTCTTTTGCTTCTAAAATTATATCTCCATCAATATACTTTTTATCTTTATCTTTAAACCATAACTGTATTAATCCAATACCATGTATTTGAGCTTCTTGCTCTATCCTTTGATAATCAATATTATCATAAAAATCATCATCTTCAGGCCATTCGAAACAATAATAAGTATATTTACCATATTTTGAATGAGATATTGCCTCAAAAATTCCATTCAATTCAAAAGCTGATTTTTTTCGTTTTACTTCAAAAGATATAGTATTAAAGTTTAATTCTGGTGTATAACGGTATTTAACAAATGAAATACTTATCAAATCTGGTATGTCCCATCTTCTTTTTTCTTTTGGTCTTTTATCAGCAGATATAATCACATCAAAAAGATCTCTTTCTTTAACTAAATCACTAGGTCTGAACTCTTCTAAAATCCAATTTTTAAATGGTTCATATAATTCTTTTTCAGATAAAGATATTATTATACTTTTAGTTTTTTTTATCCCTTTTTTATGAATTTTTCCAAATGGTCCGCCAAATGATGGTTTTATCTCAACTAATCCAGATTCTCTGAGTTCAAACTTTGCTTTTTTAACTCTTTCAAAATCCCAACCAGTTATATTCATTGCCGTCCTATTTAGTATTCTACCTGTTTCAGGTAATAATTCTAATAGTTTTTGTGCATCTTCTGATAGATTACTCATAATGAATTCCATTCTGAATTAATTTAGAAATTTATTTTATGTTTTTACTATAAGTTTTCCCTCACTTCCCTTTAAAATCCGCCTTCCTTTTCTCTAAGAACGCAGACGTTCCTTCCTTGAAGTCGGCAGTGCCGCAGACTTCACCGAATTTGCGGGATTCGAATGCCAATCCTTCAAGTGGTGATAGCTCTTCGGCGGCGTTGATACATTCTACTGCGGCGGATACAGCAAGCGGACCTTTTGTGAGAATCAGCTTCATAAATTCTTCTGTTTTGGGGAGCAGTTCTTCAGGTTTATATACAGCATTGACGAGACCTATTTTTTCTGCTTGCTCTGCATTGAGCATGTTAGCTGATAATATCAATTCCATTGCTTTTGCCTTTCCCACAATACGTGTTAGTCTCTGTGTACCGCCATATCCGGGAATGATGCCGAGATTAACTTCCGGCTGTCCCATCTTCGCATTTTCGGAAGCGAATCTCATCTGGCAGGCAAGTGTCAGCTCACAGCCGCCGCCGAGTGCGAAACCGTTAATTGCGGCAATGGTGGGTATTCTCAATTCTGCAAGTCGTTTCATAACCTTAGAACCGTACTCTGAAAATAATTTGCCTGAGCGGTCATCCGACTCATGCAGTTCTTTAATATCGGCACCTGCGGCAAATGCTTTCTCACCCGAACCTGTTAGGATTAAACCATGTACATCACGGTCTAATTCTATTTTTTGGAATGCATCGTCTAAGTCGTCGAACATTTGTTTGTTTAGTGCATTCAGCTTGTCAGGGCGATTGAGTGTGATTACAACATAGTTCTCTTTTTTTTCAAAAATGATGGTTTGGTAACTCATGTTAACTCCGTAATATATAATTGATAATGAAAAATGTAAAATTCAAATTTCCTAATGTCATTCTTAACGAAGTGAAGAATCTCACTATTCTTCAAATCAACATTTTTAGATTCTTCATTCCACTTCGTTTCATTCAGAATGACTTTGATTTTTAACTTAAATATTATTAATACAAACATAAAATATAAACACTAAAATAATCATTGAAATTTTCAGGTAAAAGCAAATTCAATTATATTTGTTATAGGATGAATAATTTATTTTGAGACAGGTTGAATAAGGAATACGGAAATAAAATAAAAATCAGGAAATATTTTCTTAAAGCGGCGGTTTTACTGCTTCTGATTTCTTTTCTCATTACGACAGATGTAATTTCATTTCAACAATTTGAACTTTTTGCAAAAGTTACTGCAAAAAAGAAAGTTGTTACAAAGAAAAAACCTGCTATAAAGAAACCAGCCAAAAAATCAACGAAAAGTAAATCCAAAAGTAAGAGGGGAAGAACAAGGTACAGCACTAAGTTTTCGATTAACGTAGCCACAGATTCAATCCTGTCCGATGGTGTAAAATATAAACATATTTATTTTGTTAAAGGGAAGTTGAAACACTCGGTACATGTTCTCGAAGCAGATTTAACAAATCCGAATGTTGATGTGGCAGTATTGAAAGGGAAGAATCTTACATTTGAACTGGAAAAACTTCATGACATGATTAGAAAATATGATTCAACAAACCACAGCATAACGTTTGGTGGTGTGAATGGAAATTTCTGGCGTGCATATAGCAATACTCCTATTGGCCCAACTATTGTTGACGGGGAAGTGGTCGAAATGAAAACTCACAAGAAATGGAGCAGTGGCTTCTTCGATGAATACTCGCGTTTGACGATTGACAATTTTTTCATGGATGGTATTGTGTATAAAAAGGGAGTTTCTAAATTTAATATTAGCAATGTTAACCGTAGATTAGATTCTCTCGGAGTTGTAATGTACAACAAGTTCGGCGGCGATACAATTCCATACATTACTAAGAGAGAATTAGATAAAGCTTTGATGGCGGCGTTTGAAACAGCAATCGAGTCTGCCTTGCAGGATACATTATTTAATGATACTACAGAAATTCCATTTGACACAGTTGCATTAAAATATGACTTGACTATTGCAAACAGACTTTCGAAAATTGAACATTCATTGAAGAAGATAACTTTAAGATATATTGATAAACCTCTTGTCAATAAAGAGTGGAGATGTGTCGTTACTTCGATTGACACAGGAATAGTACCAATGCCAGATAACGGATGTATTATTTCTTTCGGAATGGATTTTCCTTTAAATAAAATCCCACAATCAAAAGATACATTGTTTGTGAAATTTTCAACTAATGTTAAACAGGATATTAAATTTTATAATTCTGTTTCGGGAACTCCCCGGCTTGTCAGAAATGGCTTGGCAAGGCATGAAGCTTATATGGAAGGTTCAAAAGGCCGGCGATTTATAGGTAAACAATTATCGCGAACTGCGATAGGAACAGACAAGTCACGAAGCAAGGTTTATCTGGTAGCAATTGAAACCTCAAGTAAAAGCGAAGGAAAGATTGGAGCAAACCTTAAAGAACTGGCAAGTATTATGAGACAGGTTGGTGCATATAATGCAATGAACCTCGACGGCGGCGGCTCTACAATTATGGTAATTGGAAATAAGAATATTTTTTACAAGAGCAGGCCTGATATATCGAGAAGGCTGTCAGTTGGTGTGGCTGTTATTAAGAAGAAAGTGACGGAGAAATAGATTATATTTAAATCCACAATGAATAGCCTCTATCTTTAGATAGCGGGGAGTTTAATTTTCGTTTAAATTTGACTTTAGTCACTTATTTTTATTAGGGGATAAATCCCGATATGTGGTGGTTATTTTATCCCACTATTTAAAAAATAGTGCCTATTCATCTTACATACATTCAATGTTTCTTTAACAGCCTGTCGAAGAATAACAAAGATATTCCCGGAAATAAAAAAAAAATATTATTTGCTCTCAATCCTTTTTTTAATTAAGTTTAACCTTAATTATATGAATCATTTTATATTGTTGGTTAGGTATAAATTTTGGTATTGCTAAAATATATACATTTTCTAATCACTCTTCGATAAACTCAGAGTGACAACACTGTTTGTCTTACTGAGCCTGTCGAAGTATGTCATTAATATGATTAAACTTCATTTTAAATGGTTTGTTTACCAATTTAGCAATACCGAAATTTTATTTATAAGTAGGGACACAGAATTCTGTGTCTCTACAAAAGTTTGTAATCAAAACAGCTCTTTGATTTGAAAGAAAAATTCTTTTATTATTAATAAAATTGAGGAGAGCCATGAAAAGGTTAATACTCATAATACTGCTGCTTGGAGCTTTGCCCATGCTTCTCTATCCTCAGCTAAACAATGCTGTTTTCAACCGCTCCGATTGCGGCTTGAATTATGTTATGAAATCAGTTCAGGTAACAGCCAGATGTCCTGCTCATGCAGGGAATACATTGCCGGTAACGATAAATATTTCTGAACTGCCAGCAAATTGCTTTACTATTGAAAGTGCATATATATGGTGGACAGTATCTTACTCTGCAGGTTCACCTGCGTCGGGGATTGTTACGATAATTAATCCTCAGAGTCAAAATCAAAATATACCGGCTATTCTTGCAGGCCAAGCAGGTACAAAATGCTGGTCTGAAATAGGAACACGATGTTTCAGAGCAGATGTTACTAATTTAATCACAGGTAATGGAAATTATTCTGTTAATGTTAACACTTCAAGATATGAAACCGATGGCTTGACACTAATGATTATTTATAAAGACAAGCTTGCGGTTTATGAAGGAAGCTTCGTTATTTATGATGGTATAATAACTTCAACAGGTCCAAATAGTAACCAAACACTTGGTGGTTTTAATGCATGTGCCAATGCGACCTTTGCACAAGCATTTTCAATTGTTTCCGATATGCAGGCAACAATTACTGTTCCTTGGATTTTGACTGTTAATGGAACCCCAAATAATGTACCCAGGTTATTTTGGAACTCAACTGTAGTCAATACTAATATATCTAAGAATCAAACCAATGTGAATTTTGTTGTTTCACCTGGTCAATCGGATTGCTATTCATGGGCAATGAAGGGTGTTTATTATCAGACGACGACATGCAGGACCTGCCCGACTGGACAGATAAATGTTACTGCAGGACCACGTATTCAATCTGTATGCCCGGGTGGTACGGCTACAATTACTGCATCAGGTGCCGCTACATATAGCTGGACATCGAATCCCCCGGGATTTACATCTACAAATGCAAGTATAACGGTTAATCCACTGGTAACAACTACTTATACTGTAACAGGCACATCAGCAGACGGATGCTTTACTGATGTTGAAACTGTAACTGTAAATGTCTATCCCACACCTACTGCAAATGCAGGAACGGATGTTGGAATATGTCTTGGTTCAAGTACCCAGATTGGAGGTTTGGCAAGTGGGGGGGATGGCAATTATACTTATTCGTGGTCGCCTCCAACGGGGTTGAGTGCTACTGATGTTGCAATGCCGACTGCGAATCCATTGGTTACAACTACCTATACGGTTCTAGTTACTGATGGTAACGGATGTACGGGTCAGGATGCTGTTACCGTAACAGTTTATCCTCTTCCTGTTCTTGACGTTGGATTGGACAAGGCTATATGTTATGGAACAAATACAATGCTTGGAAATACTTCAAGCGGTGGTACACCACAATATACTTTTTCATGGACTCCGCCGACAGGCTTGGATAATCCTAATAGTGAATATCCACAAGCCACTCCTGCTGTTACTACAACATATATTTGCACAATGACTGATGCTAACGGATGTGTGGATATTGATACTATAGTAATTACCGTTAATCCACTGCCTCAGCCTGTTATAACAGCATTGGGTCCCACGACATTCTGTTCCTGCGACAGTGTTACTTTGGATGCAGGGAATTTGGGATATGACTCTTACCTATGGTCAACAACAAATGAAACAACCCAAACCATAGTCGTGAGAAATCCGGGACAATATACAGTTACTGTTAGAGATACGAACGGATGTTTTAATACTTCTCCGCCAATTACTATTACAGTGATTTATCCTTCTGCCGAAATTGCTTTGCCACAAAATCCTATACATGCAGAACCGGGTGAGAGTGTTAGAATACCTCTTTACATCAGAAATTCTCAATACCTCGATACATGTAATGTGAGAAACTTTCATGCAGTGATTAATTTTAATAAAACGCTTCTTGTACCAACAGATTCGACACCGCAGGGAATAATGCCGCCTGCAGGACAACCGAACAGGACACTTGATTTTACGGGTACCAGAGGAGCAACGGATACATTAATTTATCTTGATTTTATAGCGACTCTTGGTAATGCACCACAAACATCATTAAACCTCAGCTTATTTGAGTGGACTGATTGTTCGATACCTGATTCTTTGTTCAGTTCTGAATTCAGACTTGATAATCTATGCATAGCAGATAGTATTACAAGATTATATAACTATGAAGGTGTTCCGACAAGCCTGATGTTTATGCCTAATCCGGTTGAAAGCAAAGCGACAATTGAATTTTCACTTGCTGAAAGCGGTCAGACACAACTGATTATTTCAAATATATTAGGACAAGTAATCAAAAAATTTATTGATGAAAATTATGAAAAGGGTTCATACAGACTCGATTTCGAGACAATTGAAATACCTTCCGGAGTTTACTATCTGACACTGAAGACTGAGACAAAAGTTATCAGCAAAATTATGGAGGTGAGAAAATGAAAAAGAATTTCAACATATCCGATAAATTCCCCCTTAATAAAGGGGGCAAGGGGGTTGTTAAATTAATTAACAGTGCCACTTCTTATTTGTTTTTCATACTGATTATATCAGCCTTAGCTTACTCATCTGTTTACTCACAGTTAACCGATAATCCTCTCATTCCTTTGAAGAAGCAGCACGATTATCAAAGGTTCGGGATTTTCGGCAGTTTCAATTTGAATCAGCATCCTTCGGAGTTCCAATCACTACCGGGTGTAGCCTCTTGCTGCCAGGATTTTACTAATGGTTCCGGTACGGGGTTTATGGTTGGATTGCTTTATGAATATCCTTTGCAAGATAATTTGTTTCTTGGGATTAGAGCCGGGTATTTAACAAGGGATGGGAAATTCTCAAGAGATGAGAATGAGATAGTAAATGTATTTGGACGTGATACATTGGGTCTGATTAGACACACTCTGGAAACAAAATTGGCTGACATTGCTATTGAACCTACTATCAACTACAGATTCTTTGACAGATTTCTTGTACATGCGGGTTTACAATTCATTCCTTTTTCATTAAAGAAATCTTTTAGTCATCATGAGGATTTAATTATACCGGAAATTGGTACTTTTGAAAATGATTCCAGGAGAAGACTTGATAGCTCAGGCAATATTAGTAATTTTTCTCCTTTTAAATTATCTCTTCTTGCCGGATTAAGTTATGAACTCCCGTTGAATAGTGATGGAAGCTGGATTCTCGCACCTGAGATTTTCTATACTTATGGATTACTTCCGGAAATAAAGGATTCAACATGGAAAGTCAATATGCTTAGGTTTGGATTGGCACTTAAATATTCGCCAATTCCCAAACCAAGATTTGACACCATTACTGACATTAAGAAAGTGCCTCATCTTGCCGCTGATGTCAATGCAACGGGTGTTGACCGTGAGGGAGTGGAAGCACCTGTTGTTCAGGTTAAGGTTGAAGAATTTTTATCAACGAGAATGCACCCGCTACTTACTTATGTTTTTTTTGATGAAAATTCTTCTGTAATACCTGACAGATACAGGCGAATCACAAAAGAGCAGACTGCAACTGCCAAAGTTGAGCAGTTCCATGATTTTAATGCACTCGAAACATATTATCATTTAATGAATATTGTCGGCAAAAGAATGTTGATGTATCCCGATGCAAAGATTGTTCTCGATGGATGCAATTCAAATGAAGGAAAAGAAAAGAATAACATCGAACTTTCAAAGAAAAGGGCAGAGGCTGTTAAGGCTTACCTGACGAGCGTATGGGGAATTGACCCTGAACGGATAAGATTGAATCCGCGTAATCTGCCCAATGAACCATCTAATCCTCAGAAGGAAGATGGGGTAGTGGAAAATCGAAGAGTTGAGATACTTTCAAATACAATGGAAATTATCGCTCCTGTGATTACTGTTGATACACTCAGGGTAACGAATCCTCCGTCAGTCCGTTTCAGGACTGATTATAGAGGCGAAGCCCCTCTGCGAAGCTGGACACTACTGGCAAAGCAGAAAGGAAAAACCTTGAAAACATTTGAAGGTGATAATGCGATGCCAAAAGAGACGGACTGGATTTTTGCAAATGATGAAAAGAGCATTCCAAAGACTCAGGACCCGCTTGAGTACCAGCTAATAGTACATGATAATACGGGACAGATGTTTGAATCGCAGGTGAAATCACTTCCTGTCGAAGTTATTACTTTGCAAAAGAAACGAAGGGAATTATTTGCCGATAAGCTGATTGACCGCTTCAGCCTTATACTTTTCACATTTGATGAAACCAAGCTGACTTATTTCAATACAAAAGTTCTGGACATTATTCAAAGCTACATCAAGCCTGAATCGAATGTTAAAGTTATGGGCTATACTGACAGGATGGGTGAAGCGGATTATAATTTAACTTTATCACAACAGAGGGCACAAGGAGTAGCGAATACACTCCATTCGGATAAAAAGACGATTACCGGAATCGGAGCAAACGATTTTCTATATGACAACAATTCACCCGAAGGCAGGTACTATTGCCGCCGTGTGGACGTAACAGTGGAGACACCAATAGAGTTTAAATAATTATTTTTGAAAATGTAGGGGTAATTCATGAATTACCCCAATTATTTTATGGAAAAAAGTTATGAAGAATCAACATAAAAAGAAAGTTCCAGATAATTTTATGAGAAAAGAATATGATTTCGATTACAGCACCGGTACTCGTGGAAAATATGCACGTAAAGCTACTGAGAAGAATGGATATGTCAAATTAACAGATGATGTTCACAAATATTTCAAAACATCAGAAGACGTTAACAACGCTTTGAGGGCTGTAATCGAGGCTTTTCCAAAAGCAAGGCAACGGGCAGTATAATCAATAAATATGCACAACAATTCACCTGAAGGCAGGTACTACTGCCGCTGTGTTGACGTAACAGTCGAGACACCGATAGAGTTTAAATGATGATTTTTGAATTTGTAGGGGTAATTCATGAATTACCCCTTTTATTTCATCATTATTATATTGTATTATTCATTATTATTCTTTATTTTTGTTGAGTATTGTTTATTATTGTTTAGTTTTGTTATGGAAAAATATTTAACACCGGAACAGGTTGCTGAACGGCTAATGGTAGAAAAGACAACGGTTTATACCTGGCTCAGACAACATAAAATTAAAGGAATCAAGTTTGGTAAATTCTGGAGAGTACCTGAAAAAGAGCTTGAAAAAACTACTAATTCTCAGAAAGATGATGAAAATAAAAAGCTGGATTTTTCCAAGTGGATTACTTTTGATTTTAAAGTGAGAGATGAAAATGAAAGATATGACAGAGAATTCTTGTATTCTGATACTGACCGTGGAACTTGATGGACAAGCTTTTTATTGATACAAACATTTTAATATATTCAAATGATTGGAAATCACCTTTCAATGAACTTACATTAAAAACACTAATTGATTTGTCCAAATCTCACAATATTGTTATTAGTACACAAACAATAAGAGAGTATGCAAAATTTGTAACAGTTACCTCAAATTTTGAAAACGCATTAAAGGGAATCAATATCTACATAAATCAATTTAAAATTCTATACGAAAGCAGGGAATCATTTGAAAAATGGTTTGAGTTGATAGAGCAATACAAGATAATCGGGAAATTAGTATTCGATTGCAACATTGTTGCAACCATGTTAGTGAACGATGTGAAAAAAATATTGACAAACAATCCTAATGATTTTATTAAATTCAAGAACGAAATTACAGTGTTACCATTAGTCAAATAACTATTTCAATCAAAGAAAAGAAAGTTCATAAATTTATTTTCCAAGAAGATCCCATCCATCGCCATTACTCCACCACCAGCTATATTGTGATGTTTTTACAATTCCATACTTTAAAGAATAAACATATGTTTTCCCTCCACCATCACGTGCCATAGGCCCATTATTTACTATAATGTTCAATCTATCATACATTTCACTAAATAATTCATAGTTCTCAGTATATCCCTGTCTATAATTTTCTTTATATG
Organism: Ignavibacteria bacterium RIFOXYC2_FULL_35_21; assembly: GCA_001804705.1. Taxonomy (GTDB): domain Bacteria; phylum Bacteroidota; class Ignavibacteria; order Kapaibacteriales; family UBA2268; genus XYC2-FULL-35-21. Next base: position 52,314 of record MHAY01000028.1, read on the forward strand.
GCAGGTCTGTTTTCCAACCAAATATATTGATATATTGGTCAAAAAAGTCATTAGCAGACAAGATAAAAGGATTCATATAGTAAACACCTAATAAATAAGAATGCAGGTAATATGTATCAGAAATAAAAAAAATAGTATCATTTTCAATCCTTACAGTATAATAAATAATTGAATTATAATTTGGTCCGATGCCACCATTAAATACTTCGGAGTAAGGAGAAAGGAATTCTTTTATTGTGTATCCACTATCATTTTTATCTACAACTTGAACAATAAGGGTATCTTTATAATATCGGAATTTTGAACTATCTGGATTTCTGTAATCTTCACCTTTTAAATATATATATTTACTTTCCTGACCAACTTGCAAATTTGAAAAAGATATTTTTTGCTTACCTTGTTGGTTATTTACGGAATTGTTATTGTTACAACTTGAAAAAAGCAAAATACCGATGAAAAGGAATAATAAGTTTTTCATTTTATTGCCTTACAAACAATGATTTTTTATTTTAAATTTAACTAATATTTCAATGAAAGAAAAGAAATTTATAAATTTATTTTTTATTAAAACGAAAACACAACGAATCATCTCCATCCCCGTGATAAATGTAGGTCTGCTCTTCGGTTTTCATAATTCTGAAATTGTTTTTAAGAACTCTAATTTTGGTACTATTTTTAAACAGTCTTAGTAGATTTTTTTCTATGCCGTGGTAGAACTTTTATTATTGCTCTTAAAACATTATTAACATCTTCAGAGCTTTTAAATACTTTTCTAACATCAGGAAGAAGCTTAACATATCCGGCTTGTTCAGTTAGATATGTTGCGTAAATATTTGGTTGCGCCTTGCTATAATCAAAATCATAGTGGGGTAGCAAATCATCATCATTATTGTTCATGAATTCTTTTTTTGATGAATTCTTCATGTTTTCTTCTCTCTTTTTTATTTGCTAAACGGGAACTAATTATTCTTATTTTATTATTTCTTAAAGTGAAGGATACAATTAATAATCTATTAATATTCGAGTATCCAATTATTAATTTTCTTATTTCATTCAACGAATGTTTTTTATCATTAAAAATAAATGCATAAATATCAAAAAAAACTGTCTTTGCTTCATCAAAACTTACACTATGTTTCACAAGATTATTTTTATCTTTGTTTATATCCCATTCAAATTTATCCATATATTGATTTTTTTTTATACGTGTAATTATTTATAATATATGATATTTGATTCAAAAGTAAGGAATATATTAAACTTAACAAAATTATATTTGAATTATACTATCACACAATGAATCCTCTCCATCCCTGTGATAAACGTAGGTCTGTTCTTCGGTTTTCATTATTCTGAAATTGTTTTTTAATGCTTTTTGATAGAATTCGTAATCCTCACCGAATCTCATATCTGCAATTCCTCCGATTCGCATAGCTGATTCTCTTTTGATAAATAATGTTCCTCCTATGATGCAATTATCAAGATGAATTTGTTTACACTGATTTTCAATGTCCGGAACGTAAGGATTGCCAATGATTTTTGCTCCTCCAAAAATTAATTCGAGAGATGGATTTTCTAATAATATTTTTTTTCTTAATGCAAGATGTTCAGGCATGTATTCATCATCTGAATCGAGAAATGTAACATATTTCCCCGAACTAAGCTTCAGTCCTTCATTCTTTGAATAGCCTGAGCCATGATTGTCATGGTAGAAATATTTGATGTTTTGATTTTGTTCTAAATAATTAGTAATAATTTCTTTCGTGTTGTCAGTACTTCCGTCATCAATGATTATTGCTTCCCAATCTGATTCGGTTTGATTGAGCAATGAATCAAGAGCCCTACAGAGAAGGGCAGCACGGTTCAATGTGCAGATAATGATTGAGAAGAATGGCGATTGCTTATTTGAATCATTCAAAAGAAAACCCCTTAATCCCCCTTTGAAAAAGGGGGCTGAAAAAATCTTTAACCAGTAAGAACGTTTTATAAATTGTTTAAAGCATACAATCGAAAGAAGTGGATGGATATTGTTGAATTCTGGACGATTTGCTCGGCTAACGGGATTGTTCTAAGCAAAGAACAGATTAGACAGATTGAAAGATACAGGGATGAGCTTGTTTATTGGAATGAGAAGGTGAATCTGATTTCACGCAAAGATGTAGAGAATGTTCTCGAAAATCATATACTCCATTCCCTTTCGGTTTTGAAATATGTGAATCTGCCATTAAAGTCGAGATGCCTTGACTTAGGCACAGGAGGAGGATTGCCGGGGATACCGGTTTCAATAGCGAATCCGGAAGCAAGAATGTTGCTGGTGGATTCAATCGGGAAGAAGATTAAAATTACGGATATGCTGGCAAAGCATACAGGTAATAAATATATAAAAGCAATGAACGCAAGGGTAGAAGACCTTGCTAATAAAAAAGAGTATAATTCGTATTTTGATTTTGTTTTTGCTCGTGCTGTTTCTGATGCCGAACAAATTGTAAGATGGACGAAGAATTTGCTTAAACAAAATGGAAAAATTGTTCTTTTCAAGGGTGGAGATTTGTCAGAGGAGATTGAAAAACTGAAAAAGAGTTTTCCTAAAATCATCATTAAAGAACAAATTATTTCCTTAATTGGATATGATAAATTTGAGAAGGAAGAGAAGAAATTATTGGTGTGTTCTTTTAGTTAATTACACACCCCATAACCACCTCCTTATAGAGGGGGAGAATATATAATAAGATATTTAATATAAATAGATTATGAGTAAATTCTCGATAAAATATAAAATAAAATTATTAATATTATTAGTATTAATAAGTTATATCTGTTTTCATTCTGATTTAATTGCTCAAAAAACAGAAAGTAAATTTCGTATTGCAAGAGTTAAATATTCGGGTGGTGGCGACTGGTATAATGACCAGACAAGCGAACCGAATTTACTGAAATTTATTGCACAAAATACCAATCTTCCGATTGACCCGGTTTATGAATTTGTTGACCTTGCCTCCGATAATCTTTTTGCATACCCTGTTATTTATTTAACGGGTCATGGCAATGTGAATTTTACAAATACCGAATCTCAGAAGCTTAGGTCATATCTGCAAAACGGCGGATTCTTATATATTGATGATGACTATGGATTGAATGAATACATTCGCAAAGAGATGAAAAAAGTATTTCCCGAGCAGGATTTTGCAGAGATACCATTCAGTCACGGTATTTATTCCTGCCATTTCAAATTTCCTAAAGGCCTTCCGAAGGTTCACGAGCATGACGATAAAGCACCTCAGGGATTCGGACTTTTCTATAATGGCAGACTTTGTGTTTTTTATTCTTATGAATCCAATTTGGGTGACGGATGGGTTGACCCTGATATATATAAAGACACGGAGCAAATAAGAGATGCAGCCTTTAAGATGGGAACTAATGTGGTAGTGTGGGCGCTAACAAATTAATTACGAATTACGAATTATGAATTACGAGTTTCGGTGATGGAAAATTATAATTTAAAATATAATCAGATATTAAATAGGATTTTTGCAGTAAGAAGCAAGGAGACTATAAGCTTGTTTATGTCGGGCTTTTTGAAAACCTTGTCATTGCTGATGATTTTAATACTGTTTGTTTCCGTAGTTGAGATGATTGCTAATGGAGATGAGGTATTCCGTACTATTCTTATCGGATTACTTCTGATTCTATCAATTATTGCAGGCTCGATTTTATTGAATGGCTCACTTTTGAGACTTTTAGGAATTAAAAAACCGGGAATTGAAAATATTGCTCTGAGAATCGGAAATGCGTACCCGGAACTTAAAGACAGATTATGCAATGGAATTCAATTAATCAAGAATTTAACAAAGAAATCAGGGACATCGCCTGAACTTGCAGTTGCGGCATTTGGGAATATTTCTGAGGATGCAGCAAATAAAGATTTCACCGTAATTATAAATAGAAAGGAAACAAAAAAATCTCTTCTATATTTCTTAGCTGCTTTTGTAATCACAATTTTATCGCTTGGAATTTTTCATTCATCGCTCGGAGCAGCTTTTTATAGAGTTCTGAATTTTAATGAATCATTTTTGCCACCTGCACCATTTACGCTTTCAATTAAACCCGAAAAGGCATCAGTTATCAGAGGTACAAATGTAATAATAACCGTAACTTCAAAAGGTACGGCACCCGAAAAAGTAATTTTATATATTCGCGAAAAACAGCAGGAAACTTATGATACATATACTTTGAGGTCTGATTCTGTTGGTGTATTTCAATATGAAATAACTTCTATCAGGCAGTCAGTAGTGTTCTATGCAGAATCACCCTGGCTCAATACATCAGTCAAAACCGAAGAAGGCACAATTGATGTAGTTGATAAGCCTTCGATTCGTTCAATGATAGGGAAGCTGATTTATCCTTCATATACGAAGCTTTCTGCCAGAACACTGGATGAACAGAGTGCAGATATTGCGGCTCTGAAAGGCTCAGTTGTAAGCTTGCAGATTCTGTCGAATAAAGAATTGTCATCGGCTTTGATTGTAATTGAGAATGAACCTTCGACAATGCTCAGTGCAATTGAAACCGAAGTGAAAAATCCTTCGACTTCGCTCAGTGTGACAGGTAAAGTTAAGATTGATACAAGCTTTGTATCCATGAAGACAGATGGGAAAAAGGCTTATGGTAGTTTTCGGGTATCGAGAAATGGGAATTATTACATCAGGATAAAAGATAGAAACAGAGAGTATAATTCAGAGCCGATTAAATACAGCATAGTTGCTTTGAATGATGATTATCCTTCAATATCGTTAATATCTCCGACAACGGATATTCAGGTAACAGATGAAGCACTCTTGCCAATCAGAGTTTCAATATCTGATGATTATGGATTTTCCGGATTGAAACTGTTCTACAGGATGGTTGAATCGCAATATGCGCAGCCTGAACAGAAGTTTTCTTCAATCAATATACCTATGCTGTCGAATGAGAATACAGCGGACATACCTTATTTGTGGAATCTGAATAAGATAAATATTGCTCCTGAAGACAGGTATGAGTTCTATCTTGAAGTTTATGATAATGATATTGTTTCAGGGCCTAAGTCAGCGAGGACACAGACTTTATCTGTCAGGCTTCCTTCACTCGATGAAGTGCTTAAAGATGCAGATAAATCTCAGGATAAGCTTCAGAAAGACTTGCAGAATGTTCTTAAGCAGGCAGAAGATGTAAAGAAAGATATGGATGAATTGAATAAAGAGATTCTCAAGAATGAAGGCAAAAAAGAGATGGATTGGAAAGAAAAGAAAAGCCTTCAGGACATTCAAAAGAAGCAGGAAGCAATTCAGCAGAAACTTTCGGATGTGCAAAAGAATATGGAGCAGGTAACAAAACAATTGCAGGAAAATAATGCACTTTCACCTGAAACACTCGCAAAATATTTGGAACTACAGAAACTGCTCAATGAAGTAAATTCTCCTGAACTTAGAAAACTCCAGGAAAGAATGCAGCAGATGCTTGAATCTATTCCGAAGGAACAACTTCAGAAGGCTATGGAGGAGGCTAAGTTCAATGAAGAGAATTTCCGAAAGAGCATTGAGAGAACTATTAAGATTCTTAAAAGATTACAGGCGGAGCAGAAGGTAGATGCTCTCACAAAAAGGGCAGAGGAATTGCAAAACAAACAGGAAGATTTACAGAAAAAACTTAGTAATACAAATCCATCGGATGAGAAAAAAAGAAATGACCTTGCAAAACAACAGAATGAGTTGAAAAAAGATTTGAAAGATATTGGCGAGGAACTAAAAGACCTCGAAAAATTGATGAAAGAAATCGGCGATGACATGCCGCTCGATGAACTCAATAAGGCAGAGCAGGAGCTTAGCCAGAATGAAACTTCCCAGGATATGCAGGAAGCACAGGAATCAATGGAGCAGGGTCAGTTCAGCAAGGCACAGAAATCTCAAAGTTCTGCTTCGCAGAAACTACAAAAATTTGCCAAGCAAATGAAAAAGCTGAAGCAGGAAATGGAAAGCAAAGTTACAAAAGAAGCAATCCGCAAGATGCAGAAAGCAATTTCGAATATGCTTGAACTGTCCAAGAAACAAGAGCAATTAAAATCGAAAACATCGTCTGCTGATTATAATTCTACTCAGCTTCCAAAGTATGCACAGGAGCAATCTGATATGCAGGAAGCTCTGGCTAATATAGCTAACAGCCTTATGGAACTCTCTCAGAAATCATTTGCCGTTACACCTGAAATGGGTAAGGAAATCGGAGATGCTTTAAATTCAATGAGAAATTCAATCAGCAAGCTATCTGAAATGCAGACTCTGGCTTCTGCCCAAGAGCAAGGGAGATCCATGGCGGCGATGAATAATGCAATTATTCAGATGCAGTCTATGCTTTCGCAGATGCAAGGCTCCGGTAGCTGCAACAATCCCGGTGGCAGTGGTGAAGGCCAGGGAATGGGTCAAGGACAAGGAAGCTTTTCGCAAAGGTTACAACAGCTTGCAAGCCAGCAGCAATCTATTAATCAAGCTATGCAGCAGATGGGTGAACGCGGGAAGATGACACCCGAAGAGCAGGCAAGAATGGGCAGAATAGCCGGTGAACAGGGAAAAGCACAGAAAACACTCGAAGAATTAGCGAGAGAGCAAAAACAAAATCCACAGACTGACAGAAAAACACTTGGCGACCTTGAAAAAATTGCACAAGAAATGAAAGAAGTAGTAACAGACATGAAATCGAGTAATATAAATGAGAATACTTTGAAAAGGCAGGAGAGAATTTTGTCAAGACTTCTCGATGCAACCAAATCCATACACGACAGGGATTATGAAAAAACCAGGGAATCCAAAACCGGTAAAGAATTTAGTAGGCAATCTCCCGGCGAGATTGATTTGAAATCCCAGGAAGGCAGGACAAAAGCTATGCAAGACCTTCTCCGTTCAATTCAGGAAGGCTACACCAAAGATTATGAAGAATTAATCAGAAAGTATTTTGAGACATTGCAGAACGGGAATAATTAATTATGAATTTTGAATTCTGAATGCTGAATTTAAAGTTTTGAGTGTTGGGAGTTAAGTGTTGAATTGCAGTAAAAATTTTTATAAAATGCTGAATTCTGAATCGAAGTCTAAAATAATTTATTCCTATATGTATAAAATTGATTAAAATTTTGTTTGAATGTTAAGCATATTAAATAATATTGCAAGAAATAAAGAAAGAGTTAGTATCATTTCTCTTTTCTTAATTATTTTTTATTTGAACCTGAGTTTCCTTTCAGTATGGCATTATCATTCGCATCATTTCAATCCTGCAAATTATTCAAATTCGGAAAATCCTGAACAAATTGCTTCTTTTAATATAAAACATTCAAACATTACTAATCAAAGTGAATGTTTAATTTGCTTATTCCTTTTGCAATTTAACAATGCATTTATATTAACTGAATATTCTCAGAATTTAATTTTATCAATTATTGGAATCATTAGCTGTTTAATCATCAGTTTATTCCGAATTTACCCTACAAACTATAACACCAGGGCTCCTCCTTTCTTGCTGTTTACATAGAAAAATTTAAATAATATCATAATAATAACATTTAGAACGACAGGTGAATTCCTGTTCTTATCTTACGCTTGACTTGATAACAGTAAACCAAAATTTACTGTTTGTTATTAAATATCTTTTATCATGAATTAAAATTATGAGGCAAAAAAAATGATTAAAAATAAATTATTACTAATATTTATAATTAGCATGTTTTTATTTATGTTAACAAACGCATCAGCAAATAATAGCCTTTCAGGGAAAGTAACCGACACTACCGGTAAACCCATATCGCATTGCACTGTTTACATTCATGACCTGAAACGAAGTGCAGGTACTAATTCGGAAGGGAATTACTCATTTAATAATTTACCTGAGGGAACTTTCCTTGTTGAGTTCAGGTACCTTGGATATATGAAACAATCTAATTGGATTTCAATTAAAGACAATACAAAACTTGATGCAACATTAACCGAAGAAGTAGTAGAATTGCACGAAGTTGTCGTTACGGGTGCATCAGGTAGTAAGGTTATTAATAAAAATCCGCTTGCTCTTTCAAGTATTGATGAGAAAGCTATTAGAGAAGGTTCTTCAACAAACCTGTTTGATGCGATTGCTAAAGAGCCGGGTGTATCACAAATAACCACCGGGGCATCAATTTCTAAACCAATAATAAGAGGTTTGGGTTATAACAGGGTAGTTGTCATAAACGATGGTGTTCGCCAGGAAGGACAGCAGTGGGGTGATGAGCATGGTATTGAAATTGATGAAAATACTGTTAACCATGTCGAATTATTGAAGGGCCCCGGAAGCCTGATGTATGGCTCTGACGCAATTGCGGGTGTGGTGAACCTTATCCCATCAAGTCCTTTACCTGAAGGTGAAGTGAAAAGCAACGTAATACTAAATTATCAAACGAACAACGGATTAATGGGTGCATCAATTTCAAATGAAGGTAACATTGATAATTTTGTTTGGTCTCTCAGAGGTAGCGGAAAATTAGCCGGGAATTATCAGAATCGGTATGACGGCAGGGTTTTTAATTCCGGTTTCAATGAAATTGATGCTGATGGACGCATCGGATTAAACGGGAAATGGGGATATACTCATTTTGATTTGAGCTTGTTTACTTTAAATGTCGGTATGGTTGAAGGTGCAAGGGACAGCCTTGGAAATTTCACAAGAGAAGTCGTTAATAATACTGAAATAACTGATGAAACAGTGAATCAGGATGAACTAACAAGCTATGATTTATTTGTGCCAAAGCAGAATATAAAGCATTATGGAATTTCAAATAATTCACGTATATATTTCGATAATTCAATTATGGAATTTAATCTCGGTTATCAGCAAAATTTGCGTAACGAGTTTGCTAACGCGTTTAACGAAGAAGAAACGGAATTATCAATGGAATTAAATACTTTAACATATTCTTCAAAATATATGATGAATACAAATAGCGGATGGATGCCCACAGTAGGTATAAGTGGAATGTTCCAGTCAAATCATAATAATGGGACTGATGCCTTAGTGCCGTCTTACAATCTTTTTGATATTGGTGCTTTTTTTCTGTTTGAGAGAGAATTTGGAGATGTTAATTTGAGTTTGGGCATACGATATGACATACGTAATTTAAATTCAAAAGGGCTTTACTATGCTGAAGATAGTTCTTTTACTGAAAGTCCAACTAATCAAATTAAATTTTCTCCGTTCAAAAATACATTTAAGGGACTTTCAGGAAGCATTGGTTTATCTTATATTTTAAATAATAATTTTTCAACCAAATTAAATTTATCGCGTGGTTTTCGTTCGCCGAATATTGCAGAACTTGGTTCGAATGGCCTCCATGAAGGAACTTTTCGTTATGAAATAGGAAATAACGGCTTAAAACCTGAATTCTCATCGCAGATAGATTTAGGCTTTGATTATAACATCGAGCATTTATCAGCGAGATTGAGTTTGTTTTATAATAATATTGAGAATTATATTTTCACCCAAAAATTGTATAATAGTTTAGGTCAGGACAGCATACCTGACTTGAAAGACCCTGTCCCCGCTTATAAATTTGTTCAGGGTAATTCATATTTATATGGAGGAGAGCTGAATATTGACATTCATCCTCACCCTTTGGATTGGCTTCACTTCGAAAATTCATTCTCAATTGTAAGGGCAAGACAAACAGGACAGCCGGACAGCAGTAAATACCTTCCATTTATTCCCGCACCACGACTCCTGTCCCAATTACGAATTACGAATTACGAATTACGAATGGAGGATTTGGGATTGGCAATAATGGAAGGGTACATCTATATAGAAGGAGATTATCATTTTGCTCAGGATGAGTTTTTCAACGCATACAAAACAGAAACATATACAAACGATTATTTAATTTTTAATTTTGGTGTTGGAGGAAGCATAGCAAACCAAAGTGGAAAAACATTATTGAAAATTTTTATCACACTTAATAACATTTTCGATAAAGCATACCAGGACCATCTGAGCAGGCTGAAATACACTGCCGAAAATTTAGTAACCGGAAGGCGCGGTGTGTTTAATATAGGCAGAAACCTTAGTATAAAAGTTAATTATGAATTATGAATGTTGAATTATGAATGTTGATTGGAAATAGAAATTTGGAAATAGAAGATAAAAGGTAATTAAAAAAAATTATCGCGTAGCGATTAAATTTCGGTAACAGTGAATTACCCTTACCACTCTTATCCCGTAGGGATTATATCATTTCCTGAATGAAATGACACATTGAGCCTTTCGCTATGTTCAAGATAAACTCCGTAGAAATTTACAATAAAAATTCTTCGACTTCGCTCAAAATGACAATTTATGACATTATAATATGGTAATTATATTTCATAAATATTGTTGGCAAAGAATTATAAATGATATTTTTAATTGTTTATACAATTGATAAAAAAAGGTCATCCTGAGATTATTGAAGGGGGGATTAAACTCGCAAAATACATTTAACCCAAATTAAAAAAAGCCAATTCTACATTATAGTGGAACTGGCTTATTAATGTCAATTTCAAATCTAAGCTGATTTAACTCTTTTCTTTTTTGTGTAAGCTGAAATAATTGCTTTTAAAACAGTATTTACTTGCACTGATGTATTAAAAACTTTATATACATCAGGTTCAAGTGATATTAAATGTTCCTGCCTTTTCATTTGGGCTGCAAACCAATTGGGAACTGAATCTGAAAAATCGTATTCAGCTCTCATTCCATTTTTTTGAGCATCTTTTTAGATGAATTCTTTATATTTTTTTTAACTTTCCTAATTAATGTTTTATCTACTTTTTTTAATTAATCTTTTTATTTCAAGATGATTTCTTGAGAAAAATCATCATATTTAAAGGAGAATGAATCTTCGTAATAAAATCCTTTAACTTGGTAAAATCACCCGGCTGTACAAGCATCTGAGGAATTACCACTTCCCTTGTTAACATTAATTGTTGATTTGCTTCCTGGAAATCAACACTATACAAAACATTTTCATTCCCGATTTTCAAAACTTCCATGATTTTTGAAGATGGTTTCACAACCTTATATCCGGGCGGAATATTTATAAAATAATACTCCTCCTTTGTCTTAAAATTTTCAAAAATTTGCAAAGGATTTTTACGCTCCTTATCTGTGATGGTTATTGGCAAAGAGACTTGCGGTAGTTCAAAATATATATAATCATCCTGTTCCACATAAAAATTCTGAACATCTGCTTTAAATCTGATTGAAAGCGGCTTATCAAGATTTTCAATATTATCGAAATATGGCCCATCTGTAATTGTCAGGTTTTTTTCTCCAATATTTTCAGAAAACCAAATTTTGCGTTTCTGCTCGGTTTCATTCCTGAATTCACTCCTAAGGAGGTTGTCTGCCGAGCCATAATAGAGCGTAGAAAAGTCAAGTGCCGCATCTTTATTTTCATTTATTTTAATTTTTATAATTTTAGTTTTTAATGCAATTTGTGGGAACAAATATTTTTCTATTACAGGTTTATCTTTTCCTATAATTATATTGCAATTTTCAAGTCCTGTAAAGCCAAAAGGCATATCGTTCGAACCGACAGAAATCAACATACCATTAAAATATACCAGAAGTTGTCGAAAGAATTGCCTTGCCGGTATTTTCATTTGTGAATCGTAGAAACGGTTATTTTCGTCAAGTGCGATAGTGGGTTCACAATTATTTATGCCTGCGGCTTTAGCCATTGATAAGAATAGACAAGTTAATTCCCGGGAACTGCCGAATTTTTGAGCAAGCACTTTTTCAACCGGCTGAGGTGTGAAATCCATATCCTCGAGTATAATATACTTTAGAATAAAATTATCGGCTATATAATTATAAATTGCAAAAAGCTTGTCTTTAGGCTGTTCTTTGCCTTTTGTTATTTCATCGGTCAATGTTCGAATTTCCTGATTTACCGAAATTCCCGATTGAAGCTTTTTAAATTCCACAGACATCATTTCCTGCCAGTCTTTTGATGATGAATAAGCAATAGGACAACCGATGATTAAAAATGAAGGGCTGTCATTTTCCTCGAGTATGCAGCTTGTTTTTTCAATTTTCCATGAATAAACAATATTCCGCCCTTCTGATTTCTGCGAAAATTTCAGATTGGGATAATCTTTTTTAAAATCAAAATAAATGGGAATTGATTTGGGCGATACAATCGTGAAATTCTTGATTAAATATGGATTATACTCTGCCAGATGCTCGACGCCTTCAATGAAATCACGGCGGGTATTTGTCCTTTTATATTTCAGAAAAATGAAAGCTCCGGGATCCACATCAGGAAAGTTAATCACCCATTCCTTCATGTTGATATAATCAGGTGATGCTACTGACATATAGCTTTCTGTATTGTGTAATGCCTCCTTCGGAAGTGCTTCTTTTTCACCTTTAACATTAATTGTAAAACAATCTCCGATTTCTACCGAATCGTAGTTTGCATCATATTGGATTTTTACATCGGAATATTCTTTCTTGCCCTTGTAATTTAATATCTTTTTAACGTAAAAAACATCATAAGTATAGCTTTTATCAGCATTGACAGTTATTCTAACGTCTGTATAAACATTAATGGCAGAGGCTTCCGGGTAATCATCCAGCCCGGGTATATCCTGTGTGTATTTAGTAAAATCATCCTGTGCATAAATGAAATTCAGGCAAAAGATGTAACAAATTAATATCAGTTTTGCATATTTTTTCATAATTTTTTCTCCTTATGACTAACGACTATTGACTTACTTCTTTTATACCACCGATAATATAGAGTTGTTCCAATTGTTCCATAAATGACAACTTTGCTCTCACAGGAATAAATTCTCCCTGTGTGAAATGGATTTTTTCCGAAGAAAAACTTGTTTTGCTCAATAAGTTCGTATTGTCTTCCAACAATTTTGTCTCCTGCGTTAATTTAAATCCCTCATAATTCAATTCAGGCACTCTTGGCATTGACATCTCATTCAATTGAAATGGCACCTTGAGTTCCTCGGTGATATCAATACTGAATGTACCCGGAAGTTTAAAAGGATATTTCCTTTCGCTGAGCTGGAAAGCCCCCAATGAATAGTCAATTGTTGAAGCCAATGAGAATTTTGATGCTTCGAATGGTATATAAACCTGATTTTTGTCTTTGTTAATATAATTCGGAATACTGAAGTTTGCAGAAAATTCAATATCTTTCGATTTATCTTTCGGGTCGCTTACAACAAAATCTATTACTTCCGCCAAAGGATGCATATCAGTTACTGTCTCTTCAACTAATTCCTTGATTTTTTGCGGTGTCATATTCATTAATGAACTCCGGATGTAGCTGTCGCTTAATCCTGAAAACTTACCTGTTATCTTACCATCGGCAGATAAATTATTATTAACAGTTATTGAAATATTAATTGCAGTATTATTTCTTGAGGGTTTGGATACCGGGACAAGTTTCAAGTCGTCACCTTTTTCCGAAGCAATTATATATGAACAATCTTCCTCATACTGCGGGAAAAAGTCTTTTGTTGTTTCTGCCGTTGGGTCGAAGAAATATTCCGGCTGCCCTTTCTCATCATAACTAACTACAACTGCATGGTTGAACATAATCACAGGTGCAACAGGATTCAACTGATAACCTGCCGCAATCAAAATCGGGTCTGAAGGGATGCCCGCTTCCCGGAACATCGAAACAAGTAAAGCTGATTTGTCCCGGCATACACCTCCGCGTGTTGAAAATGTGTAAGTAACGTCATGCGGCTCAAAACCCGGCTTGCCTTTTTCTCTGTCAACTCCAAGATATCTGATACTTGGTGCTACCCAATAAAAGATTTTTTTGATTTTTTCATCCTTTGTTTTACAGTCCTTAATTAAAGTTCTCACTGTATCTTTAATAGCATCATCTATTGACAGATGAGGAGCAACAAGACTATAGTACCACTTAGATATATCATTCCATCTTTTAATTGTTGTATAAACGATATAATATGCAAATTTATCATATTGCTCCATGTATGGCTCATAAATAATCTGCGGTGAAATATCTACATCCCATTTATAGATTTTTTTTCCGTCATTTTCATTTGCACTATAATTCACCAAGCCATCTTTTTTGTTTATCTCATGTACATAAATTTCTATCCCGGATGGAGCATTCAATTCATAATATTGTTTAAGGTATGGAGAATAATTTTCAACTGAAATCCTATCAGAATAATTATTATCCATCCTTGCTTTATGAGTAACTCTTGTTTGGATTGTGTGAATAATATCGCCTGTGCTGAGGTTTGGAATAAAACCAATCAGAAGCCATCCTGTTTCGGAATAAATATTCATAAAGCCCATAAATGCACTCTGGCTCATAGGTTTCAGAATTTTTTCATGCTCAATTTTATTCAACGTTCCGTCTGGTTTAATTATTTCAATAAGATTAACTAAAACAGTGTCATAGTCTGTGTCAAAATAAAAAACCGCATAACTGCCTGATTGCTTGCCTCTTTCGGTAAGAACCTTTTTATAAGTTTCCTGCATTGAGTTATCGAGGCATTTCTCGTCTAAAGTAACATTAGTGTTTTCGACTAACACCTGGTCTGCTTCCGGAAAGGCCTTGCTATCTGCTTTCATCAATAAGCCGATTGCAGTTTCATAATTTGTGTACTCGGCATTAAGCCCGATTAAAGTTAGTAAGAAGAATGTTAGAAGTTCAAAGATTTTTTTCATAATACACCTAATAGAAAATAGAAATCTATATTTTTACAAATTTGCATAATTTCATGACTTGTTGTAATTGATATAAAAATTTTTTTCTATCATTTCTCCGCTCCAACCCAATCATCTATCTTGCTTTCCTTATTTTTGTTATTCACACAGGTGATAGCATAAAAGCAGGATTCACCTATCGGTGCATTTTTATCTAAATATGATTCGGTTTCAAACGGAATTGTTGCAACAAGAATCGCATCCTTTGTTTGAGTTAATCTGTATATTCGATATTCTTTAATATTTTCCTGCATTGTACGGTTCCATTTTAACATGGCCCCATCATTTATTCGGGCAACATTCAAACTGGAAATTGAAACCGGCCTGAAAACCGGCACTTCTATTACAGCAGGAGCGCTCAATGAGCTTTTGCTTTCTCCGACAGAAAATGATTCTACTGAATATAAATATGTCACACCTTCTTCTGCTGTCGAATCATCATAGTAATTCATAGAATTATCTTCTGCTTTACCATTTATTCTAATAAATGCAGTCGAATCAGTACCATCTGCTTTCAATATTTTTCTATATAAATTATATCCTATTATGTTTTTATCCCACTCTGCGACATCAGTCCAGGTCAATAAAATACTCCCGAAGTTATATTTCGCTCTCAAATTTATCGGATTTTCAAGAGTAATTTTTATTTCAGGAGAAATATATACTAATTCTGATAAAGGACTTATATCATAACTTGTATTAACAGATTTAACAGCATAAGCCAGAGAAATGCTTCTTACGTTTTTCAGTGAATCTTTGTATTCGACGTTCAGACTGTCTGTTATAATAATATCTGTGATTTGAGTCAGAGTATCATTTTGATTCATATCAGAACGAAAGACATAATAACCACGAGTATCAGCGGTTGGTTTTCTCCATTTGAGTTTCACTACACCATTCTTTGATTCAGCTTCCAATTCCATGGGTGCTTCAGCTTTGCGGACAGGTCCTAACATACCTGTTATTCTCGAACTCGGAATGCTTTGTCCGTAAGCATTATTAATAATCAAATAATAAAAATAAGTTACAATCGGATTCACCTGGTTGTCCACATATTGCGTATCACCCGGACTGACACTTCCGACACGCCTGTAACCTTTATCATAATTTTCACTTTTGTAAATATCTATGGTTCTTAAAAATTCAGGCACATCACATTTCCAGCGAATTCTAATTGAATTAAGGCTGTCAATGCTCTCAGTATGCAGTGCTTTGATATAAGATTCAGCCTTATTAATTAGATTTATAATTCTGATTGTATCGGAAGGAATACCTGGATTACCGTATAAATCATAAGGAACTGCATAGTATTGATAAATATTTTTCTTATGGACAAGTGTATCAATAACTCCAATTATTAAACTATCATGTCTGTTGGAAAATCCGGCAAACGGAGATATTTCAACAAAATCAGTCTGCATATAATTGCATCTGAAAATTTTTACTTTCATTAATCCGATATGTTCTGAAGCATAATATCTCAGATAAATCCTGTTTTCCTCAACATTCTGATAGAAGCTTTTCAGCTTTAAATTTGGTATAAAAGTTGAAAATTTAATTGGCTTTGTAAGACTTTCCTTATCCGGCGAATTGGTTTTTGATATAACAATTTTATATTTATAAGAATTTCCTTTTTTAACATCCATATCATAAAAAGCAGTTCCAAGTGCTTCACGATACATGGGTAATCCGCCGTAAAGCGGCACCGAATCTACATCATTGGTTTTGATAATAAAATCCCATATATTCGGTTTGAATCTTTCATCAGGTAATTCATAAATATTATTATGTGAATTTACATTCACGAGTTCCTGATAAAAGGCATCATAATTCTGTTTGAAGGACAGCACTTTCAATAAAATCCATTCATCTTTTCCTTCATCAGAACGGAACACTTCATAAACAAAATCTTTTGGAATTTTATTACCACACATAATATAAATTCCCTCAGGTCCCTGCACTGCGTATGGGTAATCGAACTGAGCAAAACTAATATCAAAGCTCAAAAGTATTGCTAATAATATTAAAAAAGAAATTTTCATTGTTAATACCTATCTAAACTAATTTTAATAATTATCAATTATTTTTTATTCATTCAACATTCAACACTTAAAACTCAAAACTTCACTGTACCACACTACTGCAATTATCACTGCAGCTTCCTGTACCGATATTGACATCTACACCATTTGTGCCGATATCTACCTCTGCTTTTAAACTAATGAACGGTTCTGTATCACTTCCTAACGTAAAAATTGTTCCGTCACACCCGACCAAATATGGTATTTTCTGTTCCAGTTTTCCATAAATATTAATACTGGCACAGATTCCAAAAACAATGTCATCAGGATAAGTGTAAGTAAATTGACCCTTAATGATTGCTTCGGCTTTTGCATACAAAGAAGTGCAGGTTATTGCCTCTAACTTTAACTCTGCTACTGCATACAGTAGAACTGATACTCCACAGCTTATCGGAGATGCGAAATTTGCCCAGGCTGCCGCTTCTACACCTACTTCCAAACTGACCGATGCACTTGCTATTACCAAATTAATGGATTCATTGAACGTAAGTTGCGGTATGCTTTTCCTTCCCGTAACAAAAAATCCGGCAAATGTTGTTGCATTCTCAAAAGCGCAGGGCAGTCCTTTTCCGATTGAATGACTCGTTACCATGTCCAATGTCGTTTGGGGGATTCCACCAAGTTTACCACCTGCATCATAGATGCCAATTAATAATCCTACACTAAAAACTCCAATTGGAGTAACTTCAGCTTCAGCCGCTGCAGCAAAATAAAATCCGTGAGGGTCTATACAAATTTCTGCACAGCCGCTTATCTTAATTGTTCCGATTTGTTTATTCTCAAAATTCAATGTTCCGATAAACCTTGCGTTCGGTAAATCGAATGTCATAGTAAAATCGCCAAACTCTGTGTTTGTTCCCGATGTTGTTATTTTCTGATTCTTAACATCTGCGTCTGTCTTTATTTCACCATAAACAGCAAGGTTCAAAGGTTTATCACCAAACCCTTTTTCGGAGAAACTTCCCACCGGATATAATTTCAGTCTTAGCACGTCCCAGTCATTGTTCTTGACAACCATTCTTGAACTGTCAACTCTGAATTTACCGCCCTGTTCGCCGCCGAGGTCAATGAATTGGTCACCTACAGCAGGGTCTCTGTCAATTCTGATTATTGTTTGTTGGTTTATTTTATGCTTATTCAAAATTATAAATATCGTATCCAATTTCCCCGGTTCACGGACTGTACCATAAAGTTTCAGGTCGCGAAAGCTTATAAGCTGTTGGTTATAATTTGCCCTGGATTCAAACTTCACATAACCGGGAGCATCAAATGTTATATCAGTCGGCAGCATTTCTAACTTGAGACTATTCCCTGGTTTGGTGAATTTCAATTTGTAAGTTAATCCATTAGGTACACGTGGTATATCATAATCCACCAACCCGTCTATCGTAAACATATCCGCATAAGAGTAAATCGCCAGCGGTTTGAAAAAAGCAATGTCGTACAACGACATCTTCTCGCAACTTGGTGAAAAACTAACAATCTGCTCTCCATCGCTCAATAAACTTACTGCCTGTAATTTTAATGTTGTAAAGAATCCCGGTAATCCCGCAACTGTAGCTGCAGGGTCACCGATGAATATCAATTTATAATGTGGTTTAAGGTCCAATCCACACTTCGGGTCAAGTCCGAATTGAGCAGACTGTGGATTCAGCACATTCATAGTACATATTCCCCCCAATGTCAATTTGCTCACATTCGGTTTTGCTATGTAAAGAAAATCGTGTCGCAGATTAAATTCACCGATTGGTATATCAAGTGTTCCCGTCAGTATTTTACTGTCAATTGATTTGATTCCTCCAACATCCGGGCTTACTTCACAATTCTTTGCTACGAGAGTCCAGTCCTCAAATTTGATTTCAAGTTTAGGTATCTTCCCTCCAGTGGCTACTCCTTCACTTGTAATTGAAGTCGTTGGTATATTTACTTCCACAAGTGTTGTTGCCGGATTCTGAGGGTCCAATCTGATATTAGACCAGGCGTGAGGGAGTAAATATATTATTCCCTGTGAATTCAGTGTGCTTTTTTCAATCTTCGAATCAGCATCAAACTCAAGAAACTTGAATTGAAGGTCTGTCCCATTTGCATTTGTTAGAAAATAATTTGTTCCTTGTTTATAAAAATTAAACATAATCGAAAATTTTGCAGGGTCAATACAATCTTCGAAAGAAGTTATTATTTTATTATAAGCATTTTCTTTTGAGATAGCCAGATAGAACTGGTCATCCTGGAACCTGAAATAACTTCCCGGGAAGTTGAATGAATTATCTACTATTCTTGCCTTCGAACTCAGATGTCCTGCAATCAGACTTTCCTTAACCACATTAAGATAATTATTCCCCTGTCCTTCTGCCAAAAGAAGCACGTTATAGTTAAAGGTCTTTTTACCCCATTCAAGATTTATCGTATTAGGCGGAGGTTGTAAACCTTTCAATCTGACTTTCATAGAAGGCAGGGTTAGTGGGAATGTTGTATTTCCCGGCACGGCTTCAAAATAAGGTCTTCCCTTATCATCAACATTTTCTTTACCGGGTCGTACAATCAGTCCTCCCAAGCCGGCATACTGGGAACTATCGAGCAATTCAAAAGCATTTGCAGATTTGCTGAAGTCTATCAATCCATTCAGTTCATAATCGCCATTTGGCTTGCTTACTATTTTATGTACTTTAATATGAAATCCATGAAGCCGTTGCAGATTTGCTGCAGTGAATTCTGTCAATTCAAAATTACATTCATATATAAAATTTTGTCCTTTCGAAAATTCAATCTTTTTTTCCTGTCCTGTCAGATTCGGATAATCAATTTTCGGGTCTATAACTGTTCCGGGTAATTGACCTGGCAAGTTTATATTTCCTGCTGAATCCTTTGGTGGATTTTCTTCAGGTGGCACACACCTCATATTTATCCAGGAACTCATGTTCTTCCATCCAAGATTAGGATTTATTCCTTTAAGTATATAATCACCATTTGCATCGGATTTAGTTTTTCTTATGTTTGTATTATATCCGTTCAATACATATATCATTGCATATGGCACCGGATTACCATTAACTGTTACCTTGCCTTTGACGGTCATCCCTGGTTTCAAAATAAAACTATATTCCTTGAAATCTTTCGATTCCTCATTCTGTATTTCTGTATTAATTGGTATTAAATCAGAAGTATCAGGAGGGTCAATTTTTAGCCAGAAATTCTTTAGTGATGCATTCTTAAATTCGAAAATTGCTATACCATTATTATCAGTAGTATCCTCGTAATCCAATATTCTTACCCGGCAGTTCGGTACCGGTTGCTTCGTATATTGATTTGAAACATCAATCAATATCCTATGTTTACGTTCCTTAACAACAACTTTCCCCAAATAATAATTCGTTGTGTCATTAGGCAAATTTTGCAATGCCGGAATAACAATCGTATCATTAAAATATTTCAAATCAACAGGAAAAATAAATAACGTGTCGGAAACACCGGTAGGAATCTTCACAGTAAACTTTTGTCCTAATTCTGCCAATTGTAAAGTCTGCATTTGCATAAATGTCGTTTCATCACTCAACTCTTTCTCAGCCCCGAATTTCATCTCCATTTTCATATCTGACTTCTTAAGAGACTTCTTTTTAGCACTCTTTTGGTAATTCGATTGAAGCAAAGGAGTATAATTCAAATTTTTTATGTCAAATTCTTTCAGATAAGTTGCTTCTTCCGTCTTTACCATCTTTCCATATTTAGTCCTGACATAACATTCTACCGCTTTCCCTGTTTCATCAATAACATAACCGTAAACAGTACCCTTTGGCATCATCAATACCTGAGGGAAATGCATCTGCTGTCCCATCTTCAAAGTTACTGCACTTGGTACTGGTGGGATACATTCTTTACTGACATTTTGATTCACAGTATCAACTGAACCCGTCAATTTAGTCGCACCATACAAATAATAGCCGGGGCAATTAAATTTCAATCTGTATCTGTAAGGTTTATTTGTCCAATATTTCTTTACTGGTAAATCCTTGAATACGAAATAACCATTCTTAAATGTCTCTCCAACTACTCTAATACCACCTCCGGTTCCGTTGTATATTTGCATATCACCGTCATTATTATCCACTCCGGAATATAAAGTTACAATTCCAAAATTTACGCTACGCATGGCATTAGATGCATCCAATACTCGTCCCGATATAATCGGCTTCTTCGGTTCAAGATATACATTTATTGATAAACTTACAGGATGATAATCTTCGATAAACAGAAAATCATAATCGTTTCTGTAATATACCTCAGCAATTTTAGCCATCATCTGATTCTCATAATTTTGCCATGCAACTTGTGCCTTTGCCGCTTTGTCAACATCTGTGTAATCGCCCGGTGAATGTGATTCTTCCCATGCTTCATCTATTTCTTTATTATTAGCATAAGCTGTATCCTTTTTCCAATCATCATATCCCCGAGGGAAGTAAATTGTCCTGGCTTGATAAGAATTTTCACCGACAGTATCGCTTGTTCTGATTTCAATTTTGAAATCATCCCAATTCACTTTTTTATTATGCATAAACAATCCTGAGAATTTAACTCCGGTTTGTTTATCAACGAACTGTTCGCCCTGAACATAATTATCCCATCTTGTGATTTTTACTGTGCTTCCATAAATCACTCCACCTGGTTCACTCTGTTCTAAATTTTTCGGATTTTTTCTTGGAACAACCGATAGACTGTATGTCCTTTTGTAAGCTATGAGTGTGCCGACATCTATCGAATCGAGTGGCTGAATTGGTATATCATCAGAGGGATTATAAATATACTGTTTTGTATAATCAATAACCACAACTCTCGCTGTTCGGTGAAGTTTGCCGTTAAATCCGGCAACATTACAAAATTCTCCGCTTCCGGAACCGAAATTCCCGGAACTGTTCCAAGAGCCAATGGAATCAATATGCGCAAAATTCTTGAAAACAAATTTACCTTCGCCGTCAGTTGTTGTTGTCGCTAAAAATGTATTTCCGTCACCGAATGGTTTTGTCAAATCTGCTTCTAATTTTGCACCTTGATTACCTGTATTCGTTCCGCCTACCGACTCACTCTTATTTTTATTGATTTCCTCTGTAACATGATATGGGTCAATTATTGTTTTATACCCGTTATTATCTTCGACATAATATGTTACCATCAATCCAATCTGTCTGTAATTCATTGGTTTTATATTTGCCTTAGGGTCACTCGGGTCTCGTGAAACTAACTGCCCTGAAACCGAAGCTGTCGGCGGATTATTAGATATTATTGTAGCTTTTTTATCAACTTTATAATTATAACTATTATTTAAAATATTAAAAATAGATGCAAAATAACTCGGTTTAAACTTTTGAGTTGTCAGCCAGTATTCGCTCCAGTTCTTTTTTACCTGTCCATTTACAATCTCTTCCTGCCACAGGTCAACCAGGTAGTTATCGCCATTCATCCAGTTAACTATCAATTTATCAATTGTTACAATAGTATGGGCTTTGCCATCGCTGCCAATAACAGTTTCAACTTTACCCTGCGACACCTGTTTCATTTGATAGAGTTGTACTTTTTGGTCACCAACTTTAATTTCTCCCTCATAATAAGGTATTTCTGCCTTACTTCCCATACGGTAAATATTAACTTTCACATTTTGAGGATTAAGGTCCTTGAAATTTCCTTTATTATATCCTTTGCTGACTTCAAATTTTAATTTGTAACTCCATACATAAGTTACAATTTTTCCTATATTTATAGAATCGGCATTTAGCTCGATTTTTTTATTGATTTCAAGATAATAAGGATTATTTATTTGAAGCATATAATATTCAAATAATCTGCCTTTTATCTGTGTCATTGTTAACAAATTCCCATACTTCTTCTGTACCCAATGGCTGACAATTTTATTAAGGTCGCCGCCATTCTTATTAGCTATCAGCGGATAGCTGAATGAACCATCATCATTCAAAGTAACAAGGAAATCATTCGTTCCCTGTCCGGGGTAAAACAGATTCGCGTCAATGCTGTCTGCAAGTATATCATTCGTTACAGTATCCCGAATCATTAGCAATCTTTTCAGTTTTACATTCGGTGAATTAACCGGGTACTCATCAACATAATCCTGGAACCTGTACATAAGCTGGCCTGTGATATTATACACCATTTTATTTACATCTGCAGTATCAGGAGTTTCCAGATATGTAAACTCGCACATTTTCGATTCTGTAGTCTTTTGATTTGATGAATTGTATGCCTCAACAAAAAACTTATATGTATTACCACTGCTGAAGTACAATGAACTGACATTTTTTAACAAATTCAAATATGCATAATCGGCATTTATAGTGTCGAGTGCTTCATCTTGAGCTGAACCTTCTGGCAATTGCAAGGAAATATTTTTTAAAACCTGAAATTGTTTAAAATCAACATTTGAAGAATTAATAAAGTGAACCAAATATTGAATATATGCTGTGTCCTTTTGTTTTGCTGTGTTGTTTTTCCAAAGAATATAAAAATTCTTCTGATTATTAACCTCAATTTTGGGGGTCTCTGAATTTGTATTCACTTCCTTGCAAACAGGAATAATAATATCAATTCCTATTTCAGTCGCTGATGGAGTGGAATCAGCAACAACCGGAGTTTCTCCTGTCTTATATGTGAATTTCCAGGCTTCGCTCACTCCGTTATTCTTAAAAGGTATATTACCCATCGGGTCTCGGGCAACAACACGCCAGGCATAAGTCTCGCCATCGAGAAATGGCGGGTCGTTTGGGAAAGCAATATAATTAGTCGTTGTCAATTGCTTGTCAAAATAAAATTGGGTTGTTCCATACATTACAGCATTGGGATTATCTCCCGGATTGACCATCTTAGCTATTTGCAAGTTATATCTTGTTCCCAATGGTGCTGTAGGAGAGCCAATCCAGGTAAAAATCACATGATTTGCAACACTTATACTTTGAAGTGTATCCTCATTCGCAGGCTGAATCAATATAGGTGGTTCAGGGTATGCAATCGGCACGCTTGCACAGCCTGCAGGTGCTTCCTGTGAAAGTGGCAATCCAGTATGATAATCATAAGCCCTGTAACAGATTTCATAATTACCTTCCGGAAGAGAGGCAGTTCTCATCAATACCTCTTTTTCAATACCCATTATATCAAGGTCTTTAGCATCAATATATTGTTTTAGTAGGGTCCCAACCAATGTCATTATTTGATTAGGTCCCAAAATAATCGGTGACAGCGGTTGATATCCTTGTTTCGTTGAAATAGTAATACCATTATCACCTTTTATCATGCCGCCAAGCTTGATTTCATGTGTTACCTGGTCAACATTTTGCAATGTTATAATTGTATTATTCTTCCCTTCAAAGTAATCAGAATAATAAGGTGAATAAGGAGGCACAATGTTTGTTGTTACAATTATGACATTATCCTGTGCCAGAGCATTATATGTTATGACAACATTCAGGAACAACATCAATAAAGTTATTAATGTCATACTGAGCCTGTCGGAAATTGTCATACTGAGCCTGTTGGAAATTGTCATACTGAGCCTGTCGGAAATTGTCATACTGAGCCTGTCGAAGTATGATTTATTGATTCTTTTCATAAAGCACCATTAAAATAATTTATAGTAAATAGTGAAAAGTGAATAATAAATATTACATTTCAATATTCTTTTATTCTATATTTAACATTCTACATTTTGCATTCTACATTTTGCATTTTAAATTCAGCATTAAATTAAAAGTTGTACATATATCCCACGCTGCTTCTGTATTCTGTAAAATTTGGATTCGTTCCTGTCAATGTTGAATTAATTAAATTAACATCAAACCTCAATGTATGTGAATTTGTCAACCGATATGAACTTTGAATCGTTCCTGTCGTTGTAGCTCCCGTACTTATACCATTTACATTCTGAATCTGGTACCCGATTGAACCGCCAATACCGAATGAACTCAATGTCCAATTTAACTGTAATATCGGCCCGATAAACAGACTCTTAGAATTTGCCATAGTTGATTGAACAGCATTGATATTTATTCCATAACTGATTCCCGATTTAATTAATACACTTTGATAGGTGAGTGTACCTGTAATATTCTGTGTCTCTGTATTACCTGCAGTCTTTGTATTCAAATCAACCAATGTTTGATAACCACCCATTAATAAAATATTATGAACAGCAGATTCACCTGCTATTGTATATCTGAAAACAGAATTGAAATTATGATTTACTCTTGAAACCTTAATACTATCAACAACCGGGTTTAAACCTCGGGTCTGCGTAATTCCATAACTCGAATATTTCAAATCAATACCATAAGTTTGCTGCTGGTGCGATAAATCAAGCGAACCTATTACTCTTTGTGATGTATTCAATTTTGTATTTAGCAAATTATCCCACTGAAAGCCTATACTTCCTCCGACTCTCAAAAGATTGTTGAACAAAGAAATATAAGGTGATAAGGTAACATTTTCGACATCAGATTCCATATAATAAATTCCCATTGACTTATAATCCGGGTCTATTCTTTTGTATGCCAGTCTCAGGCTGAATCCTTGCCCTCTGAACGTTATTGCAGTTTGAAATGCTGTCGTAAATTGGGTTGATGTTCGAACATTGAAGATACTTTTAAATTGTTTCAATATACCTGTACTATCAAATTCATTTATAGATGATGCTCTCGTATCGAGTGTATAAACACTCGCCGCACCGTCAATATCAAAACTCAAAAATGAAAACGGAGAAAATCTGCTCGTAAGTCCCATTACCATGTTCTCAGCAGGTTTAATGAGGACATTCAATGAGTCCATCTTATCCAAATAAGTTGAATCTATTGAATTCAAGTCATCAGCCGCTTTCAAAAAAATCAAATCGCAATAATCTGTTTGAGTTCCTAATCCCAACTTGACAGCATATCCTTTTCTCTCAAATGTTGGATGGATTGTATGTGAAATTGAACTATCACCTGTCGTTGCTTTCAGGAATCTGCCATACATCGCACTCAATCTGAAAATGCTGGGATTCAGTTCAATTCCCCCCCCAAGAAATGTATGTCCTGACAATGTGAAAGGTGAATAGTTCAGGTTTCTCCAGCCTGCGTGAGCTGTAATCCATTTATATTTCGGACTCACACCATATTGGTTGAAAGGCTGTATGAAACTCCTGTTCTGCTCGCTTATTGTTGCTGAAAAAGGAAATGAAATACCAAAAATTGTAACTGTAAATGAACCGAGCAAAGAATAATCAATAGGCCTGTAACGAGCTTCCATTCCCGATATCCCATAATAACTGAAATTCAATCCGAACGAGCCGCTGGCAGTGATTATTTTATCTTCTCCGATTCTCTCAAGATTCTGCGAAAAAATGGAGAGTTGCATTGAAAAACAGATACAACAAATTAATAATACCCTTGATTTCATATATGAAATTTGAGCCTTGATAATTATGAATTTATATACTCAATCCAACCCTGTTATATTAATATAACAAAATTTATTAAATAAGGAAAAGAAAATAATAAAAAGGAATTGATAAATAATGAGAAACTAAATAATTAGTTTCCGTACCGGAGGAGGGAGTTGAACCCCCGACACTCCCGATATGAATCGGGATGCTCCAACACTTCGGGTATTATTTATTTTATGTACCGGAGGAGGGAGTTGAACCCCCGACACACGGATTATGATTCCGATGCTCTAACCAACTGAGCTACTCCGGCTAAATTATCAAATTGCAAAATTAACAAATTTTTTGTTGGTGAAAAACTGTCTAGTGTATTAATTTAATGAAACAGACTAAAATTATGATTCTTCTTCATACGTATTTTACTTGGTTGAGAATGGATTCTCTTATTTGTTCTTTCAACGCTTTGATTGATACCAAATCAATTTTCCTTTTTAAATGGGTCTCTAATAAATCCTGAAGGTCAAAAAATTCCCAACCAATCGGCTTATTGAAATAACCAAGTTTTTCTATATGAAATTTCTCGATTAATTCAGGCATCAATTCTTTCAGCTTTGATTCTATTTCCTGAGGCTCATTCATTTTATTATAATATCAAAATTAATTTACGAACTTTCTAATATCTTCCTCAACTCATCGCGGAGTTGTGCGGCTTTCTCGTAGTTCTCATCCTTCACAGCTTTTTCGAGCTGGGTCTGAAGCAGTTCAGCCTTTGTTCTGGGCCTGTGCTTATCCACCTGCTGTTGTTTCTGATTCCTGAGATATGCATCTTCATCGCTCTCGTCAATTCCCGGTTCTTCACCCTGCGGTATCAATCCTGTTTCGTCGAGTATTTCACTTTTCACATAAATAGGTGCATTGTATCTCACAGCAAGAGCTATTGCATCGCTCGGGCGGGCATCTATTTCCAAATCACCATCATCGAATATCAGCTTTGCATAAAATGTCCCTTCACGAAGCTCATTCACATATATTTCACTCAGATTTGAACCGAAAGAATCTACGACATTTTTTAGTAAATCATGTGTCATAGGCCTTGGGGGAACGACACCCTCCATTTCGAGTGCTATTGCCTGTGCTTCGAATGCACCGATTATGATGGGTAGTCGGCGGTTGCCGTCCACTTCCTTTAATATCAGTGCATATGCACTATTACTCGCAGGACTTGCCGATAAACCAAGGACAACTAGTTGAACTTTATCCATCTATCACTTTTAATTTATTCAATCAAATATTAATATTTAAGACTGCATTTCATTTTAAATATTGCAGTCGGTTTTTTTCAATTTCTTATTTTCCAGTTAGGTGTTTCACCTTTTCAGCCAGCTTTGGTACAACTGTAAATAAATCGCCAACAATACCATAATCACACACTTTGAATATCGGAGCATCTTTATCTTTATTGATTGCAACTATGACTTTTGATGTTGACATTCCTGCAAGATGCTGTACTGCTCCCGATATACCGCATGCAACATAAAGGTTTGGTGAAACGGTTTTTCCTGTTTGTCCTACCTGCTCGCTGTGTGGCCTCCAGCCTGCATCCACAACTGCCCTCGATGCTCCGACCGCCGCACCAAAAGCCGAAGCAAGAGATTCAATCAGGTTATAATTCTCCGCTCCTTTAATTCCTCTGCCTCCGGAAACAATGATGTCAGCTTCAAGTACATCCATCTTACCTTCGTTTTTCATCAATGCCGAAACAAAAGCCTTCTTATCATCTTCTGACAAATTCGGTGCATAATCTTTTGTTGTCATTGTTATTGATTCACCCGATTTTGTTGCTGTGAATACATTAGGCCTGAGTGAAAACACTTTAATGTCCGAATTTACTTTAGCTGTGATTTGTGCTTTACCTGCATAAACCGGTTTCTTTGCAATGATGTAACCATCCTCGATTCCCAACCCAACACAATCGCCGATATATCCTGCCTCAAGCTTAGCCGCTACCCTTGGTGCGAGTTCCAGCCCTTTCGCATTTCCTGCAAAAAGTATGACGTCCACATTTTCCGATTTAATTACCTGGTGCAAAATTGCTGCGGCGGCTGTTGATGAATATGTTTCCATCAGTTCATGCTTCGCATTAATAACATTAGCCATCCCGTATTCACCTGCACATTTCACATGCTCTTTACTTCCGTTAATAATAATCCCTGCAAAAGGAATACCAGCGGCAGACGACAGTGTACGAGCCGCCGAAATCGCTTCGCAGGATGTTCTTTTCAAAGTGTTTTTCTGGCCTTCAAGAAATACAAGTATCTTATTCATTTATTTCATCTCCTATTATTATCATATTATTTTTGAATCTTCATGAAGCATACGCACCAGCTCATCAATATCAGCATCGCTGTCGCTGAGAATTTTACCAATCCTTTGCTTTAATGGTATAGACATACCCAATACAGTTACCTTCACATCTGTCTGCACAGGTTCTTTCATCTCGATTGGCTTCGATTTGGCTTTCATAATATCGGGAAGCTTCGGATACCTCGGCTCATTCAAACCTTTCTGACAACTGATGATGCAGGGGAGTGATGACTCGACAATTTCCTTACCACCCTCGATGTCCCTTTCTGCGGATGCTTTGCCATCGGCTACCACAAGCTTTGAAACAACCGAAACAGAAGGAATCCCCAGAAATTCTCCGAGCATGGACGGCATTTGCAGTGAATCGTAATCCACTGACTGCCTTCCCATAAAAATAATGTCGGGATTCAACTCTTTTGCATATTCAGCAATATTTTTAGCAACAAAAAAAGAATCTTTTTGAGTGTCGGCTTTAATCAAAACAGCCTTATCGACACACATCGCAAGTGCTGTTCTTAAAATATCGGTCGAGGCTTCTGCACCTACTGTAACGGCTGTAACAGTGCCTCCGTTCTTTTCTTTCAGTCTCAAACCTTCTTCAATCCCATACTCATCATAAGGGCTGATGACATACTTAATACCCTGTGTGTCAATTGTCTTGCCGTCGGGTCCCACAAGTATTCTCGTAGCAGTGTCGGGAACCCTTGAAATACAAACCAGAATGTTCATTAATACTCCAAACGAATAGTTCAATATAAATTTTAGCAAATATAATGAAAAATCACTTTTCGATAAGAATTGAATTGAAAAAGGGTATAGGGTTTAGGGATTAGGGAGTTGGGAAAAGGAAATTATATAACAATTCTATCTCGTAGAAATTATATATTAATAGCATCAAATGAATCACCCCAACCATTCTTATTTCCCTTGTCATTCTGAGCAAAGCGTAGAATCTTCTTAAATCATAAATTGTCTTGTCCTGAAATACGTTGACCATTATTTAATTGAATAAAGGTTGTTGAACATAATATTTATTAGG